>JAFQCR010000017.1 GCA_017416345.1 Clostridia bacterium | reverse complement strand
GAACGTGGAAATAACTCTGAAAGTGTTATTTCCACGCCAAATCTTCGATTTGGCAACAAATTTTCAAAGAAAATTTGACAACGACCATTGCAATGATGTAGAAAAACAATCAAATTTCAAGAAATTTGATTGTTTAAAAGCCGATTTATCTGCTTTTGTGGAAACGCTAAGCGTTTCCACATTCTACAATCATTATAATTATGATGAGGTGATTATTTTGGAAAATTTAAGAGGAACTGCCATCTATTGCGGAATCGGAATCTATTTGGAGGATATAAAAAAGCACCTTGCCGAGGCACACGAGGCAGGAATAAACGCTGTTTTTACTTCTTTACAACTCCCGGAATCCGATTCCGAAATTTTAAAACATAACTTTCCGTTAATGTGTGAAGAGGCACATAAATACGGAATGTTGGTTGCCGCCGATATTGCTCCGCGCACCGCAACAGAATTCGGTCTTGACCTGCACGACATAAAGGCAATAAAGAGCTTTGGCGTCGACATTATGCGTCTTGACGGCGGTTATACTTTGGAAGAAACTGCCGAGCTTTCGCACAATGAGCATGGTATGTTGATCATGATGAATGCATCAATGGCTGAAAACAAGCTGGAAAAGCTTTGTGACCTTGGTATAAAAAAGGAGCAAACGCTGTTTTGCCATAACTATTATCCGATGCGATATACAGGTCTTAGTCCCGAGCGCGCAGTTAAAAACAACGCTCTACTGCACAAATACGGATTCCGCGTTTCGGGCTTTGTTTCGGGGAAGCACCACCGCCGATTGGCTTGCAGCATCGGTCTGCCAACGGTAGAAGCTTTGCGTGACACCCCTTTAGACTTCACACTTCAGGCAATGCTTTTTTATGGTTTTGACGACCTGTTTTTCGGTGATGACCTTGCATCTTTAGAGGAAATGCGGTCTTTGGTCGCCGCAAAAAAGCCGATGACCTTCAGAATGAAGCTATTGGTAGATGATATAAACCTCAAAAATTGGTTTGAAGGCCGAGAGATCAGTCAGTTGCAGGGAGGCATTCCGGAAATTGTGCGATCTAACTTTTTACGCGCTAACTCAATGTATAACGGAAACTGTGAAATAGGTCTTCCGGGTCTGCGAAAAAAAGGCACCGTTATGCTCGGCAAAAAAGCCCTTTACCGTTATGAGGGAGAAGTGCAGATTGCTCGTTGCGACCTCCCTAACGACCCTGATATCGGCATCATCGGTCAGATAATCGACGAGGATCTGCCATTGCTCGATATCTTCAAGGTCGACCCCGAAACCTTCATAGGCCCGTCTTTTGAGTTTAAGATAGTGTAAACAAATGCTTTTAGAAAGATAATTCTGTTATTGGCAAAGTATATTATACTTTATTAACTTTTTTAAAAAAAGGTGTTCTCCTCATCCACCATCTTCGATGGTCCCCCTTCCCCGCTGGGGAAGGCAATAGACCTTTCAGCCTTTACCGTTAGGAAGATTCTCCCACAGTATGGGAGAGATGTCTGCAAAGCAGATATCGGGATACGGCGCCGTCAGCGTCACCCTTACTTTACTGTTCATTCTTGAAAAAATTCCTGCCTTAAAATTAAGGCAGGAATTTTTTGTGTTTATTCTTCTGCGGTTTCTGCTTCCGGCTCGTTGCCGTCGTCGGGTTCGTCGGGTTCATCGACTCCCGTGTCGCCTGCATCCGCATCAGCGGCCTCGGGGTGGTCGGTAACCTCGTCGTTATCGTGGGTTGCGGTGGCGATCGACAAGATCTTCTCGCCCTGCTCGGTCTTTACCCTCATTACACGGACGCCCTTGGACGGACGGTTGAAGCGGCTTATCTCATCAACGGGAACACGGATTATGATACCCGTGGAGGTTATCATAATGATATCCTCCTCATTATCGACCGCAATAATTGCGGCAACGTCACCGTATTTTGCGGTGCGGTAGTTGGTGATACCCTTACCGCCTCGGGTCTGACAACGGTAATCGTCAAAGCTGGAAATTCGACCGTAACCCGTTTCGGTAACGGTGAGTATCTCCTTGCCCTCCTTAACGACCAGCATTCCGATGACCTCGTCACCGTCACGAAGCTTGATAGCTCGGACACCACGTGCGGTTCGACCCATTTCACGTGCATCGTTTTCGTTAAAGCGGATAGAGAATCCTTTCTTGGTGGCGACCATCAGATCCTCGTCACCCTGGGTTCTGCAAACGTAGGCCAGCTCGTCATCCTCATCAATATTGATGGCGATGATACCTGTCTTACGCACGTTCTTGAAGGCCTCGATCGAGGTACGCTTGATGGTGCCCTTCTTGGTTATCATACATACATAGAACGGATTATCAAGGTCTATCTTATTGTCAAGCGGCAGAATGTTGATTATCTTTTCCTCCGGCATAAGCGGCAGGATATTGACAATGTTCATACCCTTACTTGTTCTGCTGCCCTCGGGGATCTCATAAGCCTTGATGCGGTACAAACGTCCGAGATTACTAAACATCAAAATATAATCGTGGGACGAACAGGTGAACATATTTTCAACAATATCGCCCTCACGGGTGGCCATACCCGTGATACCCTTACCGCCACGGTGCTGTGTGGAGTAGGTATCGGACGGCAAACGCTTGATGTAGCCCTCGACCGTCTTGGTGAGGATGCACTCCTCCTCGGGGATGAGGTCCTCGATATCGACCTCGCCCGAAACAGCCGAGATCTCGGTACGGCGCTCGTCGGCATACTTATCACGAAGATTTAGTGCCTCGGTCTTGACGATGTCAAGAATACGTGCCTGCGAAGCCAAAATTTCCTGACACTCCTTGATAAATGCAAGCTTTTCGGCCAACTCTTCCTCTATTTTCTGCTTTTCCATACCGGCCAATTTACCCAACTGCATCTGAACGATGGCGGTGGTCTGAACATCATCAAGACCAAAGCGCTCGGACAAACGCTCCTTGGATTCGGGGATGGTTTTGGAGTTGCGGATTATGCTTATAACCTCGTCAATAAAGTCAAGAGCGATCTTCAAGCCTTCCAAAATGTGTGCTCTTTCCTGGGCTTTGCGCATATCGAATGCGGTGCGGCGGCGGATAATGTCACACTGGAAGTCGATATTATTCTGCAGCATTTCCTTCAAGGTTAAAATCTGCGGCTTGCCGTTGACGATAGCCAACAGAATTGCACCGAAGGTGGTCTGCAAAGCGGTGTACGAATAAATTTTATTGAGAACGACCTGTGCGTTGGCATCCTTTTTGACGTCAACAACGATTCTGATACCGCCGTCCCTTGCAGAAGAGTAGTCAACTACATCCTCAATGCCCTCGATCTTTTTATCGGCGGCGAGGTCGTAAATATGCTTAACAAGGTCTTTTTTTCTTACCTTATACGGAATTTCGGTGATAACGATACGGTACTTGCCGTTGTTGGTCTCCTCAATTTCGGCCTTACCTCTGACGGTTATCTTACCACGACCTGTTGCATAAGCGGCACGGATACCTGCTCGACCCATGATGATACCGCCGGTCGGGAAATCGGGTCCCTTGATGTGCTCGCAGATCTCCTGAAGCTCGGCTTCGGGATTATCAATAAGACAGCACATACCGTCAATTATCTCACCAAGGTTGTGGGGAGGAATTTCGGTTGCCATACCGACAGCGATACCCGACGAACCGTTGACCAAAAGCTGCGGGAAGCGGACGGGCAGAACCTCGGGTTCCTGCAAGCGGTCATCGTAGTTAGGCATAAAATCGACAGTTTCCTTGTCGATATCGTCCATCATATGATAAGACAAGCGGTTGAGTTTTGACTCGGTGTATCGGTAAGCGGCGGCGGGATAACCGTCTATATTACCGAAGTTTCCGTGACCGTCGATAAGCGGATAACGCAGAGAGAAATCCTGCGCCATACGAACCATTGCATCGTAAACAGAGGAGTCACCGTGGGGATGGTAACGTCCCAAAACCGAACCGACCGTGTCGGCACACTTACGGTATGCCTTTTCGGGAGTCAGGTTGTTTTCATACATTGTGTAAAGTATTCTTCTGTGAACCGGCTTCAAGCCGTCACGCACGTCGGGAAGAGCACGGCCGACAAGGACCGACATGGCGTACTGAAGCATACTTGTCTTGACTTCGTCACAAATTTCAACGGGGACTATGTTGGTAGCCTCCGATTCGGGCCAGGGTCTTTCTTCGGGTTTATTCTTTTTAGCCATTTTTTAACTCCTCCTTCCTTAAATATCAAGATCGGTTGCAAACTGTGCGTTTTCTTCAATGAACTGACGGCGAGGCTCAACCTCGTCACCCATCAGTATCGAGAAGGTACGGTCTGCAAGCTCGGCATCGGCCATGGTCACACGAAGCATGGTTCTGCGCTCGGGGTCGAGTGTGGTCTCCCAAAGCTGGTCGGGGTCCATTTCACCAAGACCTTTGTAACGCTGAACATCGGCTTGTCCGCCAAGGCGTTCGATATACTCGGCCTTTTCCTCATCGGTAAAAGCATCAAAATGCTGTTTACCCTTGGAAATACGGTACAAGGGCGGCTGTGCAAGATAAATATGTCCCGTTTCGATAAGCTCGGGCATATATCTGAAGAAGAAGGTCAACAACAGTGTTCTGATGTGGCTACCGTCGACGTCAGCATCGGCCATGATAACAATCTTATCGTAACGAAGCTTTTCAATATTGAAGTTTTCGCCGATACCCGTGCCAAGAGCAATGATAACGGGTGTCAGCTTGTCGTTGCCGTAGACCTTGTCGTCACGTGCTTTTTCGACGTTGAGCATTTTACCCCAGAGAGGTAAGATTGCCTGATAGGTAGAGTTTCTGCCCTCGACTGCGGAGCCGCCTGCGGAATCTCCCTCGACGATATATATCTCGGTCTTGGTGGCATCGGTCGAGATACAGTCGGTCAGCTTTTCGGGCATACGGGTCTTACCGCCGGTGATACCCGACTTTTTCAAAGATGCCTCAAGTGCGGCCTGTGCTGCCTCACGAGCGTTTGAATAAGCGATTATCTTATCGATAATGACCTTGGCTTCGGCGGGGTTTTCCTCAAGGAAACGGTACAGCTTTTCGTTGACCATTTCACGGACGACCTTACCGATAGAGGTGTTACCGAGCTTCGCCTTGGTCTGGCTTTCAAACTGTGCATCCGAAAGCTTGACCGAAACAACAGCAACCAAGCCCTCACAGATATCATCACCCTTAAGGCGCTTGTTACCCTCCTTAAGGTGCTTGAAATCAAAGGCATATTTATTGATGGTGTTGGCCAATGCCTGCTTGAAGCCCTGCTCGTGGGTACCGCCGTCAACGGTATAAAGCGTGTTGGCAAACGACATTATTTTGGTATCCTTGGTCGACCACAGCATAGCGATCTCGGCCGTTTGGTCATTTACCTCGGTATTAAGATAAATTACCTCTTTATTAAGGCTGTCACCCTTGGTTCCCTTAAGCAGGAACTCAACATAAGATCTGATACCGCCCTCATAATGGAACTCGTCCGACTGATGCTCGATAAGGTCGGAACGCTTATCCTCGAGAACGATTCTGATACCGGCATTAAGGAAAGCCTGCTCACGAAGACGCTTTTGCAGGGTCTCATAATCATAAACAGTGGTATCGGTGAATATTGAGGGGTCGGGCTTGAAGGTAACGGTGGTACCGGTCTCATCGGTCTCGCCGATAACAGTAAGCTCAGAAGCAATGTTACCCTTTTCATATCTCTGCTTGTAGATATTTTTGCCGTCCTTGACCTCAACCTCAAGCCAAGAAGACAAGGCATTAACGACCGAAGCACCAACACCGTGCAGACCGCCTGAAACCTTATATCCGTTTCCGCCGAACTTACCGCCTGCGTGCAGTATTGTAAATACGACCGTTACGGTGGGGATGCCCTTTTGCGGGTTGATACCGACGGGAATACCGCGTCCGTTATCGGTTACACGGATGATGCCGTCGTCTAAAATTTCAACGGTTATCTTGTCACAGTAGCCTGCCAACGCCTCATCTATAGAGTTGTCGACAATTTCGTAAACAAGATGGTGAAGTCCGCGTTCACCGGTCGAGCCGATGTACATACCGGGTCGTTTTCTGACCGCTTCAAGTCCTTCGAGTACCTGTATCGAATTTTCGTCATAGCTGTTTTCTTCAACAGGTAATTTAATGTCGTTGCTCATTTTTTTCTCCTTTTTAAGAAGTTTTTTATATTAATAAAATTTTACAAAAATTATTTAGTTTCTTCGCTTCGCTCAGAATGACAAAAAAATCAAATTATAAAACTTTGAAAATATCTGTCATTCTGAGGGAGGAACGACCGAAGAATCTTTCTTATATTTGATTAAAAAATAAATTTATTCAATACCGCACGTCTTTGTAAGGTCATCGGAGATATCTGCGAAATGTAAACGTTTAATTTTCCGCCCTTATTACACACGATAAAAGATTTCGGCAATTCAAAGGAAACATTAATAACTCTACCGTTCTTCTCGGCAATATTCAAAAAATCCCTTGTGGGCTTGGACACGGTCGAGGTGTCCATATCAAAGATTCCAAGGATATCAGCCGTTTTGACCACCGTATCCTGACCGAGATGAAGATAAATAATGCTCACCTATTTCTGTTTGAGTTTTCCGTTTTCAATTTCAAATATCTTACCGTTTTTTAATCCTTCGGTATTTGAAATGTCACAGCAGGTCAAAAATACCTGCCATCCCTTAATATGGTTTAAAATATAGTTTTGACGGGAAGTATCAAGCTCACTCATAACGTCATCTAAAAGTGCCACGGGAGTTTTACCCGTGACCTCCGAAATAACGGCCGATTCGCTTAATTTTAAACCCAGCGCCGCCGAGCGTTTTTGACCCTGCGACCCGAAAGACCTTGCCGAAATTCCGTTTATTTTAATAATAAGGTCATCACGGTGAGGACCGACCGAGGTCGATAACGTCTGCATATCCTCGTAACGGGAATTTTTTAAAGCTACCAAAAATTCAGCCTCGTTATCCCCTGCCGTGGTCTCATATTCGGCCGAAATTTCCTCTTTTCCGTCCGATAAACCGTTATAAATTTTGGATAAAAATTTATTTATGGCCTCGATATACCTTTTTCGGTAGCCGATTATCTCGCTTCCCGTGACCGCCAGCTCTTTTTCAAAATCAACAATAAATTCCTCCATATTAGGATTGAATTTAAGATTTTTTAAAATTGAGTTTCGTTGGTCGAGCGCCTTTAAATAACGCCGTGAGGTACTTATATATTTCGGATAAAGCTGGCACAGACACGTGTCCATAAATTTTCTTCGGTGAACGGGACCGTCTTTTACAATATTCAGATCGTTCGGTGAAAAAACAATGGCATAGATCTTTCCTGCAATGGCCGATGCCGACGAATATTCGACACCGTTCAACACCGCATTTCGACTTTTTTCGATGTTTATCACACAATCCTGATCACGGCCGTCATCATAAAAATCAAGCTTGATTTTTGCTTTCACGGCATCAAATTTTACAAGCTCGCTGTCTTTTGAGCCTCGAAAGCTTTTTGCACCCGTAAAAAGCCAAAGACTTTCCAAAATATTGGTCTTACCCTGGGCATTTTGGCCATAGATAATATTCATTCCGTTGTCAAATTCCAAAACCTCATTGTCGAAATTTCGGAAATTTTGCAGCTCTAACCTTTTAAAGATCATTATTTTGTGACCTTCACGGTCTCACCGTTGAACGAAACGACCTCACCGCCGCGAAGCTTTTTGCCACGCATGGTGCAGACCTCTCCGTCGACCGTGACAAGACCGTCCTGAATAACGGCTTTGGCCATTCCGCCGGTGCCCGAAACACCTGCAAATTTCAAAAAGTCATCCAATTTTATAAATTCGGTATAGATCTTAACTTCTTTCATTATTCAGCCTTCAATCTCATGGGCATAACCATGTAAATAAAGTCATCTCCGCTTTCGGGCAAGATAATGACCGATGCAAACGAGCCGTTGAAATTAACAACAGCATTATCGCATTCACAAGCCTTCAATGCATCAAGCAGGAAACGGTTGTTAATACCTATCTCAAAACTTTCACCGGTCACCTTTGCGGCGTAAGAATCGGTTGCTCTGCCCAAGGCGGTAGCACAAGAGAAGATTATCTCCTCTGACTCGATCTTACATCTCATCGGAGTTTTGAGCTGATCATTGATAATAAGTGAAATTCTTTCGATGGTAGATGCAATTTCCTTGGTGTTGACCTTAACGGTGGTTGAAAAACTGGAGGGCATTATCTTTTTATAATCGATGAATTCGCCCTCGATCTTACGGGAAACGATGGAATAACCGTCAACACACATTGCAACATGGCGGCGGCCAACGAAAAATTCAACGTTTTCTTCATCATCCTTGATAATTTTAACAGCTTCACCGATGGTTTTTGCCGAAATTACAAACGACATCTGCTTGCCGAGATTCATCATCTGCTTTCTGACTGCCAAACGGTAGCCGTCAACACCGACGACCTTTACGTTATCTTCTTCAATATCAAACAAAAGACCGGTCAAAATCGGTTTTTGAGCGTCTGCCTGGGCCGTTGCAAAAACGGTCTGACGAACCATGTCTTTTAAGGTCTCGCAAGGAAATACCAATCTTTCACAATCGTCAACGGTGGGCATTTCCGGGAAATCTGCCGCAGGCATACCCATAATATCAAACATTGTCGAACCGCTCTTGATCTTACAAACAAGACGGTCGTTGACCTCAAAGGAAACGGTCTCACCGTTCATGCTTCTTAAAATATCGCCCAAAAGCTTTGCTTTAAAAACAATGCTTCCTTCCTCGGCGCAGGTGATATCGATAGTTTTGGTCATTCCGATCTCAAGGTTGTAGGCCATCATTTTAAGACCGTCAGGAGTAGCGGTCATATGGATGCCTTCAAGCACCGGAAAGGTTGCCTTGGTTGCTACTGCACGGGAAAGATTCATAACTGCTTCGCATAATTTTTCTCTGTTTACCAAAAATCTCATTTTTAAAATTTTCCCCTTTATTATATTTGTTAAAAAATAGTATTAGTAATATAGGAATTGAATTTGTTGATAACCTTGAAATACTTTGATGATATGCTAAAAATCAAAGTTTAGAAATTTATCGCCTTATCCACATAACTGTTAATAAAAAATCATGATTTTAAAACTTTCTTGATATTGTGGATAACCGATTGTTAATAACTGTTGATAAGTGGATAAAAAGACGAATTATGTCAACAAAGGAACCGAATTTAAGAATTTACATTTTTGATAATATCTTCAACTATCTTCTTCTCGGCCTCGTTTTCAAGCAGTTCTTCCTTCATTTTATCAACTGCATAAATTACGGTAGAATGGTCACGGTTGAATTTTTTACCGATATCGGTGGTCGAAAGCTCCTTCATGACCTTACTTATAATGTACATAGATATCTGACGGGCGTGAGCAACGTCGGCTCTTTTTCTTCGGGAATAGATATCCTCACTCGGAACATTATAAGTCCTTGATACTTCTTCAACTATCTTTTCGACCGTTACGGGATCGGGTAGAGATTCACTCACAACATCACGGATGTATCGCTGAACCATCGGCAGGCTTAAAGAATTGGGATGAACCAGCACATAATTGTGCAGCTTCTTGATAATTCCCTCAAGCTGGCGGATGTTGCTCTTTATCTGCTCTGCAATGTAATAATAAATATCATCGCTTATCTCAAGACCGAGCTGATCTGCTTTAGCCTTTAAAATACTTACCCTTGTTTCAAATTCCGGCGGCTGGATATCGACCAGCATTCCGCTTTCAAAACGGCTTCTGATGCGCTCCTCCAAGGTCTTGATATCCTTCGGCGGACGGTCGGATGTGACAACTATCTGTTTTTCGGGATAAAGCGCATTAAAGGTGTTGAAAAATTCCTCCTGAACACGGTCTTTACCTGCGATAAAATGAATATCATCCAAAAGCAGAACATCAACATTTCTGAATCGGTCGTGGAAAAGATCGGTAGTTTGATCTCTGAAGGAGATTATCAGCTCATTTGCAAATTGCTCTCCGCGTACGAAAATTACCTTTTTATCAGGAAAATTCTTTGTTATGCTGTTTTTTATTGCTGTCATAATATGGGTTTTTCCAACACCGGAATTTCCGTAGATGACCAGAGGATTATAGCTGTTCAAAAACGGTTTCTTGGCAACTGCAACAGCGGCCGCATGAGCCATATCATTAGATGGTCCCACGATAAAATTATCAAAAGTATAATTGTCCTCTGCGCTTTGGGGCTTTACGGGTTTCTTCTCGGTCTCCTCTGCTTTGACCACAACCTCAATAGTCATCGGAAGACCCGAGACCTTTTCACAGGCCTTTTCCAATATTTTTTTATAATATCCGTCGACCGTTTTCTTTTTATATTCGTTTTTTGCAACCAGAGTCAAGATTCCGTCATCGGTCGAAAGCGGCACAAGATCCAGGATCCAGGCTTCAAGTCCAACCTCGGAAATGCTTTCGTTTATCTTACAGTCTTCACAAATTTTTTCCCACAGATCATTGATCGAATTTATTCCCATTTTCATCGTCCTTTCTTTGAAATTTTTAAAATAAAACGGTTAAATATCAAGTTTTAAACAATTAAAATTCAAGCTGTTGAAAACTAAAAAAACCGATAAATATATCCATTTAAAATCTTACCACAAAATACCCTTTTTTTCAAGTAAAAAAAGCACATTTTTACCCGTTAAATTAACCAATTTTAAAGGCAATAATTTTACAACTTTTCATATATAATAATAAATTATTATATATGAAATTTTTTGCGTTTTTTTAATCCTTAAAACACAAAAAAACACCTGTCCTTCGGCAGGTGTTTAAGGTCAGTTTTTATCTTCTGTTTTTTCCAGAAATGAATGCATTTCACCGTTTATTTTATACCCGACGAATGTATCGACGTTGCAACGGTGGATGCTGTTGAACAAATTTTTCTCGATCTCGGGATTTTTGCTTTTAAGCTCCTTTATCAAAAGCTTTATCTCCCGTCTTTTGGAGGCATTTTCATCCACCGCCGCTCTGGCTGTCAGCTTGCAGGCGCAGGCAATAAACGAAAGCTCATTATAGTTTGCCCAGCGGATTATATCCTCCTCCAAAATGCAGTAAAGCGGACGGATAAGCTCCATACCGTCAAAATTTGTCGATTTCAGTCGAGGCAGCATTCCTTGAAGCTGTGAACCGTACATCATGCCCATAAGCGTGGTCTCGATAACATCGCTCATATGATGTCCCAACGCAATTTTATTGCAACCGAGACGCTGAGCCTCGGCGTACAGATGTCCCCTGCGCATTCTGGCGCACAGATAACACGGTGATTCGGTCACCGAATCGGCAATATCAAAAATATCGGTCTCAAAAATATGGATGGGTATCTCCAAAATTTCGGCATTTTTCTCTATTTTCTGACGGTTTTCGGGGTTGTAGCCGGGATCCATTACAATGAATTTAAGGTCAAATTTGACCTCGCTGTAGCGCTGCAGCATCTTCATCAAAACGGCCATCATCATCGAGTCCTTGCCGCCCGAAATGCAAACGGCAATGCTATCCCCTTCTTTGATAAGGCGATAGTTTTTGACACCCTCGATGAATTTGTTCCAGATCTCTTTGCGGAATTTTTTGTTTATACTCCGCTCTGCTTCCCCTGCACGGGATAATTCTTTCGGCATATTTTTTCCTTTAAAAATAAAATTTTTAAGCTGCTCTGTTCATAATTTAAATTTATTGTAGGGGAGGCATAAATGCCTTCCACAAAGCCGTCTTGCGGCGGACCGCCCGGGAGGTCGGTCCCTACATTGTATCTTTATATTTTATTGTAGGGGACGGCGCCCACGACGTCCCGTAAAGCCGTCTTTAGGCGGGCGATTCGTGAATCGCCCCTACAGAAGCCACGCTGTGCGCAATTTAGCTTTTACGAAAGCAAAAATTTAGCTCTATCGTAGGGAGCGACGCCCTCGTCGCTCCGTTTTTATAAAATAAATTTTGTGGAGCGACGAGGGCGTCGCTCCCTACGTTATTTTATCATAGCTTTTATAGCTTCGCTTGCCATAATAAGACCCACAACGGGCGGTACAAACGGTACCGAACCGGGGATACTGCGGCCGGTCTCGGGGTCTTTTTCGGTTGATTCAACCGGTACTTCCTCCGAATAAACGACCTTTAACGACTTTATTCCTCTTTTTTTGAGGTTTGTCCGCATAATTCGAGCCAACGGACAGACCTTGGTTTCGTAAATATCGGCCACCTTGAATGCGGTCGGGTCGAGCTTGTTGCCTGCGCCCATTGCCGAAATTACGGGGATTTTGTCGGCATTTGCACGGCAGATTATGTCGATTTTTGCCGCAACGGTGTCGACACAATCTAAAATACAGTCGAATTTTGTAAAATCAAACTGCTCGGCCGTTTCGGGCAGATAAAAGCATTGATGAACAGTGACCTTGCAATCGGGGTTTATATCGAGAATTCTGTCACGCATGACCTCGACCTTGGGTCGGCCGACGGTGCTGTGTAACGCTACCGCCTGGCGGTTGATGTTGCTGACCGACACGGTGTCGCTGTCGATAAGATCTATTGCGCCGACACCCGCCCGAGCAATTGCCTCGACCGCATGACCGCCCACGCCGCCGATGCCGAAAACGGCCACCCGACAGCGAGATAGCTTTTCTATTGAATTTTCACCCAACACACGGGCCGTGCGAGAAAATTGCTCCTGCATTTTTTCTGTTCTCCGTTTATAAATTCTCGTGCCAACGGCACATATCGAGCGCCACAGCGCATATCGAGTTTGCGAAAGCAAACATATCGAGTGCAAAGCACATATCGATGCTGACGTCTTACCGTAGGGGCGAACTGTGTTCGCCCACCGAGCCCTCCTTGCCTAAAGGAGGGTGGCATTGCGAAGCAATGACGGGAGGATTTCGCAAGCCGACTATAGTGTATCATTTTTAGTCCATTGTAACGGTGGACACCTCATCCGTCAGGCTTCGCCTGCCACCTTCCCCTCGAGGGGAAGGCTAATTGTAGGGGAGGCCATCGGCCGCCCACCGTAAGACGGCTTTACGGACAGTCGAGGACGCCTGTCCCTACAAGAAATCAATTTACCGAACCGTAGGGGCGAACTGCGTTCGCCCACCAAGCCCTCCTTGCCTAAAGGAGGGTGGCATTGCGAAGCAATGACGGGAGGATTCCGCAAGCTGACTTTTCGGAACGGATAAATCCGTTCCCTACAAAGAAATCCATCCACCGTGTCGTAGGGGCGATTCACGAATCGCCCGCAGTGAGTCTGCTTTCAGGAGGGCGCAGAGACCCTCCCTTAAGATCAAAACAGCTTTTTAACCGCACCTGTTTTGTACAGCACACCGAACAGCGCAGAACCTGATACTGCACCGATAACACCTTGAATTGCGTTACCTAAAATGTCGGCAACGGCAACACCAAGGCCGTAAAGCGGTATCTCAAACACGAAATACCCCAAAATCATTACGATTTCGGCCGTAATTGCGCCCAGAGCGATGCCCAAAATATCCAATCTTTTATTTATCTTCAAAAACGCCTTAAAAACAAAATAACAGCAAACTGCCATAAGCCATTTTATTATAAAGGTTGCAGGGGCATAAAAGGTGTAGCCCAAGATAAGATCGGCAAGACCTGCGCCCACACCTGCGGCAACTCCTCCCCACAAAGGCCCAAGGCACAGCGCCGCCACGATGATAAAGCAATCACCGAAATTGAAATACCCCTTATTGGGCAACGGCACGGGAAATGCAAAGGTGAAAATGCAGATGACCGCTGCAAAAACGGCAGCACAGCAAAGCTTGAATAGTTTGTTCTTCTTCATAAAAAGACTTCTTTCTTTAAAAATACAAAATTATTTTTCTCCGACGATGTTTTTCATCCAGCTTCCCTTACTTACAAGGTAGAGCCCGATGAAGCCCTTGAGCAGATAGACCGCCTGCACCGCCGCATAAAGATAAACGGCAGGAATGTCGGTAAAACGGGATAAACAAAAGGCCAACGGTACCGAAACGCACCACATAAAGCCGCAGTCGAAAATAAAGGTTATCATTGATTTTCCGCCCGAGCGCAGCGTGAAATAGGACGAATGCGCAAGCGAGTCGAAAGGCATCATCAATGCGCCCATAACGATAAGTCCCGAGGCGATGGAGCGCACATTGTCTGACGTGTTGTAAAGCAACGGAATAACGGGTGACAGCGAGGCGTAGACAATGCACATGACCACGCTGATAAACAGCGAAAACGCTATAAGCTTGCGGTCGGTGTCCATAACCTCGTTCATACGGCCTGCACCCAGCATATTTCCGATGATTATACCGATAACGTTACCCATTGCCAGGAAAACAACGGCAAAAAGATTCCAGAAGGTCTGGTTGATGTTGTTGGCGGCAACAACATCGACACCTCTTACCGAGTAGCTTTGGTTGAGAATTGCCACGCCCGAAGCCCACAGAGTTTCGTTAAGGGTGAGCGGCAGAGCCTTTTTGAGCATATCAAAGGCCAGCGACACAGGCATTTTGAAATTGCGGAAAAGCCCCGTGATATAAGGGTTCTTTTCCTTATGTGTGTGTGTCCATACGATAACGATGGCCGCTTCGACATATCTCGACAAAACGGTGGCAATGGCCGCACCTGCGGCACCCAATCTCGGAATGCCCAGCGGCTCAACGCCGAAGATAAGGATATAGTTGAACGTGAGGTTGACCAAAACGGCCACGATACCTGCCTTCATAGGCAGCAGGGTCTCACCCGTTTCACGCAGGGTGCTTGAGTAGCTTTGGGTCAGCGCAAACGGAATGAAGCCTATCATCATAATGAGAAGGTAGGTCTTGGCATTTTTGAAGGCAATAACGGGGTCTACGGTCTGGGTCTCACCCTTTAAAAACGAGGTAATAAGCGAATTGCCGAACAAAAGGAAAATACCGACACCGATAACGGTTATCAGAAGGCAGAGAATAAGCTTGAAGCGCAGAGAGTTTCGCAAGCCCTCATTGTCCTTTTTGCCGTAGTATTGAGCGCCGAAGATGCCGACGCCCGAAACCGCACCGAAAAGACAAAGGTTGAAAACAAAAATGAGCTGGTTGGTAACCGAAACACCGGTCATAGCCTCGGTTCCGACACGGCCGACCATGATATTGTCCAGCATATTTACAAAGTTGGTTATGCCGTTTTGCAGCATTATCGGCACGGCAATGGCTAAAACGTATTTGTAAAAAGCCTTGTCACCTATGTATCTTTTAAGCATTTTACCTCACCTCAGGTATTTGGAGTCATCGTGGTTGCCCATTAACCACATTATGGGGTTAGCATCAATATATTCCCATATTTCACGATAATCAACATCTCCCCGTACAACATGGTCATAGAACGATCTTTGAAAAATATTTTCACCGATATCTCTATTAACGAATCTCTTTAATGTTGATATGGAATGAGGTATGATCTCGTTTGTAGGGGACGGCGCCCTCGACGTCCCGAATGGACGTTGAATGCCAATAAGCAAATGTATGTGATCGGGCATAATCGCATATTTTAAAACAGAAACGTTTTTTATATTGTTTGTGGACAAAATATATTTCTCAACTATTTTACCGATTGGTGATAATACAATCTTCGGGGCGTCGAGGGCGCCGCCCCCTACAATATCGCTCAATATATTTTGACGGTTTTTAATACAAACTGTAAGAAAATATTTTCCTGCAGAACTGTAATTGTATTCAGGTAACCGCAATTGTTTGCGCTGTGGTAATTCTTTATCAGGCATAATTATCACATATTTCCGCTATGAGACATAACGATCGCAACGGCGGCGACGGGGGCTGTCTCGGCACGGAGGATCCTGGGGCCCAATGTTGTGACACGGGCGCCCGATTGCTCCAGCATCTCGGCCTCGTCACGGGTGAAGCCGCCCTCGGGACCTATGATGACCGATATATTTTTCGTTTCTTCGCCTATTTTCGACAACGGTGTTCCGCCTATCTCATAGAAAAAAAGACAAAGGTCGTCGTTTTTCGACATTTCGGCAACCTGCTTTAGGGTTACGCACTCCCCTACCTCGGGCAAGATCCCTCTACCCGACTGCCCTGCCGCCTCGTCGGCGATCTTCTGCCAACGTTCAAGCTTTTTGGACAGTTGCTTTGAGTCGGGACGGGAAACGCAATTGGTGGACAGCACCGGGATTATCCTGCTGACGCCCATCTCAACCGCCTGCTTTACGGCGGTGTCCATCTTGTCGCCTTTTGTCAGACAAAGGTACAACGTGACGAAAACGGTCGGTTCGGTGGTGTTTTTTGTCTTATTTTGTATTTCGAGGTCGACACGGTCGGCCGAGCACCCCGATATGACACACTCATAGTCAAAACCCTTGGTGTCCGACACGGTGAGGCTCTCCCCCACCCTCATCCTCAAGGACTTCAGAATATGCCTTGCATCGTCGCCTTCAATAAACGGTGCGTCCTCAAAAAATTCCTTAAAAAATCTGGGCATTTCCATTCCCCTTACAATATGTTTACATACATCTTTAGTCTATCATTTTTGCCCTTTAAAGTCAAGAAAAACCGAAGACCTCACTGAGGAGGTCTTCGGTTGATTTTCAGTTAATTTCCGCTTTCGTAAAAGCTGCTGCTGTTGTCGGAATTGGTGTTGCCTGTGGGCGGATCGACCTGATTGCCCATAAACGAATTCATAATAAGGGTGATCTTGGTGTCGTAGCTGATCCTCATACCCGGCTCGGGGTCGGTCTGGATGATAACTCCGGGAGGCGAGTTGGGATCCTCCTTTTTGAGAGGCTCCTGCTCGATGTTATAGTAGCTGAAGCCGGCCTTCAAAAGGGCAAACACAGCCTGGTCAAAGTCGTTTCCTCGAACATCGGGCATAGTAAGGGTCTGGGGGCCAAGGCTGACAACGACCTCAATGGTAGTGCCGTTTTCGATGATCTCACCCGGCTTGGGGTTCTGGCTGATGATCTGACCTGCAAGGTAATCATCGCTGTATTCCTTGGAAATGATCTTGAACTTTACAATATCCTTGTAGTTCTGATCGGTCGAAGCATCGGTATACTGTCTGCCGACGAAGCTTACAAGCTCCATTTTGTTAATGACGGCCGATTCGTTTTTGCTGGCTATCTCATCGCTCGGAATATCCGAAATGGCACTCTGCAGACCGTTGCTGCCGCTGGAGGTCGTACTGGGATCCTCGCCCTCAAAGAAGCCGAGTATCCACAAAATGAAGAAGATGACAATGGCTAAAAGGAAGGCGGTAACGATACCTGCAACCAAGCCGTAAAGCTTGCCGGTGCTCTTTTTCTTTTTGGGCTTTTTGGGCTGGTTCTGCGGAGCATTGCCCTGACCCGAAGGAGCGGCACCCACATTCACCTGAGGTCCGCTTACGGGAACCTGAGCCGACGATACCGAAAGGCCTCGGCGCATATTTTCAATGTTCTGGGTACGGTCATCGGGCAGTACCTGCAATGCGCAGGCCAGGGTCTCAAGCACGGCCTTGGGGGTCTCACGGGCGATCTTGGCAGGAATGGTCATATTGTCATTCTCAAGACGCTCGGTGGCTTCGGGCGGGGGATTACCGACCAAGGTACGGTAGATCGTGGCCGAAAAAGCATAAATATCGGTCCAAGGGCCCTGGGTTCCGGTCTCACCGTACTGCTCAACTGCGGCAAAGCCGGGGAAGAGCTGTGAGGTCAAAGCACTCTTGGCGGTGCGGCAATCGGGGATGCAGAAGCCGTTAAGACGCAGTTTGCCGTCCTTGCCGACGATAAGGGTATCGGGCGAGATGCCACGGTGGATGATGCCTGCATTGTGCAGAGCGGCAATGGAGGAGACCAGCGGAGCAAAAAGGCTTCTGGCCTGATCCCACTTAAGAACGCCGCCGTTACGCATCAGAAACTCTCTCAAGGAAATGCCGGGAACGGCACGGGTGACACGGTAGGCCGTGTTGTTGGATTCACGGACATCCAGCACATCGAAAAGTGCGGGAAGCTCATTCAGCTTAAAGAGCTCACGGGAAAGCTCGATAAACTTGGTCTGTGCATCGTTGTAGCTGTATTCGCTGCCTGCGCTCATTATAACGGTGGTTCCGTCCATATCACGCTCGCAAAGACCGGCGGGGAAGAACTCACGCACGTTTACGGTGGTGGCAGTTACGGTGTCATATCCTAAATATGTAACACCTTCGCCGTTCTGATCGATGACCTTACCGATGACATAACGGCCGTCCAAAAGGGTGCCGGGCTTGATATAAGAGGGGCTGACCGGCTCATCGGGGTTATAACCGCAGATGGGGCACTTACCGTCGACCACCTTTTCATTCATACAACCGGGGCAAAGATTATTAGGGTTTAACATAAAAATTCCCTTCCTTTGTAAATTACCGCAAGCCCTGATATCGGGCATATATTATTATTCTACCACACTTTTCTGAAAAATGCAACCATACTGCAAAAATCCGCCGCAGAATGGGCAAAGCAACCCAAAAAAATATTACTTCTGCTCGTCCAACGGCAGGGAGAAGCTATCCAAAAATTCCTCTAAAAATACGTTGGCGGCAGGGAGGTCGAGCTCCTTTACCGATTGCAGCGTCGAACGCTCGGCCGCCGAAAAATCACGGTTGCCCAATGACAGTTCATCACGGCATTTGATGAGTGCCGAAAGCTTGTCGGCCGCTTTGACGATGCGGCAAAGCTCGGGGTCGGTGGGGTTGAAAAGACCTTCAAACTCGGGGCGCAGATCGTCGGGCAACAGCTCCAAAAGTCGGTCGGAGGCCGCCGATTCGATCTCCTTATAAATATTCTTGATGTCGGAATTGTAGTACTTGACGGGGGTAGGGAGGTCGCCCGTGATTATCTCGGGTGCATCGTGGAAAAGCGCCAGCACGGCCGCCTTTTCGGGATCAACGTTTCCGCCGAAGCGCTTGTTGTGTATCACGGCCAGAGCGTGCGCAATAAAGGCAGTCTCCAGCGTGTGCTCGGCCAGGGTCTCCTTGCGTGTGTTGCGCATCAACGCCCAACGGTCGATATATTTCATTCTGAAAAGCATTGCATAAAAATGGCTGTTCATAATCTCACCTTTATCAGTTCTTTGACCCCTATTCTACCATATATTTTCCGTCTTTTCAAGTGTGGGTGAATTTTAAAGTCTTTTGGGTCACCGTTGCGGTTTTCTTTTGACGAAAAATGTAAAATAATGCCGAAATTCCCGCCTGCACGGCCAACGACACGGTCAATCTGAAAACGGTATTATGTAAACCTGATGAAGCCAGATTCCCCAAAAAACCACCCATACATCCCACGATAAGCGGCATCAGCACCCATTGTCCCAAAAGCGGCTTGATATCGGCCGCACGGAACAGACACCAAGCGCTCAAACAAGAGGTGAAGGTGTTGCTGATCATCATAACGGCAAGGTAGCCCTTTATTCCGAACCGCGGCACAATAAACAGCACCGCCAGAATGCGGAAACAGGAATCAAAGGTGTTGAATTTCAGCACGTTTACCTGGCAATCCAAGCCCTTTAACAGTCCTGCCGTAACGCTTTCGAGATACATCAGCGGCACGATGGGCGACAGCACAAGTATCATCTGCCCCACGTCACGGTCGCCGTAGACCGCAAATCCGATGTCGGCGGCGTTGAACATAAAACCGCAGGCGACAAATGTCGACAAAATAAGCGTAAGACCGACCGACCTCGACACGGTATCGCGAACCGTTCGGATGTCGCCTGCCGCCGAGGCCGACGAGACCTCGGGCACCAGCATGGTCGACAGCGAGCTTAAAAACGAGGCAGGGAAGAAGAGCACCGGCAAAGCCATGCCTCTTATAGCTCCGAAAAGCTCCAGCCCACGCCCCCGAGCTCCGTGAAAAACCGTTAATTTAAGCGGCACGAGCAGGCTTTCGACGGTGTGTAGCACCGACCCGAGATAGCTTGTTGCCGTTATGGGCACCGCAATGTGCAGAAGGCTTTTCAAGGTGCCGCCCAAAGCCTCGCCTATTGTCAGTTTTTTTAGGTCCTTGCGGTACAAAAGCCAGTTTGCCAAAAACGAAAATCCCTCGGCCACCGTATCGCCGCACAGCACGGCGGCGGCCGTGTAGGTCAGGCCTTTTTCTGCCCAGAGCGACACACATACCACAACAACGGCAATGCGGACAGCCTGCTCAAGCAGCTGTACTGCCGACGGCTGCAGCGTTTTGCGCCGTGCGATAAAATACCCCCGAAAGCAGGACGACAGACCCATAAACGGCAGGGAAAAGGCCAAAATTTTTAAAGAGGGGATGGCACGTGCGTCCTTTAAAAGGTAGAGACTGATCGGCTCGGCACCAAAAAACACCGCCGCCGTTGACACCGCCGCCACCAAAAGCGTTACTACGGTGGCAGTCTTTAAGACCTGTCTCACCGCCGCTTCGCCCTTTTCCTCATTGTCGGCCACAAGACGTGTTACAGCAGTGGAGATCCCTGCCGTGGAAAAGGTGGCGGCCAACAGATAGACCGAGAAAATAAGCTGATAAAGCCCCATTCCTTCAGAGCCTATCTTATCGACCTGCCACACTCGGAAAAGTATACCCACCGACCGCAAAACCAGCGACGTTGCCACAAGTACTACGGTATTTTTGATAAAAACATTTACCTTCATAAAATCAATCCTTTATCAAATTTTATGAGGTTGACCCTTTGAAAATGTGTAAAAATAAATAACCTCCGCATACTTCCAAAGGAACAGGAAATGATATGTAAAACAGGAGATGGTTATATGACGGGAGATTTTAAGCGGGACAAGGCCAAATTGTCAAAAATTTTGGCCACCGATATAAATTTTGATGTTGTGCGGCGTGATTTTGTTATCGCCGACCGCAATTGCTCGCTTTTCTTTATGGACGCCTTCATAAAGGACGAGGTCTTTGAGAAGATATTTGAATTTTTGTACCGTACCGAACCCAAAGAGCTGCAAAAGATACACACGATGCAGGAGTTTTCGCTGTACAAGATGCCGTACGTTGAGGTCGACTACAGCGATGACGAGGAGACCCTGGTCACGGCGGTGCTTTCGGGACAGACGGCGCTGATGATAGAGGGGATAAGCGGCGTACTGCTGGTCGACACAAGAACCTACCCCGTGCGCTCCATTGATGAGCCCGACAAGGACCGTTCGTTACGTGGCTCCCGTGACGGATTTGTCGAAACGCTGATGTTTAACACGGCACTCATTCGCCGCCGCATCCGTGACCCGAAATTGAGGTTTGAGCACCTGCAGGTGGGTTCGTCATCCAAGGTCGATGTTGCCATCGGATATATGGACGGAACGGCTGACAGAAAGACGGTAGAGAAATTAAGAAGGCGTTTGAAGGAGATCGACATTTCAAGCATTTCAATGACCTCGCAGGCGTTGTCTGAATTGCTGATTCCGTCAGCGTTTTTCAATCCTTTTCCCAAGGTGAGATTCTCCGAGCGACCCGACTTTGCATCGGCCTGCATTTTGGAGGGAAAGATCGTTTTGATCATGGACAATTCGCCTGCCGTAATGATCTTTCCGAACTCGGTTGCTGACTTTTTGAAGGAGACCGACGACTACTATTTTCCGCCGCTTACAGGAACGTATGTTCGTATAATTCGAGCCTTTGTTTCACTTTTGACGGTGGTTATGACCCCCATAGTTCTGATACTGATGAACAATCCCGAACTGATGCCCGATTGGTTGAGCTTCATCAACACCGACGACAAATATTCAATTTCAATTTTCTTTCAGTTTTTGTTGCTGGAGCTGGTGGTGGACGGTCTGCGACTGGCATCTCTCAACACGCCAAACACATTGTCATCATCGTTGGGAATTATCGGCGGTCTTATTTTAGGCGAGTTTGCCGTTGAGGCCGATTGGTTCATCCCGGAGACTATAATCTATATGGCCTTTGTGGCCATTGCCTCGTTTGCACAGCCAAGCTTTGAAATGGGCTATGCCATGAAGTTCTGCCGTATTTTTCTGTTGATCCTATCTGAGTTTTTCGGTTTTTGGGGCTTTTTCGGCGGCCTTGCGGCTATTTTACTGCTCGCAGGCTTTTCAAAAACCTTCAGCGGTCGCAGCTATTTAAGCCCGATCATCCCGTTCAGTCCGAAAAATTTTGCAAGGATGTTTGTCCGCACATCCATCCGCCATAAACAGCATTGAGGTGAAAAATGGATATTGTTATTGATTGTTTCAAGGCGTTTCTGGTTGGCGGCATCATCTGTGCTATCGGTCAGATACTCATTGACAAAACACGCCTGACTCCGGCACGCATACTTGTAACTTATGTGGTGTCGGGTGTTGTGCTGACGGCGTTTGGCCTGTACGATTACCTCATAAAGCTGGGCGGCGCAGGCGCTTCGGTGCCACTGACGGGTTTCGGTTATACACTTGCCAAAGGTGTAGAAAAGGCGATAGAGGAATACGGCCTTATCGGTGCTCTTACTGGAGGACTTACCGCCACCGCAGGCGGTATCACGGCGGCAATTCTGTTTGGCTGGATAGCCTCACTTATTGCACGCCCGAGAATGAAGTAACCTGTGTTTCACGTGAAACAATGGTAGCGCACCTTTGACAACCAACTGTTTCACGTGAAACATTTTTATAAATTTTGCTTTTCCTCTTTACAAATGACCGGGTTTTTATTATAATGTATAGGCATAAGAAAATCACACCGCAAATCACCTCCGTCGGGGCTCCGACGGGTTCGGAGGAAATATTTTGGGCAAGATAATAGCCATAATCAATCAAAAGGGCGGCGTCGGCAAGACCACGACCGCCGTCAACCTGGCCGCAGGCGTTGGCATTTTGGGCAAAAAGGTTTTGCTTATTGATGCCGATCCGCAGGGCAATTCAACCAGCGGCTACGGCATAAACAAGCGTGAGATCAAGGCTTCGTCTTATGATCTTTTGGTCACGGGAGCGCACGCCAAGGAAGCCGTAATTCAGACCGAGTTCAAAAATGTTTCGGTCATTCCCGCCAACATCGACCTTGCAGGTGCTGAGGTCGAGCTTATTTCAATAAATAAACGTGAAAGCCAACTCAAAACGGCTCTGACGCTGATAAAGGACGATTTCGATTACATATTCATCGATTGTCCGCCGTCCTTGGGACTTATCACCATCAACGCTTTGACCGCTTCGGATGCGTTTTTCGTACCGGTTCAATGCGAATACTACGCACTTGAGGGACTTTCGCAACTGATAACCACCGTCCGTCAGATAAAAATGGGTTATAATCCCGATCTTGAGCTTGAGGGCGTGCTGCTGACTATGTTTGATGGCCGCTTGAACCTCACACAGCAGGTCGTGGGCGAAATAAAGAAATACTTTGCCAAGGAGCTTTACAAAACCACAATTCCTCGTGGCGTAAGGCTTTCCGAGGCACCGTCCTACGGTCGGCCGATTCAGTATTACGACCCCCGTTGCAAGGGTGCGGATGCTTACAATGACCTTGCCAAGGAATTTATCAAGCGCAACAAGAAGAAATAATATCTATTATATATAATGTAAAGGAGGCACAATATGGCTGTCAAAAAAGGCGGCTTGGGCCGAGGCTTTGACTCACTTTTTACCGATAATGCGGTCGAATCCAAGCCCAATGCCGAATTAAGGCTGTCGCAGATCGTTCCCAACCGTGATCAGCCCCGAAAGGTGTTTGACGACACGGCTTTAAGAGAATTGGCCGACAGTATACAAAAGCACGGACTCATTCAGCCGATACTTGTCCGTCCGATGGATGACGGCAGTTACCGAATCGTCGCAGGTGAGCGCCGTTGGAGGGCATCCCGATTAGCGGGGCTTGAAAAGGTTCCCGTGGTCATCAAGGAAATGTCCGACAACGAAGCGGCCGAGCTTGCGCTTATAGAAAACCTTCAGCGTGAGGATTTAAACCCCATCGAAGAAGCCGAAGGCTACCGAGTGCTGATGGAGACCTACTCGATGACGCAGGAGCAGGTGGCAACAAGGGTTGGAAAATCCCGACCCGCCATCGCCAACGCCTTGCGCCTGCTTGGGTTGACCGAAGCTGAAAAGGATGCTTTGTCAAAGGGTGAGATAACCTCGGGTCACGCAAGGGCGCTTTTGAGCTTTCCCGATTCCGAATTCCGCCGTCAGGCCTTTGAGTTGGCCAAATCGGGTGCCTCGGTTCGTGAGATCGAGCGCATCTCAAAGCAGCAGTCCGTCGGCATCACCATGAAAAAGCCTCGCATCCGCAACAAGGCTTACGTCGAGGTCGAGGCTGCTATCCAAGAGCAGATCGGCCGCAAGGTAAAAATTTCCGGCAACGGAAAAAGCGGCACCCTGCAGATAGAGTTCTTTAACGAGGAAGATCTGTTCGACCTTGCCAAAAAGCTAACGGGAGAAAAGTAAAAAACACAATATGTTGTGTTTATATAAAATCAGTTATACATAATATTGTATGCCAAGTGGCAGAACGGAGAATAAAAATGCTGGATATTAAATTTTTAAGAGAAAACCCCGAGATCGTTCGTGAGAACATCAAGAAGAAGTTTCAGGACCAGAAGCTTCCTCTCGTAGACGAGGCTATCGACCTTGATGCCAAGAAGAGAGCCGCACAGCAGGAGGCAGACAGCCTCCGTGCCGAGCGCAACTCCATTTCCAAGCAGATCGGTATGTTCATGGCCAAGGGTCAAAAGGACGACGCCGAGAATGCTAAGAAAAAGGTCGGAGAATTTGCTGCCCGTCTTTCCGAGCTTGAGGTTTTGGAGGCCGAGCTTGACGAAAAGCTGACCACCGTTATGATGACCATTCCGAACATCATTGACGACAGCGTGCCCATAGGCAAGGACGATTCTGAGAACGTTGAGGTTCAGCGCTACGGTGAGCCGGTCGTCCCCGATTTTGAGATCCCCTACCACACCGAAATTATGGAGAAATTTGAGGGAATCGACCTCGACAGCGCACGTAAGGTTGCAGGTAACGGCTTCTACTATCTGATGGGCGATATTGCACGTCTGCACTCGGCTGTTATCTCCTATGCAAGGGACTTTATGATCAACCGTGGCTTTACCTACTGCGTACCTCCCTTTATGATCCGCTCCAACGTTGTTACCGGCGTTATGAGCTTTGCCGAGATGGACGCTATGATGTACAAGATCGAGGGAGAGGACCTTTACCTTATCGGTACCTCCGAGCACAGTATGATCGGTAAGTTTATCGACACCATCACCCCCGAGGAGAAGCTCCCCTACACCTTAACCAGCTATTCGCCCTGCTTCAGAAAGGAAAAGGGCGCTCACGGCATTGAGGAGCGTGGCGTTTACCGTATCCATCAGTTTGAAAAGCAGGAAATGATCGTTGTCTGTAAGCCTGAGGAGTCGAGAATGTGGTTCGACAAGCTCTGGCAGAACACCGTTGATCTGTTCCGCTCGCTTGATATCCCTGTCCGCACGCTTGAGTGCTGCTCGGGTGACCTTGCAGACCTCAAGGTCAAATCGGTCGACGTCGAGGCATGGTCTCCCAGACAGAAGAAGTATTTCGAGGTCGGCTCTTGCTCTAACCTCACCGATGCTCAGGCACGCAGACTCAAGATCCGTGTAAAGGGCAAGAACGGAAACTACCTTGCACATACTTTGAACAACACCGTTGTTGCACCTCCCAGAATGCTGATCGCATTCCTTGAAAACAACCTCCAGGATGACGGAAGCGTCCGCATCCCCGAGGCTCTCCGTCCTTACATGGGCGGCATGGAAAAGATCGTCAAGAAGTAAGCCGTGGGATGTATTTTAAATAAGACCGCCTACGAGTGGGAGACTACCGTCACCAGCTTTGAGGTCGATATGTTTGACCGTATGAAGCTGTCGGCGCTGATGAAACGCCATCAGGAGATAGGTGAGCGGCACTTAAACGAGTTCGGTACAACCTCGGAGCAGATGAGAAATGAGCAGAATCTGTCGTTTATCTTTACCAAGATCAACATTCTGGTTCACCGCCTGCCCCGATCGGAGGAAAAGGTCACCGTCCGTACGTGGTGCAGTGCGCTCAAGGGCGTGCGCTTCACACGAAATTATGTGTTGATCGACCGTGATGGCGAAATTCTGACCGAAACCAAGGCCGAGGTCACGACGCTTGATCTTACTACCCGAAGGATCGTTCGACCGACCGAGATAAACGGGTATGACGGCTTTCTTTATAACGATGAGCTCGAAAATCACGCCGAATATCCCCAAAAGATCAAGCCGACCGACGGCGAAACGGCGGTTTTCAGCCGTCCTGTGCGGTTTTCGGACATTGATTACAACTCACACGTCAACAACACGGTCTATGCCGATATGGCGCTGGATTGCCTCGATGAAAAAACGCTCAAAAATCCCATAAAGGGTTTTGAGATCAACTTTGTCAACGAGGTCTTGCCGCAGGAAACTGTCGAAATTTCGGTGTCGGAAGATGTCGAAGGCTACACATTTTTCGGAAATGTAGGCGAAAAACAAAGCTTTGCCGCCAAGCTGAAGCTCTGATAACGCAAATGACCCCCTTGTGCAAAAACGCACGAGGGGGCTTATAATTATAATGTAATATTGACTTTTTTCAAAGGAGACAGTACAATTAAAGCATAAACAGTAAGGAGCAGAGCTATGCATGACGTTTTTATAAGCTACAGCCGAAAAGACCAGGCCAAGGCTGAAGAAATAAGAAAAATACTTGAAGACAATGGCATTATGTGCTGGTTTGCGCCCGATGATATCCATGGCAACCGCAAATTTACCAAGGAGATCCCGCAGGCTATCCGCTCGTCCAAGGCGTTTTTGCTGCTTTTGTCGGAGAATTCGCAGGATTCCAAGTGGGTCGAGCGTGAGTTGGGTGAGGCCGACTCGGCCAACATTCCCATCTACACCTTTTTCCTTGAGGATTGCGGCCTTAATGACCAGTTCAATTTCGTGTTGAGATTCAATCAGCACTATGGCTTCGAGCTTGGCTTTGAGGAGCAGACACGCCGACTTGTGCGTGAGCTGAAGGAGGAAATGGCTGAGAGAGCAGGCAATGTCACCGACGGTTCGGAAAACGGCACCCCAAAGCCTCCCAAAAGGCCGACTTCGCCGAAAAAATCCGCCAAAAGGGTATGGATCGCCGTTACGGCGGTGCTGGTCGTGATCATTGCGGCGGTGCTGGCTGTGGTGCTTTGGCCGAAGGGTGACGACCCCGAGCCTGAAGTCAAGCCCAACCCCGACGGAAAATATGTGATATGGAACGTTGCATATTCAACAGCGTTGTCGGGAGAGGCGGCCACCAACGAGCATTACCTTAAGGGTGAACCCGTGCTGACCAACGGCGGAGAGCTGATGGAATACGAAAACACCTGCGTATGGGACGTGAAATTCCTTGACGACGGCACGGTGACCATCAGCCGAAACAGCGTGACGCTGGGTGTCGAGCTGGGGTATAAGGGCGTGGGTCTCGGCGGCAAAAACACCTCCGACAAATGGAGGCTTATCGAGGCCGAGGACGGCAAGTATTACATCCGCAACGCCGAAAGCGGCGGCTACCTTGAATGGTACAACGACAAGAAAAACTGGGCATCCTACGACAAGGTCAACGACCAAAACCGTGACCTCTTCCTGCTTAAAATGCAAAAAATAACCGAATAGAAGACAAGACATAAAAACAACTCCGATGTCACTTGAGTGATGTCGGAGTTGCTCTTTTTTGCTTTATTATGATTTAGGGTTTCGGCTCGGTGGGAGGGGTGGTGTTTTCGGGGGCGGTGGATGATTCGTTGCCGTCACCGTTGTCACCTGTGTCGGTCGGTGGGGTGGTGTCTGTGGGGTCGACCGGCTCGGTGGCCGAATCGCCGTTTTCGGTTGGGGTGACATCGTCGGCAGCGGCCTCGGTGTCGGCGGCGGGTGTGCTACCGTTTTCCTCGGCCTGCGGCTCGGAATTGGACGACACCGTGGGAGCGTTGGGATCGACCGTGTCGTTGGGGCCAAAATGCGGCAGATCGGGAACGTCCTCGGTCAGCTCGGCCATATCCAGCACGACCTCGCCCGTTTCCTCAAGGTCTCTCATTGCGGCATCGTCAATAACAAATCCGCCCGTCACACCCTTGTAGCCCTGAACCTCCGAGTGGTCAAAGTTGTCTAAAAGATAGTCGTCATCGGGGTTCTCGGCCTTATAGTTGGCACCCTCATAACGGCGGATGTGCTCGGCAATGGTGTCGCCCTCGGGATACTCGGGGTCGGGGGTGGGACGCATATTGCGCTTGATGGTGACCGAGCCGAGGTACACGGCGATGAGCACAACGGTAAGTATCGTCACGATAAGTCCGATCTTAAGACCCGGTGTTTCAAACTCAAAAACGATCTCGGCGGCACCCTCGGGCACGATGACCGCCATAAAGCCGACGTTCACACGGAAGATCTCGGCCTCGACACCGTTGACCTTGGCCGTCCAGCCCTCGTGCCACGGTACCGAGAAGAACACAAGATTGTCACGGTCCATCGAAATGTTGGCCGTAAAGCCCTTGCTTGAGGTCTTGAAGGAGTGCGCCGAAACACGTCTGCGGTTGGCAGAATCCTCCTCCAGCGAATCGTAATCAAAGGCTATCGGCAGATAGCCGGTGGCGTTTTCGCCTGCGTTGTAGACCGTGTTAAGGTTGTCGAGATACGGCTCGATCTTGGGAATATCGGTGGTCTGAACCAGCATTCCTTTAAGCATCATAAAGCTGCGGCGCTCGTCCGAGTAGCTTTCGATGGTCTCGATGTCGGTGTAGTAATCGTAGGTGAAGCCGATGGGGATATAGTTGTCGTTTTTATAGATGTCGTAGCCGCTTTCGTTGGAGTAGAAGCTGTAGTTCGGCATCTGGGTCTTGCCGTCCGAATCGGTGAACTCCTTGGAGTTTTCGATATCGGGGTCAAGCATATATTTTACCGAAAGCAGACACCTTAAAGCGTGATATTTGGCTTCGGGTCGGCTTCCGACGGTACGTGTGATGTTGTTGAACTCGTAAAACTGCGTTACGCTGGCAGGTACTATCGAATGGAAGAAGTTGATGGACGAAAGATTGAGGTAAAGTCCCGTGTTGTCCACTCCGTCGTAAACGTCCACACGTGAGAAGTTGCCGTCGGGGTCCTTTTCAATGGAGACCTCGCCCTCGATAAGCTGGTCGGTCACAACGCTGTCCATATCATAGGAATGCGACTGTCCGCAGCTGATAAAGAAGGCCGAATACAGCACCGAAACGATGCAGATAAGTGCGATTATCGGCTTGAAAACGGCCGATTTCTTTTCTTTTATCAGCGGCACAAGGATCCTCACGGCCAGCACGCTTCCCAAAGCAATGGCGCAGGTCACCCAGAAGCGCAGGTCATAGAAGTCGCCCTCAACCACCGTGTCACCGTAGATGGCACGCTTGAATACCTGATAGAGATATTTGAACGGGTTGGTTGCGGCGTCGGTATAAAGACCCCATTTGGTGATCTGCCCCGTTTTGCTATCGACCGTCGGCATAAATCCGATGACCGCAATAAAGCCCAACGTGATGCCTGCGCTCCAGCGCCAGGCCGAATTCCAGTTGACCTCGGTGTCCTCCAACGCCAAAGCGGTGGCCAGCGACATAAGCAGTATCGGCATAAAGAACCAGCGTGCGTAGTAGGAGGTGTTGAACATCGAAAAAGCGGCGTTAAGACCGGGAACCAGCGCCATAAAAATGCTGATACCCAAAATACGGCGGAGCCAGGTGCCCTTTTTGTTGGATTGCAGCCAGGCAATGGTGCCGGTCATTCCCAGCAACGGCAGCCAGCCGCCCAGCGACGACCAGCGCACCTCGGCACCGGGGAAGAAAACGGGTCGGGCAGGGATATCGGGCGGGAAGAAGAAGCATTGGATAACGTTGAGGAATATCTGCTCCTTGCCGTAAAGCACGGCACCCCAGCCGTTCATCATACTGCCGAGTCGCTCGTTCTGGATGACCTCAAGCACGGTGGGCAGAAGTATTGCCGCCGCCAGGGTCACACCAAGCACGCACTCAAACAGCATTATAAAGAATTCCGACCACTTGAATTTAAAGCTGTGGGACAGCATTCTTACCGCCCAGTAGATTATGACAAAGACCACCATTCCGAAGAAGAAGAAATAGTTGGTCAAGGCGGCAAAGAACACGGCAAAGATCAGCACTCCGCGGCTCTTTTCGGCCATAAATTTTTCCATCGCCAGCAATAACAGCGGGAAGAAGATTATGGCCTCGTGGAAGTGGTTGAAGAAGATGTTGTATACCGAAAAGCCGCTGAAGGCGTACATCAGTCCGCCTGCCACGGCCGATTCGGCACGTGCGGTAAAGCGGCGGATGAACATATAACCCGTCAAGGCGGCGCAGGCAAACTTCAAAATGAGCAACGGGCCCATAAGATAGGGCACAAAGTCATTCGGGAACGGCAGCGTCAGCCAGAAAAACGGGCTTCCCAAAAGGTAGAAGCTGTACGAACCGATGAAGTTTGAGCCGAGGTCGGTCTGCCAGTCCCAGCCGAAAAACTGTCCCGATCGCACCATTTCGTGGCAATGCTGATAAAACGGTATCTGCTGAACGTTGAAATCGCCGTAGAAAATGAAATAACCCTTTCCTGCAACGATATACGGCACAAAAAATGCGGCGGCGGTCAAAAGACCCAGCACAAAGGTCAACGTCCGCAGTTCTTTTTTCTTGACTAAGGTTTTGGGAGCGTTAGTTTGCATTATGTTCTCCTTAAAATTTCAAGTATCAGAGGCAACTTAGTTGTTTATGTGAAGTCCGACCGAGGGCTTAAGGTACCGAAAAGCAACCCCCACACCCCACACGGCCGATATGTATGCATACCTAATTATATTATACCTTGAAATTTACATAAATCAACAGTTATTTTGTTGACATAAACCGATTTTTATGCCTGCGTCAGACCCGAAAGGGACGGCCCTGCAAGGGGAATGGGCCGTCGACGGTGGTGGATGAGGAGAACGCCGTTACGAATAGCTACACCTCATCGAATTTATATGTGCCTAAATTTATAAGCTTTTTGTTTTTCTTGATTGCTCTTTTAGCAAAACTATATGAATTTGAAAATGAGTTGTTTACATAGCACACAACGTAATCCGCTTTATCTATCATGTAATTATTACGTTTTACGATAGCGAATCTGGCAGGTGTATTTTCAAGAACATCGGGGAACATCGTTTTTGCGGTTTCATAATCAACGTCGTTTTCGGTATTCAAATACGCTAATACGACGTTGATCTTTATTTGATATTGCTTTTCCAACTCACACAAAACATTATAGATAAATCGGTCAAAATTTCCGTGCGTACCCACATAAAAAACATCAACACCTTTTCGTAATATGAGTTCTTCGATCGTATTGCGTAATTTAGGAATATTTCTTTCCTCGCAATCGCCGTGACCGATAAAAGTACATATCTTCAAAACGCTCACCTCTGGCTTATTTTAAGGGAATATCCCTTAAAAGTCAATAAGGGATATTCCCTTGAGGCATAATTACCTCAAGAGGTGATCGCTATGTATAAAAGAGTCAGAGATTTAAGAGAAGATCGCGATGTCACGCAAAAGCAAATGGCAGAATATTTGCAGATACATCAGACGACCTATTCGGACTATGAGCTTGGAAATTTAAATATTCCTGTAGAAATTTTGATTAAGCTTGCTCGCTTTTATTCGACGAGTATTGACTATATCGTCGGTCTCACCGATGAAACCAAACCTTATAAATGATTTTATATAATAACTGAACGCTCCGTGTGCCGTCCCGCTACGCTTGACAATTTGCGGTGGGGTATGGTATCATATACTAAATAATGTTTTTGTGGGGATAGGGAAATGAGATTGCCAACCTATGACGGCGAAAAACCGTACATTTTTATAAGCTATGCGCACAAGGATGCCGAGGTCGTTCTGCCCATTCTTGACGGAATGCAGAAAAACGGCTTTAGGATCTGGTTTGACCAGGGCATAGAGGCCGGAACCGAGTGGCCTGAGTACATTGCAGGACACCTTGAAGCGGCCGAGCGTGTCATCGTCTTTATGTCGGAGTCTGCCGCCGCATCCAAAAACTGCCGCCGAGAGATAAACTATTCCATTGAGATCGACAAGGAACCCTTGGTGGTGTATCTCGAACCGGTCAATCTGCCTGCAGGACTTAAGCTTCAGCTCAACACACTTCAGGCTATGTTTAAGTACCACGCCGAGACCGAAGAGGATTTTATAACCGAGATCTGCAAGGCCAGAATGCTGCAGTGCTGCCGTGAGGCAGAGGAGCCTGCACCTGCGCCCACACCCACACCTGCGCCCACACCCGTGCCTGCGCCCACACCCGTGCCTGCGCCCACACCCACACCTGCACCCACCCCTGCACCCCAAGAGGTCGGCGTCAGCGAGACTCCCGATGCTCCCGAGCCGCCCAAAGCCACCGAAACGCCCGAACCGCCAAAAGCACCGGCACCCGTCGAGGAGCCGATACCTGCACCCATGCCGCCCGAGGACTTTGGCTCTGATAAACCAAAGAAAAAGTTTAAGCTGGGTAAAAAGGCCATCATCGCCATTTGCTGTGCTGCCCTATTTATCATTGGCTTTGCGGCAATAGTTATCGGATATTTAAGCACCCTTGAGGAAGAACCGATCACGACCGAGCTGATTGCGGACATGGGAGACGGAACGACCTGCGAGGTCAAGCTTTATCATCTAAAGTCGAATAACATTATAAACAAGATAGAGATGACCGTCAGGTATGATATTTCGGATTATGAGTATAATGCTTCAGAACTGAATGACGAATTGTACGAGTTGAGACAACAACTCCGTGAAGATGTGAACGAAATGCTTTTTGCGAGCACCTTTGCGGGTACGGAACCGAATACCATATATGCGCTGTACAGGTTCGAATACCTTGACCAAAACCACTATGCACAGCAGTTGGTCGATGATTTCTTTGAAACCAAGGAATACAGTCCCCATTATGACGAGGGCGATTACAGAATGTACCATGTAACAATGCTCGCGGCACTCCGGGATGAAGGCTTTACATTAGTTAAAAACTAAAATCAAAAAGACCTATGCAACGGTTACGGTTGCATAGGTCTTTGTATATTTTGGGGTGCTTTCTGCCTGAAAAAATAAAAGTATACGGCCATTATACCAACATAAAATTTTAAAATCAACCCCCAAAAGCAATGTTCGTCAGAATGTAAAAATAATTGTAAAACATAACCAAAATTTGAAGATTTATTTGGTTATGTTTTTCGGTTTTGGGGGTTTACTTTTTTTGAAAAAGGGTTAAAATGTAAGTGAACAAAGCATATGCTTTGTCGAGACAACCTACAAACCACCTTCAACCGGAATCCGGTCACAAAAAAGAGGTGCATAACATGCTTCAGTTAAAATGGGTATGGAAAAACATGGCGGGCAAGAGAAAGTATTTCTTTTTCGGATTGCTTCTCGGCATTTTCACCACCGCCGCACAGATCGTCCAGCCAAAGCTGATACAGGTCATAATCGACCGTGTCTGGCCGGATCGGGGCGACGGTGCTACTGTTTTATTCATTCAAATCATGGCGGCTATCATCGGCGTCATGCTTGTGCGATTGTTCGCACGCTACGTAATGATCTGCTTTTTTGAGATAGCCTCTCAAAAGGTCTTGGTCACCATTGAGCGAAGCCTGTTTGCCAAGCTTGTGACGCAGGATCCGGATTTTTTTGACCGTAACCGAACCGGTGACATCATAACCCGAGCCACGGGCGACCTTAACTACATACGTCACGTTATCGCAGGTGTTGCCAAGGAGGCTTTGGATGCCGTGGTGCTGTTTGTGAGCGCCATCGTCCTGCTTTCCACCATGCACGTCGGTCTCACCGTTGCAATGGCGGTCATCTGTCCTCTTATAGTTATACTGACCTTGAGGTATTCAAAGTATATCCGTCCCAAGCACGTTCAGCTCCGTAATCTTTCGGCCGAGATCAACACCGTAGCCCAGGAAAACATCTCAGGCAACCGTGTTGTCAAGGCCTTCTCTCGTGAAGAGTATGAGGAGCAACGCTTTGAGGAAAGCTGTGAGGGCTATGCCGATTACAGTGTTCATATCGCCGTAAAGCATCAGCTTTTTTCACGTGTCATCACCTTTATAACCGATATGCTTGGAGTCATCCTTATCCTTGTCGGCGGTTATTTTGTTATTACCACCAAGGGCGAAACGGGCATCTGGCAGCTGACGTTGGGTGAGCTTGCGGCATTTTCAAGCATGCGATATATGCTGTCCACGCCGTTGCAGACGGTTGCCAACACCGCCAACAGCCTGCAGCAGTTCTTTGCCTCGGCCGATAAGGTCATGGAGATCTACTACGACGAGCCGCTTATCGGTGACCGCAACGACTGCTACGACACCAATGAGCGTATCAAGGGCGCCATCAAATTTGAAAACGTGACCTTCTCGTTCGGTGATAAAAAGGTCTTTGAGAATATCAGCTTTGAGATAGCCGCCAACGAAACGGTGGCCATAATGGGTCCCACGGGCTCGGGCAAGACCTCGCTTATCAACCTGCTCGCCCGTATGTATGAGCCCGATTCGGGTCACATTTACGTTGACGGGGTGGACGTACATATGTGGAAGCTTTCCAAGCTTCACAGCTCTATAGGTGTTGCAATGCAGGATGTTTTCCTGTTTTCCGACACCATCAAGGGCAACATTTCCTACGGCAATCCGGAAATTGAAAAGGGCAAAATGGAGACCTACTCCAAGGTTGCTGATGCCGACGGCTTCATCAAGAAGATGGATGAGCAGTACGACACAGTGGTCGGTGAGCGTGGCGTAGGACTTTCGGGCGGTCAGAGGCAGAGAATTTCTCTCGCCCGTGCGTTGGCTGTTCAGCCGCCCATTCTGGTGCTTGACGACACCACCTCGGCGGTTGATATGGAGACCGAAAAGCACATTCAGGATGAGCTTGAAAAGCTGGATTTTGACTGTACCAAGATAATTGTTGCACAGCGTATCTCATCGGTGCGCCGTGCCGACCGCATATTCATCCTCAATAACGGCAAGGTCGAGATCGGCACCCACGACGAGCTGGTCAACCGACCCGGCTATTACCGTGAGATATGCAAGCTGCAGAACATTCCCGATCTTCCCGATATCCCTGAAGAGAAGGGAGGCAACGAATAATGGCAGAGCTTAAAAACAACAAGAAAATAGAGCGCAACACCTATGGTGTTGACGAAAATCTTGAAAAAGAATTTGACCTATCGCATCTCAAACGAAGCCTGCAGTACGTCAAAAAATACATTTGGAAGCTGGTTTTTGCATTGGTGCTGGCGTTGGCGGCTTCGGTCGTTACGCTGTTCGGACCGCAGATAATCAGCGCCGCAATTGACCAAGGTATGACCGAGGGCGGCGCCCACTACGGCGAAATGGATTATTTTTGGTTGTTGGCGGCACTGTATCTCGGCTGTATCGTAATGTCGGCCGTGCTTACGGCCTTCCGTGTCATTATAGTTGCCAAGGTCGGTCAGGCTATCGTTGTTGATATTCGCCGTGACCTTTTCCACCACCTGCAAAAATTACCGTTTGCCTATTACGATTCCCGTCCGCAGGGTAAGATACTGGTCAGGGTCACAAGCTATGTTGCCGCCGTTTCCGACCTTTTGTCGGGTGGACTTGTCAATGCCGTCATCGATATAATCAATATTGTTATCATTCTCATCTTTATGCTGACCACCAGCGTTCGGATGACCTTCCCTGTGTTGATCGGTCTGCCGATACTGCTGAT
>JAFQCR010000001.1 GCA_017416345.1 Clostridia bacterium | reverse complement strand
TATCATCTGCCAACAGTCGGGACGCCAAGCATCCGCTTCCTCGATCAGAAAGTCGGTGGAAAAGCAGGTGTAGACAATGCCGGATTTCATTTTGTAGTTGCCGTTCTTTAGTCGCTCGACCGGCTTTGAAAAGTCCTTTGTCTTTTCAACGATGCTCGTATCAACTCCGCGCTTTGCGTCGCCCTTGTGGATATAGCAATAGAGACAGCCGTCGCTGCACTTTTTGCAACCTCTCCACGGATTCCACATTGCCATATTCTCACCTCGCCGAATCTTATTAAGCTACGTTTTTATTTTACCATATTTCTATGAATAATTCAATCGGCTTTGCTGTTTTGGCACAGAATTTGAAGGCGCTATAATCGGTACTTTGGTTTTTCTTTGATTGATGTACGCAGGTTGCAATATCATTGGTTTTGTGGTACAATTACCATACGGTGAAAGCCGAATTTAATTTTTGGAGAATGCTGTTTGAAAAGAAACAACACCTTGGAGATTGTATTGTAAACGAGAGGTTTGCAAATACATCTCGCAATCCTCTCGTATTTTGAGCGTCACAACTATGAAAGGATTTAAAAATGGAAAACTTGACGATACGTTTAGAGACAGAAAAAGACTACAGAGCCGTAGAAGAACTGACCCGCGAGGCGTTTTGGAACGTCTACAAGCCCGGTGCGGACGAGCATTACTACGTGCACATGATGAGAAACCATCCCGATTTCATACCCGAGCTTGCCTTTGTGCTTGAAAAGGACGGCGAGATAATCGGTAACATCATGTACACAAAGGCTTGGATTGAGGATGAGGACGGAAACCGCAAGGAGATACTTTCCTTCGGTCCGCTTTGCGTATCCCCGAAATATCAAAGGCAGAAGCTGGGTAAGCTGCTCATCGAGCATTCCTTTGAGGTGGCTCGGAAGATGGGCTACGACGTGAACATCAACTTCGGCAATCCCGGTAACTACGTCAGCCGTGGGTTCGTGAGCTGTAAAAAGAAGAACGTTAGCTTTGTCGTGGATGGAAACTTCCCGACCGCGCTTCTCGTTTGCGAGCTTGTTCCGAACGTGCTTGACGGCAAAAAGTGGATGTATATCCCCTCTACTGCCGCCGATTGCTGTGAGGACGTTGCCGCGGTCGAGGCATTCGACGCGACTTTTCCGCCAAAGGAAAAGAAGTGGATGCCCAGCCAAGAGGAATTCTACATCTATAGTCATTCATCTGTGGTAAGATAAACGTAAAAGCCGATGAGGTTTCGATTGATTCCTCATCGGCTTGTTTAAAATCAATACATTAACAGCAACTCTTCAAGAGAGATATTTATGCCTACTCTTTTAAGCATATCTTTCCTCTTTTCATAAAGTTGAGCAATAAGTTCTTTTGCATTTTTTCCGTAATGAATTTCGTTGTGACAATTACTGCAAAGACATATAATATTTTCCTCAACATCCAAAGAAACCGAAAATTTATCCGAATGTGCCATAGGGACCAAATGATGCGGTTCCATATATTTCACATCCGAATTTTTTCTAATAAAACTTTTATGCGAAGATTCAATCTCACATGTGTTATTTGCAATAAATAGTGCATTCAAAGCAGCGAAGCGATTTCTCGGATATACTTTATGCCCATTTGTGTGAATAGGCGTAGCTTGTTTTTTAGGTTTGCCAGAATAACCGCTTGCTTGAAACCCTTTTTGATGGATCAAATCGTTAACTTCATTTGAGAGAAGTGCATCTGCATTTTTCTCTTCCATTTGTGACACGAACTCATCAGCTAAAGTCAATTGCCAAATCACAGAATGAGAATCAAGAAGAGATATATTAAAACCGTAGTGCGCTTCCATAAGCTTTCTTAGTTGTTCAATACAGTTAATGAACGCAAAGTAATTGGAACTTGAACAGTTTCTCGATGTTTTGAGAGGAATATTTAACAACGCAAAACGCTTGTCAAAATTCGATGAACTTATCGGCAAGTATTTTTGATCATCTTTAATAAAAAAGAGATAAGCAATCAAATCGTACTTCCCGCCAAAAAAATTCACTGCTTCATCAAACGATTCGGAATCTTTGTTTGAACAGTAAATGTTATATAATACTTGTTCTGCTAATTTAGGGTTATCATTAATTTTGTTTTTAAAGTGAATGCGTTGTTGTTTGAATACCAGATTTTCGGATGCATTAATAGCTAAATTCACTTTTCTTGAAATGCTTCCCGTGCCAATATCGGCAGTGCTCCAATTCTTATAATCAAGGATGCTTTGCGCTTTATTATAAATACTATGTTTATATCCTTCTTGGCTCATGAAAAACTTATTTGCTTGTAGATCAAGTAAAGCTGTTTCAGACATCATTTCCACATACATTTTAAAGCCATCTAAATATTTGCGGAAACGCTCTAAATTGATTTGCATACAGACACATCCTCCGTTTGATAGATTCTCGAGAATATATTACAACAAAACCCCTCTTTTTTCAAGCCAGTTTTCTTTATCTACTGCGGGGCAAAATTTGTTTTGCGAAAGGCCTTGACTTTTGAAGCAGTACAATTCTTTGGGATGTATCAGGAATTTTGATAGGTTAAATCAACGGTTTATGGCAATTATCGAATTGCATTTTTGGCCGCCGGGTGGTATAATCTTTCAAGAGGTGATATGATGCTGAAATATGAAAAGCTTTCGGCCGAGGTTGCCGAGCAGATACGCTATGACCGTGAGCACGGCTGTGTGCCAAAGGTTGCGTTTTGCGAGGATGATGTGCTGCGCCGTGATATGAACCGTGACAAGGCCAATGTTTTGCGCACGGCGTTTATCCGTGACATTGACAAGATGCTCCATTGTCCCTATTACAACCGCTATGCCGACAAGACACAGGTGTTTTCGTTTTATAAAAACGACGACATCACACGTCGGGGTCTGCACGTACAGCTGGTGTCACGCATTGCCCGAACCATCGGCAAGGCGCTGGGGCTGAATCTTGAACTGATCGAGGCCATCGCTTTAGGTCACGACATCGGTCACACACCGTTTGGCCACGCAGGCGAAAGCTATCTTGACGAGCTGTATTTTGCCAACACGGGTCGGCATTTCAGTCACAACATCCACTCGGTAAGGGTGCTTGATGGCATTTTCCCCTACAATATTTCTTTACAGACGCTGAACGGTATCGCATCGCACGACGGCGAGATGGAGCTTTGCGAGTATCACCCGAAAGCGCTTGACGGTTTTGACGAATTTGACCGACAGATCGAGGGATGTTACCTTGACAGAAAGGCAGTCAAAAAGCTGATCCCCGCAACGCTTGAGGGTTGTGTAATGCGGATTTCCGACATCATCGCATACCTTGGCAAGGACCGTCAGGATGCCGAAAAGGCGCACCTGATCGACAACCGTGATTTTGAGAGCGGCACTATTGGCAGCTACAATGCCGAGATGATAAACAACCTCATCGTGAACATCGTTGAAAACAGCTACGGCAAGCCGTATATCAAGCTGGATACCGAGCATTTTGAGGCGCTGAAAAAGGCCAAGGCCGACAATTATGAGCTGATCTACCGACAGGAAGCTGTTGAGGAGGTTTTGAAAAACACCGTGCGGCCGATGCTGTTTGAGCTTTATGAAAAGCTGCTGAACGACCTCAAAAACGGCAATTTGAGCTCACCGATCTTCAAGCACCACATAGATTTTGTGGGCAAGTCGCACTACAACCGTGAGCAGCCCTACACCGAAACCGAGCCGAACCAAATCGTTGTTGATTACATCGCCAGCATGACCGACGACTATTTCATCGACCTTCACGCTCACCTCTTCCCCCACAGCCACCACAAGATCGAGTACAAAGGATATTTTGACTAAATTGAACCCCACCGAACCATTGGTTCGGTGGGGTTCGTTATTTCTTCTTATGTTTAGGCATCGGCAGGTCGGGGTAAATTGCGGTGAAAAGGGTTTTTAGGAAGGCTCGGTCATCGATGTTTTCGACGAGGAGCATATCCTTGGCACCTTCGTACGGTGGCTCACGCTTGGCATCGGGCATCAGCCTTTCGGCGGCAGGCAACGGCTTTACCAGCAGGCGGTCATCGCACACGTAGGCGGCGATCTTCCCGTCGATATAGATGATATACTCCCCCATCATCGGTCGAAATGTCACCCCATCGACCTCGGACAGCTGGTCAAGGATATAATTCAGATAATCTTTGCTCGTGGACATATTATTCTTCCCTCTTCCGCTCGTAGGACAGCAGTACGACGCCGTCTTGGGTCTCGGTCTCGGTCAGCTCATATTGCGACAGCGTACCGTTCCAAAACAAGGGCTTATCATCCTTATCGGCCACGGTAGGTGCTACGACGAGGCTTAACTCGTCAATGGCGTCGGCTCGTTGGAATGCACCGTTGATGATGCTTCCGCCCTGCAGATACAGCACCTCGGCGCCGATAAGCTCCCTTAATTTAAACAGCGCAAACTCGACGTCGATCTCGTTTTCGCCTGCAAAAATATAGGGTATCTCCATCGCCTCAAGGTAGCCGAGGTAGCGCTCGTCGACCTGCTCGGACAGCACCTCGATGATCTGCGCCCCGTCGTAGGCAGGGTCGCCGTCGGGGTCGATTATTCGGTTGGACTTCCATCCGAGCTTGCCGTGAGTGTCAAACGCCACGGCATAAAAGCCCGTCATATATTCCTCATCAAGCAGCATATCCATTCTGACGGGATCGGGTCTTATGGGCTCATATTTTGAAAGATCGGGGTACCAGCCGCCCGTAAAGCTGCCTTCCATGGTCACACGTCCGCAGATAAACCCGTTGTACTTGTTCTCACGGTACTTTTTATAGTATATCTCGCAGGCCTTGGCGCTTTCGGGTCGACTCAAAAAATCGCCCGTAACCTTGCCGTCGACCGACGTCACCATATGACAAATAATATAAGGTCGGTACATTTCAAACTCCTTTATCCATTAATGCTTTAAGTACTTTTTGATCTCGTCGGTAAACAGCTTACCGTATTTTTGAGCCTTGTGCTCACCCACTCCCGAGACCTCTAAAAACTCGGTAACCGTTGTTGGCTTGCGTGCGGCCATATCCTGTAACGTAGCGTTGGAAAACACAACATAGGCCGGCAGACTGTGTTTAGAAGCGATCGCCCCACGAAGCTCTTTCAGCACCTCAAACAGACTTGCATCAGATACGGCGGTCTGTTTGGTATTCTTTTTTGGCTTTGCAGCATGTGTGATGCCATATTTCTTGGAGGCCATTCTTACGCTTTCGCCACAAAACAGCACCTCATCGGCTTTTGAGGTCGTTTTAAGCCCGCCGTACTTGGAGTCAACTATCAGATACCCTTGCAGTTTAAGGCTCAAAACCATCTCTTTTACATCGTCCCGAGGGATATTCTTCATAAGCCCATATGTTGACAGCTTTTCAAGTTCGTATTGTAATATGCGCTTTTCGGTGCTGCCGCGAAGCACTTGTACGACCACCGTCTCGCCAACATAATACCCAAGACGGTCGTGAATACGGCGCACACACGAAAGTATCATCTGCGCTTCGGTCGTGATATCCACACGTTTTGTTGTGACCGAGCAGTTTCCGCAATTGCCGCAGGAGCCTTTTTGCTTTTGACCGAAATAATCAAGGATATAACCTCGTAAACAGTTAACTGTTCTGCAGTACCCTATCATTTTATCCAACCGCTCGAGGTCCTTACTTATGACCTCCTGCCGTTGCTCTTCGGTCAGCTCATCGTTTTCCGAGGTTTGCATTATCAAAAACTTGGCTGTTTGTATATCCCCGGCAGAGTACAGCAAAATACATTCCGCAGGCTCACCGTCACGGCCTGCACGGCCTGCCTCTTGGTAATATGCCTCCATACTTTTGGGCATATTATAGTGTATTACATACGAAACATTCGATTTATCTATACCCATTCCAAAAGCGTTGGTGGCGACCATTACACTTTTACGGTCGTATATAAAATCATCCTGATTCTGTGCACGCTCCTCCTCAGTCAGTCCTGCGTGGTATCTCGTTGCCGAAAATCCGTTTTCACAAAGAGTATCACACACTCTTTCGACCTCTTTTCGGGTCGAACAGTAGACTATACCGCCTTTGTCGGAGCGGGCGGTGATAAGTTGATACAAGGTTGCGGGCTTATTTTTCGGAGCCATAACCTCAAAACGCAGATTCGGACGGTCGAAGCCCGTGACCACGCAGAACGGCTCGTGAAGATCCAATATCCGTATCACATCATCACGTACCTGCCCGGTTGCGGTTGCGGTGAAGGCGGCAACAACGGGCCTTTTGGGTAACACGTTAAGGAAGTCGACTATCTTCAAATAGCTCGGTCTGAAATCCTGACCCCATTGGGAAATACAATGCGCCTCATCCACAGCAACTATTGATATCTTAATTTTACGTACGACCTCAAGAAAGCTTTTTGTCATCAGCCTTTCGGGTGCTATGTATATGATCTTATACTTTCCGGCAAGCATTTTTTGCAAAACAGACCCGATCTGCTCTACAGAAAGCGACGAATTGATATACGCCGCCGCAACACCTGCGGTTTTTAATGCGGCGACCTGGTCCTTCATCAACGAGATAAGCGGTGACACGACCAACGTAACGCCTGATGAAAGCAACGCAGGGATCTGATAACAAAGGCTTTTTCCGCCGCCCGTTGGCATTATTCCGAATACGTCACGGCCGTTCAGCTGAGCATCTACCAGCTCGGCTTGGCCGTTTCTGAAGTTAGAATAGCCAAAGTATTCCTTCAGCACTCTGTGTTTATCATCCGTTATTACATCTTTAGGCTCTTCTTTAGTCACTTGCGGCTGAACTGTTTTGACATATACCAAGTCATAATAGTAGCGGTCGGGCAAAAGGAAGCTGCCTGCCTTCTGATAACCGCACTTTTCAAGAAATCTCCACGCTGTGCTGTCGGTTTGGGTACCTGCCATCAAATATTTATGCCCCAAGGTGTACATTTCCTGCTCCCATTTGGTTATCAGCTTCAGACCGAGACCTTGTTTGCGAAAGCTCTCATCAATAAACAAGTGCTCAAGATAAGGAATGCTCATCTTGAAAAAGCCATAGCAAAGCAGACCTACGGTTTGTCCTCTGTCCTTTAAAACATAGGCTCGTCCGTGGCGGAGGTATTCTTCAAGCTGTTTATGTCTTATACCGCTGTTGAGCTTTTCCGCTTCGGTAATATCGGATACGGTGGCAGATAATATTTCCATTGTTTTTCCTCCCCGACTTTTACGCTTCGGTGACTTTTTTGCCGCAGATGTGGATAGGTGTCAGGCGCAACAGAAGGGTTTTGTGAAGGGCGCTTTTTATCTCTTTTTGGATATATTCCTCATCGGCGGTAAACTTGCGGCTGAGCTTAGCTGTGATATCGGCAACGGTTATGGGGTCGTCGATCATTTCAATTTTGCCGAAAATTATCACGCTTTTGACCCTAAATGCCCATTCACCTTCATTTTTGTGACCGTGGTCATATACACAAAACGATGCTCTGGGGTCATTTTTCAGCGCATCTACCCTATGCCCCGTTTTGCCGCAATGGAAATAGATACAACCGTCGGCTTCATCGTAAAAATGGTTCATCGGCATTCCGTAAGGATAGCCGTCATCCCCATTGACCGACAAAACACCCCTTGTTTCGGTTTTGAGTATCTCAATACATTCTTCCTCGGTCAACTGCTTATCTTTTCTTAAAAGTTCTCTGAACATTTTGCCTGCTCCCAAATTTGTTTTTATATTTAAGATTATATCACATCACCGACAAAAAGAAAAGCGGTTGACGGCAAATCGCACTGTTTTGCCATGTTCAACGCAGCGTAGGTTGAAAATGCACCTTAGATGCGGTATACTTTTGTCACAAGCTTTAAGGAGAATGAATATGAATGCTTATGTAACAGGTACTGCAATAAAGGATTTAAGAGAGAAAAAAGGTATGACACAGGGGATGTTGGCCGATATGCTCGGCGTGAGCAGTAAGGCCGTATCAAAATGGGAGACCGCCAAGGGTCTGCCCGATATTTCATTGATCGAGCCTTTGAGCGCCGCACTCGGTGTTTCGGTCATCGAGCTGATGTCGGGCGAGCCCATAAAAAACCGCAACACATCGGCCAATATACTGCGTTCAAAATTTTATGCTTGTCCCGTTTGCGGAAATGTTATCCACACCTTGGGCGAAACGCTCGTGAGCTGTTGCGGCATTACTCTGCCGGTTTTGGATGCTGAGGAATTCGATGACGGTCACCTGCCCAAGATAGAAAAAGTTGAGGACGAGCATTTTATAACGGTGGCGCACGACATGACCAAAACTCATTTTATTTCATTTTTGGCGTATGTAAACTCCGATTCGGTACAGTATGTCAAGCTGTATCCCGAGGGCAACGCAGAAACACGGCTTCGCTTCAGAGGGTCGGGGCTTTTGTATCTTTACTGCAACCGTCACGGCTTGATGAAAATGAAAATATAAAAATATCCCAAAGCGGTGATATGCCGCTTTGGGATATTTTAACTTTAAGATATTTTGATCTATTTTGCCTTCTTTCTGGCGCTGAAGATGCTTATTGCGATGTTGGCAACAGCAAATACATACGCAAAGATCAGATCCTCTACAAGACCGCTCATCACTTCGGAATCCGAAAGGAAATCGGGCATATTCTTTAAAACATCAAAGAAGCCGACCTGGGTATAGCCCAGCTCCCGGAAGCCGTCATAAAGTGCGTAGGCCATCGAGATGTACTCGGCAACAAACAGCATTACGATCGTTACGACCGCTGCAATAATTATACCGAGCATAGGATTCTTTGTCTGCGGCTTGGCGAATTTATTATAACCGAGCGTTGCCAAAGTGAACATAACAAAGCCGCAGATACCGGCAACATATCCGATCTGGTAAATGATGAAATACAGCACAACGCCTGCCAGAGAAAGCAGTGCTGCACCGACGATTCCCATACCAACGTTGCCGTTATCGACAATGCCGTTATCGGGCTCGGGCTGATACTCGGGTGCCATAGGGATAGGCTGGCCGTTAACATCGACCGGCTGACCGTTCATCGTAGGCAACGCCGAAAAATCGGGCGAACCGCAGTTGGGACAGTACAGATCGTTATCCTGCACCTGTGTTCCGCAATTATTACATTTTTTCATAAATATCTCTCCTCAAAAGATTTATAGTTTAAAGATCTCATCGATCTCATCACCCGTAAGACGGTTTTTCAAAATAAGTGCCTCAACAAGGCGGTCGATCTTATCACGGTTGGCCGAGATAAGCTCCACGGCCTTTTTCATTTCGCTGTCCAGAATTCGGTTGACAGCGGCTCTCACGGCCAAGGACAGCTCACCGTCGGACGTGGCCTCACGGTCGACCACGGCAAGGCCGAATTCCTCGTCCATACCGTAGGTGCAAACTATGCTGCGCGCAACTGCGGTAGCGGTTCGAAGATCGCCCGAAGCACCCGTTGCAAGACCTTCTCTTTCACCGTAATACACCAGCTCTGCGGCACGTCCGCCAAGCGCTGTGCGTATTCTGGAAAGCAGACCGTCCTTGGTGCGGACGTTCATACCCTCACGGTCGCCGTGCTGCATATAACCGCCGTGGTTTGACCTTGCCACTACCGTTACATAAGACGGCTTTTCGCCTGCCTGCCAGCAAAGGAATGCGTGACCTGCCTCGTGGCGTGCGGTACGCTCCAAAAGTGAGGCATCCCACTCCTTTTTATCGCCGCTGTTGAACAGCTCGAAGGCTTCCTCAAAGTCAACATCCGAGACCTGCGTCTTGCCCTCACGTATGGCCGAGCGAAGCGCAAGCTCGATGACCGATTCAAGCGAAGCAAGGCTCATTCCGGTCGAGCGGATGGCGATATTTTCTATCATACTGTCGCTCACGGCAAAAATTTCCTTGCGGGCTATTTGCGATTTTATATACTTCACACGGTCGTCTCTGTCGGGAAGGTCGATAAAGATGCGGCGGTCAAAACGGCGCATTAAAGCAGAGTCAAGGCTCTTGGCGGTACCCTCTTCAACCTCGAAATTAGTGGCGGCCAACACAAAAACGGGCTTTAACACATCGTTTTTGAAGCCGTCCATCTCGGTCAAAAAGGCGGTCAGCACCTCTTCACGCGGGGCGCTGTGATCCGAGCCGTTGCGTTCCTTGGCAATGGCATCTATCTCATCGATAAACAGTATTGAGGGTGCATACTTTCTTGCGGTGGCAAAAAGATCGTGCACCGACTGAGGTCCGTCACCCACATAGCGCTTCAAAAAGCGGTTGCCCTCGGACGTGATGAAGGTAACATCGGTCTCACCTGCCAGCGCCTTGGCAAGCATGGTCTTACCCGTTCCCGGAGGACCGTAAAGCAAAATACCCTTGGGCGGTCTTACGCCCGTAGCGGCATATTTTTTAGGATTTTTGAGGTACTGAACAAAGTATTCCAGCTCTTTTTTGGCATCCTCGGCACCGATGACATCGGAGAACTTGACCTTGGGCTTGGAAACGTTGCTGAGCACGTTTTTGGAATCGTCGGGGTCAAGCGCAACATTGAGCCTTAAGTCAAACAGCCTTATTTCGGCAGTAGCCCCGCCGTCACACAGACGCTGTGCCGTACCGAAGGTCACCAGACGGTTGGATTTGGCCAGCGACAGCATATTCTGCTGCTGGTGGATCTTGCCGCAGATCTCGGATATCTCTTTTCCGAAATCCTCTTCGGTGCCGTTCAGTGCAATGACATCCCTCACACCCTGGCGGATAAAGGAGACCTTTTCCTCGTGGCAGTACTTGTGCGACTCGGTTTCAAGAAGATAAACCGGAAGATCGGCATGGTACTCACGGATATGCTTGAAAATATCCCTCGCCTCGGAGTCGATATCCTCAATGTTAAGGTAATCCTCGGACGACCGTTTTTCACCGAAATCGAGGTCTATAAGAACGACCTTTATCTCGTTTTTGTCGAGCGCCGCCTCGGCCTCGGGAATACTTTTTACCGAAATGAAGTTGCATTCCGCAGTTTTACTGCTGCAGGTCTGCAGGGTCTCATCGGAGCAGAACACCATAACATTAGGCTTTTCGGCGGTTTGGAACAGCGCCATGACCTCGGGAGCGTTCTGAGGCAGGTCTATGCCGATATTTACGGTCTGAAGCTCGGCAATACCGCTGGTCACGCTTTCCGAAGAAACCAGGCGGAACAGCTCGAACATCTCATCATCAAAGAAGCTCTCGGCACGGGCACGCACAGTTCTGGCATCGGCGGCACCGCCCTCGGCAAACAGAAGTGCGCTGAAAACACGCTCATCTATATTGACCTTTATACCTATTTCTTTTTCAAAATTATCAGCGTGGCGCAAGACCTCACGCTTGGCAATATTACGCAGGTTGTGCGCCGAAATGTGGTTGAACATGACCACATTACCGGTGGCAAAGCGTGAGCAGATCGCCGCAGGGAAAAGCGGAGTGCCCGTTCCCGGATTGACATCCTTTTCAAGTGCCTTTAAGATAACTTTACGGGAAACGCCGCTGTAATCGGTACGGACATCGTTATCGTAAAACTGCTTGCCTGCATTGGTTGTGAATATCACCACGACATCCTTGAAGGATATCTCGTTATCGGTGTAGTTATCACGCAAACGGCCTGCATCCAACAACTGCAGGAACAGATGTATGACCGTTATATGCGCCTTTTCTATTTCATCAAACAGCACAACGCATCGGGGATTTTGTTCAACAAAGGAGGTAACGTTACCTGCTTTACCGTTTTTGTAGACCTTATCCGAGCCTGCAAACTCGATACAAGCCTCCTTGTCGGCATATTCGCTCATATCAAAGCGGCAGAAAGGCAGACCTAAAAGCTCGGCAATATTTTCGGCAAGGTAGGTCTTACCGGTACCGGGAGGGCCTGCAAACAAAAAGGTTGCCTTGGGCTTTTGACGTGCTTTGTCGGTCAAAGACAAAAGCTCGGCCTGAAAATAACCCGTTGCAAAAATATTGATGGCATTATCCTGACCGAAAACACGGTCGGACAGCTCTTTTCGCATATTTTTGACCTTAACGGTAAGGTCGTTCAAAAACTGCTTGGGCTCCATAGGCTCGACCTCATCGGGCAGCACCTCAATAGGTGCGGCGGCCACCTTTGGCTTACCGTCACCCTCTGAGGGTGTATCGGGATCGGCGGTGGGCTTTTTCTTTAAAAGGTCATCCAAAGCCGCCTCAATTTCATCCTTTTTGGAATCGGCTTCGGTCTTGGGCGATGAAAAAGCATTTTTTATGGCATCGGTAGGCTCACTGAAAATGCGCTCGACCAGCATTTCGGGCAAAAATTCCTCAGCGCTCAAGTACTTTTCATCATCCCTGATCTTGCGCTTGAGCTCCTTGATCTTTTCGGTATCCTCAAGTACATAATCATAGGTCGACATATGCTGTACAAGCTTTTCACGTGCAACCTTGAGGTCAACACCGAAAGCGGTCAAAAGCGCTTTGACCTTTTCGGTCGATTCACTTTTGAGGTAAATGTTGCCCAAGGCATCGTCGATAGCGGCAACCATAAAGCCTTCCAGGGTCGGCTTGAACTTGGTTTTGATATCAATATTCTCTATGTAAGACATATACTTGCTCAGCGCAAGGCTGTTCGCATATATTGCCAAAACAATTCCCCCTTTAAATGACGGTATCATTCCGTAAATACATAGTAATATTATAAATCCTATATCACAATATGTCAACAATTGTTGAGTTTTATTACAAATTAAAGCCTGCAGAAAATCCTCTCTCCTGCAGGCTTGGGCTATCTTATTTTACAAAATTGGTGCGGACGGTCGGTTCTTTTTCGGGCAGGCCGAATTTTTCCTTGCCGAGTGCGATGCTCTTCATTAAAAACACCATATTGTGTGCCAGCGTACGCATGGTCTGCAGACCCTCAAGGTCGTCCTTTGCGTCCCCTTTATCACGTCCGTGAACGCTGTTCCAATACTGGCTGGAGGCCACGGGCATTCCGCATATCGTGAAGTACTTGTTCAGCTCGTCAAAGGTAGCCGAGCATCCTCCGCGCCGTGCTACAGCAACGCTTGCACCGACCTTCATGGTCTTCGGAAACGGTGTACTGTAAAACAGACGGTCGAGCAAAGCGATCAGGGTCGCATTGGCCGAGGCATAGTAAACAGGACTTCCAAGCACTAAGCCGTCACACTCCAAAAGCTTCGGTGCAAGCTCGTTTACGATATCGTCAAACGCACATTTGCCGTTTTTTGTGCAGGAATAACACGCCACACAGCCCCGTATGGCCATGTGCCCCACCTGAACACACTCGACCTCTATTCCCTCATCCAGAAATATCTTTTTCATTTCATCAAATGCAAGGGCGGTGTTGCCGTCCTTACGGGGGCTTCCGTTTATCATCAGTACCTTCATCTTATCACCTCTCTAGTTCTGCTTGCGGACTATCTTGTATTCATCGTCAAGTCTGAAAAACGGACATCCCTTGTCCTTGGCCGAAATGAACCTCATATAATCGTCCTCGTCCATATCCGCAAGGCAGACGTAGCCGTCACAATCCTCATCGTAAACATAGTATACGCACATATCACAGCTGCTTGCCGACAAAATCATCGCATCCTTTCCTTTTATTTGAAATATTATCACAAAATCGTAACTTTTTCAACCGAAAAAGGCATATTAAAGGTCGGTAAAATTACAATGTTGTCATTTCTCTTGCAGTTTTTGAAAAATTGTTATAAAATGTACAGACCGAAAAAAATATCAGTTCATTTTTATAAGTTTATTTAAGGAGTTGACACCAATGAGCAAGACCCGATACATAATTTCGCTTATCCTTGCGTTGCTTCTGGCGACCGTACCGATGTGTGCCATGGCCACCGAGACCGAACTTGAGAGCAACCATCCCATCACATTTTTTGAGCTTAACAACGAAAGCGACCTCCCCGAGGAGTATTCGCTGACGCTGGAATGCCTTGTTGAAGGCAAGGTTCCTGCCGATGCAGAGTTTGTTTTCGGCGTTTCTGAGGCCGAGCTTATAATGAGCGACATTGACGACATTGCCGTCCCGGGAACCGAAACAGCCATTGCCGATTTTGTTGTTAAAACCAAGGATTCTGCCGACGGAAAAGCGGCCTACCCCTTCCCCGAAAAGATAAAGCAGGGCGGAGTGTTTTATAACATCAAGCTGAAAAGCTGTAACATAAAGGGTGCAGTTATCCCGACATTGGAGGTACACGTATACTTTTTCCACGGCGGCAGCGTTAAGACCGAGATATTCAAAAACGGTGAGCTTTATGACGACGAAAGCTTTGATGCTTTTGCCTTTGGCCAGACCGTAAAGGTCGATTGCACCAAGGCCGTCGAAATAAAGGTCACGACCGAGGGCTGTGAGGCTCTTACAAAGGTATACGACGGCAAGCTGACCGCCGCCGTTACCGACAAGAATTACAAGCTTTTGGGTGTTGCCGAGGGTCACGAGGTAACGCTCACCTTTGAGAAGGCCGAGTACAACTCTGCCGATGTGAAAAAAGCCTCCAAGATAACCGTAAGCGGACTGAAGCTCGGCGGTAAGGATGCCGACAAATACACCCTTGTGACCGATAAATTTGAGGTCAAGGGCAATGTCACTCCCCGCCCCTTGACCGTTACGGCCGACAAGCTTGTTATGACCTTGGGACAGGATGAGCCCAAGCTGACCTACACTCTGTCCGAGGAGCTTATCGACGGCAACAAGGTCATCGGTTCGCTCGCACGTGAGTCGGGCAACGGGGTCGGCACCTATGCTGTCACCCGCGGAACTCTGTCGTTTGGTGACAATTACACGGTAACCTTCCAAGACGGCACACTTACCATTTCCAACTTCTCGTATGCAGAGGTCAAGGACCCTGCAACCTCGATAAAGATCTCGGGACATTTTGACAGCACCGCTACCGTTAAGGTAACGGCGCTTGACCCTCAGAGTGAGGTCTACACCGCTTTGGCCAACGGCACAAGCTGGGGCAAGATAGTTTCGAGCTATGACATAGTTTTCACCAACAACGGCTTTGACGGTGATCTTACCGTAGCTATCCCCGTAGACGGAAAATACGAGGGCAAGGAGTTTGCCGTTTATCAGCAGATGGCCAACGGCTCCATTGCCTGCTACAAAACGGTGGTAACCGGCGGTACCGTTTCGGTCGAAACCGATGAGTGCTCGCAGTTTATGCTGGTCACCGAAAAAGACGAAGCCCCCAAGGAGGAATCCTCGGCCGCAATGACCGTTTTGAAGGTCATCATCATTATTCTGGCCGTCATCATCGGGCTTGCGCTTCTTATAGCGCTCATCTTCTTCGGAATGATATTCTTCAACAAGACCGAACAGCTCAGAAAGATCATCAAAGCAATCAAGAGGCTGTTTAAAAAATAAGGCTTCAACTCCACAAAATACAAACGATAAACCGCAGTAAGGGAGTTGCGATTAGGGAGAAATCGGTTTTTCGGTGAAATTTGATATGCCGCTTGTTGAAAAGCCTTGAAATACGGCAGTATTCCTGCATTTTTCAACTTCGCAGCTACTTCAAATTTCATCCTACAAAACTGCCTTGCACCCAAAACAGATGAATTTTTGTAGGTATAAAAGGAAAAAGCCTACGGTAACACTGACGTGTACCGTGGGCTTTTGACGCATTAGACCGCAAAAAGGCACTGTTTTGGGCGAATTATCCCTAATCGCAACTCCCTTAGACAACATTTGTTGTGCTTCTGCGGTTTTGTTTTAATCTTTATCGGGTATAAACCCCTCAAAAATGTAGGTTTTAAATTCTTTTTCGTTGGTCGTAAGCTCGGCTTGGCTTTTAAATGTCCACCCTACGGGGAAAGCACCCAGCTTTTTGACCAACCTGAAGAAAAAATAATCACTGTATTTATGCTCGTAAGACACAAAATCCGGTCGGGCAAGAAAATTGAACAAAAGGCATCCCAAAATGCGCTTGTGCAGCTCCTCTTTGGGGAATTTGCTCGCAAGCTGACCCCTGCAAATGTCGTTACGGTGCTTTTTGTACCACCGAAGCACCGTGGGATAAAAGGATTGGATGAGGTATTTGCCGCTGTATTTTGAAAGTATCTCATCGGCCGCACGGCAAAGGTCATCACACTTGAGGCCGACACATTTAAACTCGATAAGCAGCGGAACTTTGCCGTCGACCGTGTCAAGACATTCCTTTAAGGTCGGTATCCTGCAATCGGTATTTAAAAGCCGCAGCTCTTTAAGCTCTGAAAGCGTCTTATCCTCTACCCTTGCCTCAACACCGCAGACACGGGTCAAGGTGTCATCGTGGAAGACCACCACCTCGCCGTCACGGGTGAGGTGAATGTCGATCTCGATCGCAAAACCTAACTCGACCGCTCTTTTAAATGCGTTGAGTGAGTTTTCGGGCGTGTTTTCCATTATTCCGTGAAAGCCTCGGTGGGCAATAAATCTGCCGCTCAACACTTCTCTGTCCTTATGGCGGCGTGTGCTTGGAAACACCAAGAACAAAAACAACGCAACCAAAAATGCCAAAACACCAAGTATTATATACAAAGCAAGCATTTTAGTCCTCCACGTCAAAGTTTTCCAATACCGAAGATTTTTGCTGCGGCTTGGAATCGCCGTGACGGACAAACAGCATGGTTACAAACGACAGCGCCGAGAATAAAACGGCATACGGGAACAGAACCGAATAGCCCCAGCCGAGGTTATCTATAAGGAATCCCGACAAAAGCGGTGTGGTGATCTGCGCCGCCATTGAGAAGGTGTAGTAAAAACCGGTGTACTTTCCGACATCCGAGCCGCTGCTCATTTCAACAACCATAGGGAACGAGTTGACATTGATAGAAGCCCAACCCACACCCACAAGGCCGAAAATAGCGTACATCAAGGGTGTCTGCTGCTTGATGAATATTGCGATAAGATAGCAGGCGGTCATGAGGGTTATACCAAGCAAAACTGCCTTTTTACGGCCGATCTTGGACGACAGAAAGCCCAACGGCACAAAGGCCGCAATGGCCGCAACGGTGGCTACCAACAGATAGCTTGACGACGTGCCGAGGTCGGCACCCCAGATCTCAACGCAGTAACGTGAGAATGCGGTGGTGACGGCGTTATATGCCATAAACCAAAGGAAGACCGACAAAAGGATGAGCACAAGGCTGACCTTGACGTCTTTGGGCATTTTTCCGCCTGCCGTCACCTGTTCGGGGTCATCCTCGACGTGAGGCAGCTTGTTTTCACGAAGGGCGAAGGTCTGCACCAGCACGGCTACCAGCATAAAGCCTGCAATGACAAGGAATACGGGCAAAAACGACTGATCGTCGGAATAGACCGAGCTTCCGTCGGCCACTTTTTCGGATTTCAACATAAACATCATCACAACGGTGGCAAAAATGCCGCCAATGTAGCCGACAAGGTTTATGATGGCATTGGCCTTACTGCGCAACGGCTTGGGAGTGACATCGGGCATATAGGCAACGGCAGGTGTGCGGTAGACAGCCATTACAACGAGCACCGCCATCAACGTGAACATAAAGCCCCAGAAGCTTCGTTGCTCGTTAAAAATACCGAGTGTCACAAGCAGGATGACCGAAGCAATCGTGCCGAAAAGGATATACGGTGTGCGCTTGCCCAACCTCGTACTTGTTCGGTCGGATATTGCACCGAAAAGCGGTAGCATAAAGATAGCCAAAACGTTATCTATCGACATAATGGCGTTGGCGGCAAAGGTCTTTAAGCCAAACACGTTTTCAAGTAAGTAAGGCACGACCTGGTCGTAAAACTGCCAGAATGCAAGTATGGCCATAAAGCTGAGACCTATCAGCACGGTGCGTTTGTAATTAAGCTTCATAACATCCTCCGAAACATTATTTTATAAATATTATACCACAAAACAAAAGGTGTAAACCTTTTAAGCGGTACCTGCCGCGTGCCACACCGCAGTGTGGCCGTTTTGTGAGTCAATGTTTTTGTGGAAAAATCTTTGATTTTTAACACGTAATGTGTTGGGCGGCTACCACGCCGTCCCCACAAAAACATTATACCACAAAACCCAAGGTAATCAAGTGAATTGTACGTTAAATAATTGTTGTAAAATGTCGGGCGTGGGTGTATAATGTTAACAGTTATCGGTCAAAAGCCGTAAAGGGAGTGTGACACATGAGCGGAAAGTTAAAATCGTTTTTTTCGGGACGGAATATATACCTCGGTATATCGGTCATCATTTTTGCCACTTTAATGATCGTCGGCACACTTTTACTTGGTCCAAGGATAGTTGAAATTGCAAAAGAGCCCGAGAGATTTCAAGAATTACTCGGCACAAACCCTATTAAAAGCTCGCTTATTTTTCTCGGAATCCAGTTCGTTCAGGTCGTGTTTGCGTTCATCCCGGGTGAATTTGTCGAGGTTGGCGCAGGCTATGCCTTCGGCGGAATATGGGGCACCGTCTTGTGCTTGGTCGGTACCGCCGTTGCCACGCTGGTTATATTCTCCTTAACTCGGCTTTTGGGACGCAAGTTCACATCTATTATGATCGACTCCAAAGACCTTAAACGGCTGAAATTTTTGAAGGACGAAAAGAAGCTGGTATGGATGTTTATCCTGCTTTATTTCATCCCCGGCACACCAAAGGATCTGTTCACCTATTTTGCAGGCGTGACCAAGATAAAATTCGGCACCTTTATGGCCATCAGCACCTTCTGCCGATTGCCGTCGGTACTCACCTCCACTTTAGCAGGTGATGCCATCGTTGAGGGCAAATATCTGCAATCCGTACTGATCTTCGTTATTACGGGACTTATCGGTATCGGCGGATATTTTCTTTATAATCATTTTTCAAAAAAGCACAGCGAACGCAAAGAAAAGGATAAGAGTGATGAATTATGATACAGTTTCACGTTTACCCCGGTGGCAAAAAGAGGATAGTCACCTTCAGCTATGACGACGGCCACCCCAATGATGTCAGGCTTATTGAATTGTTTGACAAATACGGTGTTAAAGGCACATTCCACCTTAACTCCAAAACAATTTCAACCTATAGTGATGACAAGCCGGCAGAAATAAAAGAGCGCTACAAAAATCACGAGATCTCCTGCCACACGGTGAGTCACGGTTGGCCCGCAAGAACACCTATGCCGTCACTTATCGGTGAAATAATGGAAAACCGCAAGGTTTTGGAAAAGATAGCAGGCTACCCCGTTATCGGTATGTCGTACCCTTCGGGCTCATTTTCGGACGATGCGGTAGCCGTTCACCGTGCCTGCGGAATCGTTTATTCAAGAACTACTTTGTCAACGGGTAAATTCTTGTTGCCCGAGGATTTTTTGCGTTGGCATCCTACCTGCCATCACAAAGATGCGTTGCCGCTTTGCGAAAAGTTTTTAGCCGATATCGATTCTGAGTGGACGTTTCCTTTGTTTTACATCTGGGGTCACAGCCACGAGCTGAAAACCGAGGAGAATTGGGCACATATTGAGGCTATCCTCAAGGCTTTAAGCAACAATGAGAAGATATGGTATGCAACCAATATCGAGATCTACAACTATATGACGGCACAAAAGCAGCTGCAGATCTCGGTTGACGAGCGCACCTTCTATAACCCCACCGCCATTGATGTTTGGGTTGAGAGGAATAAAAAGGAAATCATTCATATTCCTGCAGGACAGACGGTTAAAATTTGATATTTGCTTGTAGGGAACGGATCTATCCGTTCCGAGGAAGGCATAAATGCCTTCCCTACAGCAAAAAAGCAGAGGTCACGCCTCTGCTTTTTGTTTGTTGGAAACTATTTTTAGTACGATCGACGCTACGGTTAAGCACACGCAGGAAGTTAAATGAGTGCCCAGACCTTGCAGGGAGAACAGCATTTTGAAGAAAACAAACTGTGCCGTAGGTCCGTCTGCTCCACCGACAATGCCAACACTTCCGCCGTCAGCAAAAGTAATACCTGCACCGAACAGCACCGACAGAACAACCATCGCAACCGTAACAACCGCCACAACTCCCAGAGTTTTTGACAAGGTGGCAGTAATTTGGTGCTTAGGTAATTGCTCTTCGTTTTCTTGAGAAAGTGCCCTTACCGATGCGATCATCAGCAAAATACTTGCTACAGTGTCAATAAATGCACCTGAAATAGATTTGAACACCACAGTCAGCACCTTGAATATTAACAAAATATCCGATGATGCAATGTAAAGCGTGCCAAATGCACTTCTGACGGTCAGACTGCCGAGCAAAACGAGTAATGACAGCACGATCACACCGATGTAAAGCCCTTTTGGGGATCGCTTACCCGACATTGTTTTTACCAGGATTACAATAGCAGCAACCAACGCCGCAATGCTCAACCAGTTGGCGTTAAGAATGATCTGCAGACGTGACTGTACGGCTCCTGTTGTGTCGTCCGAGCCAAGCAACATTAGGGTTCTCAATAGACCGTTCACGAAATGAAAAACAACATAAGCACCCATAAGTGCTGTACCCACCGCAAAAAGTGTTGTGTTGTTTTTCATAGGCTTTTGTATGGGCTTGGCTGATCTCATCTTCAAAATCAATTTAAAAACCACCCAGACTACAAACACGGCGACCGATACAAAAACGCCCTCGAAGATCGACAAAAACAGCAGCATCATGCTCCGATACTGCGATGGGTCCACAGTCACCACAAACGCCGGGTATACTAATGACGAAAAACCGCTTTGCATCGCTGTAAACAGTGCCGAAGCAAAGGACACCACCCACACGACAGTATAAACCAAAAGGTCGCTTATTCGGGCAAGCTTCTCACGCAAAGCACCGTATAATGTGAACAAGACCGCAGCGGAATACAAGGCTGTCAGAAAATACGGAATGTTGTTGAGCAAAATAATATTTAAAATATCGGGTGCAAACATTACTTTCAAATAATAAGAAGCACCTGCAAAGGCCGGAAATGCGGTTGACGACCATTTTATATATGTAAGCAAAACGAACAATCCCAAAAGGCAAAAAAGCGGAACGAGTAACCGCAGGCTGTATTTTAAATACTTCATATTCCCCTCCGTTACGGTTTTAAACAATAGTATCATTTTAAAAGAACTTTGTCAATATAACTCCACATTCTTAATACGGTTGAAAACAATAAAATGTTACAAAAAAAGCAGAGGTCTCCCTCTGCTTTTTAGGTTTTGATTTAATTAGTAAGCAACGCCCTGAGCGATCATTGCTTCGGCAACCTTCTCAAAGCCTGCGATGTTAGCGCCTGCTACGAGGTCGTCACCAAGGCCGTATCTGTTGGCAGCCTTGATAGAGCTCTCGAAAATGTTGCTCATAATGGTGTGGAGCTTTGCGTCAACCTCTTCAGCCGACCAGCTGTAACGCATAGAGTTCTGGCTCATCTCAAGACCCGAAACTGCAACACCGCCTGCGTTAACCGCCTTGGAAGGAGCAACGATCACGCCGTTCTCCTTGAGGTATGCAACTGCCTCGTTGGTGGTGGGCATATTGGAGACCTCAACATAGTACTTAACGCCGTTGGCAACAATTCTTTTGGCCTCTTCAACGTCAACCTCGTTCTGGGTTGCGCAAGGCATAACGATGTCAACCTTAGTGCCCCAAGGCTTCTCGCCCTTGAAGAACTTAACACCGAACTTATCGGCATAGTCCTCAACTCTGTTGCGGCAGGATGCACGCATCTCAAGCATAAAGTTGATCTTTTCATCGGTGGAAACACCGTCGGGATCGTAGATGTAACCGTCGGGGCCGGAAATGGTAACTACCTTACCGCCGAGCTCGGTGATCTTCTTGACAGCACCCCAGGCAACGTTACCGAAGCCGGAAACTGCAAAGGTCTTGCCCTTGATGTCGTCCTTGAAATACTTGAGCATTTCAACTGCATAGTAAACAGCACCGAAACCGGTTGCCTCGGGACGGATGAGCGAACCGCCGTAAGAAATACCCTTACCGGTGAGAACGCCGGTAAACTCGTTACGGAGTCTCTTATACTGGCCGTAGAGGTAGCCTACCTCACGTGCGCCTACACCGATATCACCTGCAGGAACGTCGGTATTAGCACCGATGTGCTTAGAAAGCTCGGTCATAAAGCTCTGGCAGAAGCGCATAACTTCGCCGTCGGACTTGCCCTGAGGATCAAAGTCGGAGCCGCCCTTACCGCCGCCCATAGGCAGAGTGGTAAGCGAGTTCTTGAAGGTCTGCTCGAAGCCGAGGAACTTCATAATACTCTCGTTAACGGAAGGATGGAAACGGAGACCGCCCTTGTAAGGACCGATAGCCGAGTTGAACTGTACACGGAATCCGCGGTTGACCTGAACCTGACCGTTATCATCGACCCAAGCCACACGGAACTTGATAAGTCTCTCAGGCTCTACCATTCTGCCGATAATGTCAAGCTTCTCGTACTCGGGATGAGCGTTGACAACTGGCTCGATAGAGGTAAGAACCTCCTGCACGGTCTGATGGAATTCAGTTTCGCCGGGGTTACGCTTTTCCATATCAGCGTAAACCTTTTTAAGATATTCGTTAGTAAACATATGTATTCTCCTCCAAACGAAGTTTTTAACAGAGTAATTATATATCAATTACTTCCCTCTGTCAATCAAAAATGTTGTAAAATCAGCGTTTTCTGTCATTTTTAAGTGTCGAAAACACGATGAAAAGTGTCGGCAACCGTTTTTAACGCTTTAGCGCCTTAAAACTTAAAATTATTAAGTTAAATTTCCGATTGCCGATCAAATTTAATCAATCAAGCTCCTTGACGCCGGTATACAGTTCGTAATACCTGCCTTTAAGCTCCAACAGCTCGTCGTGGGTGCCACGCTCGATTATCTCGCCCTTTTCAAGCACCATAATGGCATTTGAGTTGCGGACGGTGGAAAGTCTGTGAGCAATAACAAAGGTCGTTCTGTCCTTCATCAAGCGATCCATACCGTGTTCAATATGGCGCTCGGTTCGGGTATCGACCGAGCTGGTAGCCTCGTCGAGAACGAGTATCGGAGCCTTTGACAAGGCGGCACGTGCGATGTTTAAAAGCTGGCGCTGACCTTGAGACAGATTGGCACCGTCACCCTCTATCACGGTGTTATAGCCGTCGGACAGACGCATTATAAAGCTATGTGCGCTGGCCGTTTTGGCGGCGGCAATGACCTCCTCATCGGTTGCATCAAGCCTTCCGTAGCGGATATTTTCCATGATCGTTCCGCTGAAAAGATGGGTGTCCTGCAGAACCATTGCTATATTTTTACGTAAACTTTCACGGCTGTATTCCCTGATATCCACACCGTCGATGGTGATCGAGCCCTCGTCGATATCGTAGAATCGGTTGAGCAAATTTGTGATGGTGGTCTTGCCTGCTCCCGTTGAGCCGACAAAGGCTATCTTCTGACCGGGCTTGGCATAAAGCGAGATATCTCGCAGGATCACCTTATCGGGATCATAGCCGAAGGTGACGTTTTTGACCTCAACAAAGCCCTTCATACCGTCAGCTTTTTTGGCATCCTCGTCATCGGATGCTTCGGGCTCGGCGTCCATTATACCGAATACACGCTCAGCGCCTGCCAGAGCGGCGAAAACGGTATTTATCTGCATTGAAAGCTGATTGATGGGCATTGAAAACTGACGTGAATAGTTGGCAAAGACGGTGAGGTCACCGGGGCCAAAGCCGGTCAAGCACATCAGCACACCGCCGACACCGATGGTAACGGCATAGCTTATCATGCTTGTATTGTGCATTATAGGACCCATTATACCGCCGTAAAACTGTGCCTTGAACTGCTTGTCACGCATATCGTCGTTCAAGAGTTCAAATTCGTCAACGCAGGTCTCCTCGTGGTTAAACACCTTGACGACCTTCTGTCCCGTGACGGTCTCCTCGATATATCCGTTGACAGCGCCCAAAGCCGCCTGCTGACCCGAGTGGTACTTTCTTGACCTTGAGCCTATCCAGGCACCACCCTTGATGAATATCGGCACAAAAACGACAGTTATAAGTGTCAGCCAGATGTTGGTGGTCACCATAAACACCACCGTGCCGATGATCGAAATAAAGCCCGACACGACCGAAGTCAGTGAGTTATTGAGCATAACGTCGATGTTATCAACGTCGTTGGTAAAACGGCTCATGGTCTCACCCGTGGGGGTGGAATCGAAATACCTTGTGGGAAGTCGCATCAGCTTCTCGAAAAGGTCATTACGCAGCTTTTCGGTAGCGTTTTGCGAAACACTGAGCATAATTCTTGCCTGCAGATAGCTTGAAAGTATACCCAAAAGATAGACCAGAAGCATTATCAGTATAGCCGCAAGAACATAAATTGACACAGCCGCAAAATTGCCGAGCGAGGCAATTTTGTCAAAGATGGGGATCTCGCTGACCTTGGATATCACGCTGTCGGCAACCTTGCCGACGGGTGTAAAGCTGATATCGGCATTGGGAGCCACCGCCAATGTGATGCGGTTGATGATGGGAGCCAGCATATAACCGCCGATAAGCGAGGTCACGGTGCTTATCAGCATACAGAATATGACCAGCACAAGACGGAGCTTATAGCACGAAACATAGCCCCACAAGCGCTTGATGGTAGCGGCGGTGTTTTTGGGTTTGCCGTGCGGCATAGGGCCTCCCCTGCCGCCTCTCGGTCCCATGGGCATCCCCCGTTTTTCGCTGGCCGCCTTCAGATTATACTGCCTTTGGAGGTCTTCCAATGTACGTTTAGCCATTGTTCTTTGCCTCCTTTTCCATCTGGGAGTAGTATATCTCCTGATACTCGGTGTTGTTGGCCAACAGCTCATCGTGAGTTCCGACACCGGTTATCTTGCCGTCGTCCATAACAACGATACGGTCGGCATCAACGACCGAGGATATACGCTGTGCAATTATTATCTTGGTAGCGTCGGGGATATCCTCCTTAAAGGCACGGCGTATGCTTGCCTCGGTAGCGGTATCGACGGCACTTGTCGAATCGTCAAGAATGAGTATCTTGGGATTTTTCAAAAGCGCACGTGCAATACAAAGCCTTTGCTTCTGACCGCCCGAAACATTCGAGCCTCCCTGCCCAAGGTCGCTTTCGTAGCCGTTGGTAAACGAGGTTACGAATTTATCGGCCTGAGCGCTTTCGGCCGCGGCGAAAACTTGCTCGTCGGTGGCATTCTCGTCACCCCAAAGCAGGTTTTCACGAATGGTTCCGCTAAACAGAACGTTCTTTTGCAGAACCATACTGACACCCTCACGCAGGTTAAAAAGCGAATAGTCACGTACGTTTATTCCGTCGACCAGCACCTCGCCCTCGTCAACGTCGTAAAGTCGGGGTATCATTGAAACAAGTGTAGTCTTACCGCAACCCGTCGAGCCGATTATACCGACGGTTGAACCTGCTTCGATCTCAAGATTTATGTTCTGCAAAACAGCCTCCTCGCTGTTTTTGTAGTATCGGAAGGAAACGTTACGGAACTCTATTCTGCCCTTTTCAACGGTTCTGTCCTTTTCGGTCGACTCGGCATCGGTGATGTCGATCTCCTCGTTCAAGACCTCCTTTATACGTCTGGCCGAGGCCAAAGCTCTTGCCGAGGTCATAAGCAGCATCGTTATCATCATAATGGACATCAATATCTGCGAAACGTAGGTCAGAAATGCCGAAAGGTCACCGACATTCATGGTACCGTTGCCGACAGCCCTTGAACCGAGCCACAGAACGATCAATGTGGTGACATTCATAAAGATCGTGGAAACAGGTCCCATAAAGATCATTACCTTCATGGCCGACATTCCCGATCTTTTCAGTTCACCGTTGGCATCACGGAACTTGTCGTTTTCGTGATCCTCACGGACAAACGACTTTACAACACGGACGTTGGTAACGCTCTCCTGAACGGTGGAATTAAGCTTATCGATCTTGGTCTGCATTCTTGAAAAGCGCTTAAAGCCCATAAAAATGAGGCCGAAGATCGCCATCATCATCAAAGGCACGGTTATGGCCAGAACGACCGACAAACCGGGCTTTAACATTACAGCCATAATGATGCCGCCGATCATCATACCGGGTGAGCGCAGAGCCATTCTGAGCAGCATATTGACAAAATTCTGCAGCTGGGTAACGTCATTGGTAAGACGTGTAACAAGTGAACCGGTGGAGAATTTATCAATATTTTTGAAGGAAAATTCCTGAACCTTGCGATAAACATCGGCTCTTAGATCTGCGGCAAAATTGACCGACGCTTTAGCGCCGAAATATGCTCCTCCAACACCGCCGACCATCATCATTACGGCAATTCCTATCATTCCAAGCGCAATAAGAATGCTCTTGGTAACGGTCAAAGTGCCGTCCTCACCTGCGTTTATCACGACCGACAGCATAAACGGCATCAGCATTTCACCGATGACCTCGATTATCATACAAACGGGACCCGTGATGAAATACTTAAGGTACGGTTTTATATATTTATACCAGGTCTTCATTAAATTTCACCCTTAAGCTCCTCGGTCGTAACCGATTCGGCCTTGATAAGATTATCGTACATTCTTTCGCAGAAAACACGAAGCTGCTCTATTTCATCATCGGTGAAATCCTTGAACATAAGATGGTCGATATTACCGAAAACGTGCGAGGTCTCATTGATGATCTCCTGACCCTTTTCACTTATGCAGATGTGATTGCGGCGGCTGTCCATCTTGGACGCATTGCGGACGATAAAGCCAGCCGATTCAAGCTTTTTCAAGGTTACGGCAACGGCAGCGGCGCTGATGTTAAAAGCATCTGCGATCTGTCGCTGAGAAACGTTTTTATTCTTTGAAATGAACATCAGCATCATATGCTGACTGCGGTGTATTCCAAATACATCCACAGCATGCTTTTCAAACACCTTTATATGAGCACGGTTGATCTGACGTGACAGTTCGGCCATTGCCTTGATCTTGGCACTGTATTCTGTATTATTCATCTTCATCACTCCATAAAAAATAGTTAACGTATTATTAAATACGTTAACTATTTTATCACGTTAAAAATATTTGTCAATAGATTAAGTATGAACAATCTTTAAATTTGACCAAGTATTTCCGAAAATATGTCCCACGGAAAGATACATTCAGGCTCTGCGGTGAGATCCACATCATCTGCTCCGATTTTAAAGCCCACAAGTCTTGAAAAAAGCGCAATTCGGCAGTTGACCTCTGAGCCGTATTTGCGGTCACCCAATATGGGGTGCTTACGTGATGCAAACTGCACCCTTATCTGATGGGTGCGTCCCGTGTAAAGCTTGACCTTCACCAATGACACCGTACCGCACTCGGTCTCGGCCACAGCCAAACGCCAAAATTCCAGCTTGGCCGGCTTTACGCCCTTGCGCTCACGCTTTACGGTGTAGGTCTTGTTTTTTGTGCGGTCGTGGTACAGAAGATCCTCCAAGACCCCGTGCTCTTCAGCCTCACCCGACACAACGGCAAGGTATTCCTTTTTAAAGGTCTTGTCGGTTATCTGTCTTGTCAGCTCAGCGGCGGCTTTGGGCGTTTTGGCAAATACCATCACACCGCTCACCTCCTTATCAAGACGGTGAACCACCAACGGCTTTTTGTCACCGTCTGCCAAAAGCGTGGGCATACCGGGGACTTTGCCGTCCTCACTTGTCACGCCCGACGGCTTTATGCAGACAACACATTCGGCCGTATCCTGCAAAATTTTTATATCGTTATTCATTTCAGCTTCACATTATTAAGATGTAACGCATTGGCTTCGCCACGGTCTGATGTGTTGCCCGAAACCTCGGCATCATCGCAGTTCATCAACGCAACATCGTACTTTATCGACTCAACATCCTCACTGAAGCGGTTGCTCGAGCAGTTCTCAAAACGGTTGTTTTTGACCGTGATACCCTTGACCGCCAAAGCAAACACACCGCTTGCACCCAAATTGCGGAAGGTGTTGCCCTCGATAGTGAAATTTTCGTGAACACCTGCGGGCGAATCGGTCAGACCTGCATCGTGACAGCATTTTACGGCAATAGCACCGATATTGGACGGAAGCTTTGCATAGCCGCATTTTTCGATCATATTATTGCGGATGACAACGTTCTTGCAGGGGCCGACCTCGTGCCATTTGCGGATATCGGGTGACAGTATCATCGCACAGCCCGACATTCCGTGAATGTGGCAGTTTTCAACCAGAATGTTCTCGGTCTGGAACAAAAAAGCCCTGGCACGGGTGTTGTAAACTGTACAGCCGTCAAGATGGGTCTCGGCATAAAGGGCAGTGTTTCCAACGATATTACCCTTCTTGAATTCACCGAATATCGGCTCATAAACAACATCGTTGCCTTTATACGACACCACCCTGACCGAGGCCACGTGGTCAAAGCTTTCCTGCTCATAGATGTTGAGAATATCTCCTGCTTTGGCCCAGTCATCGTCCAAAAGGCTGTCAAGTCGGGTATTGATACGGCCGTAAACGCACTTGAAGGTATTGTTTTCGGGGTCGGTGAAAACGGTGCCTGCAGTGCTGTGCATATTAAGAGCATCATCACCCATATTTTCAAAATAGCAATCCTTCATATAAAGCTTGCCGGTAAGACCCACAACGTGCATACCGTCGGCATTGGAGGCAAACAGACGCTCGCTGTTTTCGGGCAGACGCAGACTGCATCTGATGAAATTGAAATCCGAGCAACGGGGCGCTATAAGATATGTAAGACCTGCCGAGGCATATATCGTAATATCCTCCAAGGTACAGCCGAAAACACCCTTGAATATCAGCAGTTGGGGGCCGTATTTCACGTGGCGGATGACCATAAGATGGTTATCCTCTATGCGATCGACCGAAAGCTTCATTTCCCCTGCATTTATGCGGTAGGTATTATTGCCGAGGTACTCCTTGGGGCAATCCGAGTATGACACGAATTTATAATCAGGTGTCTGCTCCTCATCCATCGAGTTAAAAGCCTCAAAACGCTCGTTTCCGACACATTTGAAGCTGTCAAACACCTTGATATCAAAGGTGCCCGCCTCACGGTCGATGCTAACGACACGGCCTGCCATATTTATCGGAATATCGTAATCAAACTGAAGATTTCTGACGGTGAGGTTTTCGCAATCGGTAAACCGAATGGCACCGTCGGACTTTGAAACGTCAACATTGTCAAAATGCGAGACCAAGGTTGCGTTTTCACCGCTTAAGGTGAAGTTCTTTTTGCCCGATATCTGAAGTCTGCGGCTCAAAAACCATCTTCCGCGACCCAAAACAAGCTCGCTTCCGTTAGGAAGGTCACCGATGATTCTTTCCAAAGCATCGGCACAGCATTGAGTCTCGGACGGCTTCAAGCCTAAAGCTGTTGTATAATATTTTGCCATTTAATTTGCCTCCAAAACACAAAAAGGACCGCTCACAGTTTTAATTGTGACCGATCCTTTCTTTTCATTTTTCGGAACGACGAGGGCGTCGTTCCCTACAAAGGAATTGTATCCTTTTTAATCTTCCTTAGGTTCCCCGTCCTCATCCTCATCAGATTTCAGAACGGTAACATTTATCTCAAGCACACGGCGTTCCTGAACCTTGGTGACCTTGACGTGCAGGTTCTCATAATCGAACTCATCGCCCTCCTCGGCAATTTTGCCGAGCTGTTCAAGCACCCAACCGCCGACCGAGACCGACTCGGATTCCTCGTCAGCCTGAAGTTCAAAGAACTCAAACATTTTGTCAAGCTGGGTGGCGCAAAGAACGGTCACGGTGCCGTCCTCATTTTCCTTAAATTCCTCAACGACCTCGTCGTACTCGTCCCAGATCTCGCCGACAAGCTCCTCAAGGATATCCTCCATTGTCGCAATACCGATGGTACCGCCGTACTCGTCGGAGACGACCGCCATATGGGTCTTTTTGGACTGCAACAGCTTCAAAAGCTCACTAATGGGCATCTGACGTGCAACAAAAACGGTGTCCTTAATAATGGATTCGACCGATTCGCCGTTGGCTACAACGTGCTTGTTGAAATCACGGATATGTATTACTCCAACGATGCTGTCAACGGTCTCATCATATACCGGCAAGCGTGAAAAGCCCGATTCGTCAAAGGCTTTTGCAATCTCCTCAACGCTGTCGTTCTTGTCAACTGCGACCATATCAACACGGGGTGTTAAGATATCGCTGACGGGACATTCGCTGAACGAAATTGCCGAACGGATAAGATCGCTTTCCTCCTCGTCAAGTCCGCCGCCTTCTTCGGCTTCATCAACGATATTGATAAGCTCATCACCCGTGATCGTGTCCTTGTTGTCAAGACGGAAAAGCTTTTTGAGCATCTTTTTCCAAACAACAAAGAATGCAACGAACGGAGTGAAAATAAGCATCAGCGCCTTCAAAAACGGTGCCGCAAAGCAGGCGAATTTTTCAGGCTTTTCCTTGGCGATGCTTTTAGGTGTTACCTCACCGAAAATGAGTACCGCCACCGTCATTACCACGGTAGAAACGGTCGAACCGAGGCTTTCACTTTTTAACAGGTCGATGAAAAGAATGGTTGCGACCGAGGTTGCGGCAATGTTGACAATGTTGTTACCGATAAGCACGGTAGAAAGCATTTTGTCATAATTCTCGGTAAGAGAATATGCCAGGGATGCTCTGCTGTTACCCTCATCGGCCATCATCTTCAGCCTGATCTTATTGAGTGATGTGAATGATGTTTCGGACGCTGAAAAGAACGCCGAAAAGGCTACAAGAATAACAAGTAATATTATCTGCGGCCAACTGTCCGGATCCAAAATGGAACCCCTCCTAATAAAAATATATTTTTACACAACACAGTTGTGCAGAGTAATCGTACCATAAATCAACACACATTGCAAGTAATATTTTACAATTTGAGTGATTTTGTGAAAAAGGCCGCATAAAAAACGGACGGCCGAAGCTGTTTTATCTCTCCCTCCGTCAAAACTTAGTTTTGCCACCTCCCTCGTCAGAGGGAGGTTCTGTTTGGGGTGATTCACAAGTTGCCGTTTTGCGGAAGCAATGTGATGTTCCGCAAAAAACGGACGGCCGAAGCCGTCCGTTGAAGTGTTACAATTATTTAATTGCTGTGCTCTTTTCCTTCTGGATAACGTCGTGAGCGCCGCCCTCGACGATACTTGTTGCCGAAACGAGGGTGAGCTTGGCCTTCTGCTGCAATTCGGGGATGGTCAAAGCGCCACAGTTGCACATAGTGGACTTAACCTTGGAAAGCGACAGAGCAACGTTGTCCTTGAGCGTTCCTGCATACGGAACGTAGGAGTCAACACCCTCTTCAAAGGAAAGCTTCTTATCGCCGCCGAGGTCGTATCTCTGCCAGTTACGTGCTCTGGCCGAGCCCTCACCCCAATACTCCTTGAAGTAGTTGCCGCCGATGTTGACCTTGTTTGTGGGGCTTTCATCGAAACGTGCAAAATAACGGCCGAGCATTACAAAATCGGCACCCATTGCAAGTGCAAGAGTAATATGGTGGTCGTAAACGATACCGCCGTCAGAGCAAACGGGGACATAAACACCGGTCTCCTTGAAATACTCGTCACGTGCCTTGCAGACCTCGATCAGAGCGGTGGCCTGTCCACGGCCGATACCCTTGGTCTCACGGGTGATACAGATAGAACCGCCGCCGATACCGACCTTGATAAAATCAGCACCGCAGTCAGCCAAGAAACGGAAGCCTTCAGCATCAACAACGTTACCTGCACCGACCTTAACGGTGTCACCGTAACGCTCACGGATCCACTCGATGGTCAGCTTCTGCCACTCGGAGAAGCCTTCGGACGAGTCGATACAAAGAACATCGGCACCTGCTTCAACAAGTGCGGGAACACGCTCGGCATAGTCACGGGTGTTGATACCTGCACCGACAACGTATCTCTTGGAGGCATCAAGCAGCTCGTTGGGGTTCTGCTTGTGGGTGTCATAGTCCTTACGGAAGACCATATAGCAAAGCTGCTGCTTATCGTTGATGATGGGCAAAGAATTGAGCTTGTTATCCCAGATAATATCGTTGGCCTCTTTAAGGCTGGTACCCTCTTTGGCAACGATCAGTTTTTCAAACGGAGTCATAAATGCACTTACGGGAGTTGCGGGGTCCATACGGCTGACACGGTAGTCACGGCCGGTAACGATACCCAAAAGCTTGCCGTCGGCAGTACCGTCATCGGTAACGGCAACGGTGGAGTGGCCGGTCTTTTCCTTCAAAGCTACAACGTCGGCCATAGTATCGGTGGGCTTAACGTTGGAATCGCTCTTAACAAAGCCCGCCTTGTGGTTCTTAGCACGCGCTACCATAGCGGCCTCATCCTCTACCGACTGTGAGCCGTAGATGAAGGAAACACCGCCCTCGGTTGCCAGTGCAATTGCAAGTCTGTCACCCGAGACCGACTGCATGATTGCCGAAACCATGGGGATGTTCATGGTGATAGCCGATTCCTCACCCTTCTTGAACTTTACAAGCGGTGTTTTGAGGCTGACGTTTGCGGGGATGCATTCGCTTGAAGAGTATCCGGGGATAAGCAGATACTCGTTAAAGGTATGCGAAGGTTCGTTGATAAAGGTTGCCATTTTTAATTCCTCCGTTTTTATAAAAATGAAAATTAAAATTTAAAAATATATAATATGCAATTATATCATTTATATTTTTAATATTATAATAGAAAATCCCCCAACAGTCAACAAAAATTTTAAGGAAAATCAAGGTTTGTGGAAAATGCTGTATTGATTTTTAAACTCAAAAAAATTTTTATAAAGATAAACAACCATTAATGTTCCAATTCAAAGCGGAACATTTCCTTAAAATCGTTGTAGCATTCTTCACATATCCAATATCGACCATCATTTGTACGGTAACCGTTACGCAAATCACCCTCATATTCACTGAATTTATCCCAGCAAAAAGCACAATGACAATGATCTAACCGTTGTTCAGCAGCTTTAAACTCAACTCTTTTCACCTTTACTTCGGACAAATACTCTTCTTGATTTGTCAGTCTCCAATCGTTTTTATCAACCATATTTCATATCTCCTTCAAATATTTTGGGAACCGTTTGTCCGTTTGGGTACAATCAACATCGTTCACCGCACAGTAAAACACTATTTAAAATTATTGTACCACACTAAAGATATGAATGCAAATAGCAAAACCGAGGACGAAAAATCCTCGGTTTTTGGTTTACTTTGTGGTTGCTTGCTGCGTTATAGCAAATGGGGTTTTTATGGCATCCTTGACCGACTGACGGATAACGGGAAGGTCATCGGCCAGCTCGGGATAATCGCTAGGCACCCATGTTATACTATCAACATCTCCGCCGGTTAAGGCTGCAAACCAGGTCAATCCAACAAGGTATCGGCCGTAGCTGTAGCTCATATGAAAGCCATCACGGGTTATAGTATCACCGATATAAGAGCTTCTCAAATTCTGAACAGCAGTTCCGCTGGGAGTAACACTTGTAATAAGCTCGCACGGTTCTACCTTTTCTTTATACGTACTGACTATCGCATTATACATCTTTATCGGGTCACGGTCAAATTCCTCGAAAACTTCTTTCTGGGAGGTGTGTTGATATGACCATGTCAGATGCCACACTATCCTTGCATTAGGCTCGCAGTCGGAAATATAGTTTACAAGATTATTTAAATTACCATAGGTATCGGGGAAAGCGCTGTTAGCCGAGTTTTGCTGAAGTGAAATAATATCCCATTCTTCGTCAGCCAAAACTTCTGCAACGGTAATACTCGCCCCTTCCCATGTTCCGGTTGTGTTTTTCCTATAGTTAACAGTTACACCATTAACTATATTATCCCAATGCGTATCAAGACTGCAACCTGAAATATTAATGTTTCCGAGAACAATATTCTCAACACCGGCATTGTTGGCAATGTCCCAAAGATACGCCATTGCATCAGCGCTGAAGCTGTTTCCAAACGCTAAAACCTTGAAGGTTTTAGGGAGCTTTTCGGTATATGTATGCTTGCAAAACTTGCAGATAAAGGTTTTTTCACCCTCTTCAAACGCGCTCGGGTATTTGGTGATACTGCTCTCATAGTAATGAGACAGTGTATCGATCTTAATATTCATAACATTACAGGTTGCGGCTACCTGATTGTAGGAGGTTTCGCCCAATGCGTAATAGGTGTAGGTTTCGCCCGATTTTACGTACATAACGGCAGTGAAGCGTCTCATATAAGCCGTCTTGCCATCCTCGGTCGAAAGTCCGGTGAGTATCATCTGATATGCGGTCTGATTGGTGCCCTGCTCATAAACAATATCTTTGCCGTTCTTTTCGTAGCAAACACCCTGTCTGACAATGGGGTTAAGACCGCTTTCAAGCTTGTACCAATCGGTGTCAGCCATAACAGAGGAGGAGGGGGCTACAAGGAAGCCGATCTCATCGGCAGTCTCCTTTACGCTGTTGTCAATAGTGCCTCTGAATCTGAGACCTGCTGAACGGTAAACACCGTTGTTGTCGGCCGCCTTCTTTTCGGTACGGATAGAAGCGGCGGCCGAGGCATCGTTCTCAGCGGGAACTGCATCGGGGATGGTCTGAACCTCAATTATCTGCACGTTATCGAAGTAAGCTGTTGCACCGCTTACACCAAAGAGGAAGTGGATGGCGCTGTTCCAGAAGTTTGCTTTGTAGGCGGTGATTTTTGCAAGCAGTTCCTCATTGGATGTATCAATAACAATACCATAGCGCTGCCATTCGGTCGAGAATTTGAGGTTTGCGGCTGTAACCTGCTTACCGTCAATAAAGAATGAAGCACCTTTGTCGTAAGGGGTCTGGTAGCCCATGAAGAAGAAACGGCAGGATTTGGTACCCGAGCCGTTAACACCCAATACCATTACCGGCTGAGCGTTATCGGTTTCAGCCTTGGCATCAAAATAAACATAATATTTACGATTCTGCTTAACATCAAGGTCTTCAAATCCAAGACGGGCATAGTCGCCGCCGACCAGCTTCAGAACACTTCCGTGTTCCTCGTCATAATTATCAACCAAGGCAGTGCCATCATTACAACCCGAACCAACTATATAGGCATCATTGGTTGCATCGTCCATAGTGTGCAGGCGGCTTTCGTTATACTCAAGGCCTTCGGCAACCTCGCTGATAGTGAGGTTGTCAATGGCGAGAAGCGATGCATAGGTGGCGCTGTAACCGGGATGCATACCTATAGCAACACCGTCGGTCTGGTCGTCGTTGACCGTAAAGATGTAGTAAGCGGTAGCCCACTCGGTATCCTCGGTCAAAACGGTTTCGGTCTCAGCAATCGTCATCGTTGCGGCCTGCGATTCAACAAGTGTTGCACGGTCACTTAAATCATAATCGCTGATCGATGTTGCGGTGGGATCGGGATGTAACCAAATAGAAACCTTCTTTGTTAAACCACCTGTACCTGCAAGGTATTTAAAATCGAATTTCAATCTGTAGGTCTTACCTGCCTCGCACATAAACAGATTGCTTTTTGCCTCGGCAAGGACCTCGGCAGTATCGTTTTTGTAATAAGCAGGCGAAGCACCAACGGTGCCGTCCTTGCCTATATAGGCTGTACCGCCACCCTTGGCGTTGTTTTGCAGCTTGGCGTAACCGTTTTCATAAGCGAGGACTTTAACGCCACGGTGAACGGGTATGCCGTAAGGGGCATCACCGTCAAAGGTGAGTGATACCTTGTCAAGGTATGTGGTCACGGTTTTGGCCGAGGTACTGCCGACCAGTCCCACGGAAACGACCGAAACCAACATACAGATGCAAAGTATCAGACTTAAAAGCTTACGTTTCATAGTGTCCATCCTTTCGAAATGAATATTTTTACAAATAAAGTATATCAAAACGGCAAAAATATTGCAATGCATTTTTCTGCTGTCTGTATGCGCAAAAATGCTGTCTGTATGCACAAATCTGCTGTTGACGAAGCGGGATGGTCAGTATATCATTCGTTCACTCACTTGTACATAATATAATAATGTGTGGGTGGTATAACTTTAAATGCATAAATCCAAACCCCGAGGACGAAAAGTCCTCGGGGTTTGGATTACTTTTCTTTTGCCTGTTGTGTTATGGCCAGCGGAGTTTTTATTGCATCCTTGACCGACTGACGAATAACGGGAAGGTCATCGGCCATCTCGGGGTAATCGCTAGGCAACCACGTTACATCATCAACATTTCCGCCGGTTAAGGCTGCAAACCAGGTCAAACCAATAATGTATCGGCCGTAGCTGTAGCTCATATGAAAGCCATCACGGGTTATAGTATCACCGATATAAGAGCTTCTCAAATTCTGAACAGCGGTTCCGCTGGGAGTGACACTTGTAATAAGCTCGCACGGTTCTACCTTTTCTTTATATGTGCTGACTATCGCATTATACATCTTTATCGGGTCACGGTCAAATTCCTTGAAAAATTCTTTTTTGGAGGTGTGTTGATATGACCACGTCAGATGCCACACTATCCTTGCATTGGGCTCGCAGACGGAAATATAGTTTACAAGATTATTTAAATTACCATAGGTATCGGGGAAAGCGCTGTTAGCCGAGTTTTGCTGAAGTGAAATAATATCCCATTCTTCGTCGGCCAAAACTTCTGCAACGGTACTACGCTTCCCTTTCCATGTTCCGGTTGTATTTTTCTTATAGCTAACAGTTGTATCATTAACTATATTATCCCAATGCATATCAAGACTACAACCTGAAATATTAATGTTTCCGAGAACAATATTCTCAACACCGGCATTGTTGGCAATGTCCCAAAGATACTCCATTGCATCAACACTGAAACTGTTTCCCAGAGCCAAAACCTTCAAGGTCTTTGTTTTAGGGAGCTTTTCGGTATATGTATGCTTGCAAAGCTTGCAGGTAAAGGTTTTTTCACCCTCATCTAACACTCTTGGATGTTTTGTAATACTACTCTCATAGCTGTGAGAACAGGTTGCCGGATCCACAGTCGAGCCTGTGCTCGATGTGTTGTCGGACGATACATCCGAACCAACACTTGAGGTATCGCTCTCAAGATTATCTGACACAGATTGGTTATTTGATGAAACGCTGTCGATCATCGAACTTGAATTTGTCTGCTCTTTCATATTGTCTCCACACCCCACACAACACATCACAAGCAATAAACTTAACACTAAGGAAATGATTTTAAATAGCCTCATAATTATCACCTTTTCGTTTATTCTTATTACAGTATATCATCATTTTCCCAAGCTGTACAGAATGTAATAGTGTGCACCCTCTATAACTTTTATCATATAGCAAAACCGAGGACGAAAAGGTCCTCGGTTTTTGGTTTATTTTTTGGTTGCTTGCTGTGTATACGACAGCGGAGTTTTAATTGCATCCTTGACCGACTGACGGATAACGGGAAGGTCGTTTGCCAGCTCGGGATACTTTGTGGGGACCCAGGTGATAGCATCGGGATCGCCACCCGTCAATGCCGCAAACCACGTCATCGCCGCGGTATACCGACCGTGGGAATAGCTCAGATGGTTGCCGTCACGGGTCATAATGTCGCCAACATAGGAGGTTCGCACATTCTGAATGGCGGTACCGCTCGGGATAATTCCGTCGACATATGAGTTACCGACGATCTTCTCCTCCACAGCCGAGGTTATTGCGTTATACATCGTCAGCTGATTGCTGTCATAGTTTGCAAAAGCTGTCGACGGTGTATCCTGCTGATAAGCCCACGTCATATGCCAGAAGATCTTGGCATCGGGTTGCTGATTTTTGATATACTGAAAAACGTTATCGATATCACCGTAGGTCGAGGCTTTACCGCTGCTGCCCGAATTCTGCTGAAGCGTAACAATGTCCCAATCGTGGTCGGTTATAGCAAAGGAAATGGGCGTGTCGGGGATCTTCAGCCACTCGCCGTAGGTGTTTTTGAGGTAAACATAGGCCGCTTCACCGGATTGAATATTCTTCCAATGCTTACCGACCGAGCATCCGCCTATGTAAAGGTTGCCCAGCACTATTTCCTCATATCCTGCATCGTGTAACACGTTCCACAGGTATTCCATTCCGTCAATGCTGAAGCTGTTGCCGATGGCCAATACCTTTATCGATTTGCTTTGCCCTACAACGTTATCGTTGCCCGAAACAGCTTCGCTTGATGTATCATCACTTGATACGTTGCTTTCGACATCGCTTGATACCGACGATATGACCGACGAGGTATCGTTGACCGATGCATTTTCGGATGACGGTGGGGTGTTGGTCTCTTTGCAACCGACAAAGCAAACGGCAAGCAATATCGCCAAAATCAACGAAATGAGTTTATTAAAACGTTTCATAACAAATCCCCACTAAAATGTAATAACTACATTTAGTATAACATCAAACATCAAAATAACGAATATGCTTTTTGGTCGATTTTTTGTATCCGTCTGCTATATTGCGGCGACTTTAAAGATCACTTTGCTTGCTGTGTGACGGCAAACGGTTGTTTCATGGCATCCTTGACCGACTGACGGATGACGGGAAGGTCATCGGCTAATTCGGGATATTTTGAGGGAAGCCAGGTTACGGCTTCAAGCTCACCGCCTGCAAGGGCGGCGTACCAAGTCAGTGCCGTTATATACATTCCGTGCTTTTCGTTCACGTGGATACCGTCGGTCGTGATGGTATCGCCAATATAGGACGAACGCAGATTCTGCACGGCGGTGCCGGCAGGGATAAGATGCTCGATCTGACTTTTTGTCTTGACCTGAGTAAGATACTGACCGATTATCTGACCGTAATGCTCCTTTGTTTCGGCAGGAGTTTTGAAGCTACACCACTGTGACACGGTTTCGGCCTGATAGGTCCAGATAAGCTGCCAGGCAAGCTCGGCTTCGGGTTTGGCGGTCTTAAGATAATCGACAAGGTTTGAGAGCTTGGCATAAGCGCCGGTATTATGAACGCTTGCAATGGTCTCCTGGACGATTATATAATCCCATTCCTCATCCTCCAAAGCCGCCTGAACGCTGAAATTTTCCCGGGTCAGCCAGCTACCGTTGGTGTTTTTGGAATACTCGTAATCCTCTTTAAAATCCTCAATATTGCTCCAATGCCATGCGATAGAGCAACCGGGCAAAAACAGACGTCCGATTACAACATTTTCCTTGGGCACACCTGCGCTTGTGATGATCTGCCACAAATACTGTGTTGCGTTTGAGGTAAGGCTGTTACCCACCGCAAGTATCTTAATGGTGTCGGTTTTGGCTATTTCCTCGGTGTACGAGGTCTTGCAAAATTTACAGGTAAAGGTCTTTTCACCAACATCAAGTACTCTTGGCTTTCTTGTTACCTTTTCCTCATACTCGTGGGTGCAGGTGGCAGGATCAACAGCAGGCTCATCTGATGATGTGGTGTCCGACACCGTGCTTGATGCGTTTTCGGACGAAGCCTCATCGGATGCCGAATCGATATCGGCGTCTGCCTCAAAGACGCAACCCACAAAGCACATAGACAAAGCCAGCATAAGAATAATTGACAACCATCTTTTCACAATTAAACCCTCTTGTACTGTTTATTTCTGTTCGGTGATTTCAAACGGATTTTTGACCGCATCTTTAACCGAGCTTTGGACAAATTTGAGATCTTCACCTATCTTGGGGTATTTCTCAGGATACCAATCCACCGCCTCAACATCCCCACCCGTCAAAGCCGCATACCACGCAAAGGAGGCTGTAAAGCGTCCGAAATCGAGACTCAAATGATGTCCGTCACGGGTCAACGTATCACCGATATAGGTGGTGCGGAGGTTCTGTATCGCCGTGCCTGCAGGGATAACGCCGTCGATGTTTTCATTGGGCTGAATTTCCGTCTTAAAGGTATCGACAATGGCCTTGTACATCTTTAGCTGGTCACGGTCGTAGGCCTTGAAATTACTGGTATAGGCATCATGTTGATACGCCCAGGTCATCTGCCAGAAAAACCTGGCATTTGGCAGCTCGCTTGCAATGTGGCTTATAACATTTTCGGCGTTGCCATAGCTTTGGGGCAGACCGCTCTTGGCCGAAACCTGCTGTAAGGTCACAAAATCCCAATCCTCATCCGCAATTGCGTGCGAAATAGGTGTGTTTTCGGTCTCGGTCCACTTGCCGTCGGTATTTTTGTAGTAAATATACTTCGCGGCATCGCTTTTGATGTTGCTCCAATGCATATCAAGTGAGCAACCGCCGATATAAAGGTTGCCTAAAATAACATTTTCACAGCCTGCATCGGTGGCAATATGCCAAAGGTATTCCATTCCGTCAACGCTGAAGCTGTTACCCACCGCCAGCACCTTTAAGGTCTTGGTGGCAGGTATCGGCTCGGTCACGGTCTCGTTACAAAGCCTGCAGACCTTTTTCTGCTCACCGTCCTTTAACGGCAACGGCTCTGTCAAAACAGTGATCTCAAAATCATGCTCACAAACAGGTGCTTGGGATTCCGTTTCAGCGCTTGAAGGATTGGAAGATGTGTTTTGTGAAACAGCACCGTCATCGGGCGCAGTACCGCCGCACCCGACCGACGAGCTTATCAGAAACACAACCAAAAATATTATGATTTTTTTAATTATCTTCATGATCAAAAGAACAGTCCGAATTCTACGAAGCAATAGGTGTCGATCCAATCGGGATTAACGCCCTTGACCCAAATGGGAGATTCGTGGAAGAACTTACGGGGGCCTACGGCATAGGCCTCACCCTCGACAAGATGGAAGGGTCCCAAAAGGTTTCTGAGGTTGCCCGTTACGGTTATCTCAATGTCATTCTCCCCTGCCTTTAACAGCTTGGAAACATCGACCTCATAGGGCTGCCACATTATCTTGCCTGCTTCTACGCCGTTGACCTTGACCTTGGTAACGGTGGAGCAAAGCTTTGCGAATTTAACCGAGCGGTCGGCAATCTCATCCGCCGTAAGTGTGATCTTTTTCTTAAAGGTCACACTGCCTGCGAAGAAGGGATAGCCCTGCTGTGCAAGTGCACCAACCTTGACGGTTTTGGGTGCCTCGGTGATATAGAAGCGTCCGTTGGTGACGATGCCGCGTCTTTCCACGTTGCGGAAGGCATCCTTTGTTCTGACGGCAAAATCACCCTTAACATAGATGGCTTCGATCTCCATATCGTAGCTCAATTTGTTCTTTTCCGACTCAAATTTCAACGATTTTTTGCAATTCTCATAGGTCTGCTCGCTCTGAACAAAATCGCAGGTGAGAGCAATTTCGTTTCGGCCGACCTTTACAAATTTTGCAATGTCAATGGTCTTGAATGAGGTATCGTGATAATAACCCGTAACATTTTTCTCGACCTCGTTGCCGTTGACAGCGATATCGAATATCTCGGGTGTTTCAACCACAAGATCGAACTTTGTAAAGGCGCATTTTTCAACATCAAACTTGAAAACGACCCGTGTTTTTACCTTGCGACCAAAAGCAAGCGCCTTTTCCTGAACGTCGCTGATCGGCAAATTCTCATAAGCCAACTCACCGTCAAAATAAACGTCGCAGTAATCAAGTGTCAAAGCGTTATCGTCGGCCTCTATCTCCCATTCGCCCTCGAACTCTAAGGGCTTTAGAACGGTGGTGTTCCTTTCGGCTGATGCCTTGACATCCTCGTCATAGGCAAACAGCACGACCGAGCCACGCTCATAAACGGTGCATTCAATATCAATGTTGTCGCCGTTTTTGGTAAATACCACGGCCTCCTCCTCACCCGTTACGGTGTTGAAAAGGCTTGCGCTCTTGGCCTTGACCGAAGCGGTGACCTCGTGGCGCACATAGTTGGGGTTATAGAGGTAGTACATGGTCATCTTCTGCTCGTCAAAGCGGCGGACAGCGGTGATAACGAGATCGGCAAAGTGGTCACCCTCATAATTGAGAGTTATTTTTCTGTAAGAATCGGGCACGGCGGTCTCAACGGCCTTGTGGTCAACGTTGATGCAATCCTTGGCAAACTCCACGATCTCGTCGGTCGGCTTTCCATTGATCATTGTGGGAACGATCTCGGTGAAGATAACGGTACCGCCCTGCGCCTTAAATTCCTTGAGTATCTTTACGGTGTTGTCGTTAAGGCACTCGCACGGAGGTACAATGACCAGGGAATAGCTCTGTGTGCCGATAATTATTCTGCCGTCTTTTACCTCGGCGTGGCGTTGCATAATGGTAGCATCACCGAAATGATACTGAAGCTGTGCGGCCTCAAGACGGTTCTGTGTTTCAACAAGTCTTGAAACAAGACCCTGCGAATATACCGGCGACTTTATATTAAAGTTTGCCCACGCCGAATCGGCAGGATGTATAAGCAGAATATTGTGGTCGATCTTACCCTCGGCAATCAGCATGCCGATACGGCTGACCTTATCGTTAAAGGTGCGGTAGTCGCCCCACCACGGCTGCTGCTTGAACAGCGTTGCGGGATAGTCACGCTTTCTGATACCTCTTAAAGTGTAGCCCTCAAGATGCTGACAGAGGTAGTTTACGCCGTGCACCATCTGATGCTCGTATATCCAGCGAAGCTCCTCAAAGCTGACGTTCCAGCCGCAAAGTGCAAAGGTCTCGGACAATATCTGCTTTTTGCCAAGCTGATTGGCAACCGAGCAGAGCTGCATCTGACATTGAATGGTGTTAAGGCTACGGCCAAGATGATCCATTCCGGGAATGTGCATATACTCATAATGCGGCATACAGGTACCGTTGGCCAAAACATGAGAATGCAAGCCTTCTTCAATAACAAGATGACCCGTCAACTTACTTCCGTTTTCATTACACCATTTATAGATGTTGTTCATAAAGTTTTCCGAGAAAAGGTCGCAGACCAGCTTCCAATATTTATACTTGGTCTGGCTCGAGGTCTCGGTATCGTAGAAAAGGTCTGAAAGCTTGGGAGCCAAGGCTTCGCCGTAAGCCTTCATATACTCTTTTTCAAGAATAAACGACCACGGATAGCCGTTACGGGAGATCTGCGGCTCATCGGTGAAAAAGCCTGCCATATCGGGGAACTCGTCACCCAAGGTATCCTTATAAGCCTTGTGGGTAATGCGGATAAACTCGGAAATGACCTCACCGTCAAGCGTATCAACGTAGAACGGGTTGACGTCATAATAAATATGTATGTTCTTGCCGTCTAAGGCCAAGTTGATAATGGTATTATCCTGTGTTTTGGGTTCATCAGTTTCCTCTGAGCGCAGATACTTCTGCTGATATTTGAGACCAAGACCGTTGACGGCACCCGAGCCAAAGCCGCTCGGCCAACCGTTTTCGTCATAGCCCCAGGATTCCATATTGAGCTTTTTACCCTCACGGACGGTGGCCTTTACGTTGTCGAACCACTCATCCGACAGATACTCGGTCTGCAGGCCGCCACGTGCGTGCATAAAATAACCGCCGATGCCGACCTCCTCCATCTGACGGACCTGGTTGACGGTCTCGTCGATTGTGAGTTTTTCGTTCCACGACCAGAACGGCGCAGGACGGTATTTGTTGGGGGGATTTTTAAGGTTTTTATTAAACATAAACTTACCTCCGTTTGTGAAAAAAGTATGGTTTACATTTCTATTCTAAAGCATCACACAGCAAAAATCTACCCTAATATTTAATATTTATGAGGTATTTTTTTGTTTTGCTACGTTTTTATTTCAACTGCTCGCAGACCGACAAAAGCTCGTCCAAAAACAGCCTTACCACAGCGGGCATATACTTTTCGGGGTCGCTGTAAATATAAGTCCCTCTTCTTTTTCCTCCAAGACTCTTGAGCACAACGTTTTCGGAAAACAGCCCCTTCCACGAAACGCTCGGCACAATGGCCACACCCATTCCAAGCTCAACATATTTGCGCATATAGTAAGGGTCATCGCTCTGAATGGCTATATTGGGCACAAATCCGGCTTCATTGCATATCTTTGACGCCGTGCGGTAAAGGCTTGAATTTGAATGCATTGAAATGAAGCGCTCATTTTTCAGGTCGGACAGCTTGAGGTCATCCCTGTCCCACTTGCTACCCTTTTGAACCGCAAGCATCATTTCATCGGTTATAATGAGGCGTTTTTCCAGCTTTCGACCAAAGGGCGGTCGGTCGCTTATGATAAAGTCAAACTCGTCCTCGGCATTGTCCAATCGGTGGCTGACCGAAAACACGGCCTGAGGATATTTTTTCTTGAACCTTTCAATTGCTTTGGTCACGGTGTTGCGGTTGGTAAGTATCAGCAGGCGCACCTCACCCGACACAACGCCTTTTAGGTCGTTTATGCGAAGCCTGCCCTCCTCTATTGAGCACAAAGCCTGCTTGACCTTTTTGTAAAACACCTTGCCGGCTTCGTTCAAGGTCGCCTTGTTGGCTCGGCGGTCAAAGAGAGCGACACCAAGCTCAGTTTCAAGTCGGTGCACCGTCTGCGAGATATTTGACGCAGGCACCCCGAACTTTTGCGCCGTTTTGGTAAAGTTCTGACTCTCGGCCGCGTCACAAAAATACGTCAACTGTAAAAGTTCCATACCAAACCCTCATTTTTTATAATCTATGCATGGACCGCCAAGGATGTCGGTCACTACAATATAATTTTATCACGTTTCACTATAACTGTCAACGTATAGTCACTACACATTATTACATTCTTGACAATTTAGTGTATATGAGGTATCATTCTTTAAAAGGAGTGATACAAATGCCTGAAATTTTTGAAATTATTATGATCGTAAGCTTTGGTGCTTCGTGGCCTTTTAATGTAATGCGTTCTTACAAGGCACGCACCGCAAAGGGTAAGAGTCTGTCGTTTTTGTGTCTGATCCTGTTCGGTTACGTTGCAGGAATCATCTCCAAGCTCATCAACGAGACCTATATGGCTAATTTTGCTTCAAAATGGTACGTTCTGTTCTTCTATGTACTGAACTTCATTATGGTTTTTGCCGATTTCCTGCTCTATTTCCGCAACAAAAAGCTGGACAAAATCGCCGAGCAGAATAAGGAGTAAATTATGAAAACATATTTTGACATCCCTTACGTAGAAAATGCAAGCGATATGCAGTTGCTTGACGTTTACGTCCCCGATTGCGACAGCTTCCCCGTATATGTTCACCTTCACGGTGGCGGTTTGGAAAAAGGCAGTCGCAAGGGATTTAGCCACATTGCAGAGCAGTTGTGTGAGCGAGGTATTGCCTCTGTTTCGGTCGAATACCGTATGTTCCCCGACGCAAAGTATCCCGATTTTATTGAGGATGCGGCATCGGCCGTAAAGTGGGTCAAGGATAATATTTCGACCTACGGCAAATGTGAAGGCATCTACGTCGGCGGCTCGTCGGCCGGCGGTTATCTTTCAATGATGTTGTGCTTCGACCGTCGTTGGTTGAACGCCGTCGGTATCGACCTTAGTGAAATCTCGGGTTATTTCCACGATGCAAGCCAACCCACAGCACATTTTAATGTGCTTAAATACAGCGGAGTTGACCGTCGCCGTGTTATAATTGACAAAACCGCACCGCTTTACCACATCGGCGTTGAGGAAAGCTATCCCAAGATGGCATTTATCGTATCGGACAATGATATGAAAAACCGTTACGAGCAGACAATGCTGGTGCTTGGCACGTTAAGGCATTTCGGATATGATATGGATAAGGTTATTTTACATGAAATGCACGGCACCCACACGCATTACGCCCGTAAGGACTACGACAACGGCGTAACCTACTCGCAAATGATAAAAGAGCTTATTGAGTTGTAAGTTCCAAAACAAAGTATAAAGATAAAAAATAAAGGCTCCCCTTGATTGTCCAAGGGGAGCTGTCACCTTTAGGTGACTGAGGGGATAAGCTTATATATTGACAATCCCTCAGTCGGCTTCGCCGACAGCTCCCTTTACACAAGGGAGCCTTTTTATATTCTATGAAATTTAATATATTACAGATTCTTAGCCTTGGTTTCGCAGTAGAGGCAACGGTATATCTTCTGATTTTTATCGGTCAGCTTGAAGATATGCGGAAGCTCCTGCTCGCAGGAGGAAATGCATCTGGGGTTTTTGCAGAAGATGACATTGGTCAGCTTCTCGGGAAGCTCAACGGCTTTTTTCTCGATGATCTCACCGTTTTTGATGACGTTGACGGTGACGCCCGAATCAATGTAACCCAGCACATCAATGTCAATTTCATAATCAAAGTCGATCTTGACGATATCCTTCTTGCCCATACGGCCGCTCTCAACGTTTTTGATGATGGCAACCGAGCAATCGAGCTTGTCAAGTCCCAAAAGAGTATATATCTGCATGGCCTTGCCTGCGGTGATATGGTCGATAACGATACCGTTTTTGATAGGGTTAATATTCATCACACCGTCACCTCCAGGAGTTTCATTATAAGCGCCATTCTCATATATTTTCCGTTCAACACCTGCTTGAAATAAGCGGCTCTGGGATCATTGTCAATCGCAACGCTGATCTCGTTTACTCTCGGCAGCGGATGCATAATCGAAAGGTCAGCCTTGGCGTTTTTGAGCTTCTGCGGAGTGAGGATATAGCTATCCTTCAAACGGAGATAATCCTCCTCGTTAAAGAAGCGCTCACGCTGAACACGGGTCATATAAAGAATGTCAAGCTCGGGCATAACAGCCTCAAGGTCGGTGGTCTGCTTATACTTGATACCGTGTTTTTTGAGCACATCGTTTTTGACGTAGCTCGGTAATTTCAGCTCCTCGGGCGAGATAAGTACAAACTTAACATCCTCATAACGGGACATTGCCTCAATAAGCGAATGAACGGTACGGCCGAATTTAAGATCACCGCAAAGACCCACGGTAAGGCCCTTAAAGCCACCCTTTTCACGCTGAATGGTCAAAAGGTCGGCGAGGGTCTGTGTGGGGTGATTGTGACCGCCGTCACCTGCGTTGATAACGGGGATGGAAGCGTTCATAGCGGCAACAAGCGGTGCGCCCTCTTTAGGATGACGCATTGCGATGATATCGGCATAGCAGGAAATAGTCTTGGCCGTATCGGCAACACTTTCGCCTTTAGCGGCCGAAGAACTCTGTGCCTCGGAAAAGCCCAAAACGCAACCGCCCAACTCATACATAGCAGCCTCAAAGCTCAAACGGGTACGGGTCGAAGGCTCAAAGAACAGGGTCGCCAGTTTTTTGCCGTGACAGACCTCGCTGTATTTTTTAGGGTTTTCAATAATATCGTTAGCGGTTGCAACAAGCTCGTCGATCTCGGCAACGCTAAGGTCTAAAATACTGATAAGACTTCTCATTTTTAAGTCAGCCTTTCGTTTTATGAATTATGCCTTTGCACCGTTGATGGCAAGGTAAGCCTTGATGCGGTCAACATTTTCCTTGTTCTTGGGGTCTTCCTCAAGGTACTCAATGATGTCATAAACGTCAACGACCGAGTATACGGGGAAACCGAACTCCTCACCAACCTCGGCCATAGCACTCTTCTCGGTCTGCCCCTTTTCCTTGCGGTCAACCATTACGAAGGTTGCAGCAACCTTGGTGCCCTCGAGTCCCGACAAAATTGCCATGCTCTCTCTTATTGCGGTACCTGCGGTGATAACGTCCTCAACAATGACGATCTCCTCGCCTGCCTGCGGTTTGTAGCCTACGAAAACTCCGCCTTCACCGTGGTCCTTTTCCTCCTTGCGGTTGAAGAAGAAGGGCACGTCGAGACCCTCTTTAGAAAGTGCGCAAGCAACCGAAACGGCAATGGGAATACCCTTGTATGCAGGGCCGTAAAGCACGGTTTTCTTAGTTCCAACCTTCTCAAAATAAGCTTTGGCATAGAACTCGCCTAATTTAGAGATCTGGTCGCCGGTCTTGATATCGCCTGCGTTGATGAAGTAAGGGATCTTACGTCCCGATTTTGCGGTGAAATCACCGAATTTCAAAACTCCGGCACCCTCTAAAAACTGAATAAATTCTCTCTTGTAGCTTTCCATTTTCATTCTCCTTATATCACAATATCTTATTTACCTATATGGAATTTATCGTCTTCGGTAAGACCCAGCATATCTATTGCTCGTTCAAATATTGCCTTTGCCTTATCAAGTGTTGCAGGATGGTGTGCATCAGAGCCCATATAGAACTTACAGCCCTGTGCTTTAGCGATGCGGTACATTTTAAGCACCGTTTCGGCCTCTTCGGGTTTAAAATCCATATCACTTGCGTTAAGCTCGATTCCGACGCCGACCTCAGCCGCTTTTTTGAACAGCTCGGTCATTTTATCGGTCGGCAAAAGCTCTAAAACACGCAGGTAATCCTCACGGTTCGGTGCAATAAGTCCGCAGGTCAGATGCGCAAGACCCATCTTTTTGAAAGGAAGATCCTTTGCCAAAAATGCCTCAAAACGCTCGACCCAAGCCTTCGCCCTATTTTCGGGGGATGCGCCCTCCTCTTTGGTGATGGCGTGACCCACCATATGCATATGGGTCAAGGGGACGACGATAAAATCGAGCTTGTCCATTTCCTCCAAGCTCAACGGAATAAGGTGGGTGTGATGCATTTCGCTTTCAACACCGAACAAAAACTCGATTCCGTCAGCCTTTGGCAACGGCAGAGAACGTTTACAGTATTCAAGATCCTGATATTTATACCAATCACTTGAAGGAATACTTTTGTCGTCCCAGCAATGGTCGGTTAAAACTACGGTTTTAAGACCGTTATCCTTGGCATATTGCAAAATCCGATCAGTCGTCTGCTCGGGGTCTTTGGAGCAGAGCGACAGCCGTGAATGGATATGCATATCGTTATCCCAGACGTATCTCATAGCGCACCTCTCGGTTCGGAAATTTTATCAGTCGCAGAACTCGGCTACACAGCGCTCGTAAGCGGCAACGGGATCCTCTGCGGCGGTGATGGGACGGCCGACAACGATATAGTCGGAGCCTATTTTCTTGGCCTCGGCAGGGGTCATAACACGCTTTTGGTCACCGACGTCACCGTCAGCAAAACGGACACCGGGGGTGACGGTGAGGAACTTTTCGCCGCAGGTTTCGTGAACCTTGCCTGCCTCAAGCGGTGAACAAACAACACCGTCAAGACCTGCGACCATTGCGTTATGTGCATAGTGCATAACGACCTTGTCGATAGGCTCTTTAATAAGCAGGTCGTTTTCCATTCTCTCCTGGTCGGTAGAGGTCAGCTGGGTAACAGCGATAAGCAAGGGTCTTGTGCCGTCGGCACGGGTAAGACCCTCAAGACCTGCTTCCATCATAGAGATGGTACCGCCTGCGTGCAGATTGGTCATATCTACGTCGAGGTTGGAAAGAACAGCCATCGACTTTTTAACGGTGTTGGGAATGTCATGAAGCTTCAAGTCAAGGAATATCTTATGTCCTCTTGCCTTGATCTCTCTTACGATCTCGGGGCCTGCGGCATAGAAAAGCTCCATACCGATCTTGACAAACGGCTTTCTTCCCGTAAACTTGTCCAAAAATGAAAGACAAGCCTCTTTACTTGCGAAATCACAAGCAATAATAACATCCTTACCCATTGTGTGCTCCTCCTATAATATCTTTTAAATCGTTTATTCCATACTTTTGCATAACCTCGGGCAGTTTTTCGATGATGTCCTTGCAAACATAGGGGTCAACAAGGTTTGCGGCACCGACCTGAACGGCTGTAGCACCCGCAAGCATCATTTCGATAACATCCTCGGCAGTGCTGATACCGCCCATTCCGACTATCGGAATCTTTACGGCATCATAGACCTGATAGACCATACGAAGTGCCACGGGTTTTATGGCCGGACCCGAAAATCCGCCCATTTTGTTGGCGATAACGGGTCTCTTGGTCTTAAGGTCTATTCTCATACCAAGCATTGTGTTTATCATACTGATACCGTCGGCACCTGCATCCTCGCAGGCCTTGGCTATCGACACAATATCGGTAACATTTGGTGAAAGCTTAATAAGCAAAGGCTTTTTTGTGACCTTACGGCAGGCACGGGTAACCTCGGCAGCCGCCTCGGGAGATGTGCCAAAGCTCATTCCGCCGCCGTGAACGTTGGGGCAGGAAACATTGACCTCAAACCAGCCGATCTGATCCTCTGCATCCAATTTTTCAACGGTATAGGCATAATCCTCAACCGAAAAGCCACTGACGTTAGCCATTACGGGTTTATGGAAGCATTTTTTAAGCTTGGGAAGTTCCTCTGACAAAACCCTATCCACACCGGGGTTCTGCAGACCGACCGCATTTATCATACCTGCATCACATTCGGCAATACGGGGTGTGGGGTTGCCAAAGCGGGGATCCTTGGTCGTACCTTTAAACGAGAAGGTGCCAAGGCAGTTTATATCATAGATTTCGGCAAATTCGTAGCCGAAGCCAAACGTACCCGAAGCAGGAATAAGAGGATTATCCATTTCGATTCCGCAAAGTGTGACCTTTGTGCTTACCATATGATCTCCTCCCTTTCTAAAACGGGTCCGTCCTTACAGATGCGCTTGTTGCCGTACTTGGTCTTGCAGGAGCAGCCCATACAAGCACCGAAGCCACAGCCCATACGCTCCTCAAAGCTCAACTGACCGCTTGTGGTAGCCGTTTTGTCAATAGCCTTGAGCATCGGCTCGGGACCGCAGGTGTAAAAATATGTATATTCCATCTGCTTCATAGCATCGGTGACAAAGCCTTTTAAACCATAGCTTCCGTCAGCCGTAGTAACGGTAACATCGGCACCGAGCGTCTTGAACTCTTCTTCAAAAAAGACCTCGTCTTTTGTGTTAAAGCCCAGAATGACCGAAGGCTTTTTGCCCTCTTCGATCAACAGACGGCAAAGCATATACATAGGCGGAACGCCTGCTCCGCCGCCGAGCAACACAGGACGGTCGCCCGATTTTGACAGGTCATAGCCGTTGCCGAGACCCGTCAGAACGTCCAACCTTTCACCTGCCGACATTTTGGCCATAACCTCGGTTCCCTTACCTACGACCTTGTAGATAATGGTGACCGAATCGGCGTTTACATCGCAGACCGAAATGGGGCGGCGAAGGAAAAATCCGTCCAGCTTTATATTGATAAACTGACCCGAAGCCGTAATATCCGAAACATCGCCCTTTAACACCATAAGGTAGGTGTTTTTGGCAATCATACGGTTTTCGGTGATCTCAAAAATACCTTGTTTCATTTTAACTCCTTATGCATCAATGGTAGATACGCAGAGGGTAGTCTCCTCAAGAACGTCAAGCACGACCTTTACGGTATCGAGTGCGGTAAAGATGGTGACATTGTTCTCGGTTGCAAGCTGACGGATCTGATGTCCGTCGTTGCCGTTGTTGGTGTCGCCGGGATCCTTGGTGTTGATAACATAGGCAATATGACCCTGACGCAAGGACTCGGGTATCTCGTCACAGCCCTCGCTGATCTTTCCAAGAACGTGGGTGCGGATGCCGTTTTTCTTGAGGAAATCGGCAGTACCCTGGGTTGCTTCAATGTTAAAGCCAAGGTTATAGAAGCGGCGGATAAGCGGCAAAGCCTCTTCCTTATCCTTGTCGGCAATGGTAGCAAACACAGTGCCGTAGTTCTGCAGATGCATACCCGAAGCCTGCAAAGCCTTATAAAGCGCACGGTTGAGCTTATCGTCATAGCCGATGGCTTCACCGGTAGACTTCATTTCGGGTGAGAGATAGGCGTCAAGACCACGAATCTTATTAAACGAGAATACGGGAGCCTTACAGTACCAACGCTTTTTCTCCTCGGGATAAATATCAAATATTCCCTGCTCTTTCAGGCTCTTGCCCATAATACACTCGGTTGCAATATCGGCCAGGCTGTAACCCGTTGCCTTTGAAAGGAACGGAACGGTTCTGGAAGAACGAGGGTTGACCTCGATGATGAACACATTGTCATCCTTGTCAACAATAAACTGAATGTTGTAAAGACCCACGATGCAGATACCAAGACCTAATTTCTTGGCATACTGCAGGATGATGCCCTTGACCTTATCCGAAATACTGAACGAGGGATATACGCTGATCGAGTCACCCGAGTGAACACCGGTACGCTCAACAAGCTCCATAATACCGGGGACGAAAACGTTACGTCCGTCACAGATAGCGTCGATCTCGACCTCACGGCCTTCGATGTATTTATCAACCAGAACAGGCTTGTCCTCATCAATTTCAACAGCGGTCTTAAGGTAATGACGGAGCTGCTCCTCGTTGGCAACGATCTGCATTGCTCTGCCACCCAAAACGAAGCTGGGACGGACAAGCACGGGGTAACCGATCTCGGCGGCGGCCTTGATGCCGTCCTCGATCTTGGTTACGGCCTGACCCTTGGCTCTGGGGATATCAAGCTCATTGAGAAGATTCTCAAATGCGTTTCGGTCCTCTGCTTTGTCGATAGCGGCGCAATCAGTACCGATTATCTTAACACCGCGGTCGGTAAGCGGCTGTGCAAGGTTGATAGCGGTCTGGCCGCCAAGCGATGCAACAACGCCCTCAGGCTTTTCAAACTCAATGATGTTCATAACATCCTCGGGAGTAAGTGGCTCGAAATACAGCTTATCAGCGGTTGTATAGTCGGTCGAAACGGTTTCGGGGTTGTTGTTTATGATAATAGCCTCGTAGCCCGAGTTCTTGATGGTTGCAACGGCGTGAACGGTGGAGTAGTCAAACTCAACACCCTGACCGATACGGATAGGGCCTGCGCCGAGAACGACCAGCTTCTTCTTATCGGTCAATACCGAAGCATTCTCATCGGAGTATGACGAATAGAAATAAGGAATATATGCACCGGTGTGGCAGGTATCGACCATCTTGAACACGGGGAACAGATGATTTTCTTTACGGAAGTTGTAAACGTCAAGCTCGTTGCACTTCCACATACGAGCAACATACTTATCGCTGAAGCCCATCTTCTTGGCGGCAAGGAGGGTTTCCTTGTCGTTCACGTGAGCCTTCAGAGTCTCCTCCATATCAACGATACGCTTGATTGATTCGAGGAAGAAGGGAGTGATCATGGTGATCTCGTGGATCTCGTCAATAGAGGCGCCACGTGCAAGCAGCTCTGCGATAGCAAAAATGTTGTCCGAGCGGAACTCCTTGATGTACTCCTTAAGCTCATCCTCGGTCATATTGTCAAACTTTGCGTGATAGATGTGGTTTACACCAACCTCAAGTGAACGGGTGCCCTTTAAGAGAGCCTCCTCAAGGTTGGAGCCGATACCCATAACCTCACCGGTAGCCTTCATCTGGGTGCCAAGCTTGTTGGGAGCAGAGGTGAACTTATCAAACGGGAATCTGGGAAGCTTGGCAATTACATAGTCAAGCTGAGGCTCAAATGCGGCGTTGGTGTTGGCGATCTTGATATCCTCCAAAGCCATACCGACTGCGATCTTTGCGGTAACACGTGCGATGGGGTAACCCGAAGCCTTGGAAGCCAAAGCCGAAGAACGAGAAACACGGGGGTTGACCTCAATAAGATAATACTCGCTCGAATGAGGATTCAAAGCAAACTGAACATTACATCCACCCTCGATCTTGAGCTCTTTGATAAGCTTGATTGCACTATCATTGAGCATCTTAAGGTCATGGTCATTCAAGGTCATAATAGGTGCTACGACCAAAGAGTCACCGGTGTGGACACCGACGGGGTCGATATTTTCCATACCGCAGATGGTAATTGCGTGGTCGTTAGAGTCACGCATGACCTCAAACTCGATCTCCTTATATCCACGAACCGATTTTTCAATAAGAACCTGCGAAACGGGAGAAAGCTTAAATGCGTTGATACCGATCTCAACAAGCTCTTCCTCGTTGTAAGCAAAACCGCCGCCGGTACCGCCCAAAGTAAATGCAGGGCGCAAAACTACGGGGTAGCCGATACGTGCGGCCGCCGCCTTGGCCTCCTCAATATTATAGGTGATCTCGGAAGGAATGGTGGGCTCACCGATAGACTGGCAAAGCTCCTTGAACATCTCACGGTCCTCGGCTCGCTCGATACTCTCGCTCGAGGTACCAAGCAACTCAACGCCGCATTCCTTCAAAACGCCCTTTTTCTCAAGCTGCATTGCAAGGTTCAGACCGGTCTGACCGCCGATACCGGGAACGATGGCATCGGGACGCTCGTAACGGAGGATCTTGGCCATGTACTCCAGGGTCAACGGTTCCATATAGACCTTATCGGCAATGGTGGTGTCGGTCATGATGGTTGCAGGGTTGGAGTTACAAAGAACTACCTCGTAGCCCTCCTCCTTCAACGCCAGGCAAGCCTGTGTGCCTGCATAGTCAAACTCGGCAGCCTGACCGATAACGATCGGACCCGAGCCGATGATAAGTATTTTTTTGATGTCTGTTCTCTTTGCCATTTTTTGTTCCTCCCAAATTACTCTATATCAATTTAAATTTCAAACTACTTACTGTATACGACCTTGCCGTCACAAACCGTGAGCAAACATCTGCCATACACCTTGTCACCCTTAAACGGAGTGCTTCTGCCCATTGTCAAAAACTCCTCGGGGTCGATCACATATTCCTCATTAAGGTCAAAAACGCATATATCGTCGGTTTCGGGCAGTCCGAAGCGTTTTCTCGGATTTATTGCCATAAGCTCGACCAACTTTTCAAGGGTGATAACACCCGTTTTGACCAATTTTGTATACATTACGGGGAAGGCCGTTTCAAGACCTACAACACCCATAAGGCTTTTTTCAAGTCCCCTGCCCTTTTCCTCGGCGCTGTGAGGTGCGTGGTCGGTGGCTATCATATCAATGGTACCGTCCTTGATACCCTCGATAAGCGCCAGCCTGTCCTCTTTAGACCTTAACGGCGGATTCATCTTAAAGCGTGCATCCTCTTGAAGATCGCTGTCATCAAGAACAAGGTAGTGCGGACCGGTCTCGCAGGTTATATCCACGCCCTCGGCTTTAGCCTTGCGTATCAGCTCAACGCTTTCCTTGGTGGAAACGTGGCAGACGTGGTACTTACAGCCCGTTTCCTTCAAAAGCTCGATATCCCGCTTAATGGGGCCCCATTCGCTCTCACTGCAGATGCCTTTATGACCGTGGGATTTTGCATATTCGCCGTCGTGTATATATCCTCCGAAAAGAAGCGAATTATCCTCACAATGGGCGGCGATTATCATACCGTGTTCTTTAGCCTTGAGCATTGCGACCTTCATCATTTCGGCGCTCTGCACACCACGTCCGTCATCCGAAAAAGCGGCCGAAATAGGTGCCAGACCGTCGATATCGGCCAATTCCTCGCCCTTTTGACCGACCGTTATTGCGGCATAAGGATGAACACGTATACTCGCATCTTTTTCTATAATATCCAACTGCTGACGCATATTTTCTACGCTGTCGGGTACTGGATCCAGGTTGGGCATCGAGAACACATCGGTGTAACCGCCCCTTGCTGCGGCGGCCGTTCCCGACTTTATGGTCTCTTTATAAAAAAATCCCGGCTCTCTGAGATGCACGTGTACATCACAAAAAGCCGGAAAAACAACACAGTCAGAAATAGAAATAGCGGCACCACTACCGTCGGAAACGATTTGTCTCTCGTCGGTTTTTTTGAATGTGCCGCTCTTGTATTCAAGACAGTTTTTGAGTGTGATTGCCATAACTGCTCCTTATAAAAAGCCCTGCAACTTTGGCAAGGCTTATACTGTATTTCTTATTTCTGTTATTCTACCACAATCGCACTCTTTTGTCAATAACGGTTGCGGCAAAATATACAAAAAGTATACTGCTTTTTTATATGGAAAAATACTGACCCCAGGTTCGCAAAAAAGTGTTCTTTCTGAAATCGTATTTTTTGATAAGCTTTATCTTTTGAAGCTTTGACGATCTGCCCAATTCTGCGGCCGCCGCAACGGTTTCAGCCTGCTCTGCAGTCATTTCGTCTTTAAAAAGCTCAAGCAAGGCTTCGGCCTGCTTAAAGCAAGCGGTATAATTCCTTTTTGTATTTTTGCGGTTCTTGAACTTTTGGATAACAAAGCCTAACCCGTTGGCCTTTTTGGCACCGACCTGGTTGTTGCCGTGCTGACGGTAGAGCATCAAAGGCTCGGTCACATAGGCCGACTTCCCGAAAAGCGAAGCCAAAAGAGCCAGCCACCAGTCGTGCATAACGCAGGATGACGGGGTCATTTTGGCAAGCTTCAGCATAGCACGGTTTATCATGACCGTGCATCCGGTAACGTTGTTCTGAATAAGCAGATTGTTGAGCTTATCCCGCTCGGGCGAGATGGCCTGAAACTCAAAAAACGACTCTGACATCAAGCGAAGGTCCTTGTCGACCACCTTAAGGTCGCTGTGCACCAGCACGGGGGTTTCACGGTCGCCATTCTCGGTCTCCAGCATTTTTTTATAGGTCTTCTCCACCTTTTCGGGCAACCAGACATCGTCCTGGTCGCAGAACATCACATAATCGTCGTCAGCAAGGCGGATAAGCTCCAAAAAATTGGCGCAGGCACTACCCGTCCCCTCACCCTTGATGACGGTGACCGTTTCGGGATGCTTTTTTGCATAGTCCTCAAGGATCGCCGCCGTACCGTCGGTCGAAGCGTCGTCACGTGCCAATATTTTAATGTCCTTAAAGCTCTGTCCGAGCAGCGAATCAAGCTGTTCGGACAGATATTTTTCTCCGTTATAGGTTGCAAGCAGAACCGTTATCAAGGTCTTACTCCCACTTTCTGAGCCTTATACTTGCCTTCGGCCGCATTCTTAAGATGCTGACCGTAGGGTGATTTTCCGTACTTTTCGGCCGATTCAAGCAGTTTTTCCTTGCTTATCCAGCCGTTTTCGTAGGCAATTTCTTCAATAGCCGCAATCTTTATGGACTGACGGTTTTCAACCACCTTGACGAACTCGCTTGCTTCGTTGAGAGCATCGACCGTACCGGTATCGAGCCACGCAAAGCCACGGCCCAGGGTGATAACATCCAGCGTTCCTTCCTCAAGATACATCTTGTTAAGGTCGGTTATTTCAAGCTCGCCTCTTGCCGAGGGCTTGATCTTTTTGGCAAACTCACAAACACGGTTGTCGTAAAAATAAAGTCCCGTTACACAGTAGTTCGACTTGGGGAACTTGGGCTTTTCTTCGATCGAAATAGCCTTGCCGTTTTCATCAAATTCAACGATACCGAAACGCTCGGGATCGTGAACGTAATAGCCGAAAACGGTTGCGCCGTGGGTCTTTGAGGCAGCCTGCTTCAAGGTCTTGGGGAAACCGTGACCGTAGAAGATATTGTCGCCCAGAACCATTGCGCAGCTATCCCCTGCAATGAACTCCTCACCTATCAGAAAGGCTTGTGCGAGACCGTCGGGCGAGGGCTGTTCTTTATAGGAAAGATTGATACCGTAATCCGAACCGTCACCCAACAAGCGCTCAAAGTTGGGCAGGTCGTGAGGGGTGGAAATGATAAGGATATCCTTAATTCCTGCCAGCATCAAAGCGGACAGCGGATAATATATCATCGGCTTGTCGTACACCGGCAAAAGCTGCTTGGATGTGACCATGGTCAGCGGATAAAGGCGTGTGCCCGAGCCGCCTGCAAGAATAATACCTTTCATTTTGGTTCCTCCTTTTTAGTTGGGGACTATAGCGTTGGGGTTGAACTCAGCAATAGGATCGGCCTTAGCCAGTATCTCGTCGGTAACGGTGGTAGTGTATGCCTTAACGATGATGACCTCGTTCAACGGCTTAGAGGACGAATCGACCTCAACACCTGCGATGGCATCAACAACAGCCATACCCGAGAATACCTGCGCAAATACGGAATGTCCGCCGTAGCCACGCTTAAAGGCACCGTCGAGATGAATGTTTCCGCCGTACTGGTTATACAGCGCCCAGGCTTCCTTGGAAACATCGTCGCCGAAAATACCCGTCTTGCCGATGTTCATGTCAATAACAGCCTTCATATAGGCTTCGGCATCAGCGTATTCGGTAAGCTGGGATTTATACTGCTCATATTCGGCCTTGATCTGTTCGCCGTACTGGGTAACATAGCCGTTATACAGAGTCTTGTAATCGTAATAAGACTTGGTTACGGAGCTGTCGCTCTGGTTGATGAAGAACTGGCTTCCGTTGGTGTTGGTACCCGAGTTGGCCATAGAAAGCGAACCGCGGATGTTGAGAAGGTTTGCGTTGAACTCGTCCTCAAAGCTGCCGCCCCAAACGCTTTCACCGCCGGTACCGTTACCCTTGGGGTCACCGCCCTGGATCATAAAGTTGTCAATAACACGGTGGAAGGTGATGCCGTCATAATAGCCGCACTCGATAAGTCCCACAAAGTTGGCAACCGTGATGGGTGCACTTTCAGGGAACAGACGCATATAAATGTTGCCCTTAGAGGTCTCAAAAACTGCGATCTTCTCGCCGACCTTGGGAAGCTCAAGCTGGAAGCCGACAGCATCGTCGGTTCTGGAGCCGCTTTCGCCCACAGCAACAGCACTGGGCTTTTGGGGAGGATTCGAGGGCAGCTTGCCCATTGTAGCGTGAACATTGGTATCGGAGCCGTTTGAAGAGGTATCGTTATCCCCTCCGCAGGCCGCAAACGAAAGCAAAAGAACAAGTGTCAAAATAAGTGCAAGAATTTTTTTCATTTTTCTTACTCCTTTAAATATTTATTAAAGAATTACTCCTTAATGTCGATCGAAACGATCTTGACATCCTCCAAGGGACGGTCGGCACCGTTGGTCTTGACGTTGGCTATTGAGTCAACAACATCCATTCCCTCAAAGACCTGGCCGAATACCGAGTGTCTGAAATCAAGCCAAGGAGTACCGCCCAGAGTCTCATAAGCCTTGACGGTGTTCTCGGGGAAGCCACGGTCGGCCATACCTTTCATCTGCTCGAGCATACCCTCGGGAACCTCGGAAGCCTGAACGATAAAGAACTGACTGCCGTTGGTGTTGGGGCCTGCATTGGCCATCGACAAAGCACCCTTGATGTTGTGAAGATTGGGATCAAACTCATCCTCAAACTTTTCGCCGTAGATGCTCTCACCGCCGCAGCCTGTGCCCGTGGGGTCACCGCCCTGGATCATAAAATCCTTGATAACACGGTGGAAAATAAGTCCGTCGTAATAGCCCTTTTTAGAAAGCTCGACGAAATTCTTGACGGTCATGGGCACCTTGTCATTAAAAAGACGGATGGAAATATCACCCATCGTGGTGTGCATAACTGCCGTAATTTCGCCTGCTTGGGGCTTGTCCAACTGATTAAAGCTCATAATAAAAATCCTTTCATAAGGCTCACAATAAGCCTATTTTAACTTTACGTTTTCTATTTTACTAGATTTTAAAGAAAATTACAACAACAATTTGTGAATTATGTGTGTCGAGCAGAATTTTTTAAAAAAAGTTTGCAAAAAAAGAAAAGCACTTCGTATGAAATGCTTTTCCGAATAATATAAACACAGAGATTTATTTCTGCAAGATATCCTTTATTTTCTTGGACAGATTTTCAAAATGACGGTCAAAGCCCTTATCGTTCGGGTGAAGCGTTAGATCGGCAAACAGAGCCTCATCCTGCGGAACAAGGTCGAAGCCGTAAATAACCGAAATGTTGGGAAATTCGGCGGCTTGATTTTGAATAGTTTCGGCAACGCTCATAAAATCACCGCCGGGTCGGCTTTCGTTCATATCCTTACGCCAGATGGGTGTGATCACTAAAATCTTGGCATTGGGATAGTTGTCGTTCAGATTGCGGTAAAACTCCTTGCAATTTTGCGTCAGCTTTTCCTTGGTGCACTTGCTCCAATCGTTCGAGCCGTAGGAAACGAGAATATAATCGGGGTCAAAATCCTCACGGGATCTGGCAAGCTCAGGAAAATAAATTTCTCCGCCGATGGCCTTGTTGTACTCCTGGGCATCCAGCATTTCGGCAATTCTTGTGATATATTTGTTGCTCGGATACAAAGCGTCATAGCCCTGTGTGATCGAATCACCGAATACAAGCAGCTTTTTGGCAGGCTTTACGGGCTCGATAAACGAACCGTCGTCAATTGAAAGCTCATTCAGCACGGTTGCGACCGACCAAGGAAAATAGATGCAGACCTCCTTTTCCCCTGCTCCAAGGCTGATGCTTTCCGAAAAATTGCCAAACGGTAATTGCATTTTCGTGAAATTACCGACCATTTGAGGATCGTTGAAATTTTTTATTGCGCCGACCCTTTTGCCGTTTACCAATACCTCAATGCAGAAGTATTTTCTGCTGCTTCCCGATGAGATATCAACATTCATAAAAATGCTTTGACTGTCGGTGCGAAAGCGCATTTTTACGCCGGATGTGGCAAAGGTTTTTTTGTAAAAATCGCTGCTACGAGCCTTATATAATTCCTGCTGGTGCTTGGTGAAACGGTAGAAGTGAACTGCGTTATCCGCTTCCTCGATTCTGACCGCACCCAAGGTTATTTCCTTTATTTGCGAAAGATTCAATTTCATAAAAACCACCTCGGGATGAATTATAGCATAAAAACTGTGCCGGAGCAATACGAATCTTAATAATAAAAAGAATTACCGTTTTTATTTTCTTTTTATTTGCATAAGCTTCAACACTCTTAACATCTAATACTGAAAACAGCCGACAAGCTTACCTTCGACATACATCAAACAAATTTGTCGTTGTAAAGCTCTTTGGTTGCGTAAAATTTGCTTCGCAAAGGAAATTTGACAACTTTTGTTTACAAATTTCAAACTTGTTGTGGAAAACTCGTGAGATGTGTGCTATAATTATTTACGAAAATTAAACAGAAGGAATGATTTTATGATAAAATTCGGTACAGGCGGTTGGCGTGCAGTTATCGGAGAGGATTTTATTTGTGACAATGTGCGCAAGGTTGCGGCAGGAATACTTCAGCTTATGCGTGAGCAAAACAAGACCGACAAGCCGGTCATCATCGGTTATGACCGCAGATTTTTGTCCGAGAATGCGGCTATCTGGGTCACCGAGGTGCTGACGGCAGGCGGAATAACCGTGTGGTTGCCCCAAAGGAGCGTGCCCACTCCCCTTGTTATGCATACCGTTAAGGACAAGGAACTGCATTTCGGCATTGAGATCACCGCCTCCCACAACCCTGCAAATTATAACGGCATAAAGCTCATTGTTGAGGAAGGCCGCGATGCACCGCTTGAAACAACAGCCCGTTTGGAAGAGCTTATTGAAAAAGCAGAACCAGACTTCCTTCCGTTTGAAAAGGCTATTGAAAACGGTCTTGTTGAGCATCCGAAAAACCCGTTCAACAAATTCCTTGACGACATTATAGCATTGCTTGATATGAATGCCTTACGTGAGCGAGGACTCAGAGTTTTGTTTGACTCGATGCACGGCTCGGGCACCTATCCCCTGCTCGTCATTTTCTATACTGCCCGTTGCACCATTGACACTATGAACATCAACAAGGATGCCTATTTCGGCGGACTGATGCCTGCACCGAGCAAAAAGAGTCTTTCGGCTTTGAGGGACAGTGTTTTAAAGGGCGGTTATGACCTTGGTATTGCGATGGACGGCGACGGCGACCGACTTGGAATTATTGACAAAAACGGTCGTTATATTGATGCCAACGAAATACTTTGTATGCTGTATTACTACCTTGTGAAGTACAAAGGCTGGAAGGGCCCCGTTGTGCGAAATCTCGCCACAACACACATGCTCGACCGCATTGCCGAAAGCTTTGGCGAAAGGTGTTACGAGGTGCCTGTCGGCTTCAAGTATATTTCCTCAAAGCTTGACGAGGTCGATGCAGTTCTTGGCGGTGAATCGTCGGGCGGCTTGACCGTAAAGGGGCACATCCACGGCAAGGACTCGGTCTACGCCGCATCACTTTTTGCTGAAATGGTCAGCGTTATCGGAAAAAGCCCGTCCGAGCTTATGGATGAGCTGGAAGAAAAGTACGGCCACTTTGAAATGGTAGAAGACAACCTGCGTTTTGACCCGTCTTATAAGCCTGTCATCCAGAACATTCTTATGGTCGAGAAAAAGCTGCCCGAGTTTTCCAAAAAGGTTGCAAGGGTCAATTATGAGGACGGCTGCAAGGTTTATTTTGAGGATGATAGCTTTGTTATCTGCCGTTTTTCGGGTACCGAGCCGTTGCTGCGTATCTTTGCCGAAGCAGACAACGCCGAAACCGCTTCAAAATATATCTCCGAGTTCAAAACATTCCTTAAAATTTAATTTCACCATACAAAAAAAGCGCTTCGTTTGAAGCGCTTTTTTATATGCAGTTGAAGCTTATCAATACTAATTAAACGGGACTGAAGCCGATAACAAAAATCCGTCCACTTTCGTGAACGGATTTGTTTGGGTGGTTTGAACTTAGTAACACAATTTGAAAAAACAAAGATTGTTATTTATTTTTTAAAAAAGCCTTAATCAAAAGTTTGTTTTCTTCGCCCTTATAATACACGCAAAATATTTTATTCCCTTTTTCGTCGGTAGTCGTTTTAGTGTATGCGTTAGGAAAATCTTTTTCAAGAATCGCATTTACCTTTTCTATATCTTCTGCAACAATTGTTGCTTTTCTCTTTTTGGGATTACCGATTTTTATATAAGGCTCAATCGCATCGAAAATTAAATTTTCACAAATGCGCTGTTTTTCCAATGCTCTGAATTTTCTGTCTGATTTTAAAACATCACAAAAACTTTCTGTTTTAATTCCGTTCTTCTTTTTATAAATTTTATTTTTTCGATCAAGTATACCAATGATTATGCAAAGTAAAAACTCCGGAATAAAACATATCGCCATCAATACCCAAAAATATTGTGTAAAAATATTCGACTTATAATAATATTTTATTATCGCAATCGGTATTTGCAAAATCGCAAGTACAACGTATCCTATTCTTGTATAATATATAAACGGTCTTTTATTATCGCTCTTGCCTGCAAAAAGTTTAAACAACAATTTGTTTAGCGAAGATTCCTCATTAAGTAAAATGTGATAGGGATAGTTGTTTAAAAAGACTTTAAAAGAAGCTCCTCTGGGGAAGTTACAACCCGGGAATACTATGGCTAATAATATTGGAACAATCAAAAGCCAAAAAAGTATTTGAAAAAAATCCATTTATATATCACCGACCTTAAGGTGTATTATAGCACAAATGCGGTGTAGGAGCAAGAATTATTCATCAGCGCAAGCGACTTCAATATTCATTATTCATTTAAAAATCCGTTCACTTCTTTAATGAATAATGAATGATGAATGTTGAAGAATGAATAATACAAACAAAAATCCGTCCTCTTTCGAGAACGGATTTTTTGGCAGTTTGAACCTAATGGCACGAATTGATTTTTGCCTAAAAACCAAAGATTATTTTAATCAACTATATTTATTTAATAAATCCACATATTTACCCTTATAATAAAAAGAATTACCGTTTTTATTTTCTCCTAACTTAACTAATCCCAAATGTTTTAAAATACCTTGTGATTTTAGATTCTTTTTATTTGCATAAGCTTCAACACATTTAACATTTTTCGGAAGTTGTTTAACCAACCACTTATAAAACGCAGAAAATATCCCTATTCCTTGAAACTCTTTTCCTATTTGTATTTCTTCCATCATTAGAGAATTAGTATCTAGATTAATATAATACTGAAAATATCCGACAAGCTTACCTTCAACATACATCAAAACAATTTGTCGTTGCACTTTTTTGATGGCCGGAATCATATAAGAACTCCAAATTCTATAATCCTCATCATAAGAATTGTCAGTTGGAGCAATTATGCTCATATTCGAATGTAAAATCCGAAATAAACCAGGAAGCAACTGTTCTATTTGCAATTTATCTGCAAATCTGAACTCAAACATTATTTGTTATTCTCCTTCAAAGTTTTACAGCTGGAAATCAAAATTCTTCTAATACGCCCGCAAAGGTTTCTGTTCTTTTTATACATATCTTCATCGATAGCATTTGTATTATATAAGAGTCGTAACCAACCCTCTGTTTCATTGCATTCTTTCAGCGCAATTTCAAATTTAGAAAGCATATCAGCCCTACTTTGACCGTAATTCGCTTCACGAATGTTTGCATAAACACTACTAGAACTTTTGCGTATTTGAAAAAGTGTATTAGAAGGTGCTTTAATATTTTGGCACAGCAATTCAATATCCGTTGCTAATTGTTCAGAATAAATAAGCAAATAATTCTTAGCCATAACAGCACTTCCTTCAAGATGATTATACTAAAAAACTCAAATAAAATCAACGGCTTGCCGTTGTATATCATCAATTCCGAAGGAATTGCATATCATCAAAACGAAGTTTTGTATATCATCAAGCCGACAGAAATACACACTTCGTGTGATGATATACGCCTTCGGCGATGATATGCACGACTGCGTCGTGACGATATACCAAGCCTGTCGGCTTGGATAAAAAAATCCTCGTTCCGAAGAACGAGGATTTTTTGGAGCTGTTAGGCAGACTCGAACTGCCGACCTCATCCTTACCAAGGATGTGCTCTACCACCTGAGCCATAACAGCATTGCTGACAACGTTATGTATTTTACTATAATATCATCCCGTTGTCAAGAACTTTTTCGTAAATTTCGAAAAATTTTTGTTTATTTGTCGGAGAGCAGCTTGTTGAGCTCTTCCATAAAGGTGCTCAAGTCCTTAAACTGACGGTAAACGCTGGCAAAACGAACGTATGCAACCTCGTCAAGCTCTTTAAGCTTTTCCATAACAAGCTCACCGATAGCGTCGCTTGTGACCTCGCGGTCGAGTGAGTTCTGAAGCTTTACCTCAATATCATCCACGGCACGCTCGATATCGTTGATCGAAACGGGGCGCTTTTCGCAGGCCTTGAGCATACCGCCGATAAGCTTGTCACGGTTGAATACCTCACGGGATTTATCCTTCTTGATAACGATGATAGGCAGGCTTTCGATGATCTCATATGTAGTGAAACGCTTCTGACATTTTAAGCATTCTCTTCTGCGGCGGATACGCTCGCCCTCGTCGGTAGGTCTTGAGTCAATAACCTTGCTTTCTTCAAATGCGCAATAAGGACACTTCATTTTTACCACTCCTAAAAGAGTATTTTGTATATTCCAAAAATATTATACCATAAATGTTGTGATTTTACAAGAAAAATATATATTTGACAAAAACATTGATTTTTTAAGGCCAAAATGCACGTCGGCAGGAGCAACCTCTGACCTACGGTAAGGTGAATTTGCGTTTTGTAGGGGACGGCGCCTACGACGTCCCGAACGCCGGCTTACGGCGGACCGCCAAGGATGTCGGTCCCTACATTGTGTCTGCCGGCTCGATCGTAGGGAAGGCTTTTATGCCTTCCGCGAAGTCGGATCACGGCGGGCGAACAGGGAAGCCCCTACGGTCGTGTTATGTTATTTTGTAATTTCAACCCACGGTTGAAAAATATCAACCTTTGTTTTATTGTGTTATGCGGTTCAGTTTGGTATACTGTGTTCAGAGGGTGAAGCGCTTGACCTGAAATGAAAAAGGAGTTAGTTTATGGACAATATAAATATTTTACTTGCCGCCAATATTCAGACCTTCCGAAAGAAAAGCGGTCTTACTCAGACCGAGCTTGCCGAAAAATTGGGCGTGACGTTCCAGGCTGTGTCCAAATGGGAAAATGCACAGTCGGCGCCCGATATTTCGCTTTTGCCCTTGATGGCCGATATTTTCGGATGCTATATCGATGAGCTGTTTTCCCGTGAGGTCAAGACCGAAACGCATTATGACCATTGCGCCGCTTTTCCCTGGCCTGACGACACCGTGATACGCGGCGTTGTCTGCGAGGGCAAAAAGATATTGCAGGTGACCGATGGGATCGTTGATAAATTCACCTTTGAGATCATCGGTGACGCCAAATTTGTTCAGAGTGAATGCAGCATAACCGTGCACGGCTCCGTATTCGGTGGGTGCAATGCAGGAAATGAAATTGTGGTAGCAGGTCATGTAAACGGCGGTTGCAACGCCGGCGACGAGATAACCGTTGGCGGTAGCCTTACCGGTGGATGTAATTGCGGTGACGGTATCACTTGCGGCGGTGATTTTTCAGGTGATATACATTGCGGTAGCGTGGTTAAAGTAAGCGGTGACGTTAAATCAACACGTATAAAGGGCAATGTTACCTGCCGAAAGGTCGAGTGCGACCATATTGAGGGCAACGTGACCGTTAATCAAGACACAAGCAACTAAACAATCTGAAAATCCCTCTTTAAGAAAGACCGACCCTGCTTGAAAGCCGAGTCGGTCTTTTTGTTTACCACCATTTGTTGGGGCGGCCACCGCCGCCGTTGGGTTTTCCTCCGCCAAAGCCGCCGGGACCGCCCATACCGCCCGAGCCGCCGTATACGGTGCTTGTTAGCGTGACCTTGGTCTCACCTGCCGAGGTTACGACCGTATAGGTCTCCCCCACCTTGAGGTCGGGGTGCGAAATAACGGCACATTGATAGGTTTTATCGGGCGTTACGCTCAACAGCACCTTACCGCTTGAATCAAGCACCTTTATGGCTCCGCTTGCGTTACCCGTGCTGACCAGCATAGCGCATTGGCTTGAGCTTGCTCCGAAATTCTGTGCCATTCCGCTTGCTCCCGTGGCCACAAACACACCGCCCGAAACGGTAGCCGTGCCGCCGTAATCGAGTGAACCGTTGCCACCGTTGGTGGGGCCCGAAACATAGCACTCACCGCCCGAGACCGTGAGGTTACCGTTGGAGTCGACACCGTCGCCCTGGGCGTTGATATTAATGATGCCGCCTGTGATATTGATGTAACTATCGGCACTTGCGCCGAAGTTATCACGTCCCATCATTCCGCCGTAGCCGCTTTGGTCGTTACCGCCTGCGGCATTAAGACCGTCATCACTTGCCGTGAGGGTAATTGTGCCGCCCTTTATATCGATGGTCTTGCCCTCGATACCCTCATAGCTTTCGGATATCTGCACGTTGCCGTCATTTATTACAACACCCGAATCGGAATGCAGACCGTCATCACCCGTGGAAATAAAGTAATTTCCGCTTTTTATATTCAAGGTGCCGCCGCAATGAAGAGCATCGTCGGCCGAGTCTACGGTCATTGTGCAGCCTGAAAGGGTTAGGCTTCCGTCGGCCTTGACACCCTTACAGCTTGTGGAGTCGGTCGAGGTATTCTGCTGATAATTCTGATGACCGCCAAAGCCGAAATCGTTGGATTTTTTCTCGGCATTTTGGGCACCGCCGCCCGAAACGATATTGAACTCACCGCCCGATACCAAAACCGAGTGTGTAGCGTCGATCCCGTCACCATCAGAGGTAATGCTGAACTTACCGCCCGAGATATAAATAAAGCCCTTTTCGGCATTTTCGGTGTGCTCGGAGTGCAGTCCGTCCTTGCCCGAGGTCACGGTTACGCTACCGTCCTTTACACGGATAGAGTCCTTACCGCTGAACGCATGACCCGAGGCTGTCACGGTATAATTTCCGCTTGTTACCACAAGGTCATCCTTGGTGACGATTCCGTGTCCGTTGGCCGTGCTGACCGTAAGGTTGCCGTTGCCGTTAAAAGTGATGTCGGCCTTTGAAAAGATAACTCCGTCAACATTGGTCTCACCGTCGGGAGTAAACGCACCCGTAGTCTTGAGCGTATTGTTTGAGCCGTCGGCCAGCGTCACAAACACCTTATCGGCCGATTTCACATAAATTGCGGCACTGTTGGTGCAACTGATGTCGGCGTTTTTCAGCACAAGCTGAATTTTGGCAGTTTCGTCAGCCTCAACAACTATCTGTCCGTTCAAGGTGCCGCTTATAATATAGGTACCATCGGCGGTTACGGTGACCGTACTGCCGTTTATCACGACCGAGTTATTGCTTGCCGAAGCCTTACTGCCGTCGCACTTTATGAGAACAGCGGTGCTTTCATCGTATTCGGCTTTGGAATCACGGTTAGTAAACATATCGGCATCGGTAAAGGTCAGCTCATCGGCCACAACACCGGTACCGGATGAGCCCGACGACGAATTGTCTGAAGCCGTACCGCCCGAAGTTGTACCGTTATTGGCAGAGCCGTTGCCGCTGTTTGTGCCGCCGTCCGACGAGCAAGCCGTAACGCTGAAAGCCAACAAGACCGCCGCCAAGACCGACAAAAGCTTTTTGAAGTTAAAACTCATAGTACATCGTTCTCCTTATCGTAGACCGAAACCTCAAGGTTGCCGTTGCGGCAGCGAAGCTCGTCAATAAACTCCTTTTCCTTTAAAAGATCTTTTAAAACAACGTCATACTTGATCTTGTAAAGACTGCCCATAGCCGCCGTTTTGACCGAGGTCTGCACGTGCGACTTGGTGTATTTTTCAAAAACATCGTCAAATAACCCTGAAAAATCCAGATCCTCGGGGATGGTGATCTTAAGTGTCTTTTCACGGCTTGCCTTTTTGCGGTCGCCAAAGCCGACAGCACTTATCAGCATCATAAAGCCGCCGATTATCACGGTAAACAGCACCGCATAACCGATATAGCCCATTCCGCAGACAAGACCCGAGCCCATACTCAGGAAAATGGTGGCAATCTCACGGGCAGAGCCGGGTGCCGAGCGGAAACGTACAAGGCTGAATGCACCTGCAACCGCAACACCTGCGCCGATATTGCCGTTGACCATCATTATGACCACGCAAACAACGGCAGGAAGCACCGCCACAGTCATCAAAAAGCTTTTGGAATAACGGCTTTTGAAGGAGTGAACAAGTGCGATAAGCACGCCTAACACAAGCGCCACACCAACGCAGATGAGGAAATCCTCCACGGCAATGACACGTGTGAGGTCGGTATCAAAAAGTCCCTTGAATATTTTATCCATTTTTATTCTCCTTTAGCCGTTTGGACGGCGATTTTGGCTTTTAATAATGTATCTATGTAAGCACGGCCGTATTTTGAAAACGACTGCTTATACATTTTACGCTCCGATAGCATCCTGCATACCCACAACGGTAAGGCACCCTCGGCTTTGACCTCCATAAGCACCTGACCTTCGTTCATAACAGGTGTGCCGTATCGCTCCGATTGCAGAGACAGGTCATGATCTCGATAGACGATATTACGGTCAAAGGTGAACCGCAGACCGTCATCATTTTTGGCAAAATAGGCTTCCCTTTCGCAGGAAATAAGCATAGCCGGCTTTAAGTTTTCATACCTTTTAAAGAAAAAGCTGATCTCCTTTTCGGTAGGGTCGTTTCCGTCGGGAGGACCGTTTTCTAAAAAGGACAGCATCTCGGCCTCATTCAGCACGATCCTGCGCTTATAAACCACCGATTTATACTTTTTCTTGATCTCGGCAAAGACCTTGGTCTTATCGTTGAAATCGCCGTAGCATCGCAGTCGGAATTTTTCCTTATATATCGGCTTTTCCAACGACCTTCGGATAAGTCTGAAGGACGGGGTGTCAAAATACAGGCTTTTGACGGTGCTTTTGCCGTATGCGTCGGGGACAATTTTGTCGGACATAAACAAAAGAATTTCTTTTGCCTCGGCTTCGGTTATGAGAAATTTTATCTCACGCCGTCTGAAATTGGTCTTGAACGCCACACCGTCACTTCCTTTCGTTAAATCGCATTTCATTTTAACACAGATCTTTGTCAAAATAAAACACTTTTTTGATTTTATCACAAGGATTGTAAATAATGTGTAAACTCCGTGAGAACTTTTTTAATCTTTTTTTGTTTTCTGTTTAAAATTGTAAAGTGTTTTCGTCAAGCATGGCAGGTGTCTATTTGTTTTTGATTAATTTTATTAAGAATTTTTACCAATCAAAGCAAATAAAACATAATTTTCTTATGCAAAGCCGTTAATATTTTAACAAAAGATAGGCGGTGGACGAATTTTATTCCGTTTTGGCGTTAAACTGTTGACTTTTCGGGGTTTCGTGGTATAATTTGCAGAGTATTTCACGAACGGTGCCAAAGTAAGCCTTTGCATCGTTTGTTTTTAAATTTTTGGAGGATTTTTATGAAGATCGCAGAAATTTTCGGCAGCGAGGTTTTCAATGAAGCAGTTATGAAGGAAAAACTGCCCAAGGAGACCTATAAGGCTCTGAAAAAGACCATACACGACGGCAAGTCGCTGGACATTACCATTGCCAACACGGTTGCCAACGCCATGAAGGATTGGGCAATTGAAAAGGGCGCAACCCACTATACCCATTGGTTCCAGCCGATGACCAACATCACCGCCGAGAAGCACGACAGCTTTATCGTGCCGACCGAGGACGGTCACGTTATTATGGAGTTTTCGGGCAAGGAGCTTATCAAGGGTGAATCTGATGCTTCTTCCTTCCCCTCGGGCGGTCTTCGTGACACCTGCGAGGCTCGTGGCTACACCGCCTGGGACCCCACCTCCTGCGCATTTGTAAAGGACGGCACGCTTTGCATCCCCACCGCCTTCTGTTCCTACAACGGTGAGGCTCTGGACAAAAAGACTCCCCTCTTACGTTCGATGGAGGCTTTGAGCAAGCAGGCCGTGAGAATACTCCGCCTTTTCGGCAACGAGAACGTCAAGCGTGTCACCACCACGGCAGGCCCCGAGCAGGAATATTTCCTTGTTGATAAAAAATACTATGACGAGCGTAAAGACCTGCTTTATTGCGGACGCACCCTTTTCGGCGCACCTGCACCTAAAGGTCAGGAGATGGAGGATCACTACTTCGGCGCTTTGAAGCCCCGTGTATGCGCTTACATGAAGGAGCTTGACGAGGAGCTTTGGAAGATGGGCGTTCACGCCAAGACCAAGCACAACGAGGCCGCTCCTGCACAGCACGAGCTTGCTCCTATCTTCAACACGACCAACGTTGCGGTTGACCACAACCAGCTCACGATGGAGATCATGAAAAAGGTTGCACTCCGTCACGGACTTGTTTGCCTTTTGCATGAAAAGCCGTTTGCAGGCGTGAACGGTAGCGGTAAGCATAACAACTGGTCAATGTCGACCGATACAGGCGTAAACCTTTTGGATCCCGGTAAGACCCCTGCCGAAAACGCACAGTTTTTGCTGTTTTTGGCCGCCGTTATCAAGGCAGTCGACAAGTATCAGGGTATGATGCGTGTGTCGGTTGCATCAGCCGCAAATGACCACCGTCTCGGTGCCGCCGAGGCACCCCCTGCTATCGTTTCCATTTTCCTTGGTGACGAGCTGCAGGCTATTTTGGAGTCCATCATCAACGGCACGGCCTACCACGGCGTTGACGCAGGTAAAATGAAGCTGGGCGTTCACGTTTTGCCCGACTTCCCCAAGGACAACACCGACCGTAACCGTACCTCGCCCTTTGCCTTTACAGGTAACAAGTTTGAGTTCAGAATGCTGGGCTCGACCGCTTCGGTCGCCGACCCCAACGTTGTACTTAACACCATCGTTGCCGATGCACTTGAATCTTATGCCGACCGTCTTGAGGGTGTTGAAGATCTGACCGATGCCGTTCACGAGCTGGTCAGAAAGACCATGCGTGACCATATGCGTGTTGTATTCAACGGCAACGGTTATTCGGATGAATGGAAGGCCGAAGCCGAGCGCAGAGGTCTGCTCAACCTGACCTCCACCGTTGATGCTCTGCCGCAGATGATCGAGCAGAAGAATATTGATGTATTTGTCAAGCACGGCGTTTATTCCGAATCGGAGATACGCTCACGCTATGAGATTTTGCTTGAGAATTATTCCAAGGCTGTCAATATTGAGGCTCTGACCGCCATTGATATGGTGAGAAAGGAATACCTGCCGGCTATAAGCGCTTATGTCAGCGATCTGAGCGATACCGTGCTGGCTAAAAAGGGTGTTTCGGAGGCCATCCCCTGCACCGCCGAAATTACGCTTATCGCCAAGCTTTCGAAGTATACCGACGCCATGTTCAAAACCGCAGACGAGCTTGAAGCCGCCGGCAAGGCCGCCGCAAAGCTTTCGGGACTTGATCAGGCCAAGGCATTCCGTGAAACGGTACTGCCGCTTATGGAGGAGCTTCGCACCTACGTTGACTCGGCCGAGGTTCTCACCGCCGATGAGTACTGGCCCGTTTCCACCTACGGCGAGCTGCTGTTTAAGGTGTAATAACAGCAAGCCCAAAGCACATCATATATACAAAACCACCCCTTTGTTTCAAACGAAACAGAGGGGTTTCTTTTGTCGTGCAAAGCACATATCGAGCGCAACAGCGCATTTCGAGTTTGGCACCGCCAAACATATCGAATTGCAAAACAATATATCAATACCAAATGTAGTGGTGAACCTATGTGTTCGCCCGCCACAAGACGGCTTTGCGGAACGGATAAATCCGTTCCCTACAATTAGGCCTACAGACACTATGTAGGGACCGACCTCCCGGACGGTCCGCCGTAAGTCGGCTTTACGGACCGTCGGGGACGCCGGTCCCTACAATCGATCCATGGCCTCCAATGTAGAGACAGACGTCCTCGGCTGTTTGCAGGCGAACAGGAAAGCCGCTACGATATATAACATATAACATCAAAAATTTTTTCAAAAATATTGACTGTAACCAACTGTTTTGGTATAATACATTATCATATTTTTAGTTTTATATATGGTATATCCTACTGTCAAAGGAGACGGTTTTAATGAGTATAAAAATAGGTATTATGGGTTACGGCAATCTTGGTCGTGGAATTGAATGCGCCATCAAGCAAAATCCCGATCTTGAGTTGGTCGCCGTATTTTCAAGACGTGACCCCAAAACGGTCAAGATCCTGACCGAGGGTGTCGGCGTTTATCACGTTGACGAGGTTCTGAATTTTAAGGAAAGAATTGACGTGCTGGTGCTTTGCGGCGGCAGTGCGACCGACCTGCCCACGCAGACCCCCGAATACGCCAAGTATTTCAACGTTGTTGACAGCTTTGATACCCACGCCAAGATCCCCGAGCATTTTGAAAACGTTGATAAGACCGCCAAGGAAAGCGGCCACATCGCCGTTATTTCTTCGGGCTGGGATCCCGGTATGTTCTCTTTGAACCGTCTGTATGCTTCGGCTGTTCTGCCCGACGGCAAGGACTACACCTTCTGGGGCAAGGGCGTAAGCCAGGGTCACTCCGATGCCATCCGCAGAATTGATGGGGTCAAGGATGCAAGGCAGTACACCATCCCCGTTGATGCCGCTTTAAAAGCCGTACGTTCGGGCTCTAACCCCGAGCTTTCGACCCGTGAAAAGCACGAAAGAGAGTGCTTTGTTGTGGCCGACGACGGTGCCGACAAGGCTAAAATCGAGCAGGAAATCAAGACAATGCCCAACTATTTTGCCGACTACAATACCACGGTGCATTTCATCACCCAAGAGGAGCTTGACCGTGACCACAAGGGCATCCCCCACGGCGGATTTGTCATCCGTGCAGGCAAGACCGGCTGGAACAGAGAAAACTCGCATATTATCGAGTACAGCTTGAAGCTTGACTCCAACCCCGAGTTTACCTCGAGCGTAATTGTGGCGGTAGCACGTGCCGCATACCGTATGCACAAGGAAGGTATGGCAGGCTGCAAGACCATGTTTGACATTGCACCGTCATATTTGAGCGCTCTCTCCCCCGAGGAATTAAGAGCAAATCTGCTGTAAGCAACGACACCTCATCCGTCACGGCTATGCCGTGCCACCTTCCCCTCAAGGGGAAGGCTAATACAATCAGACAACAAAGCCGACAGACTATAACGGTCTGTCGGCTTTGTTTTTTAGTTGCTCTGTGACGAGAATTTCTGCTTTGCTTTGTCGATCTTACCCTGTTCGGCAGGCTCGGTGGGGTACCAGCCCTTTGATGCCATAAGGTCAAAAACCTCGGCCTGCAGCTTGTGCTGGTCGTTCATCAAAGCCATAACGTCGGTGCGAACACCCTCGGTTGCGCACTCATTGGCAAAGGTCGAATAGTTGCAAGCCAATGTCTTTTCAACGGTCAAAAAATCGGTCATTATATCCTTTTCCTGCATAGATCACACCTCAATTCAAATGTCCCATAAGTTTGTCAAAATGCTGCTGATGACGGTCGGCGGCGTTTTTCATTTTCTCACGCAAGACCGCATCCTGCGTTTGCGCTTCTGCCGCCTTATACTTTGCGACCATCACCTGCTCAAGACCCATCATATCCTCGATGAAAGAAAGCTCTTTGCTTGTCAGTGCCATTATGATCCCTCCAAAATATTTGTTGGGATTATTTTGTGCAGAAATTTTTGATTTATTCAAAATTGAGAGCAAAAGCAAAAAGGCTCCCCTTGATGTTTCAAGGGGAGCTGTCACCGTCAGGTGACTTAAGGGTAGTCTCTCCCTTACAATCCCTCAGTCGGCTTCGCCGACAGCCGCTTACGGCGGCGGTCCCCTCTGTCCTGCGGACATCTCCCCATTTTATGGGGCGTCGCCCTTTACACAAGGGAGCCTTTTTAATAATCTATTATTATATTATACCATCAGATTGATGAAGAAGCCGCCCAGCACCGAACGGTTCTGGAAGCCACGCTGACGTGAGGTATCGGTGAAGTACCAGTCGGTGATCGGCACACGGTCGGGGGTCTCCTCGATCATTCTGCGGATGGATGCGTAGACTTCGTCACGATACTTTCTGTCATCGGTCAGCACGGTGGTCCATGCCATCCAGTCAAGCTTGGTATAGGTCGAACGGCTGTCAAGCGGCACACCGTACTTGTTCATCTGTGCAGTATACTCCTTGATCTCGTTCTCGTAAATTTCCTTGGAGAAAAGACCGAGACCGAAAATTCTGTCCCAAACCATATTGTACTTCATACTCCAGCCGTCCTCGTTATCGAAAACAAGTCGGGTCGAGGTCTCGCTCTTGGCGTCATTCATCCAACGGTCGGCCATTTCCTTGGCCTTTTCAAAATAAGCCTTATCGCCCGAAAGACGGGAATATGCGCCCAAAGCAACGATGGCCTTAACGCTCAGGTTGCAGTTGTGTGCAAGGTGACCAGCAAAGTCGTCGGTGCAGAGCTGATTCTCAGGATCGTAGCCGTATTCGGTGAGATAGTCGGCCCATTTCTTCATAAGGTCGGCATACTCATTAGCAAAATCAAGGCTGTTTTCAGCCACGCAAATGGCGGCAACGCAAAGGATAAAGTTGGCACATTCTTCAACCGGCATCTGCTTTTCAAGACGCTGCTTGCCATCTTTAAGACCGTAAACCTGACCGTTGCAAAGCGGATACTGACCGACATCGTGCGGTGCAAAATCATACTCCCAGGCATCACTTCTTGCAAAGCGTGCAAGCGGACGGAGCATACCCTTGACCAGCTCGGGGTTAAAGAGCAGGAACAACGGGATCGAAGGATATGTAACGTCCAAGGTGCCGATACAGCCGTTGGAGAAGTTTTCCTTTGAAAGGAAGGCGATTCCGTCGGGAGTGTCTACCAGCTTGTGTGCGGCGATGGCCTGACGGTATGCAAGGCATCCGATTGCGGCATAATCCTTACCGACAGAAAGCATCTTCTCGGTCAAAGCAAGGTCAAAGATCTCGCACTTTTCCTTCACGTCCTCATAGTCGGCAATAGCGGCAGCCAACATCTCGTCAAAGCTTGCGTACTGTTTCTTGTAGTAAGGATCGAGGTCCTCACCAAAATACTGAATAGACTTTACATCGTCATAAGCCAATGTGATAACACCCTTAAGCTCCTTTTTGATAACGGCAAGCGTTCTGTGAGCGCACTGGGTATAGTCGTTTCGGCTGAAATCCTCAAACTTTGCGATATCCAAACCTTTAAGAAAATTATATCTGCCTCGTCGGTCCGAAACAAAGGCACATTTATCTGCCAAGTGGAAATAGCCCCAATCGATGCGGCAGTCGTCACCGCTGCAATGCAAGGGCTTTTGCTCGGATTTTCCGACCCAAAGCGAGTTTTCGGTCTTGCCGAAGGTGATCTTATCAGCCTCCCAATCACCGCAAATCTGGGTGTCAACATCAAAATAAAGCGAAAAATCATAGTCACCCTTAAGCTCGGCCTTGTACTCCATATAAGAAACGGGTCTTGACATCAGCACAAGGTCGTTCATCAAAAGCGGAGTGCGGAAGGTAACCGTCAGCTTCAAAAGGTCGTTTTCAAAGGTGTAGATGCTTGCGGTTGGGGTTATATCAAGGTCGGTCTGCGGCAAAGCCTCGGGCTCATGGACATAAGCGGAATGAGTCTGCGGCACATTGCGGCCAAGGAAGCGGAAATTCTTACCGTCAACCTTTACCATACCTATCATTGCATTGATGCGGCCGGTCCAATGGCAGGTATGAGCGTCGGTCAGCTTGTCGGCAGGTGACCAAACGCTGAAAAACGGGTCGACTGTGATAAGGGGAACTGAAACTGCTTTGATCTTCATAATATTTATCCTTTCATCGGTGGTTTTATTTCAAGACCATAATAACACAAGTGCAATAAAAAATAAATGGTAAATACAATGATTTTGTGAGGAAAACAATTAAATTATATATATTTTAATCACAAATAAAATTGAAAGGTGCGTAAAACAAAAAAACGCCCGACAGCAGTAACACCGTCGGGTGAAAAATATCAATAAACTATTCTCGGTAATTTTCTGTATTGATACATATCATACTGTTTAAGCCGATCAAGAGCCTCTGAAAATTCGGTATTATTAGGCTCAATACTCAAAATATATCTGACTCTGCCAAGCAAACTATTGTAGTAGCTTTCGTGCATAAAATGGTTGTTATCATCAAAAAACTCGGGATGCTTTGTGCGACTGACGGCTCCCTCAAAACCGAATCTAAAGCCGTAATAAAGCTCCTGCCTTAAATTCCTTTTATAATCCCTTGATACCGAAAGTCGCTCATTGACGGTGAGACCGGTAACACTCTGACGTGAGGATGATGTGACAAATTTTGTCTTTTTTGCATTTAGCTCAAAGCCCATTTCGTCAAGCATCTTTGTAAGCTTTTGCAGAACGTTATAAAGTGGTTTATCGGATGAAAATGTCATATCGTCGCAATAGCGGGTATAAGAAATACCGTGCTTTTCGCACCAGTACCCTATGTTATTGTCAAAATTTTTCATCACAAGGTTGGAAAGCGCAGGCGAAGTCGGTGCGCCTTGAGGCAGGTAACCGTTGTAACAGCACAGCTCGGTCAGCATAACGCCTATCTGCTTGGGAAAAAGCCGGGTATTGAAGGCCGCTGAATACACCTGCTCAAACCGGATACTGCCAAAAAAGTCGGAAATATCGGTCTTTAATATATATTTTTTGCCAATATGCGGCTGTGCGTTCTGCTTGATGTTGGTTTTGGGCGCATATGCCGTGGCATACCTCGAAGGCTTTAAATGTTTCAAAATTCCATCAAGAATATGTCTTTGCATAGACATTATCAGAGTGTCAGGAATCAGCAGCTTGCGTGCCGTACCGTCTCTTTTAGGAATTTCGGTCGGAAAATAATGTGACTCGGGGTCCTTGGTGACCAAAAACATCAATCTTCTTCCGTAGCCAAGAAAGGAAGCAAGCTGATGCGTATCATAGATAAAGGGGGTCTTGTTCAGATTATGAAAATCCAGCACCATTTCGGTAGCTTTGAAAATGCCGAATTTTTCAACAAAGCGCATATCGACATCGGAAAATTCCACAGCACCGTTTTTGACGATCACAATACATTCCCCTTTCTAAATACAAAGATAACAAAACCGTTACCCTGCGGCACAAAATGACCTGATAAAAGAGAAGGCGAACCTTTTGGTCACGAAGTGACCATCAGTTCGATGTAACGTTATCAGGCGGGCTGCAAACGTGATTGCGAAGCAATAACGTTTGCAGAAGCTCGGGTAAAAACACAAGACGGCGACTCGCCGCCCCTCTTAAAGAAACTTCAAGATGTACGCTGCCGCAGGGAAACGGTTAAGTGTTGGTTATTATAACACAGCCAATACTCATATTTCAACTAAAAAGCAAAAGAAAAAATAATAGTGTGTTTTTTCTTTCCACAACCTAATTATACAAGGTTTACTGTCCGTAAAAAGGGACATTAGACAAAAAAAGATCCGCTGACGTTTGTCAGCGGATCTTGATCTAAAGCAATCAGCCTTCGTAGTTGTAGCCGATCTCGATAGCCTTGAGGTTGATCTCAAGCATTTCGGCACGTTTTGCCGAAATAACGTGGCTTAAAGCCTCTTTCATACCGTCCATCGAAACCATCTTGGCCTCTTTTATCATCTTGCCCATCATTATCATATTGGCAAGATTGGGGAAGCCTGCATCGTTAGCCAGTTTGGTTGCGGGGATATAGTAAGCGTCAACATCGGTACGCTTGACCTTGCGGTCGATCAATGTAGAATCTACAAATATCTTACCGCCCTTAACGGTTGCATCCTCGTACTTATCCAAGGAAGGAAGGTTCATAGCGGTGAGAACGTCGGGGGTCGAAACGATGGGCGAGCCGACGGGAGTGTCGCTGATGATGACACTGCAGTTGGCGGTACCGCCACGCATTTCGGGACCGTAGGAAGGCAACCAGCTGAGCTGTTTTCCCTCGTCAAGGCCCTTGTATGCGATACACTTGCCGGTGAACAGAACACCCTGTCCACCAAAGCCTGCTATAAGGATCTGTGTAGTAGCCATTATTTCTCCTCCTTATTTGCGCTTCTGTCTTTATAAACGCCCAAGGGATAGTAAGGGATCATCTTTTCTTCGACCCACTCGAGAGCCTTTTTGGGAGTCATACCCCAGTTGGTGGGGCAGGAAGAAACGACCTCGATCAGACTGAAGCCTTTGCCCTCGATCTGGTTCTGGAAAGCCTTTTTGATGGCCTTCTTGGCGGCGTTTACGTTCTTGACATTGTTGACGGCAACACGCTGAATAAACTCGGGACCGTCCAGAGTAGCCAGCATTTCGGATACACGGATGGGGAAACCGACGGTTGCGGTGTCACGGCCGTAGGGAGAGGTCTGAGTGACCTGACCGGGCAAAGAGGTCGGAGCCATCTGACCGCCGGTCATACCGTAAATTGCGTTGTTGACGAAGATAACGGTGATATTCTCGTTACGGGTTGCGGCGTGAACGGTCTCGGCCATACCGATGGAAGCCAAGTCACCGTCTCCCTGATAGGTGAAGATAATGTTTTCGGGGAGTGCACGCTTTAATCCTGTTGCAACGGCAGGTGCACGGCCGTGAGCGGCCTCTACCATATCGCAGGCAAAATAGTCATAAGCCATAACGGCACAGCCAACGGGAGCAACGCCGATGGTCTTGCCCTCGATTTGGAGCTCGTCAATAGCCTCGGCAACAAGGCGATGGATGATACCGTGGGTGCATCCGGGACAGTAGTGAAGCGGAGCATCGGTCAAGGATTTAGGTTTCTGAAATACAACTGCCATTACTTGTTACCTCCTGCTGCTTTTTTGATGGCCTCGAGAACTTCCTCGGGGCTGGGGATCATACCGCCGGTGCGGTTGCAAAGGGTCACGGGGCGCTTGCACTCGGTTGCGAGCTGAACGTCCTCGATCATCTGACCCATGGAAAGCTCGACCGAGATAAATGCTTTACACTTATCTGCGGCGGCCTTGAACGGCTTCTTGGGGAACGGCCAAAGGGTGATGGGACGGATCATACCGACCTTGATACCCTCGGCACGGGCAGCCATAATAGCGTTCTTGGAAACACGGGCGGCAATACCGAAAGCTGCAACACAAACTTCAGCATCCTCCATCATAAACTCTTCCCAAAGGGGCTCGTTTTCTTCGATGGCCTTATATCTCTCATAACGCTCGAAGTTGGTCTGCTCCAACTGCTCGGGCTTTAAATAAAGCGAATTGATAATGTTATGCTTACGCTTGCACTCAGTACCGGTTACTGCCCAAGGCTTGTTGGGCTTGTAGTCGGTGGGCTCGGGAAGAACGACCGGCTCCATCATCTGACCCAGAGTACCGTCGGCAAGGATCATTGCGGGAACTCTGTACTTGTCGGACAGATCGAAGCACTTTGCGGTCATATCGGCCATTTCCTGAACCGAAGCAGGAGCCATAACGATGAGGTGATAGTCACCGTGTCCACCGCCACGGGTTGCCTGGAAATAATCCGACTGTGAGGGCTGGATACCGCCAAGACCGGGACCTCCACGCTGAACGTTGACGATAAGCGCAGGAAGGTCGGAGCCTGCAAGATAAGAAATACCCTCACCTTTAAGCGAAACACCGGGGCTGGAGGACGAGGTCATAACTCTAAGACCTGTTCCTGCAACACCGTAAACCATATTGATTGCGGCGATCTCACTCTCGGCCTGAAGGAATACGCCGCCGATCTTGGGCATACGCTTTGCCATATAAGCGGCGATCTCGGTCTGAGGAGTGATGGGGTAACCGAAGTAATGCATACAGCCAGCACGGATTGCGGCCTCGGCAATAGCCTCGTTACCTTTCATAAGTACCTTTTCAGCCATTTTGTTCACCTTACCTTTCAACAGTGATGACACAGTCGGGACACATGGTTGCGCAGAATGCACAGCCAATGCACTTCGACTCATCGGTCATCTCTGCAGGAGAATGTCCTTTTTTGTTGATCTTGTCTTTTGCGATCTGCAGAATGCCTTTGGGACATGCGTCTACGCAAAGTCCGCAGCCCTTGCACAGATCGGCATCAAATGTTACTTTTGCCATAATTCTTACCCCTTTATGTCAAAATATTTGTTTTGCAATTTTAACGGTAAAACGTTGTCTATTTTTGATTTCAGTTCATCGGCAACCTTGCTTTCGGCCGTTGTAAAAATAACGGGAAGTCCCGATATTTTTGACAGCTCCTCTGCCCTATTTACCGTTGCCAGCACATCCTCTGCGGTAGTTTCGTTACCGATGTTGGAGTTGTTGACGATTGCGGTAAACGGCAACCGGCCTGCCGCTTCTATCTCACGCATGACCTCCAAGGCCTCTTTAGCGGTGGTGGTGAGCGGTCGGTAGAAGTTGGCGACAAAGATCATCTCATAGTCGTTTTCCTCTAAAATATACGGTGTGTAACGACCCAAGGCATAAGCTCCACGGTCGTCACCGCCTATGTCAAGAACAGAAAATTTGCTTCTGTCCTGAACAGTTTTATACATTTCCTGCGGCAAAGCAGGAAGATCGACGTTTGAGTTGGCAAAATGGGGTGATATAAGCTCAATCCCTGCCGCTTCAAGCACGTCGGTGCTGTCCTTGGTGCGGAAATACGGATTAACGATATCCATATCGGCAATGACCACGTCCTTACCCTGCTCACGCAGATACAGAGCATAGTTCACGGCGATATTGGTCTTTCCGCTGCCATAGTGACCTGCAAAAAGTGTTACTCTTTTCATAATTACAGTTTGTTACGTTGGATCTTTCCGCTGACGGTCTTGGGAAGCTCATCACGGAAGACAACGATTCGAGGATATTTGTACGGAGCGGTTCTGTTCTTAACGTAGGCCTGGATCTCTTTCTTGAGTTCCTCCGTAGGCTCGGTGCCCTTGGTCAAAACAATGCTTGCCTTGACGACCTGACCTCTTACCTCGTCGGGTGCGGCTGAAACGCCACACTCAAGAACATAGGGCAGCTCCATAATAACGTTTTCAATTTCAAAAGGTCCGATTCGGTAGCCCGACGACTTGATAACGTCATCGACACGGCCGACGTACCAGAAGTATCCGTCCTCATCACGCCAGGCGGTATCGCCGGTGTGATAGAAACCGTCGTGCCAGCACTCGTCGGTCTTTTCCTTATCGTTAAAGTAGCCACGGAACAGACCGCAGGGCACCTTTTCGGAAACGTTGATACAAATTTCGCCGGTTTCACCGACTGCGACCTCTTTACCGTCGGCATCAAGCAGCTTGATGTCATAAAGCGGAACGGGTTTACCCATTGAACCGACCTTGGTGCGTGTACCTACAAGGTTGGCCAAGGCGCAGGTGGTTTCGGTCTGGCCGAAGCCTTCCATTATCTGAAGGCCCGTTGATTTCTCAAACTGACGGAATACCTCGGGATTCAAAGCCTCACCTGCGGTGGTCATATGCTCGATAGAGGACAGATCGTATTTGGAAATATCCTGCTTGATAAGCATACGGAGCATCGTGGGCGGTGCGCAGAAGGTAGTTATCTTATACTTTGCGAACATCGGCAGCAGATCAGCCGCCTCAAATCGGTCAAAGTCATAGACAAAAAGACCTGTTTCGCACAGCCACTGACCGTAGATCTTACCCCAGGCGGCCTTTGCCCAACCGGTATCGGAAATGGTAAAGTGGATGCCCTCAGGATTGACACAGTGCCAATATTTTGCGGTGATAAAGTGACCCAACGGGTATTTATAGTTATGTACAGCGATCTTGGGATTGCCGGTAGTACCCGAGGTGAAGTACATCAGCATAATGTCGTCACCCTTGGGGGAATCCTCGGTACGCTCAAACTTACGGGTATAAAATCCGTATTCCTCGTCGAAGTTTCTCCAGCCCTCTTTACTGCCGCCAACCATAATTTTGTGCTGTAAGCACTCACAGTTCATAGCGGCAAGATCGACCTCGTTGGAAACGTCACCGTCGGCGGTACAAATGATGGCCTTTACGCCTGCGGCCTTGATACGGTAGGTTATATCGTGCTCTTTAAGCTGATTGGTGGCAGGGATTGCAATAGCACCTATCTTGTGCAGAGCCATCATAGAAAACCAGAACTGATAGTGACGCTTTAAGATAAGCATTACCTTATCGCCCTTGCCGATGCCAAGCGACTTGAAGTAGTTGGCGGTCTGCGATGATGCGTGCTTCATATCTCTGAAGGTGAAGCGGCGCTCGTTCTTCTCACGGTCAAGGTGGATCATAGCCAGCTTATCGGGCTTTTCACGACCCAAACGGTCGATAACGTCAAAAGCAAAGTTGAAGTTATCCTCGTTTTTAAACTCTATCTTGGTGATGGTACCCTTGTCGTTCTCGGTAGGAATCACGAAATCCTCCCATACACGCTCCTCCTCGGCCATTTCAACGGCTACGGCAGGACGCTTGGAGGTCGAGGTGAACTCCTTGACACCGCCGTGGACCATGTGGTCGATAGGCTCGCCTTTAGGATTGAGAACGATCGCATAGAAGGTGCATTCCTTGCCCTCAACGGCGATCATTCCGTGAGGAACCGAGGAATCGTAATAAATACTGTCGCCCTCGTGAAGTATCTCGATATGGTCACCGACCTGAACCTTTAAAGCACCTTTAATAATGATATCGCATTCCTGACCGTCATGAGCGGTAAGCTCGATATCGGCATTCTGTGCTTCCTCATTATACTCGGTAACAACATACAAAGGCTCAGCAATACGGTTTTTGAAGGAAGCGGCAAGGTTGTAATAGCGAAGGCCGTGTGCCTCCTCGATTCGCTGACCCTCTCCCCTTCTGGTTACGGTGTAGCCTGCCAAACGGGGGCTGCTACCTTCGATAATATCGGTAACGTCGACCTTTAAAGCCAGAGCGCAACGGTAAAGGAACGCAAAGTTAAGGTCACGCTGACCCGCTTCACAGGCAAGGTATTCTTCTTCGGTAATGCCGGTTTTCTTGGCCATTTCTTCAACCGACAGACCCACGATCTCACGAAGGTCGGCTATACGCTTGGCCATCTCCATAATTTTGAATTCAAGACCGGTTGTTTTCATATTTTCCTCCCATTTTAAAGGCGGTAAAAAAGCCCGCCTCAAAGTAAAGATCCTTTGAGACGAGCTATAAAAACTTTATATCCCGCGGTACCACTCAAATTGCACAAAGGTTTACTTTGTACCCCTCAGACTCATTTTAAGTCCTATGCATTTACGCAGCAGTTACGGAAAGGTTCTACTGAACGGGAAACCCGTCTTTCTTCCTTTCAGCTCGGAAGTTACAAATGCCGAAACAATGCTGTCAACTCGCACCAAACGTTGACTCTCTGAAAGCATTTAACGCTTCGCATCCTCTTCGTCAAAGCCTTTAATGTATGGATTATACCAAATTAGTAACAATTTGTCAAGACCGCATTTCAAGTTTTTGTAATTTGGCGGTTTTTGTCAAATTACAGCTTGTTACGCTGGATCTTGCCGCTGATGGTCTTGGGAAGCTCGTCACGGAAAACAACCACTCTGGGGTACTTATAAGGTGCGGTATGCTCCTTAACGTACTGCTGGATCTCCTTCTTGAGTTCCTCGCTCGGTTCGGTTCCCTTGGTGAGCACTATGCTTGCCTTAACTACCTGACCTCTTACCTCATCGGGTGCGGCCGAAACGCCACACTCAAGAACATAGGGCAGCTCCATGATGACACTTTCGATCTCGAAGGGTCCGATACGGTAGCCGGACGACTTGATGACGTCGTCGATACGGCTGACATACCAGAAATAACCGTCCTCATCACGCCAGGCGGTATCGCCGGTGTGATACATACCGTCATAAACAGCCTCGTTGGTCTTTTCCTCGTCACGGTAATACTCTCTGAACAAGCCACAGGGATCGCCCTTTTCGAGACGGACAACGATCTCACCCGTTTCACCGGTGGGAACGGAGTTGCCGTCGGGATCTACAATGTCGATATCATACTGCGGAGAAGCCTTACCCATAGAGCCGAGCTTGGGAGTGGTTCCCACAAGGTTGGCAATGGTCAGAGTCGTCTCGGTCTGACCGAAGCCTTCCATTATCTGCAGGCCGGTTGCGGCTTCAAACTGGCGGAATACCTCAGGGTTCAAAGCCTCACCTGCGGTGGTCATATGGTGGATGGAAGAAAGATCGTACTTGGAAAGATCCTCCTTGATAAGCATTCTGAGCATGGTGGGCGGTGCGCAGAAGGTGGTGATGTTGTACTTCGCAAACATCGGCAGGATGTCGGCCGCATTGAAGCGATCAAAGTCGTATACAAATACGGCGCCCTCGCAAAGCCACTGACCGTAAAGCTTACCCCAAAGCGATTTACCCCAACCTGTGTCGGAGATGGTGAGGTGCAGACCCTCACGCTCACAGCAATGCCAATACTTGGCGGTAACAAAGTGACCCAAAGCATAGGTGTGCTTGTGCGAAGCCATCTTGGGGTTGCCGGTCGTACCCGATGTGAAGAACATCAAAGCGGCATCATCACCGCAGGAGGCATCCTCGGCACGCTCAAACTTGCCCGAAAATCTTGTGTACTCTTGGTCAAAATCGTGCCAACCCTCAGCCGAAGCACCAACAAGGATCTTGGTAGTAAGTGTGGGGCTGTTCTTCTGTGCGTTGTCAACTATCTTGTATACCTCATCATCCTTGGTACAAACTATAGCCGAAACACCTGCGGCGTTAAAGCGGTACTCAAAGTCGTGGTCCTTTAGCTGATGGGTTGCGGGAATTGCGATAGCGCCCAGCTTGTGCAGAGCAACCATACTGAACCAGAACTGATAATGGCGCTTTAAAACAAGCATTACACGGTCGCCCTTTTTGATGCCAAGCGATGCAAAATAGTTGGCAACCTGGTTGGAGGCACGCTTGATATCCTTAAAGGTAAAGCGGCGCTCCACCATATTCTTGTCAACGTGGATCATTGCCAGCTTATCGGGATAAGCATCGGCAATGCCGTCAACGATATCAAATCCGAAATTGAAGGTCTCACGGTTGGGGAAGTCGATGGATTTTAAGCACCCGTTCTCGTCCTCTTCAACCTTAACGAACTTCTCGCAGACCAGCTTCTGGGTGGAGCGAGCCTTGGCAATGCTCTTGGTGACGACCTCCTCCTTGGTCTCCTCGCCGGGGAGAACAACTGCGCAGAAGGTACAGGCCTTGCCGCCGACAGCTATCATACCGTGAGGTGTTGAGGAGTTGTAATAAATGCTGTCACCCTCATTAAGCACCTCGGTATGTTCACCGACCTGAACCTTTAAAGAACCATCTAAGACAAGGTCAAATTCCTGACCCGAATGGGTTGCAAGTTCAATAGGACGGTTCTGCAGCTCGGCAGAATACTCGTAACGAACCATATAAGGCTCGGAAATTTTATCTTTAAATTTAGGCGCAAGGTTGCGGATAGTGATACCGTCCTCATCAACGGTAGTCTGGCCATGACCCTTTCTTGTTACGGTATAAGAAGAAAGTCTTCCGGTTCTGCCGTCAAGAAGCTGAGTCATCTGAATGTCGAAAGCCTGAGCACACTTGTATATAAACGAGAACGGCATATCGTCCTTTCCCGATTCATACGTATCGTAGATCTGCTCGGTCACCTCTACTCTTTCGGCCATCTCAGCCTTGGTCCAGCCCATGATCTCACGCATTTCCTTAATTCGTGCGGCGACCTCACTCAACTGTAGCATGGTAGTTTCTGTACTCATTTCGGTTTCTCCTTTCAAAAGAAATCAGATAAAAAAATAAAAAAATAAAACCCGTCTCAAAGAAAACTTTGAGACGAGTCTGAAAACAAATTCAGTACCCGCGGTACCACTCAAATTGCGTTTAAAACGCCACTTCGAACTCCAACAAGTTCTATGCACTAACGTAGCAGTCACGGAAGAGCCTACTCGATATCTTTCGGTCTTCGGCTCGGAAGTGATAGGATGGATTCTCTGTCTTATCGGGATCACACCGTCCCCGACTCTCTTTAAAGCTTCAAGAAAACTCCGTCTTCGTCATAGCCTTTTATTTAATTTACCACATTATAATGTTTGTTGAAGTCGAAATGAGTTGCATTTCGACAAGCCGATTTATCGGCTTAAACCAATCAAATCAAAGATTAGATTGGTTTTTCAACACCATTGCAATGACTATCGCCAAATTTCTTTAGAAATTTGTTGCCAAATCAAAGATTTGGCATAGAAATAGCATCGATGCTATTTCTATCGATGGTAGTCATTATACGCTTCCAAAAACCATTTGTCAATACTTTTTTCTGAAATTTTTTAAAAATATTTTATCGGTTTAAAGCGATAACTTTACAGCGACAGCCCGAACAACTTTGAAGCGGTCTTATAGAGTATCTGTTCCCTTTCCTCTTGGGTCAGATCCAACTTATCAAACCGTTCAAGTTCTTCCTTGGGATTCCACATCGGGTAGTCGGTCGCAAACATCACACGCTCGGCACCGTAGGCACGGATGACCTCGGTAGCCTTTTCGGGGGTAATGGCGTACAAAGACGATGAGCAATCAACGTAAAAATTCTTGTAACCTCCAAGAGTTTCAACCGCCTTGTCCCAGATCGACCAACCGCCAAGATGTGCACCTATCACAGTCAAGTCGGTATAGGTGTCCAGAATAGGCTTTACACGGTTGGGATTGGAAAAATCGTAGCGGTTATCACCCGTATGAAGCAACACGGGGATGCCGTGCTTTTCGCAAAGCTCATAAATTTTAAGGCAACGGTAATCGTCGATCTTGAACCCCTGGATATCGGGGTGCAGCTTGACACCCTTAAGTCCCAACGACAAAAGATGCTCAACATCAGCCGCCATATCGGGACTGTCGGGATGAAGTGTACCAAGCCCCGTCATAAAGCCGTTTGACTTTTCAACCTCGGATGCAATAAATCTGTTGATCGACTCGACCTGAGCGACCTTGGTGGCGACCGAAAACACGATACAATGGGTCACCCCTGCTTCCTTTTCGGCACGCACCATATCGGCGACCGTGCCGCCGTTGCTCATTGGGATATCATAAAATTTTCCAATGCTTTGGACGGCACGCTCGGCTATTTTATCGGGATAAATGTGACAGTGACTGTCAACAATAGGGCACATTATTAAATCTCCTTATTTGTCGAGACCCAACATCTCGACCGACTGCTCACGCATTTTGTACTTGAGTATTTTACCCGCAGCGTTCATCGGAAATTCCTTGACGAAAATGAAATATCTGGGAACCTTGTGACGAGCCATAAAGCTGTTGCCGTATTCCCTCATTTCGTCCTCGGAGGATTCCTCGCCCTTATTAAGGATTATCCAGGCACAAGCCTCCTCACCGTAGCGCTTATCGGGTACTCCGACGACCTGAACGTCCTTGACCTTGTCGTGGCCGAGGTAGAATTCCTCGATCTCTCGGGGGTAAAGGTTTTCACCGCCACGGATTATCATATCCTTAAGTCTGCCTGTGACCTTATAATAACCGTCGGGTGTGCGGCAGCAAATGTCGCCCGAATGCAACCAGCCATCCTTGTCGATAGCCTGCGCTGTGGCACGGGGCATTTTGTAATAGCCCTTCATTATATTATATCCGCGTGCAACAAACTCACCGTTTTCGCCGTCGGGAAGCTCGTCACCCGTTTCGGGATCGATGATCTTGCACTCGACACCGGGGAAAGCAGAGCCGACCGTTTCAACACGGTGGTCAATATCCTCGTTGACCTCACCCATTGTGCATCCGGGAGATGCCTCGGTCTGACCGTAAACGCTGATGATCTCCTTCATATTCATCTCATCGGCGGCACGGCGCATCAGGTCGGGAGGACAGTTTGCACCCGCCATAATACCGGTGCGGATATACGAAAAATCGGTCTTTGCGAAATCAGCGTGAGCAAACATCGCAATAAACATTGTGGGAACACCGTTAAAGCAGGTAATCTTTTCATCGTTTACGCAGGCAAGCGACGACTTGGGCGAAAAATACGGCAACGGACAAAGCGTTCCGCCGTGGGTCATCATAGAGGTCATGGAAAGCACCATTCCGAAGCAATGGAACATCGGGACCTGGATCATCATACGGTCGGCGGTGGACAGATCCATTCTGTCACCGATAATCTTACCGTTGTTGACAATGTTGCGGTGGGTCAGCATAACGCCCTTGGGGAAACCGGTGGTACCCGAGGTGTACTGCATATTGCATACGTCATCGGGTTTGACCTCGGCGGCACGGCGGTAGACCTCCTCAACCGGGACACGGTCGGCACGGTCTAAAAAGTCGTTCCATTCAAGACAGCCGTCCATCGGGAAACCGACAGTGATGACATTCTTCAAAAATGGCAGTTTTTTTGCGTGCAAGGGCTCACCGGGGGTGAGGGTCTTCAGCTCGGGGCACAGCTCCTCAACGATCTCCTTATAGTTGGAATCCTTGCAGGAATCGATCATAACAAGGGTGTGTGTATCCGACTGACGAAGCAGATATTCAGCCTCGTGCAGCTTGTATGCGGTGTTGACGGTAACCAGAACAGCACCGATCTTGACGGTTGCCCAGAAGGTCAAAAACCATTGCGGCACGTTGGTTGCCCAAATAGCCACGTGATAACCGGGCTTAACGCCCAACGAGATCAAAGCGGCGGCAACACGGTCAACGTCCTTGCGGAACTCGGCATAGGTTCTTGTGTAATCAAGTGTGGTGTACTTGAAGGCATACTGGTCGGGGAAATTCTCGACCATTGTGTCAAGCACGTCCGAAAAGGTCTTATCGACCGTGATAAACTTCTTCCACGGGAATACGCCCGTACCTGCACGGTTGTAATACAGCTTGCGGCCATTGTCGTTTTCCTTGGAAGCCGATTTCATAAAGTTGACAAAATGAGTGAAAACGATATCGGTGTCGGTTATTTCATCGTTCATCAAAGCGCAGATATAGCCCTCGTAATTCAGCGAGCGGAGCGCAAAAACAAACTCCTCAACGGGCAACTCACCCTCACCGATAAGCACGGCCTTACCGTCCTTCATATCACCGATCTTTACATTATTAATATAAGCACCAAGAACCTGAATGGTCTTTTCGGCATCCTCCCCACCCTTAAAGAAGGTCTCACGGATGTTCCAGGAGGCACCGACTGAGCCGATCGAGAACATATTGATGACGTCAATAACGTTCTGGGTCTTGGCATATTTTCCGACCGTTTCAAACAGTAAGGTCACGCCAAAGGTCTCGGTGTCCTTCATAACAGGGTCTAACACAGCCTTTATCTCATCGCCCGAAGCCTCGTCATCCAAAGTGACAACAACATTGGGAATTGAAGCATAAGATGCCTCTTTGATGTACTCACGCACACCCTCGGTATCGACACCCGTTTTGCCGATTGCTTCAGGGTATACCAAAGCAGGCACCGACAGATGACGGTTGATGAGCTTACGCTTGGCACCTGCGGCACCGACCGAATTAAAAAGACCGTCGGTGTCGTTGGCAACAGCAGAATTTATATCAAAAATTTCAAAACCGTTAAAGCCGTAGTCCAACGCTTCGTTGCAAACGTCGGCAAACTTTATCGAATTTGTATCTTTAGTTGAAAATGACAGTTTCATAAAATCACCTTTTCACAAGAATAATGTTCACAGATCATTTGGCGTTGTAAACTATCTTGTTAAGTGCGTTGATGTATGCACGGATGGATGCGCCGATGATATCGGTCGAAACACCGCTTCCCGAATACAGCTTTTCGCCGTCACGAAGCTTGACAATGGCCGAGCCCATAGCCTCGTGACCCTCGGTGACCGACTGGATCTGGAAATCGTCCAGCTCATAGTGGTGACCGATGACCTGCTCGATGGCAAGGAATGCGGCGTTGATAGGACCGTCACCCACGCTGATGCCCGAAATCTTCTCACCGTCACGGGTCAGCACGATATTGGCAGTTGCGCTGATGATGTTACCGCTGTTGATAACGTAGCTTTCAACATGATAGGTCGAAGGAACCTGCATTGCGGCCGAAGCAACGATAGCGTCGATTTCTTTAATGCCGATCTTGCTCTTTTTGGCGGCGACACGCTTGAACTCCTCATAGACCTTGCCGCTGTCCTCGTGAGACAGCTCATAGCCCAGAGCACGGACAGCCTCCGAAACCTCGGTCAATGTGCTTTCGGCATTGAGGCTGACGTTGGAATAGCTACTGTCGGCGGTCACGGTGACCGAGCCTGCTCTGCCGTTCATCAAGGCCTTGATACTGTCGCTCTCACGGTGAATATCTGCGGCATTAAGACGGCACTCAACACCCATATCGGCACCTTTTAAGCGCATAATGTCAGAGAAAATATCAGCCGAAAGCCACTCACCGTTGACGGCTGTGCAAACACCGTCAGCACCCGCCTTAACGGCGGAAACGGCACAGGCGGCGGCCATACTGATGGCATTGCTCGGCATAACGTATACATTTATATTACATACCGATTTAACATCGGCAACCATTTCGGCAAGCTCCTCGGGCATCATAATGCCTGCATCGTCACAAAAGGTCACGGCAACTGCGCCGTTGACTTCAGCGGCGGCACATATAGCCTTCAAGAACTCACGGTCGGCACGGGTCGCATCCAGGCAGACCAGCTCGACCTTTTCGCACTTTGCCTTGGCGGCTTTGATAAGCTGCTCGGCAACCTCCTGCATTTTGGCCGACTTAAGATGATAAAGGTACTCCATCTGAACGGTGGAAACAGGGACGGTAACGCAAAGGCAAGGATCCTCGGCACAGCTGATGCTGTTGTAGGCCTCCTCGATGCTGTCCTCAGTCATACCGGTTGCGATCTTCACGGTACAGTTTTTGACCATACCTGCAATGGTGCGGTTGACAACGGTGTCCTCCTTGGCGTTCTTAATGGGAGCCAGCTCGATGGCATCCACACCGACCGAATCAAGGGTCTTGGCAATGTTAGTCTTGTCTCTGAACGAGATCTGACCTGCATTTTTGAGCGAAAAATCGGTAACGTAAATTTTCTTCATTAGTTTTTACTCCTTTTTCCTTCTTCTGCGGAAAACAACAAAAAACCGCAGAGAAATTTTATCTCTGCGGGATGATTAACAAAACATTAACCACGGTACCACCCGTATTGCCGTGAAAACACGACCACTCTGCAGACTCTAACAAGTCCAAGGCCAATAACGGTGCCAACCGTGGTCTCTTACTTCGATTTCAGAAACCAAGCTCGGATATGAGACTGCCAGAACAATTCTTTACTGCCTCGCACCCAACGGCAGCTCTCTGAAAAGAATTACGCTTTGGCATAATATCTTCAACGCTTTTGTAGGATTATACCACCCGAAAAATCGTTTGTCAAGGTTTTTTTAAAATAAAATGTGTTATATTTAAGCATACTTGCCCAAGACAATCGCAGGTCGAACCGTGTTTGCCCGACGCCAGCCTTCTTCACGGGACGTCGAGGCGCCGTCCCCTACAACCTTATTCTATCTCCTGCTCCAGTTCATTGAACTCTTTGGTATTGAAAAACTCTGCAAGTGTTATACCCAAACCGTCGCATATCATTTTTACTGTGAGCAATTTTGGATTCTGACTCCTGCCGTAAAGTATTGCTTTTACCGAAGACGGAGGCAATGCCGAAAGCGTTGCCAATTTGTTAATTGTGATATTCCTTTGACCGCACAACTCCAGTATTCTGTTTTTAACTGCCTCAACTGTTTTCATTCATTTCATCCTCCACAAAATATTCTTTATTTAAGAATATTAAATTTTTGTGGAAAAGTCAACCTGCATACAAATGAATAATAATACACATGATGGCGCCGATTACAACATATCGGTGCCGTTTTTATATACATTTAGTATAAACACAAGATATTGTGTTTTAGGGGTTGACAAGTTTCAATATCTATGCTAAACTGTATAATGCACCGACCTCCCGCACCTCGGTGCATTGTTATCCGATTTATTTTCAGAAAGGGCACCGATATGAACATTCAAGGCTTTCAAAAGCTGACCTTGCTTGACTTCCCCGGTAAAATGGCCTGCACGGTCTTTACGGGCGGCTGTAATTTCAGATGTCCCTTCTGTCACAACGCATCCTTGGTGAACGATCCCTTGTGCTACACCTCCTCGGCCGACGAGGTTCTGGAGTACCTGAAAAAACGCAAAGGCATTTTGGACGGGGTCTGCATCACGGGCGGTGAACCGCTCTTACAACCCGACCTTGAGGATTACATTAAAAGAATAAAAGAGTTAGGCTATTCGGTCAAGCTTGACACCAACGGCTACCTTCCCGACCGACTTGAAAATTTGCTTAAAACCGGCCTTATCGATTACGTTGCCATGGACATTAAAAGCTCCAAGGATGGCTACAGCAAGGCGGCAGGTATAGATATTGATATTAAAAAGATAGAACGAAGCGTTGAGCTTTTGAAAAACGGCAATATTCCGTTTGAGTTTCGCACCACCGTTGTAAAAGGTATACATTCTGTAAACGACTTTGAAAAAATCGCAGAATGGCTAAAGGGCACCAAAAAATATTTCCTGCAAAAATATAAAGACTCGGGCGATATTTTGGGTGACGGTTGCGATAGCTTTTCGGAATCGGAAATGGATGAATTCTTAAAAATTGTCCAGGCAGTAATTCCCGAAACGGAAATTCGGGGTTGATATACAGCACAGCAAAACAATATAAAGAAATTTTAAGAAATGGGGAGTAGAAAAAATGTATCGCGTAAACAAACGAGACGGCAAAATTGTAGAATTTGACATTGCCAAAATTTCAGATGCTATTACCAAGGCTTTTGAGGCATGTGAAAGACAGTACAACACCAACATTGTTGACTTTTTGGCACTCAAGGTCACCTCTGACTTTGAGCCCAAGATCGAGGACGGCATCGTAGCCGTTGAGGACATTCAGGACAGCGTTGAGACCGTGCTTGTCCAGGCAGGCTATGCAGATGTTGCCAAGGCATACATTCTGTACCGCCGTCAGCGTGAAAAGCTCCGTAACATGAAGTCCACTATCTTAGACTACAAGGAGATCGTTGACCAGTACGTCAAGAGCACCGACTGGCGTGTTAAGGAAAACTCCACCGTTACCTATTCGGTCGGCGGACTTATCCTCTCCAATTCGGGTGCTATTACCGCAAACTATTGGCTGAGTGAGATCTATGATGATGAGATCGCTAAGGCTCACAAGAATGCCGACATCCACATTCACGACCTTTCGATGCTGACCGGTTACTGTGCAGGTTGGTCTCTAAAGCAGCTTATTGAGGAAGGCCTCGGCGGTGTTGGCGGCAAGATCACCTCTGCACCTGCAAAGCACCTTGCAACCCTTTGCAACCAGATGGTCAACTTCCTTGGCATTATGCAGAACGAATGGGCAGGCGCTCAGGCTTTCTCTTCGTTTGATACCTATCTTGCACCTTTTGTTAAGGTTGACAATTTGAGCTATGACGCTGTTAAGAAGTGCATCGAGTCCTTCATCTACGGCGTAAATACTCCTTCCCGTTGGGGTACCCAGTCTCCGTTCACCAACATCACCCTCGACTGGACCGTCCCTCATGACCTTGAGGACGAATATGCCATCGTCGGCGGCAAGCGTATGGACTTCAAGTACGGCGACTGTAAGAAGGAAATGGATATGGTCAACAAGGCCTTCATCGAGATCATGATCGAGGGCGACGCCAACGGCCGCGGATTCCAGTATCCCATCCCCACCTATTCCATCACCCGTGACTTTGACTGGTCCGAGACCGAGAACAACAAGCTGTTGTTTGAGATGACCTCGAAGTACGGTACTCCTTACTTCTCCAACTATGTCAACAGCGATATGGAGCCTTCGGACGTCCGTTCGATGTGCTGCCGCTTGAGACTTGACCTTCGTGAGCTCAGAAAGAAGTCGGGTGGCTTCTTCGGAAGCGGTGAGTCCACCGGTTCGGTCGGTGTTGTCACCATCAATATGCCGAGAATTGCCTACCTTGCAAATGATGAGGCTGATTTCTATAAGCGTCTGGACCACATGCTTGACGTTGCAGCACGTTCTTTGAAGGTCAAGCGTACCGTTATCACCAAGCTTTTGGACGAGGGACTTTATCCTTACACCAAGCGTTATCTCGGCACCTTCAACAACCACTTCTCGACCATCGGTCTTGTCGGTATGAACGAAGCAGGCCTTAACGCAAAGTGGATCAGAAAGGATATGACCACCAAGGAGACCCAGGAGTTCACCAAGCAGGTTCTCAACCATATGCGTGAGAGACTTTCCGACTATCAGGAGATGTACGGTGACCTTTACAACCTTGAGGCAACTCCCGCCGAGTCTACCTCGTTCCGTCTTGCCAAGCATGACCGCAAGCACTATCCCGACATCATCTGTGCTTCGGACGGAGAGACTCCCTACTACACCAACTCGTCTCACCTGCCCGTTGGCTACACCGACGATATCTTCACCGCTCTTGACATTCAGGACGAGCTTCAGACCCTTTACACCTCTGGTACCGTATTCCACGCATTCCTTGGTGAGAAGCTTCCCGATTGGCACGCAGCCGCCGATCTTATCCGCAAGATCGCAGAAAACTACCGTCTGCCCTACTACACCCTGTCGCCGACCTACTCGGTATGTCCCGACCACGGTTACATTGCAGGCGAGCAGTACACATGTCCCAAGTGCGGACGTGAGACCGAGGTTTACAGCCGTATCACCGGTTACTACCGTCCCGTTAAGAACTGGAATGACGGTAAGTCGCAGGAGTACAAGGAGCGTAAGACCTACAACATCGCTACCTCCGTGCTGACCCACAACGGCCCCAAGGAAGAGACTGCCGCTTGCGCTTGCGAGGAAAAGGCCGCAACTTTAGCCGACGGAATCTACCTTTTCAAGTCGGCAACCTGCCCCAACTGTAAGATAGCTGAATCCTTGCTCGACAAGGCCAACATCGGCTACCAGAAGGTTCTGGCCGAGCAGAATGTCGCTTTGACCGAATCCTTGGGCATCAAGCAGGCTCCCACCCTTGTTGTTGTAAAGAACGGCGAGCTTGAGAAGTTCACCATGGTTCCCAATATCAAGAAGTTCATTCAGGGTCACGCCTGCTGCTAATCCCCAATAAAGCTTTAGGGGGAGGGCCTCCAAGCCCTCCCCATTTATTATTCGTAGGGAGCAACGCCCTCGTTGCTCCGCTTTAAGACTTATTTAACGGAGCGACGAGGGCGTCGCTCCCTACATTTTGTAATATATAATGAGGTACAAATTATGTATGATATAGTTATTATCGGTGCAGGCCCTGCAGGTCTTACTGCGGCCGTTTATGCCCGACGTGCCAATAAAACCGTGCTTATTCTTGATAAGGCAGGCTTTGGCGGACAGATCACCTTCTCCCCCAAGGTTGAAAACTACCCCGGCTTTGAATCGGTCAGCGGAAGCGAGCTTGCCGACAAAATGACCGAGCAGGTGCTGTCGCAGGGTGCCGAGGTTGAGATCGAAAACGCACTTGAGATCAAGGACAACGGTGCCACCAAGGTGGTCGTGACCGAGGACGGCAACGAGTATGAGTGTAAGTCGGTCATCATTGCCGCAGGCGCACAGCACCGCCATTTAGGGATAGACAACGAGGAGCGCTTTATCGGTGACGGTATTTCGTTCTGTGCCGTTTGCGACGGTGCATTTTATGCCAACAAAACGGTTGCCCTCATCGGCGGCGGAAACTCTGCCTTGCAGGAGGCCATCCTTTTGTCCGAGACCTCCAAAAAGGTCTATGTTATCCAGAACCTTGATTTCCTCACCGGCGAACAGCGCCTGCAGGAGATCTTGGCCAAGCGTGGCAATGTTGAGGTTATCCTTGGAACCGTAGTTAAGGCCATCAACGATACTCCGACTTTCAGCGGTATCACACTTTTGAAGACCGCCGACGGCACCGAGACCGAACTCAACTTGGACGGTATGTTTGTTGCGATCGGCCTTGTTCCCGAGAATGAGCCGTTCAAGAACGTTGCCGACCTTGATCAAAACGGTTATATCGATGCCGATGAAAAGTGTCTGACCAAAACAGCAGGTGTATTTGTCGCAGGTGACTGCCGTCAGAAGACGGTTCGCCAGGTCACCACCGCCACCGCCGACGGTGCGGTCGCCGCCATCAACGCCTGCCGATATATCGACAGTTTGTAAAGGAGAATACCATGTTTAAAAGAATTCTGTTTTTAACTCTCATCCTTGCTCTTGCCGTTACGGTTTGTGCCTGCGGTGAGGAGGCCAAGACCCTTCATTGTGACAATTGCGGCAAGGCCGTAACCGTCGAAGGTGACTCCAATATGGATGAATCGTGGTCGATCTACTGCAAGGAATGTGACGAAAAGCTTTTTAGCAGTCACCTTGCTCTGACCGACGAAAAATAAAACATAACAAAAGCCTTGGCTACCATTCGGTAACCAAGGCTTTCTTTATTCTTCAAGGAATTTTATTGCGTCCAGATACTTTTGCTGACGCTTCATCGCCCATTCATCGACCGTATCAAGCCGTGTTATGTCGGAATTATGCCCAAGGTCGGCCAACTTTACGGCTTTGGCTATCGAGTTGGGCTTTATCATTGCCACGTAGTCCATATAAGGCACCGTATCCTCGTGAGTAAGAAGCTTCAGCGCATCCAGCACCTCATTCGGGAAACCCATTTTTTGGAGGTCATCAAAGGTGTAGTCGGTATCCTCGACCACGTCGTGTAAAAGTGCCGCAACGGTAGAGTATTCATCATTCATCTGCTCTGCAAGGTGGAACGGGTGAAACACATACGGAGCGTTCAGTTAGGGATAATTCGCCCAAAACAGTGCCTTTTTGCGGTATAATGCGTCAAAAGCCCATGGTACGCGCCAGCGTTACCGTGGGCTTTTTCCTTTTATACCAACAAAAATTCATCTGTTTTGGGTGCTATGCAGTTTTGTAGGATGAAATTTGAAGTAGCTGCGAAGTTGAAAAATGCAGTAATACTGCCGTATTTCAAGGCTTTTCAACAAGCGGCTTCTCAAATTTCACCGAAAAACCGATTTCTCCCTAATTGAACGCTCCGTACGGCATTCCGCTCTTGTCAAGCTGATCCTTGTGCGCTTCAAAGCAAAGCTTCAGCGCCTTTTTGGTAAGCTCGGTATATATCATTTCCTTCACCTCGATAGTATTATACCACATCCCCAAGCCATCCTGCAAAGGGGCATAAGAAAACCGCCCGACGGCAGATAATGTTCTGCTTATCCTTATAATAGTCAATGATGTTGCAATGGTCGGTCACGGCAATTGCACGAAGCCCCTTTGCCACCGCCTTTTCACACACCAAGGTCACCGAATGGTGAGCATCGTGCGAATTGTCGGAATGAACATGCATATCCATCAGATTGCGATACGACAAACCCGCACCCCCTAAAATACACATATACATAGCATATAATAGCACTGTTCGCCATGTTTTACAAGTATTTTTGTACCGTAGCACCAAAATTTCAATATAACGTACATTTATAGCAAAACAAAAACCACCCACACCGAGGTGTGGGTGGAGATAAATACAATATAAGATTACTGATTTGCTTCGTCGAATACGAGCACACCGTTAACCTTAACCTTTGCCATAAGGCTTGCGCCACCGCTGGAAAGATCAGTAAGATCAACGAGATCTGCAAAGTTCTCAGCAGTGACCTTAACGCCCATCAAGGTACAGTCTACAAGATCAATTGTACCGTTAAGGCTGCTAATGTCAAGGATATAACCCTCAGCATCAAAAGCGCAGTTGGTGAAAACAGTGTCTACGTAAGGTCTTGCAAGTCGTCCGAAAACGGAGGTTGCGCCCCAATAGGTTCCCTGTCCGAAGGTGCAATTAGTAAAGCTTGCAGACTTCAGCAAAGACCAGCTATTCCAACCGTAGAAGGAACTGTTGGTAACAACAAGGTCCTGAGTAGAATCGCCTTCGCCGGTGTTAAGAGCATAACCTACGGAAGGACCGCCAACGTATACGTTGTCAATACGGACTGTCTCGGTCGGACTCATAATCATAATTCCACGGAAACCACCAACAACGTTAAGGTTCTTAATTGTACCGCCGGCAGTCATTACGGTGTAATTGTCACCGCCCATATCAAGTGAAATGTCCTTGCCGTTACCATCGAAAACGCCGCCGTTCTGGGTAACTGCGGTCTTATTGCCATAAGGAGCAATAGTGGATTGTGCAGCTGTTACTTCAACGTCCTCGGTCAGAACAACGTCCTCGCCGTTTGCCAAAGCATCTTTAAGATCCTCAGCGTTGGTTGCAGGAATTGCACCGACAACGATGGTGTATCCGCCGTAATCCTTGGCTGCGGTATCGGCTGCGAGCAGACGCTCTTTAACGGTCTCGTTCTTAACAATAATTGTTATTGCAGAGCCGTCGCCGTTTTCCTTGTTGGTAAAGATCATACCACGGCTGCCGCCACCGAAGGTGACATCGTCACCGTTCAAAATAACGGTTCTGAGCTCGGTACAAGCTCTAAAGGCATAAACGGGGATATCAACGTTACCCTCAATGGTGACCTTGGTGAGCTTCTTCATATCTCTGAGGCCGCCGTACTCAATGGTGGTAACGGTAGCAGGAATAACAAGCTCGGTAACACCGCTGTTCTGGAAGGCTTCCAAGGAAATGGTTTTTACAGATGAAGGAATCTCAACCGACTTGACATTCGAAGCGTTACGGAAAGCCTGATAGCTGATGTTCTCAAGACCTTCGTTAAGAACAACGGTAGAAGCAGAGGTATCTCTGAACGCTCTGTCGTTCAAGGTAGTAACGGTGGAAGGAAGAACGATCTTCTCAACATTGGTGTTGTAAGCAAATGCGTAGCCGCCAATATTGGTAACACCCTCGGGAACCTTTACGGTAGTCTTTGCGTAATCATCGGGCACACGGTAGAAGGTCACATCCTCCGAATCGCTGCCTTCGTAAAGAATGAATCCGTCCTTATAGTAAGTTTCAGCAACGGTCGACTCCTCGTCGGTGGTGTTGCCGCTCTCAACTATAGCTCCGCCGGTTCTGCCGTAGATAAGACCTGCGTTGGGGTCTTTTTCACCGTAGAAGTTTTCTCTCTGGTCAACAACAACATCGACCTTGGTGACCGAGTTGCCGGAAACGGTGGTAGACCGTGCAACATAGCCTGCGATACCTGCAACGTCACGGTAAGCGGAGATCTCAGCGTTCTTGACCGAGCAGTTGGTGAGGGTACGGTTGTTACCGTTGTCGCCGAGCCAACCAACGATACCGCCGACCTTGTCGCCGTTATCATAAGTATCGCCAACAGCGTTGGGGATGACAAAGATGTTGACGTTTTCAGCATGGCAGTTATCAATGCTTCCGTAAAGCTGACCAACCAAGGAACCTGCCATACGGTTACTGTTGATGGAAACACCGCTGAGCTTTACATTCTTAAAGGTTGCCTGATAAGCAATACCGAAAAGACCTGCCCAACCGGTGTTATCAACATCAAGGTTCTTAACGGTGTGGTTCTGTCCGTCGAAGGTTCCGCGGAAGGCATAGTTGAAGTCGGTAGAGGTGGTGCCGATCCTTCCGATAGGAGTCCAAGCGAGATCGTTAAGGTCGATATCCTTATCAAGCTTAACGGTCTTGTTCTGGAAATCATCGTGAAGAGTTGCGGGAGTGCTTCTCAAAGAATAGGTGCTGCCCACAACTGCAGTACCGTTGACGATCTGTGCAAAGCCTGCAAGCTCCTCAGCGGTGCTGATGGTGAACTCGGTTGCAGTGGGATCAGCGGTATACCAATCAAGGTTTGCGCTGCCGAGCCAGGGTGCGTTCTCGTCATAATCGGAACCGAAGAAATCCTTCTCATAAGCAAGCTGGGTAGCCTTAAGCTCAACACCAAGCTCGATGGTGGGGATCTGGGTTCCGCGGTAGTTTGCCTCATTACCGACAGAGGTAGGCATATAAACTACAAGTGCTACCGTCTTTGCAGGATCGCCTGCGAGCATAGTGCCGTTGACGGTGTAGTTGTCAAGTGCAACTGCGCTGCTCTCAACTGCTTTGACAGCGGCATCACGGTCTGCGAACTTTGCGGTAAAGTCAACAACACCGTACTTCAGGTGATCGGAAAGCATAAACTTCTCACCTGCAACGTTGGTACCCTCGACCTCGCTGTAAATGTTCATAGCGAACTGATACTTGAGTGCCAAAGTGCCAAGGTTGGAGATCCTGAGGTAAACGACCTCAGCATGACCGGGCTCCCAAAGAGCATCCTTGTTCAAAAGGTCGGTCGCATCCTTAACGGTTGCCCACGAATCGGCATCTGAAGGATCTTTGGTGTACTCGAGCTCGATGTCGAGGTTTCCGGCAACGATCTTGTTCTTGCCGGAGGTTACAGAGTCGGTAAACCAAGCAAAGGTGGTACCGACAAGCATCGCTACGCACAGAAGCATCGAAAGTGCGCTCAAAAGCAACGCTTTTTTGGTTGATTTGTTTGTCATTTTTTCTTCCTCCTCATAAATTTGACAAGCAGATTATGTACAAGCGGTAATGCGCCGCAAAACGTCTTGCGGCACCTTCCCTTCTATACTTTTACATAATAGCACATTAGTTTTAAAAATGCAATATTAAATATAACAATTTTAAGCACTTATACCATTTATTTTTTGTGTAAAAAATGCCCCACGGCCAAAGCCGCAGGGCAAAATGCGATGCTTTAATCAATATAAAAAACAACATCGCCGTAGGAGCTTCGCCCCTCTCGGATATAGTTTCCGTCAATGTTAAACACAACGTCGCCGTAAGAGCTGCGCCCCTTGCGAATATAACTTCCGTCCTTGATATACATAACAACATCCTCCGTTTGATTTTGAGATCTGACCGCCGTTTTGCGGTACAATGTGTGAAAAGTCTACATTTCAAGATAAAGCTATGAGTTTACCGAATAATCCTTTTTAAACCCGTGCGCCCCAAAGATCTGCCACTTACCCACACCCAAGCGTTGTAAAATTGCGTTTCTCTCCTCTAAACACAATTTGGGATCGGTATCAACAGATGTCATCAATATCGGCGCATATCTGTTATATTTTTCCTGCTCTGAAGTGAGACCGTGCATATTTATATAAATATCTCCCGTAATAGCGATATGATTAGCATAGTCTATCAGAACGATCTCTCCGGGCAGATGTCCGCCTTTGCCCTCATACACTTCAAAATTAAGCTCCCCGAAGCTGTAAAAACCTATTTGTGTCAGAGGACTGTCGTAACGATCAGCGCCCTCCCACAGTTTTACAACCTTTTGGGGATCTACCGGCTTGTATTCGGTAATTATCTTACAGATGTTGATATATGGCTTGTGGAGAGGGTTTTCCTCACGGTAGCCGTCAAGTCCTCTGTATTCCCTTTCAAGGCATTCTGCCGTTCTTTTGTTTGCGAGCACCTCATCAAACAGCGGCAAAAGTCCGCAATGGTCTACATCCGCATGGGTGATGAGCACCCTCTTTTTCACGGTGTCATATTCAGGTATCAGCTTATTAAAGATCTCAAGCATTTCCTTTTGATAGCAAGCATATCCGCTGTCAATGAACAAATACTCTCCGTTGCTTTTTATGATCATCGTGTTACTGCCGCACGGCGGCTCGATCAAGGTTATTTCCGTGTTTTGAGCGATTTGATGTGTGCTTATGCGTGGCACAAAGTTTTTGCCCTTTGAAACGCTTAAAAGCTCGGCAAACTTGCTGATACTGTCAAACGTTCTGTAGGGAGATAACCCTTTTTCGTCTAAGGTTTGCATAGCAAGATTAACGTTTATCAAAAGCTCCTGCTTTGCATCGGCCGACAGCCCCATCATTTGCGACAGTCCCAAAACATAGGTATTATAAAAAATACTGTTATCGTAAACGTTCTTGGAACGATTGTAGTCGATGACCCTCACCTTACACAAGCTTTCGGCTCGACTTAAAAAACGGGATATCTTGTCCGAATCGTCAACGTACAATCCCATTTTAAAGTATTGGTGATCGGTTCCGTTTTCCTGTGAACTAATATAAGAGATATTAAAGCTGAACTCGCTTATAAGCCTCAGAATATCCGTAACGCTTCCGGGAACGTCCTTCAGACAAAACTCCAATAAAACAACGCTTGTTTTGTCATCGGTATCATTGCCCAGATATCCGATCTTTTTAAGCTCCATATCCGCTTTTTTAAGCTGCTCCTCTGTGCCTTCGGCATCAATAAATAATATATGCGAGTCAATAGCCTTGTTATAATTGACACGTGTGATATTGATGCCCAAGGATGAGAAACACTCACTTGCTTTTAAAAATGCGCCGATATGGTCGGGCATAGATGTTATATAGGTCTTTTTCATAATTGTCACCTTTAAGTGAAGGGGGTTAAAATTTTAATCATATTATATCACAAGATCAAAGAAATACAATAGAAATCCGCCCGAATTTCTTCGGGCGGATAGTTTTGTTTTATTGCGGACAGTCGAGGATTCATTCTCTTTCCATAATTTTAAATTAAAATCCCATCACAATGGTCGATTTCGTGTTGAATTATTTGCGCGGGCCAACCGGTAAAGGTTTTGATGCAAGTTTGGAACTCGGCGGTTCGCCATCGAACTTTGATAGACTTATAGCGTTTGCACGGGCGGGGACCACCGAGAAGAGAAAGACAACCTTCCGCAGTATTATATGGCCCTGATTTTTTGATAATCTCAGGGTTAAACATTGTCATATATGTACCTTCGTTATCAAATACGATAATCCGCTTGCGCACACCAATCATATTCGCCGCCATACCAACGCAACCATCTTTATTGGCAATAAGCGTGTCCAATAAATCCTGTGCCACCTGCAAGTCTTCTTTGGTCGCCATCTCCGACTTAACACCAAGAAAAATTGGGTCGTGTACTATTTCTTTAATCATGTTTCTTTGTCACACCTTCAATATAATTACGAATTTCTTTAATAAAAATTGTACCATATTGTCGTATTTTGGAGTCACCAAAACCATAAATCCCTTTTAAATCTTTTTCTGAAGTGGGTTTTTGTGCTGCCAAATGCATTAAAGGAGTATTGGCCAACACCATGTAAGGTGCAAATTTCTTTTCTGTTGCGATTTGGTTTCTTAGAATCTTTAATCTTTCATATAACTCCACATCATAATGATCTGGCTCTTTTTTATTTTCTTTATGAACTTGCTTTTCATCTTCGTAAACATTCAGAATTGTATAAAGCGCTCTGACTACTTCGCTTTTATTACAAACATTATTTTCAGGTAAAACTTCGCCTGTTATAGGATCTATCCCTTCTGCTAATGCATAAATGGTTTCTTTTGCTCTGTTGATATCCATAATAATCTCCTTTATGCCGCCACTGCATTTGCATTTACTTGCTCAATAATCTTGCGGATGCCCATCCAAACGGTAAGGTCGGTGAAAACTTCTACAACACTGCCCTTATCAGTAAAGGGGGATTCCTGTAACACAGACAGATCTTTCATCAAACCGTTGTGAACGATATATTCAACGATCTGATTGACAAAATAAATCTGTCTTGAATCGAGATTAACATCGTTCAAATACTTCGCAAACGCTTCTTTTGCGGCACTCATATCAAGACCTACGATTTCGCGAACAAATTCGCCGAGAGGCTTTTTACCAAATTCCGCTTCATAGTCCGCCTTAGTGCCAACTTCACTCCACAAAATTTCTTCTAACACTTTAACATCGGCTGAGCTTAGTGGAATGTTAGACTTAAGTTTTGCGATAACCTCATTATCCTGATGTTGACGAACGTAAAACTCCGCTTTTGCTTTGTAATTTTTCAAATCGTCATTTTCAAGTTCCGATTCATTCCAATCAATTGAAAGAATTTCGTCGTCAAAGTTTGTGTGATATATAGCACCGCCCGTCGGGATATATTTAATTAAATCTCTCAAACTTTTGCGGATGTGCTCGAACTCGTTAATGCCTGCATTATCCACATAGTCGGTATGAAGAATTTTATTGATAAGCTCCGACTGTACCATAATCTCGGGAATATTGGCAACGCTTGCAACTCCCGCAACCTTTTTATATAGGTCACTGCGTGCTTTGCTGTATTTCTTACCAACAAGGAAAGCCAGTTCAATACCATACATTAACGCATCAAAACGCATCGCTTTAGGGTCGTCTTCATCAGGAGTAATAAGCGGTGCAAGTTCGTCTGCAATAATTAAAGTATCCTCGTAGGAAAGAGAATTATAGTTATCGGGATTTGCATACAACTCAACATATTTGAGGTGTTGACGAACGGCAAAGTTCTCTTTGTTCAGTTCCTTTACTTTCCGCACCATATCGTCCACGAGCTCTTTGCGGAATGCTATCAACTCTTCGATTTGATATGCCAAATCCTGAAGTTTAAATGCCATTTGCGCTTTAAGGTTGAAAATTGCACCCTGCAAAGCAATTTGGTTGGCAGATCTTCCTTTTCCGCCCATGCGGAAGAACTCAAAGTTTCCGCAGAAATCGAAGATGTAGAACATTTTCTTGTCTTCGCCGTTAATCAGTCCCGGGCAGAGACGTGTTCCGCGACCGATCATCTGCCAGAACTTTGCCTTACTCATAACCTTTTTGAAAAATACGAGATTTAAGCATTCGGGCACATCAATACCCGTATCCAGCATATCAACCGAGATTGCAATCTGCGGAAGTTTCTTAGGATCGGAAAACTCGTCAATCGCACTTTGTGCATAGTTGATTTTGTTGTCAATCACCTTTGCAAAGCCGTTCAAGTGAGGATATTCTTTATTGAATACTTCAAAGATCTTCTCGGCGTGACGGTGATTCTTAGCAAAGATAATGGTTTTGCCGATCTTCTGACCGTAATCGATTTTAATGCCGTTGGTCATCAGTAAGTTAAGCACTTCTTTGATGGTATCTTCATTGAAAATCCAATCGTTAAGTGCTGACGAGCCGATTTTATCGGGCAGTTCACCATCACGGGCAAAGGTGGCTTCATATTCCTCTTTGTCTTCATCAGACAAGTCATCGTAAACGATACCCTGCTCGATAAACTTGAGTTTGGTTTCTACCGACATAAAATCAACAAGGAACCCGTCTTTGACTGCATCCGCAAGCTCATAACCGTATGTAGGAACGCCATTTTCAAGTTCGAAAACCTCATAAGTGTTCTTGTCGATTTCATCTTTGGGCGTAGCAGTAAGACCCACCAAAGGTGCGTCAAAAAACCCAAATATATCACGATACTTGTTATAGATAGATCGATGCGCTTCGTCGCAAATCACTAAATCAAAATGACCGCAGGTAAACAATTTGCCTTTTTCGTCCTTAACGGAATCAATGCAATTCATCATCGTCTGATAGGTCGAGAAAACGCAATGAGCGGTATAGTTATCTTTTTCTTCACAAAGGTTGGTTACCGATAAATCGGGCAGAAGATTTACAAAGCTACGCTTTGCCTGAGTAACAAGAGAGTTACGGTCAGCAAGGAATAGAATATTCTTAACCCATCCGTGATCAAGCAACACTTTACAAAGAGCAATTACGGTTCTTGTCTTACCCGAACCTGTCGCCATAACCAAGAGAGCTTTGCGGCGATTTTTCTTGCCAAAGCTATCGCAAACGGCTTTAATTGCGCCTTCCTGATAATAACGTCCTGCGATGTTCTTATCCACTACCACGTGGTTTAGACTTGTCCGCATAGTTTGCAGATTGAACATTTTTTCAAGGTCACGCTTGGAATAGATGGTTGCCACCTTGCGCTCGGGATAAAGATTGTCGGTGATACGAGTATCAAAGCCGTTGGAAAGGAAAATAACAGGACGACGACCAAACTTTTTTTCCAAAAGGTCAGCATATAATTTCGCTTGCTGTCTGCCTTTTGATACGTCCACACAAGTGCGCTTCGCCTCAAGTACCGCAAGCGGCTTGCCGTCATCGCCGAAAAGAACGTAATCAGCAAAGCCAACCTCCGATTTGTTGGGCATACCGGGAAGCTCATATTCATTGATCCAGTCTTTGCCCTCTGTCCAACCGGCATCCTGAAGCATAAAATCAATGTAGATTTTTCTTGTTTTATACTCCGAAATGTCCAAAGGCTTCGGTACATAAGTCTGCTGCTGTTCTTCACGACGTGCGGTAAGTTCGGCCTTAAGAGCCGCATTTTCTTCGATAAGGCTCTTGATATCAAGCTCTTCATCACTTACAAATTCAAGCGCCTCTTCAACAGTAAGAGAAAGCAGAGAACGGTCGAACTCCCCTTCTTTATACTCACCGCTGCCGTAACAATAAGCCACAAAATCAAGAAAAACAAAAAGATTCTCTAAGCAAAGCTCAGCCTGTTCTTTGGTAACCTTTTTACCGCTGTGAGCCGCATTGTTGCCGACACGACGAATGAAATCCATTCTTCGCCAGATATCGTTGCCGACGATGTCACGGAACTCCTCGGTGTTCATCAGACTGACCAAATTGTCCTGCCAGGGCATAACAAGGGCGCCGTCAACGGAATACATCCATTTGACAGCCATTTCCATCGCCCGACGGCAGTTTATGATGCAGGTAGAAAGATCGATATGTAAAGTCCTTTCAGCCGCCACCGCAACCGAAGCAAAACTCTCAAACCGCCCATCCTTCCCCAAAAAATCAAAGTTGGTCATGATTTACCACCTACAATATATGCCCTATTATCAACTTTTTTGTTTGTTGAATAAAGATCATTCAATGTCAACAAACCGCTTTTTGCGCTAAATAAAGATACAATTCTTTCGCCTGATATTTCACCGTTTTGAAACTTTTCAAAAATTTTCAGTAATACTTCTGTCGTTATAATCAAACTATCATTTCGTTTTGCAAGGGCGATTTGATTTTCATGAATTTTTTCTCGTTCTAATATCGGTTTTGTTCTAAATGGGTTAATAATTAAAAGCGCCTTTACATTTTCGGCAATGTGGCTATCACCCAATTCTTCTAAATATGATTGATAATGAACATCTAACTGAGATACATTTTCGGATTTAACATTTGAAGTAATACCTTTGATTTCACCTATAAAAGTCACATTTTCTTTCTTTATGAGAAAATCTTGCTTACCTTCATCCACAAAACCAGACAAATCACAACATAAGATTTTTTCCAAAATTTCAAACACAACCGAAACCAACTCATCGCCATTAGTCGAAAGAATACTTTTGTATTTTAAATTTTCGCACAATTTTATGTTTGCGTGTTCTATCTTTTTGTTCAGCTCCGCAATTTCTGCGTTTGCATCATTAATAAATTTGTGTTGCTCATCATCATCAAAACAACTATAGTCAGCCACCCATTGCGGCAATTCTTCTCTTTCTTTATCAAGACCGATTGCTTTAATAAAAGTATCTAGCCGTTCATCGGCATTAGGCAGATTTAATGTCGTAATAATAAAGTTTTTATTATATGACGCAGTTGTGATTTTATCACCACCTTTAGTTTTAGTCAATTCTGGCATCGTTTGGCTCATAATACTGAAGGCTGACTCGTACACTGTGTTTTCAATTATGGTTTCAGAGTTTTCATATATAAGCTTAAAAGCACCATTAACTTGTTGTGGCAATATACTAGCAAGCAAATTTTTCTGTAGATTTTGAAGTTCATCTTTTAGTTCACAATGGTTATAGTATCCGCCATTAACGCTTTTATAATAATAATGTTTGTAGTTTTGTGGCAACGCAATAATGTTTACCGATGTTTTTGAGTTTACTATCATTTGCAAAATACTTTTAAAATCATTTGTAATATCCAGATATTGGCTGATATTTTCCTCACATTTCCAGATATTTTCATATTGTAGAGATATAATGTTTATATCGTAAGCATCCAATTCAAATGGTTTGTTAAAAGTGGAACGAGTTATTGTGTGTTTACTACTAACAGATATGCTTTTGTTTGAAATAATTTGAATTTTCATAATATCTCCTCATCTGAAATATTGTTGCATCAGTGCTTTTTTCATAGTTTCAAGTTTTTCAAGACTTTGCTGAACTGCCAATTTTGATTTGTCGGTCTGTTCGACGAAGGCTGCGAATTGGTTTTGGAGTTCTATCGGCGGAAGCATAACATCCAATTTCTTTGTCATCGCAATGGAAAGATACGCCACGGTTGAACCTGCCTGTAAACTATCTATTTGCTTACGAAAACCACTCATTGAAAATAAATGTGTTAGGTAGTTCGTTGTAAGTTTTTTGTCAAAGCCATAAAGCCAAGTTATCATTCCGTCTTGGAAATAAAATTTATCACTTGCAGTAAGTGTGTAACACCTTCCAAGAGTTCCTCTTGCGGTGAGCAACATATCACCTGCAACCGGAACTAAGCCTGAGACTTTGAGTTCTTCGTATCTTTCTTCTGGAATATAGAGTTCACATTCAGTTGATCCCGTATCCATTCTATTTACAAGGTCAGATATTCTTAAAAACGGGATACCTTCTGCGCTCAACTCGTTCTGATATATTCTCTTGCTTGAACTAACGGAGCAAAGTGTTTCTAATTTAAGTACCGCCCATTGCTTTTCATTGTATTCGGGATCTCCAAACAGTTCGATAAATCGGGATTTGACGAGTTCGTCAAGCTTTTTTAATTGCTGTTTTTTCAGTTCGATTAAAGCACATACCTCATCGAGTTTTCTTGTGATTTTCCTTTGCTCTTCGATACTCGGCAAATAAAACGGCAACGCATCAAATACAGGTTTAGTAAGATGTTTCATTGTAGCACCGTGCGTTGCAGAAACCGCTTTTTCAAGAATAGTTCTCACTTGATGAATAAAGAAGTTTTTATCAACATTCACCTTATCAAAGACCGCTTTGAAAATATGCTGATTAAGCAAAGCAGTCTCTCCTTGCCAAATATAAACGCCAAGACTCGCCGACCATGAGATTAAAACATCACCATCAACGATTTCATATTTAGAATCATATGCACCTTTATAGCGATTTGCTTGATAAGAATTACCCGTTAAATCTTGAATGCGAATAATCGGCAAACCTTGATCAGACCAATCTGATGGCTTAAACGCATAGCCGTTTATATAAGTTGCTACATCTCCAAGCTTAACCATATTTAACATAACATCACCCACTAATCGAATACGCTTATGGCGACAGACACCATGGCCAAAACGATAGATGTAAGATTAAGGATAATATCAACTTTTCTCGTTTTAGCCATTATGCAAAGTATACGATTTAAAACAATAAAAACAGCAGCGCACATAATTGCTTTAAATCCGTTCATATATGATTTCGAAATAATAAGATCAACGCCACCAACAAACATCACAATGGCCGCTATAATCAATACTATAGCCAATAACTTCGAGAGACCTTTAACCTTTGCTTTTGAAAAAGCCTCCCTATCTTTCTGTTCCTTACGTTCTTGTGCGCTAACTATCGCATCGGCAAGTTTATCATAATCTATTTCGTTTTTAACATTATATATCTTCTTTTCAAATAAACTCAATTCTTGTCCTCCTGTTTCATTTTCACAAATTCTTCAATTGTCATTCGATACTCTTTTGTCACGCACTCTTTGTACATAGGAAAAATTATCTCATTTTCTTTTTCTGTATGTCCAAGGCTGACCCCTTTAGTCTGACGATACTTATTAACATCAAATCCGAAATGTTCGTTTGTATCCGCTTCCAAGATCACATACTTTTCACGTTTAGACAACTTATACATCAAGCCCCTAAAGGTGTAATCAGTAGTCCAATGAGCAATCAAACCATTGTAATCCACTTTAGGCAGTTTTGTTCTTGCGCTCCCTCTGCGTTTAGGGCATGGATGCAGTACTCGATATATTTTGCCTTGATATTTCCATGAGTTTATAAAAACGTGATTTAATTGCGGTTCATTTTCAGACACCATTGTTTCGGTATGTTTCAGCAAAGTGCCGATAATGGCATCATAAAACCTCACAGTATCAATATCATATCCCCACACGCTGTTAAGCGGAATTTCTGTCCATCCCTTTAACACCTTACAAATGATATACTCCCATTCTCGGTCCGAAAATGAAATATTAGGGAAATCAAAAATCATTATAAAATTTCCTCCAATTCTGCCAATGCTTTTGTTATCTGCATTTCGAGTTCGTGGAGGTCGGTCATTATTTCGGCGGTGGAAGGGTATTCTACGGGCTTGTACTCGGTCTTTTTGTATTTATTGATCGACAGGTCGTAGTCGTTCTGCACGATCTCCTCCTTGGGCACCGTAAACGATTTTGCGGTGCGGGGGTTTTCGGCCTCGTTGAACGGGACGTCGTGGGCGCCGTCCCCTACATTTTTCTGCTCACCGTCGAGGTTTTGCGGACAGTCGGGGACGCCTGTCCCTACGTTGCTTTGTTTACCGTTGGAACGAGGCGGGACGTCGTGGGCGCCGTCCCCTACAATTTTTTGTTTGCCGTTTTGGGCAAGGCTATGAAAACGTGCGATTATATCGGGAATATCGTTCTCGGCAACGGGACTGCGCTTGTCGTCAAGGCTGAAGCCGTCGGCCTGCATATCGTAAAACCAAACGTTATCGGTACCGCCGTGTCCAGTCTTGGTAAAGATAAGAATACCCGTGGAAACGCCTGCATACGGCTTGAACACACCGGAAGGCATCGAGATGACCGCCTCAAGACGGTTGTTTTCAATAATTTCCTTGCGGATAGCCTTATGAGCGGTAGAAGAACCGAACAGAACACCGTCGGGAACGATGCAGGCGCATCTGCCACCGATGCGAAGCATACGCAGAAATAAGCCTAAGAAAAGCAGCTCGGTCTTCTTGGTTTTGCAGACCTTCAAAAGATCGGTCGAAACGGTGTCGTAATCCAGGCTGCCCTTAAACGGCGGGTTGGCCAATATAAGCGAATACTTGTCCTTATCGGGATTTTGATCGGAAAGGCTGTCGCGGTATTCGATAAAGGGATGCTCAACACCGTGGGTCATCATATTCATAGCACCGATACGGAGCATGGTTCGATCCATATCGTAACCAAAGAACATATGGTTCATATAATGGTCTTTTTTCTGCCTGTCAAAGAAAATTTCTTCTTTGTGATGTTCTCTCAAATATTTTCCGGCACTAACCAAAAATCCCGCCGTGCCGCAAGCAGGGTCACAGATAACATCATCAGGTTTAGGTTGCACCATCTCAACAATCATATTGATAATATGACGCGGAGTGCGGAACGCTCCTGCCATACCATTTACTTGCAGCCTTGATGATATGTATTCGTAAACATCACCGCGTACATCGCTACTTTGAGTAGCGTTCATTA
>JAFQCR010000016.1 GCA_017416345.1 Clostridia bacterium | reverse complement strand
TGACTGAGGGGTTGTTTGAGAGTGCTTTTTTACAATCCCTCCGTCACGCTGCGCGTGCCACCTCCCTTTGCACAAGGGAGGCGAAAAATAGTAGCCACATCTGTGGCGGTAGGGCGAGTGTGCAAGTGTCAAATGTTTCGGTGGGCTTTCAGCCCAGCCAGTAACATGCCCTTATAGGGCTGAGCAAGCCACCGGCTTAGCCGGTGGTTATAACTTATATGGTTACGGTTAGAAAACAATATCGAAAAATTTCACGTATACAACAAAGTTGACTGGACAATAATGTCTGTTTTAATCAAAAGCCATTGAAACGAAGAATTCACTTTGATATTATTAAACCGTTGGGTAAGCTCTCAACCCCGAAGGCTGTTGGGTTCATTTGCCGGTTTGAATCCCAATAGCCTCCGAAACATTCAGAAAAAAGGAGTTATATATGAAAAGCATACTTAAACGGGCTATGTGCGTTGGTTTTGCTCTTTGTCTCGCCGCATCATTGATTGCCTGCGGCGGCAACGACAACACCGAATCGGACACCGCATCCTCAACCGAAAGCAGTAAAACAGTAAGCGTTATCGACACTATCGATATACCTTCGGGTTCGATCTACGACGATCCCAACTGGAGCCCTTACAGCTCTATGCCGGACAGCATTAAGGGTAGTACGGTGCGCTACGCAACATGGATCGATCACACCCAGACCGAGGGAGCCGTTCCCCTTGCCAACATTGAAAACGATATCGGCATTAAGGCGGAGCTTTATCTCGTTCCGCAGGTCGGATATGTCAATACGATAATGACCAAGATGGCTTCGGGTGATATACCGGACGTTTTCAAAAGCAATGAGGTCACACAGAGCTTTCCTCTGACCCTTCAGATCGCCGCACCCATCAACAAGGTTTCGAGTGTCGATCTTAATGATCCGCGTTGGGACAAAACTCTTCTTGATACCGCTACTATCGACGGCAACGTTTATCTTGTAAATGCACTGGGCTCACCGTGGACGGGTTCAAACCTCCTTTACTTTAATAAGTCGGTTTTTGAGGAAAACGGTTTTAAAACACCTGCCGACTATTATGAAGAGGGTAATTGGACTTGGGACACATTGCTGAAATGCGCCAAGGATATTAAGTCACTTGGCTCTGATTATACAGGCGTCAGCCTGCCTGAAAAGATTTTCACCGATTCACTCGGCACGTCGTTTGTCAAATACGACTACGGAACCGATGTGTTCTCCAGCAACATCAACGACCCCAAGCTGTTACAGGGTTATCAGTGGTATGCTGATGCACGTGAGCAAGGCCTGCTTGACGGCTCGACCGCCGATTTTGTAAAAAATAAGTGCGGTCTTGTGGTGATCGGCGTGTACGGCCTTAAATCAACAGGTTACTTTATGGATATGGACCCTCAGAATGTCGGATTTACGTATCTGCCCTCAATGGAGGCAGGCAAAAGCGGCCGCGTTTCATCGATATACCGTATGTACGGAATAATCGACGGTGCACCCAATGCCGATGCGGCAGGCTATTTCCTGCGTTATTGGTTGGATTACAACAACTACGACCTTGGAAACGCCTTTTTGTCTACCGAAGCAGGTGATTTCTACTATCAGATCATCAACACCACCGCAAACGAAAAGTACTTCCAGTTTGACGATCCACTTTCTACCCTACTTGGTAACAATGATGCCTGGCCGTGGCGCAACTCGGTTGCAAGCAAATCATCAGCAGGTGTAAAAAGTGCAATCGATTCGCTTTCCAATAGAATCGATACTGCAGTAGATCTTGCCAACACCATCGTTCAAGATAAAATCGTTGCCGACCGAGAAAAATACAAGTAAAAAAAAAAGAAAGCCTTTTGTAAAAAAGGCTTTCTTTTTTTAACTGTTCGTTAATTGTTTTAAGGTCGGTTCGATTGTTTTAAAGAACAGATCGGCTATTTCCTGCATTCCTTGGTCACTTGGATGGTTGAATTTGCCATGGGTCTCCTCACGGGTGACGATGTCACCAAGCTCGATATAGGTATCGCCCAAGCGCTCGGCCGCCGCTTTTTTCTCGGCATTGAGCACGGGACGGATGTAAAATCCTCCCGAATGGAAGACCTTGGCCGTGCCGTGGGAGTTCAGCGCATTTCGCAGCTCCTCATATTTATCACCGAACCTGACAGCAGGGTTTTCTTCCTTATCGTAATCCTTGGACACATTAGCACCGAAGAACATTATGATAATATCAGCCTTATAGTCTATGGCGTCCTTGTAATCGGCATAAATGTCCTTGGTTGGAAACTGACGTTCAAAGTTGGCTACCTGCAAGATCGCAAACGACATATTGGGGTCAAGCTCTTTGATCTTTGCGGCGGTCAGATGCACGTAGTCCTTTTCAAGGCACGATGCCGCCATTCCGCAGTCGTTGGTCCAGCCGATCTGGGGCTTGGGTGCGTGCTTTGTGATGGAGTTGCCGACAAACAGCACTCTTATTCCGTCGCCGCCGCCCTGAGGAAAATAATCCCCTGAGTTTTGATTTTCGGCAGGAACTATGTTTTCTTGCAGATCTTTCATTTTAAACACCTCAAATAGCAGAGTTTTATGCCAATATCATCTTCAAGATCGCAAACATAAGCGGAATTGTGACGATACACAGCGTATGAGATATCATGGCCATTGAAGCACCCGTGGAGGTGTCTCCCCCGTAAGCCGCAGGAAAAACCACCGTGTTGAGTCCAAGCGGTGTTCCAAACGCAAAGAAGGCCATAATAACGGCTATTTCGTCGGCACCCAAAAGGATAAGCAGACCGACAAACAAAGCAGGCAGTATGATAAGTCTCAAAAGCGAAGCAAAATAGACCTTGGTGTTTTTAAGCAGCTTGCCGAAATCATAATCAGCAACGACAAATCCCGTAAGCACCATGGCCAACGGACCCATACAGCTTGCGAGGTTTCCGATGGTATTGGTTATAAACGCAGGAATGTGCGGTTTTGCGCCCACAAGGCCAAGCACGGCACCGACAATGATGGATACAAATATCGGGTTAAGAAGGCTTTTGAGGATGTTTTTGCCCTCACCGCGGGGTATCAGAATAATAACGCCGCCGGTGTATACCGCAATGTTTAACGGCAGGATGAAAAGCATATAGTTATACAGCATTTCGGGGCCTAATATGGCAGGGACGATGGCGTTACCCATAAACGAGAAATTACCGAAGGTCAAAGCGTATTTATATATCTCACGTGAGTATCCGCCACGGCTGAAAAGACCCGACAGCGGCCACGCAATGACCACCGCCAGCACCAGCACCAGCAGACACCATAAAATAAGGCTATATTCCGCCTTGATGGACTCGACCGAGCAATAGGTCATAAAGGTGTTGAGTATCAGAGCAGGCACTAAAAAGTAATTTTCGAGCTTTGACAGCACCGTTGCGGTGTTTTCGGGAGCGAGCTTGAGCTTGTTGGCCACAAAGCCCAGTGCCATACACAAAAACATTACCAGCATCGGAGAAAGTGTTGCCGAAAAGGTTTCGAACAATTGAATACATCCTTTCGAATAATATATCTATATAAATTTTACCTTTTCAAGCGTCATTTGTCAACAGAAACTGCTCAGAACAAGAAAAAATCCCGTTGCATTTTTTGCAACGGGATCAAATTATTGGGGTTTAAATTACATCAAAGAGAGGTACAGAGCCTTGATCTCCTCAACGCTTGTGTCTCTGGGGTTACCGGGACGGCAAGCATCGGCAAATGCGCTTTCAGAGAGGAAGTCAACATCCTCGGCCTTAACGATATCCTTAAGGTCAGCAGGAATACCGACGTCGATGCTGAGCTGCTTAACTGCGTCGATAGCGGCCTTGCGTGCATCCTCAAGGCTCATTGCGTCAACGCCTTCTACGCCCATAGCCTTTGCGATATCACGGTACTTCTCACCGGTAGCGGGAGCATTGTACTCCATAACGGTGGGGAGAATGATAGCGTTGGCAACACCGTGGGGAGTATCATAAAGAGCACCCAGAGGATGAGCCATAGAGTGAACGATACCAAGACCGACGTTACTAAAGCCCATGCCTGCGATGTACTGACCGAGAGCCATTCCCTCACGGCCTGCGGGATCGTTGGCAACTGCGCCGCGGAGCGACTTTGCGATGATCTCGATAGCCTTGATGTGGAACATATCGCTCATCTCCCAAGCTCCCTTGGTGATGTAGCCCTCGATAGCGTGGGTAAGAGCATCCATACCGGTTGCGGCGGTGAGACCCTTGGGCATGGTGGACATCATATCGGGATCGACAACCGCAACAACAGGGATGTCGTGAACGTCAACACAAACCATCTTGCGGTTCTTTGCGTCGTCGGTGATAACGTAGTTGATGGTAACCTCTGCTGCGGTACCTGCGGTGGTGGGAACTGCGATGATGGGAACGCAGGGGTTCTTGGTGGGAGCAACACCCTCTAATGATACAACATCAGCGAACTCGGGGTTGGTGATGATGATACCGATAGCCTTTGCGGTATCCATAGAAGAACCGCCGCCTATAGCGATGATGCAGTCGGTGCCTGCAGCCTTAAATGCGGCTACACCGGTCTGAACATTCTCAATAGTGGGGTTGGGCTTAATGTTGGAGTAGATCTCATAAGCAAAGCCGATCTTGTCAAGAACATCGGTAACCTTCTTGGTAACACCGAACTTGATAAGGTCGGGGTCGGAGCATACGAATGCCTTTTTGAAGCCACGTGCGGTGACCTCGTCAGCGATGGCGTTGATAGCGCCTGCGCCGTGATAGCTGGTTTCGTTAAGAACAAATCTGTTTGCCATAATAAATCTCCCTTTCGTTTTACCGCTTTTGCGGATTGTGTTTTATGATTTTTGTGTTGATTTCAAAAAGCAATCAACAACAAACCTCTACTCTCTATAATAACGTTAATTTTTTAACAAGTCAAGTACAAATCGTAAAAAAATTACTATCTTATGAATTTTATCACACGGTTAAGGTTCTCGATAGTGACCTCTCCCTCACTCACGGCGTGCTCACCGTCGAGTGTCCAGTCCAGCTTGCCCTCCGGTTTGATAACGACCTTGGAGGATTTATAAAACTCAATTCCGCCGTTATCGAAATTAGAGGTGGTAATAGCGGTCACGATTCTGTTAAGGTCAAGGATATTCTTGGGCATCTTCACCAGAGCGACCTCGAAGGTTCCGTCGCTCATATCGACCAGCTCATCCTTAAGCTTGACGATACCTGCAACCGAGGTCGAATTGGTGACCGAGACGAATATATACTCGCCGCAAAGCGAACGGTCGTCCAGCTCAATGGTAACGGGATAGCTGCGGATAGAGGTCAGCTCCTTAACACCGCCCAAAACATACGCAAAATGGCCAAGGATATTCTTTACGTCCTGCGAAACGCTGTAGGAAGCCGCCGTAAATGCGCCGAAGCCTGCGATGTATGTGAAATAACGTTCACCGTTGAAATGGCCGATATCAATGTCATACACCTGACCGTGGGTCACGTGCTCGGCCGCCTCTTTAGGCACCGAGGAAAGCTTCATTGTAGAGGCAAAATCGTTGGTACTGCCTGCAGGAATGTATCCGAGCGGCAAAACGGGTTGATCCTGCATGAGTCCGCAGATGGTCTCGTTAAGAGTTCCGTCACCGCCGAAGCATACCACCTTTTCAAAGCCCTCGGCCTTGGCAGCTGCGGCATACTCGGTAGCATCTCCTCTTTTTTTGGTCAGCCTCACGGTAACGGCCGAATCCTCGGTCTGCAGGGCGTCAACGACCTCCATCAAGGTGGACTTTGCCTTCATTTTGCCCGAAACGGGATTGACGATAAGCAATATCTTTTTCACTATGCTCTTCCTTTCGGGATCACTGTTTAGAAAGCTTGCGATTTTGATAGCTTTCCACAGTTTTGTTGACTATCTTTACGGCAAGGAAGGCGAAGACCGTTCCAAGCACAACGCTGGTCAGAACATCGGTGGGGTAATGGACATAAAGGTACAATCTTGACAGCGACACCAGCACCGCAATGACCAAAGCCGGAATACCCAGCTTTTTATCGTTAAGCATCAGCACGACCGAGGCCTCAAAGCAGGCAACGGTGTGACCCGACGGGAATGAGCCGTCATGCAGGCGGTCGACCAGTAGGTCAATATTAACGCCCGGCATATCGTAAGGCCTTACGCGGTCGACCAACGGCTTGATACCGCAGTTTACGACCAAAAGACCCATAACCAGCGCAACGCCCATCATTGCACCTACCTTGCGGTACTTTTTGGTGATGAGCAGGATGACTGCAACGATTATCCAGAATATGCCTGCATCACCGAGCTTGGTGACCAACGGCATAAACCAATCCAGAAAAGCGCATCTGAAGGTCTCTTGAATAAAATCAAGTATTTTCAGTTCAAATTCATTCATAACGGCACCTAAAATCAATTAGTGATCATTTCGTAAATGAGGAATTTTCCGTCAACACGGCGGAGGTACAAGGTAAGGTCGATAAACTCGTGGTAGTCATCGTAGCCGGGACGCATCAGGGTCTCCTTAAGCGAAGCACGGCAGGAGAAGATATCCTCGGAATACTGGTAGTATTCCTCGACCTTCTCATTTGATATCTTGTAACCCGAGTGGTCACGCACCCATTCGACCTCGACCGAGCGGACACGGCCGTAAAGCGGAGAGTTCTTGTCAAGATATCCCGAAACAGCGCCGAAGGTGGCGTCATTAGACAGATACTTGGTGTACTCTCTCATTGCCTTAAGGATATAGTCCTCGTGCTTTTCGGCAAGTGTTGTATTATAAACGATACCTGCCTCATAGCACTCCTCTTCATCGTTATAGGTAAGGGTGGTCTCGGTTCCGTTGGCATCGGTAACCTTGAGTGTAGGCTCAAAAACAAGCCCTGTGACGGTATATTTGTCATACATGATACCGTTCACGCCCTCGGGCATATAATCGCAGGAGGCGCTCTTGATGTCGGCGGTGGTAATATAGCTTGCAGCAACATCAATACCGTTGACCTGCAGCTTGTAGCCCTTGGGCACCTTTACGGCAACATCACCGTAAGAGCCAAGGAAGACCTCGGCGCCCGAAAGCTCGTAATACTTAAAGCCGTAAGCCGCCTTTTTGTTTGTGGGAGAAACCGTGAAATAAGCAATACGCTTATTGTCGCAGGTAACGGCATACTGCTCGTTGCCGTTTTCATCGGTCGAGACCGAGAAATACTGGAATTTTGAAGGATCGTACTTCTCGCTGATACCGTCATAGATGCTGTTGACATCCTCAAAAGCCGCCGACTCGGTCGGGAACTTTTGCATCAGAGCACCTATTTTAGCGGTCTTGAAATAGTCGTTGAATACCTGCTCGGCAACGTATTTCGGTCTTGTGGACTCATAAGCATCCAGCACGGTCCATAAAACGACCGAAGCCGCAACCAACAGCAGAACGCCTGCCGCCAGCACCGACAGATATATCTTCATATATAATGACATTTTCTTTTTCATATCCATCACCTGCTGACACAGAAATAGGTCGGAATTCTTCTCGGAGGAGAGAAGGCCTTATACTTGTTGCAAAGTCCCTGCTGCTGATATTCATCCAGCTTGGACTTATCAATATCGTACTTGTCGTAGTAGTTTTCGTAGTACATCATGGCCGAAGAACCACCGTCAAGCATACCTGCGTTGACCGCACCGTAGGACTTCATAATGTCGATAAGCTCGTCATAGGTGGCTCCAAGGCTGGAAGCGGTACGTCCGTCGGTGACAAGGAATATAAAGGTTCCGTCAGCACGCTGACCGATCGCAGTTCTCTGAGCCGCACCGGTATTCCACGGCTTATAATGCAGATGAACACCGTCGGCATCCGAGTTGATAAGCACGTTGCCCTTCTGGAACGAAACGGCATCACGGATGTTGAGTGCATCGGCTTCGGCCTTGGTCATACTCTCGGCAACGACCAGCTTATTGTTCTTATCGATTCCGATAAACGTCCTCTTCTGACCGTCGTTCCAGACGCATTTGCCGTTGGAATAGGTCAGACCGACAGGTGCGGCACCGTTGCCGACACCGCCGTCATCCCGGAATTCACCGCCGTTGATGGCAGCCATAAAGTTTTCCTGCTTGGCCATGGCAAAGATACGCTTGCCCTCTGAAGCAGTCTTAAAGTTGGAGGATGAGGTTCCGACATATATCTTGGAGGGATCCTTTACCAACAAAATATATGCTTTAAAGTTGTCATAGTTTCTGGGAATGTACTTCATTCCGTCAAGCCATTCCTCTTCCCCACCCGACTGGTCGGGATCCTCATCGATATAATCGTCCATATCAATGGTGAGCTTGTGGTCATCATAGCTGCTGTCAACTATTTTCTTGACCTCCTCATCCGAGAGGAACAGACCGGGCACCCACTTGGTGGCACTTGCCTGCATTGCCGAAAGCACCAGAGCATCACGCAGGGTGACACTCGGTCCGTTGGCAATAACGGCCACAAGGGTGAATACGGTGACGATAAGATACAGCAAGGCTGTGCCGAAGCAGGCAAGACTTCTGAGCACAATACGTCCCGGGGTAAGCTTCTTTTTGGGCGGCTTTTGCTCGTTGTCACCCTTTCGGTCATCACGGTCGGGAGCAAATACCCAGTTCTGCTGAATACGGAAGCTTACAAAGAACAGTATGGTATCTATCAGCATTTTTATGAGTGTTTTGATTATTGGTTGCTCGGCACCAACCAGCATCGAGAAGCCCTCGATGGACAGCGATGACACAAGCATAAGCGGTATTGCCAACAAAGTGTATCGGAAGATGGAGCGAGAAAGCTTCACCTTGCCGCTGAACACCTTGCTGCGGTTGAGCGCAAAATTGACCACCGATGAGAATGTTCTCGAAACCGCCGTTGCGGCCAGAACGTCCATCTTACCGTCAAACAAGAACTGCAGTAAAAGGTAGAATATAATTATTTCGACCAGCATACTGAACAGCGAGCTGAATACAAAGGCCAGAATAAGCTTGTATATTCTCAGCGAATCAACGATAGGTCTGAAGTGTGAGGTCTTGTTTTCCTCGATATAGACGGTGTCTATCGGCTGCTCAACAAAGTCGATATGGCGCTTTTTGAGTTCAAGCAGCATATTGGTCTCGAACTCATAGCGTGAGCCCTTGATCTCAATAAACTCCTCTATGTATCTTGCAGGAATTGCACGAAGACCGGTCTGTGTGTCGGACAGCTTGAGACCGCAGAAAAGCCTGAAAATAATGCTGGTGGTCTTGTTGCCGAAACGGCTTCTGGGCGGCACATCGGGACGCGAGAAATCACGGCAACCGAGAACTATCTTGTCCTCGTTCACCATGCGCTCAGCGCAGGCTATGATATCGTTGGTGAGATGCTGACCGTCACCGTCGATGGTGATGACACCGGCTCTGTCGTTACGGTATTCCTTAAAGAAACGGAAGGCCGTTTTGAGCGCCGCACCTTTACCGCGGTTGCGTCGGTGGGTCAGTACGGTACAGAACGGATACTTTTCGGTATCGGGGAAAAATTTTCTGTACTCGGGGTCGCTTCCGTCGTTGACAACAACAATGTCATCAAAGCCGTTATCCTGAAGCTCGTTGATGAGATTCATCAGCTTTTCATCGGGATTTAAGGACGGTATAACGACCGTTACATTATAGTAATCCATAATACTTCCTCCTGGCAGAATTATGATAAAAATCATAGAACATAATCCAACATCATAATTGTACCATTTTATCGAAATAAATACAAGCAACAAAATAGTTACAGTTATGTTAAAATACGGCAGTTTTTGAGCAGTTTCGCACAAAAATCATATTATTTCAAAATATTGTGCAATTATGATTGACAAATATGTCACAAAGTATTATAATAACATCATCACGTTAAGGAAAAGTTTGTGATTTTTTTAACAATAACATATTTCGCTTTTCCAAAACGTAACTAAGGTAATGCCGTACCTTAAAGCGGCTATTATCGGACCGAAACAAAAAGCGGTCTGAATGAAAGGATTGGATAAATATGTACGATCGTATTTACAACTTCTCAGCCGGCCCTTCCATGCTGCCGGTTGCCGTCCTCGAAAAGTCGAGAGACGAGCTTATGAACTACCAGGGCTCCGGTATGAGCGTTATGGAGATGAGCCACCGCTCCAAGGTCTATGACGTTATCATCAAGGAAGCCGAGGCACTTCTTCGTGAGGTTATGAACATCCCCGACAATTACAAGGTTCTGTTCCTGCAGGGCGGCGCTTCGATGCAGTTTGCATCGGTTCCCATGAACCTTCTTAAGACCGGCGTTGCCGATTATATCGTAACCGGTCAGTTCTCGGGCAAGGCTTACAAGGAAGCACAGAAGTATTCCGACAAGATCAACCTTGCCGCCACCACCAAGGAGGAAAACTTCACCCGTATCCCCCGTCAGGAGGAGCTTAAGCTTACCCCCAACGCAGATTACGTTCACATCTGCTTCAACAACACCATTTTCGGTACCAAGTGGGATTACATCCCCGACACCGGTGATGTTCCGCTGGTTGCCGATATGAGCTCCTGCATTTTGAGTGAGCCCGTTGACGTTTCCAGGTTCGGCCTTATCTACGCCGGCGCACAGAAGAACGTTGCTCCCGCAGGTCTGACCATCGTCATTGTCCGTGAGGATCTTTTGCGTGACGATCTCCCTGCCTACGTTCCCACCGTTGCAAGCTACAAGGTCATGGCCGAGAACGAGTCGATGTACAACACTCCTCCCTGCTGGCCTATCTACATCTGCAAGCTTGTTCTCGAGTGGATCAAGGAGATCGGCGGTCTTGATGCAATGAAGGCTATGAATGAGAAGAAGGCAAAGATCCTTTATGATTGCCTTGATTCGAGCAAGCTCTTCAAGAACCCCGTTGTTCCTAACTGCCGTTCCATGATGAACGCCACCTTCCGTGCAGAGGATGACGAGATCAACGCCAAGTTCGTTAAGGAGGCTACCGCAAACGGTATGCAGAACCTTAAGGGCCACCGCTCGGTCGGCGGTATGCGTGCTTCCATCTACAACGCAATGCCCTATGAGGGTGTTGAAAAGCTTGTAGACTTCATCAAGAAGTTTGAAGCCGAGAACATCTGATAAGTAAACAAAACCGCTGTGTTTATGACAACACGGCGGTTTCTTTTTGTGCTTTTATAGCACCGTATAATAAAACCGTCCCGACAAAAATCGGGACGGTTTTGTGTTTTAGGTGAAATTACTTTGCCTTGGACTTCTTGATCTCCTTGGGAGCACGCTTGGCCTTGTAATCCATCCACTTGACCCACAGAGGACCTGCGATGAATACAGACGAGAAGCAGCCTGCGATAACGCCGACCGACATCGGAATAGCGAAGGTACGGAGTGCGGTGACACCGAAGAACTCAGCCACAATGACGATGCTGATGATAGCGGCGAAGGTGGTCAGAGAGGTGAAGATAGAGCGAGCAATAGTCTCTTTGATACTCTTGTTGACCTGCTCACCAACGGTAAGATCGGGATAGAACTTGCGGTTCTCACGCACACGGTCAAAGATAACGATAGTGGCATTCAACGAGTAACCGAACAGAGTAAGAATAACCGCAAAGAAGTTGGTGTCGATATCAAGGTTGAATATCGAGCAGGTGAAGAATGCGATGATAGCATCATGCAGCAATGCGATGAAGGCTGCGATACCTGCCGATACACCGCCGATCTTGCGGAAGCGGATACCGATGTAAAGAATAACGAAGATAGCTGCCAGACCGACTGCAAACAAGCTCTTTACAAGGAACGAGCCTGCCAGAGTGGGGTTGACGGTGTTGCCGTCCAACGACTTGAAGTCATTATCGGCAAAGTTCTTTTCAAGCAGATATCCAACGGCGTTCTTGATGCCGACCATAGACTCGGATACGACCTCCTCCTCTTCTTTTTCGGAAGAAGTGCCCGACGAGGTAGTGCCGGAAGCAGTACCCGAAGCGGTTGAGGATGTGGTGTCCGAAGCGGTGTCGGACGAGGTTGCATCAGAAGATACAGTACCGGAAGCGGTATCAGAGGTGGTTGTGGAGCTTGAAGTGCCGGAAGAGGTGTTTGCCTCCTGCTCGGCCTTTTCGGCATCTGCGGCCTCTTTAAGTATAGCCTCAAGCTTTGCGTCATCTACCTTTTCGGTAATATCGCCCGAGAAGGAAATGACCAGCTTGGTGGCATTGGTGGAATAGTCGGTGCTTTCGCTGATGGTAGGCTCAACACCCAACTTATCTGTGATGATCTGCTTTACAGCGGCAGTATCAACATTGCCGGTGTAGGAATAGGTAAAGCGACTACCGCCTGCGAAGTTGATATCAAGGCTGACACCAAAAACCGAGGTCAGTACGATACCGACGACCATAACTGCGGCAACAACGATCGAGACCTTATTAAGGCTCTTGACAAAGTCAACCTTTTCAAGCTTGGAGGGCTTGGGCTCCTTGTCGGCCTTGGGGGCGCCGTAAAAACGGGGGTTGCGCAGGAACTTGAAGCGGGAAACACCCATAAGCATAAGTCTGGATGCAAACACGCCCATAATAAAGTTGAAGATAACACCGGTGATAAGGGTGTAACCGAACGAGTAGATGTTTCCGGTGACGGAAGAAGAAAGGAACGGGAACAGGAAGCCGAAGACCTGACCAAGCAGACTGTCGGGGGTTCCGAATGCTGCAAGAAGAACAACAGCAACTATAACGTTGGTAAGGTTACCGTCCAAAATGGAGCTGAACGCATTGCTGTAGCCCTGCGAAATAGCACCGTCAATAGTCTTACCCTTCTTAAACTCTTCCTTGATACGCTCGGCAGTGATAACGTTGGCATCAACACCGAAACCGATGGAAAGTATGATACCCGCAATACCGGGCAGCGTCAAGGTAAAGCTGTCGGTCCAGGAGAAGAAACCGGTAACGCAGGCGATCATACCGCCGGCCTGACCTGCAAGAGCAATGCAGGAGATGATACCGGGCAAACGGTAGCGGAGGATCATCATAATGCAGATGACTGCAAAAGCAATTATACCTGCAATAAGCATTACATTAAGAGCCTGCGAACCGAGTATAGGCGAAATGACCTGGAGCTTGGAATCGTCGACCGTCAAAGCGAAAGGCAGAGAACCTGCATTGATCTTCTCGGCAAGCTCGGCAGCCTCCTCAGCGGTCTCAATACCGGTAATGTTGGCCTGACCGTTGGTGATGGCCTCATTTACCTTGGGAGCCGAAAGCAGGGTGTTATCCATATAAATGGCAATGTTTTTGCCGATCTGAGCCTTGGTTGCAGCGGCAAACTTGGCTGCACCTGCATCGGTCAGCTCAAGCGATACGCAGTGGCCGAGGCTCTTGGTGCCGTCGGACAAAAGACCTGCATAGGAAGCACCCTTGATGTCGGCCGCACCCTGAAGCACGACCTCACCGGTGTTATCGCTACCCTTATAGAAGGTCAGCATAGCAGTCTCGCCCAGCTCGTCAACAGCGGCCAACGGGTCATAAGACTCGTCATCCGACTGCCAGGGGAAGCGGACGATTATCTGACAGTTCTCATAATCGGTATAGACCTCGTAGTCGGTAATGTTGTTGTACAGCATACGGGTCTCAATGATCTGTTTAGCGGAATCCATATCGGCATCCGTGATGTCGTCGGTCTCCATATCGGGTGAGAAGATAGCCTCTACACCGCCGCTGATGTCGATACCCCAGCGGATGTCACCTGCACCCTTTGTATAAACTGATCTGATATCGCCGTAATAGTTATCCCATCCGAAGAAGGAAAGGACCGTGAAAACGACGATGAGCGCAGCAACGATAAAAAACCACGGTTTGCTGACGTGTTTGTTCTTGCGTTTCATCGCAAAACCTCCAATAATTGTTTGATTTTCCTGTCTTGATCACAGGAAAGCACAGATTAATTATATAATCTTTTAGTTGTCAAGTCAATCAAAAAAATCATTTTCTGTGCAAAATTTATCAAAATTTACAAATTCAACATTTTTTCAAGACTTACAAGCCTTGTAACGGTGCAAAGAAGCTCGGTTGCGACCTGCAGCTCGGCAGGGCTTGGGAAGGACGGAGCAATTCTGATGTTGCTGTCGTCGGGGTCGATACCGTAAGGATAGGTCGCACCAGCGTTGGTCAGCGTAAGACCTGCCTCCTTGCAAAGGCCCACAATACGCTTGGCGGTGCCGTTGGGCGCAAAAAGGCTGATGAAATATCCGCCCTGGGGCTTGTTCCAGCGTGCAACGCCGCAATCCTTGAGCTCAAAATCAAGAACGTTCAGCACCGTTTCAAACTTGGGACGCATCTTGGCCGAATGCAGCTTCATATGCTCGTGAACCGCCTCAATATTCGGGAACATTCTTGCATGGCGCAGATGGTTCAGCTTATCGGGGCCGATGGTCTGGTAGTTCATTCTCTTTTTGATCAGCGCAATATCGTTATCGCTTGCGGCCATTGCGGCAACACCCGCACCGGGGAAGCTGATCTTGGAGGTGGAGGTGAACATTATGACACGGTCGGGGTTACCGGCCTTTTTAGCCTCGTCAAAAATGCTCAAAAGCTCGGCACACTCACCGAAAATGGGGTGAATTACATAAGCATTGTCCCAAAAGATCCTGAAATCCTTGGCGGCAGGCTTCATTGCGGCAAGACGGCGTACCACATTGTCGCTGTAAACGATACCGTCGGGGTTGGAATATTTGGGCACACACCACATACCCTTTACGGCCTCATCCTTGATAAGCTCCTCAACAAGATCCATATCGGGACCCTCGGCAGTCATGGGTACATTTATCATCTCAATGCCGAAATACTCACAGATACCGAAATGACGGTCATAACCCGGCACGGGACAAAGGAACTTTACGGTTCCCTGCTTCATCCAGGGTTCAGCGCCTATACCGTGGGTCATAGCCTGAGCGATCATATCAAACATCATATTGAGCGATGCGTTTCCGCCGACGATAACATTGCCCACAGGCACCTTTAAAATATCGGCAAACAACTCTTTAAGCTCGGCAAGGCCGTCAAGGCCGCCGTAGTTGCGGCAGTCTACACCGTCACGGCTGTGAATATCGCTGTCGGATGTGACCTTGTCAAGCAGCTCCATACTTACATTAAGCTGATCGGGGCCGGGCTTTCCTCTGGCCATATCAAGGCTAAGACCTTTAGCGCAAAGCTCATTGTATTTTGCTTTGACAGACAGATATTCGGCCTCGAGCTCGGCCGCCGTCATATCGCAATACTTTTTCATAAAATTCTCCATTCTGCCGTCCTGCCGACACACGGCGGCACAGCAAGGTATAAAAATTCACACTATCGGTTTATTTTAATATATGCGGAACTCTTTTTCAAGTGTTTTTTAATAATTTTACGTTTTTTAGGTAAGATAATTAGGCAAAGCGCCGATTTGCATCATTTTATTAACTTTTTCAACCTCACGCATTATATAAATAGGTTTAAAATTTTAAAAGCCGCAGTACAATTATATGCACTGCGACTTTTTTACAAAAAATCGTTTAAAATATTGTTTTATCGGCTCATATCCTCAAGCGTTCCGAGTACAACATTCACACGGTACAGCTCGCCGTCCTTATTTGTGTTGGGGAAATATACCCAGCCGTTCTCGTACTGCAAAAAGAAATTGACCAAGGGTGTGAGCTCCTTGAAATCATAGATCACCTTTTCCTCCGAAAAATCGGGCTTGGCTCGGCAGATCTGCATATTTTCATTGTTTTTGAAGTCGAATTTCAGATAGTACATCCACCCTTCCTGAACGCTGTATAGCGAAACCTGATCGGCAGTCGGCGTATACCGTCCCACACGGGAACCGTTTTCCTCAAAGACCAAGATATCTTTAATTCCGTGGGTCGCATAAAGTCTTCCGTTATCGTAGTAAAGATCGGTGAGGTTGTGGTATTCAACGACCTGCTGCTGTCTGAGCGTGCCGTCGGTCTTGGTACGGTATATACCGGTCTGCGCCTCATCGATATAATAGATGTAGTCCCCCACCACGTTGGCATATCGGCAGTTTTCGGAGCACACCTGCATTTTCGAGCTTCCGTCGTGCTTCATACGGTAGATGGGTGCCGAATTCAAAGATTCGGAATAGTAGATCCAATCCTCGGTGACAAAAAGCCACTCACTCGCCAAGCCGCCCAGCACGGTTTTTTGTGAGCCGTCCAGCTTCATTTTGCAAATACCGAGGTCGGAGCCGTAGCTGCTGTAGTATATCCATTCGCCCAGCACGTTGAACCAGACACATTCATCTATCAGTTTTTGACATTCCGAGCTGTAGGTGCGCATTCTGTAAAGGCTGAAATCCTTTGCAACGTTGGTAAAATATATCCATTCTCCCTGCAGTATCACGTGATTGCGGTTAAGGTTGTTGTGGTTGGTGTTGCCGACCGAGTTGCTCTTGCCTGCACTTAAGGTCACCGTCACAGCGGTACCCTTTTCAACCTTGCCCCCCGCAGGTATGCTTTGCCTTATCACGCGTCCTTCTAGCACAGTGTCACTGCTCTCAAGGTCGGTCGTCACCGTCAGTCCTGCACGGGTCAACAGCTCGGTAGCTTTTAAAAGCGTCATCCCCTCAACATCGGGCACGGTGACAAGTTCCTTCACGGTCTCTTCCTTTGAGCTTTGGTCATTTTCATTGGAAGATGTATCGGGAGCCATAACGTTGTTGCTCACGTTGCTTGAAGGAGGTTCGGAGCCCGACCCGCCGTTTGAACCGCCGAAAAGCCTTGAGCATCCGAAAACTATGACCGCGGCGGCCAGCACAGCCATACTGACTATCAGTAAAATGAGCGCAGGGTCACGTTTTTTGGAAGTCTTTTTCTTTAGGCGCTCGGCTTTTTTGTACACATTCAGCTTTTGTCGGTCGGAGACCTCATAAGCCTCGGTCAAAAGCTCGTCGGCAATTTTGCCAAGAGCCTCAAACAGCTTTTCGTTGTTTAAAACGTTATTCATAAGGCCACCCCCTCCTCGTCGAGAAGCTTGCGCAGCTTCTTTCTCGCTCTGAACAGCCTGACGGCCACCTTGTTTTCCGATACCTCGTATCTTTTGGCCAAAGAGCTGACCGTTTCGAGATAATAGTAGCGACGGACAAAAAACACTCTGGTCTCGGGGTCAAGCTCCTTTAAAAATTTTGTGATCACGGCGTCAAACTGCTGCTTGTTTTCACGTCGGATATAGCTGTCACCGGCCATTCGGTCGGGAATGGCCTCGCTCAGCTCATCCAGGATAACTGTATAGCCGTCGCCACGCTTGGCACGTGTGTTGTATTTGAATCGGTTTATGCCGATGTTGCGTGCCAGCTTGCAGATGTATGCACGGAAGTTTTGCGGTCGGTTTGGCGGTATCGAGTTCCACACCGCCAACAAAACATCGTTTTCGCACTCAATAACATCCTCATTGTCGCTCAACAGTTGCCTCAGGACCTTTTTGTAAAGGCCGTTGTACTGCTCAGCGATCCTGCCCAAGACCTGCTCGTCCCGGTCAAATAACTGTTCTACAATTTTTAAATCATCCGTTTCGGTCACCGCCAACCCTCCTTCACCCCAAAAGTCAACACAAAAGCCCAAATATTACACGCTTTTTCAATTATACCTCATTTTTATTTGCAGTACAAGACCGACCCGACGGCGAAACAGTTGACAAGGAATAATTTTTTAAAAACTTCTTGACAAATTAATAAAAAATCTATATAATAGTACGGCACAGTTAAATATTTCGAGGTGTGGCTCAGTTTGGTAGCATTGAGCACGAGCGCATCCGGTGGATGATACAGCGAGTGCGAAATGGCGCAGCGGTCAAAATCGTGAGCGACTTCAGGCGCGGCAAACGATTTTGGGCACCGCAAGAGTAAGCTGCGTAGCAGCGCTCTCGGTTTAATGTTTAATGAGTGTATTTATATTTTTACAGTTTAATATTTCGAGGTGTGGCTCAGTTTGGTAGAGCGCTGCGTTCGGGACGCAGAGGCCGTGGGTTCAAGTCCCGTCACCTCGACCAAAAAAGCGACAGGCTTCTTTGAGAAGCTTGTCGCTTTTTGTTATATCACTTTTCCGCCGATGATTACGGTATCGATCGACAGGTCGGGGTTCAGTATCAGCAGGTCGGCGTCGAAGCCTTCCTCTACCCTGCCCTTATTCAGTCCCAACGAGGTCGCAGGGGTCTCGGTAGCCATTTTGACCGCCTCATAGAAGTCGATGCCAAACTCGACCGCCTTTTTAACACCGAACAGCAGCGGCTGTGAGCCGCCTGCCAGCACGCCGCCCTCCAAGGTCGCAACGCCGTCCTTCATATAGACCTCCAAGCCGCCCGAATCGTACTTTCCGTCGGGGCAGCCTGCAGGACGGATGGTATCCGAGATCAGTATCAAACGGTCACTTCCAAACATTTTATAAAGCGCCAGAACCGCCGCCTTATGCACGTGATTACCGTCGCAGATGACCTCGGCATAAATTCCCTTTTCGGCCGCCGCACCGATAGGCCCGGGAGCCCTATGCAGCATCGGAGGCATTGTGTTAAAGGTATGGGTGAGGCTGTTTGCACCTGCCTCAATAGCCTCCATAGCCTGCTCGTAGGTGCAGTCGGTATGTCCCAACGACACCTGAACATCGGCCTGTTTTATAAACTCGATACAGCCGTCCTCTTCGGGCGCAACGGTGATCTTTTTAACGTTTTTGAACCGCCTAAATACGTTGATGTCGGCCTTTTGGATGAATGCCTCATTCTGCGCACCCTTTTTCTTGGGCGAAATGAAGGGGCCTTCAAGGTGGAAGCCTGCGATAACGGCACCCTCGGTCGGAAGCTCACTATTGGTTATTCTTTCAAGATTCTCGGCGCTGTCGGTCATGGTGGTCGGCAACCAGCAGGTAGTGCCCGCCTTGGCCAAAGCAATGCTCATCTCTTTGAGCTTGCCGTCCGACACATCGTTACCGCCAAAGCCGTGCAGATGAACGTCGATAAGACCGGGAATAACGCATTTACCCTTGGCATCGATAACGTCCTCACCCGAAAGGTCGGAGCCGATACGGTCGATCACGCCGTCTACTATTGAAATATCAAATATACCGTTTTTAAGCCTTGCGTTTTTGATGATCAACCGTGATCCCTCCTTAAATCTTGCTGTAAATAACCGTCAGATCCCCGTGCAGCTGCAGAATGGATGCAGGTACCTTGGGGGTTATAGGGCCAAAGAAGGCCTTTTGAATGATGTCATACTTTTTGGGACCGTTGGCAACCAACAGAACCTTTTTTGCCTGCATAATGGAAGCCATACCCATGGTGATGGCCTTTCTCGGCACATCGTCTATACTGTCAAAAAATCTTGCATTGGCCACTACGGTCGACTCGTCAAGGTCGACAACGTGGGTCGGACCCGTGAAGCAATCGTCAGGCTCATTAAAGCCGATATGACCGTCCTCACCGATACCGAGCAGCTGAATGTCGATACCGCCCAGCGACTTTATAAGCTTGTCGTAGGCCTCACCCTCGGAGGCAAGGTCATCGGCAGTTCCGCTCGGTACAAAGGTGCGGCTTTTGTCGATATTAACGTGGTTAAAAAGATTGTCGTTCATAAAGTAACGGTAGCTTTGAGGGTTGGTGCCGTCAAGTCCGAGATACTCGTCAAGATTTACTGAGGTAACTCCTGAAAAATCAAGGTCACCGTTTCTGAACCACTCGATAAGCTGCTTGTAAATACCGACGGGTGTAGAGCCTGTGGCAAGTCCGAGCACGGCATTGGGCTTGGAAACGACCTCAGCCGCAATAAGTGCCGCACCCTTTTTGGACATTTCGGCATAATTTTCAACTTCAATATATTTCATATCAAACCTCTTATTTATACTTGGCAACGATGCGCTTCATTTCATCCCACTGTGCTTCCATTTCCTCAACCAGCTTGAACTGTGTGCGGCAACGGACAAGGTTGTGATCCTCGGAATGGGTCTTGAAGTAAACGTCTCCGTCGATATAGTCGGTCAGAAAACGCATTCCGCACTCCAAAGTCATCATCTTGGCACCCTCGGGCAGAAGCATAATTTCCTCCTCGGTCAAAATTCCGCCACAGCCCTTCAAGAAGCCTCTGGTGTAGGTCTCAAACAGACTGATATCGAAATGTACCTTATCAAGGTCACGCTCGTCCTCGGCGGCGGTGCTTGCACCGAAGCGGATGGAATCGCCGAAATCGTTGACCGAATATCCCGGCATAATGGTGTCAAGGTCGACAACACAGACCGGCTCACGGGTGTCCTTATCAAGCATAACGTTGTTCATCTTGGTGTCGTTATGGGTAACACGCTTGGGCAGCTTGCCTTCCTTATAGGCGTTCTCCAAAATCTCGGTGAACTCCTTACGGGCCTTGACAAATTCGATCTCGGGAAGTGCATTATCGGCACGGCCCGAAGCGTTTTTCTCAAGCGACTTCAAGAAGTTTTCATATCTTACGGGAGTATTGTGGAAATTGGGGATGGTCTCAAAAAGGGTCTCGGCAGGATAAGCCGCAAGCTGTCTCTGGAAATTACCGAAAGCAACGGCCGACTGATAAAAGTCGTTGTTATCCTCGGGCAGGTCAAGCGAAATAGCATCTACAACATAGACCATTGCACGCCAAACATCGCCGTAGCCGTCGATATGGAAGCCCTTTTTGTCCTTGGTATTGATGATGTTTATGGTCTCACGCTCGGGGTCGCCGCCGTTTTTGATGACCTCCTCACGAAGGAATGCGGTAACGCCGAGGATATTGGACATAACACCCTCAGGGTTTTTGAAAACAGTGCTGTTGATGCGCTGCATGATATATTTGCGGATCTTACCGTCATAACGGAAGCGAACCATATAAGTATCGTTGATATGTCCGTTTCCGAAGGGACGGAAGTCAACAAGGGTTCCTTTGAAATCGAAGTTTTTAATAGCCTCAATAACTGCTGCTGATTTGTCAACCTTTCTCATAAAAAACACTCCTGAAATTTAATCTTCTGCTATTACCTCGGCTGCTGCGCCGACTATACCTGCATCGTTAAAAAGACCTGCTGCCCTTATCTTGGGACGCTTGGAAAGCGACCTTATAACACCACTTTCCTTAACCAGCTTGTCAAGCGGAGCAATAAGCGTTTCACCCTCGGCCGACATACCTCCGCCGATACACACCACCTCAGGCTGAAGCAGAGTGATAATATTTGCAACACCGATGCTAAGGTATTTTATAAACTTTTTGATAACATTTTTGGCGACCTCGTCCCCCATTTCGGCGGCATCGTAGGCTGACTTACCCGTTACATTATCGGTATGACCGCATATCTCCCACAGCTTACTGTCGGGGTTGTTGATCATAGCCTCTTTTGTGTCGTTTATCAGTGCCGTTGCAGAGCAGTAGGTCTCAAGACAGCCACGGTTGCCGCAGGTACAAAGCCTTCCGCCGGGAACGGTCACGATATGACCTATCTCGGCACCTGCGCCGTTAAAGCCTTCCCAGATCTTGCCCTCAAGCACGATTCCGCCGCCGACACCCGTTCCGATGGTGACCGCAACGAGCGAATGGTAGCCCTTGCCTGCGCCTGCAACATACTCGGCCAGAGCCGCCGCATTTGCATCATTGCAAACGGCGCATTTTTTGCCGGTTCTTGCCTCAAGCATAGCCTTCAACGGCACATTGTCAAACTGAAGATTGGACGCAAAAACCACAACGCCGTCCTTGATGATTCCGGGGCTTGCCACACCGACGCCTAGAATATCGCCGTAGTCAATGCCGTTTTTCTCACAAAGGCTCTTGCAAAGACCTGCTATGTCGTCACAGATCGACTCGGCACTACGCGGTGCGTTGGTTTTGATGGAGCCCTTGCACTTGATGTCAAAGTTCTCATCCACCACGCCGACGGCAATGTTGGTTCCGCCAATGTCAACACCAATATAATACTTCATAAAATCACTCCCGTCAAGTAATTCCACTATTCGGATACTTTTGTATCACCTTACAACTAAATTGTAAAACATAATACTTGATTTTTCAACCTAATAATAGTATAATCATTAGTAAAATAGTACAAATTTTACGGAGAGCCTAATGGATACAAGAATACAAACGCTTGAGATACTGAAGGATTTTAACCGCATAACGGGAGCCAGAATATCGCTCCACGACCTTGACCGCAATGAAATTGCCGCCTTTCCGCAGAGCCTTTCGGACTTTTGCCGTACGGTTCAGCAAAATGAAGGCGTGAAGGCAAGATGCCACGCCGCCGACGACCTTGCCTTCGAGCAGGTAAGGAACACCGGCCTGCCCTACACCTACAAGTGCCATTGCGGATTGATCGAAACCGTGGCGCCGATATATAACTACGGCAATCTTACGGGTTATTTTATGATGGGACAGATCTCGGATGACGACCCTTCAAGCCTTATTGAGATAAAACGGCTGTCGCAGGAGCTATTCAGCAACCGCCAGGCACTTGACAAGGCCTGCAAAAGCATCCCCGTGATAAAAAGCGACATTTTGGGAAGCTATATCAATATCCTTGATATTCTTGCGGAATATATGACCCAGACCAACCGTCTGACCGCCAAGGACCGTGACCTTGCCCACGGCATCAAAAGCTACATCAATAAATTTTATCAAAGGAAGCTTTCGGTCCAACTGCTATGCGAGACCTTTGGCTGCAGCCGAACCACGCTGATGAACACCTTTAAAGAAAGGTACGGCGTTACGGTTGGCGAATACATCAACCTTTACCGACTTGAAAAGGCCGAAAAAATGCTTCAAGAAAGCCAAGTCGGCATAAAATCGGTAGCTACCGAGTGCGGATTTTCGGATCAGAACTATTTTACCAAGGTGTTCCGCCAAAAGCACGGCATGACCCCCTCCGAATACCGCTTAAAGCTGAAATAATGATATAAAAAGATCCGTTGGTATATCCAAGACCAACGGATCTTTTATTCGGTATAATTTTTGCAGAAAACTACTGCCCGTCTGACTTTTCAAAAAGACTGGGCTCTTCGGCGGGCTCGACATAGTATTTGTCGGCGGTGGGGTCTTGGGGCTTCGGCTTACGTTTGAACCCGAAATTTGTGTAAAGCGCCGCACTCACGACCGCCGTCAGCGGAATGGTCAGCAGTATACCGATGCTTCCCACCAGCGCCTGCAACAGCTCGGCAACGATCTTTTCACGGCTGAACAGCGTGGACACCGACGAAGAATACATCACCTGCAACAGGGTTGCAGACAGCTCACAGCCGATGTAAGCCAGCACCAGCGTGTTGGCCATGGTGCCCATAATATCCCGTCCGATATTCATGCCCGAGCGCACAAGCCCCGTAAACGTTGGCTTTTCAACCTGATCGTGTATCTCCTTCAAGGACGACGAGATCGACACCGAAACATCCATAACGGCACCGACCGCACCGAGGATTATTCCTGCAAATATCAGCGCATTGAGATCGATATAAAGGTTCATCGAAATATTTATGGACTCATCCCCCGTGACACCCGACATCTTCATAAAGTGTGAGCAGACAACGGTCAAAATTCCTGCCACAATAACGCCCGAGGTACAGCCTATGACCGCCGCCAGCGTCTTTTTGGAATAGCCCTCGGTCACGGTGAGGGTCATTGCGATAATATACACGCAGGTGATGATCGACCAGAGGTAGATATTGTGCTCCGACAAGACCGACGGCACAAATATCATAAACACGGCCGCACAGGTAAATCCCAATGAAATGACCGTGTTGATACCCTTTTTGCGGCCAAACAACAGCACCAGCACAACAAACGCAAGCCCCAATATCCACAAGGGCAATGAGCGGTCATAATCATAAAGATACCAGCCGTATTCCTCATCCTCGGTGGCGATTATCAGTATCTTATCTCCCTTTTTCACCGGTTCAAGCTTGACCGAATCGAAGGCCGAGATGCTCTCCATACCCTCAACGGTCTGTCCTTTAAGCTCACCGTCGGTGATCTCGCACTTAAAAACGATGGTAATATCCTCGCCTATCATCTCACCGTCTATAAAATGCTTGTCCACATCACTTGATACCACCTCGGTAACGGTGGCGTGGCAGGCGCCGTCGTCATAGCCGCCCAAAAACATTGTTTCCTTTTGGTAGGTCATTTTGTGGCCTATGACCAGCAGTATCGCTGACACGGCAACGGTAATTATATATAAAGCGATTTTCAATCGGTTTGTTTTGAAATAGGTCTTCAACCGTTGAAGCATTCCGTCATCCCCTTTTGCAAATATTTTACCACACCACAGCAGTTTTTTCAAGAGCCGATACTGTAACCGTTATCCAAATGCGTAGGGGCGCTTCACGAAGCGCCCGCTGTTTGCGGACAAAAAACAAGGCAACCACCGAAGCGGTTGCCCTGCGAAATTTGAATTTAGTTAAGGATCAATAAACATCTACGCCGTCAACAACAACGTTGAGCTTATCGGTGCCCATTGAGTTCTTGTTGCCCCAAAGGGTGGTGCCTGTGCTGATACCCTTGTCGTTGATCTCATAGCCGTTTACAACAGCGTTGTTAACGATGAGGTTGTAAGAACGGCCGTAATCGTTACCGATTTCGATAGCTGCCTTAAGGTCGGTCAAGCCGCCGTTATCATTGAATACACAGTCGTTAACGGTGAGAGTGGTGTCAACACCGCCGTAAAGCAGAATAGCCTTACCGTCGTTATTGAAGGTACAGTTGTTGAAGGTTGCGACAGCTGCGCCCCAGGTCCAAACATTGTAAACATCTCCCGAAACATTGAAGGTGCAGTTGTTGAACTCACTGTTATCATACAAGGTCCAAACACCGTTGATGGTGCAGTTGTTGTAGATACCCTTCATTCTTGCATAACCGGGGAAATAGGTTGTGGAGGTAGTGATAGTGACATTTTCAAAGGTTACGGTCGAACCGTCAAAGCTGTAGTCACAGTCACCCTCGGCTGCGCCGTCATCCTGAGAAGCAATAACGGTATCACCGGTACCGATGATGGTCAGCTCCTTGCCCTTTGCAGAGTCGGGAATGATGTACTCGCCCGAGGGAAGGAATACGGTTTCTGCGCCGTCCTGAATAGCCTCGTCAAGAGCGGTATCGTCGGTAGCAACAGCACCGTTTGCGTTGGCATCGATATCGGTCAAGCCATCGTTGGTGTTGTAGCTGTAAACATCACCGTAGAACTTACAGTTAGCCTCATCAATGCTGATGATATGAGCACCGTTCTTCGAGCCGCCGCCAAGAGCAACATCTCCGAAGTACTCGCCGCCGTTCAAGGTGATGGCGGTCTTATCAAAGCTGTTGCCGAAAGAATAGGTGTAGATAGCAAGATTATACTCTACACCGCCAGAGATACTGCCTGTAGAAACAAGCTTACCGCCGTTTACGGTAAGGTTAGCAGGGGGAGCTACGGCAGCATTGGAGCTCGGAAGCTGAACCCATATTGCACGGCTACCGACAACGGTACCGCCATTGATGGTAACGCTGGTGGGAACGGTTGCGGAGTTTGCAAACATACGGATAGCGGTCTTTCCGTGACCGTCTACAACACCGTCATTGATGATGAGATCAGCACCGGGATAGCAGTCAACTGCATAGGATGCGCCGCCTGCAGGGGTCTTATTGATAACGGTAGCACCGTCAATGATAAGCTTACCGCTGCAATTGATGGTGTTGTTTGCATAGCCGGGGAAGCCCAGATCCCAATCAAGATCGGGAGTGGTAGCAGCAAACTCAACAACACCGTTGGTCAGAGTAAGGGTCTTACCTGCGGGAACAGTAATGAGGTTTGATGCCGAAGCGTTGGTTGCAACACCGTTGAGCTTATTGCCGTTGAGGTTGATAACGGTATCATCGGCAATGGTAATAGGTGCATCGGTGAGGGTCATATCGTTCATAAGAGCGATGATGCCGCCCTCGGCAAGAGCATCTTTAAGACCTGCTGCGGTGTCGACAAAGTGGTCTGCGTAAACAGCATCCTTGTCATAGTCGTTGCCGAAGAAGTCCTCCTCAGACATAAGCTGGGTAGCCTTCAGCTCAACACCAAGCTCGATCGAAGGAACGGTCTCGCCACGGTAGTTAGCCTCGTTACCAACGGTGGTGGGCATATAAACTACCAAAGCGATGGTGTCGATGTCTGCAACGTTGTTCTTGGTTGCCAAAAGGTCGCCTGCTTTGCTGTAGGCAGACAATGCAACAGCATCATCCTTAACTGCGGCAATAGCAGCGTCACGGTCAGCATACTTTGCGGTGTAATCTGCTACACCGTACATGAGGTAGTCAGAAAGATGGATGTCGTTGCCGAGAACACTCTTACCAACAGTCTCCTTGAAAATGTTCATGGAGAACTGATATTTGAGTGCCAAGGTTCCGAGATTTCTGACTCTTAAGTATACGACCTCTGCGTGACCGGGCTCCCAAAGTGCATTGGGATCGAGAAGGTCGGTTGCGCCCTCTACGGTCTTCCAAGAGGCTTCGACGTCGGGAGTCTTCGAGTACTCAAGCTCAACGTCGAGGTTTCCGGCAACGATAGTGTTCTTGCCGGAGGTTACGGAGTCGGTAAACCAAGCAAAGGTGGTACCGACAAGCATTGCTACGCACAGAAGCATCGAAAGGACGCTCAATAACAATGCCTTTTTAGTGGACTTGTTTGTCATTTTTCTTCCTCCTTAATTATTTTGACAAGCTAAGTTTATGTATTGCGGTGACGATCCGTTAATACCGATAAAAACATCAAGTGACTTGATGTTTCTCATAAAAAAGGTACACTCCCCTTTATTAACTACTTTATAATAACACATTCAAATTTAAATTGCAATATTTTTTTATGTGAATTGACAAAATTCACAATTTTCGTGTCAATCAAAACCCCCGGTTCAACCGGGGGTTTGCTCAGCCCCCGGAAGGGGCGATTACTGGCCCGACCCCTAAAAGGGGTCACTGAATAATATTATAGCATCACAAGCACTGCCACCCGTAAACGGACAGCTTGACAGGCTCCCTCCAAGTAAAAGGAGCTGGCGTCGCAGGCGACTGAGAGATTGTTTCTTTACAACCCCTCCGTCTTTTGCCTTTGGCAAAATCCACCTCCCCTTACACAGGGGAGGCTTTCTTTGGGGCTTGCTTCAAGCTCGCCCGTTTTATTTTAGCTCCGCTTTTTTATTATCCCCCCGGTAGAGCGGGGGTTATTCTTTGCTGAAGAAACAACAAAAAAACACCCGACACTTTTTAGGGTGTCGGGTGCAAAATTTCAGATATTCAGACTGTTATCAGTCAAGAAAATCGTCCCAGCCATCTCCAACGGGAACCGAAAGCTCATCGCCGAAGGTGTCGTTAAGGGAATCAATATACGGGTCGTTTGCAAGCTTGGTATCAGCAACAAGGTCATCAATGCTGATCACGGGTTTCTCGTAAATCTTCATTATAATTCCTCCTTATTACTGTAAATCCGAAAACTTGACGCTGTCGTACTGGAAGTAAGTAGTGCCGTTTTCACCGGTTACATAGAATGCAACAGAAATTTCAAGATCGGTAAGATCTTTGGTGCCTGCCTCATTGGTAAGGCCGGTAAGAACTGCCTGATAGTCGGTGTAATTCTCGCCGAGCTTCTCATAGATAACATCGGTGTTGGCTGCCTTGGCAATACCCTTGACTGCTACATTGCCGTCAAGTGCAAGGTAATCTTCCATGCTGATCGTGTTTGCTTCGATGAGAGCGTTGGTGGGAGCAAAGACATAACCGATCTCGGTAGCTCCTGCAAGAGTAGAATCCGAGATACGTGCTCTGAAGCGGATACCTGCCGACTGGTAAACGCCGTCGTTATCAGCGGCTGCCTTCTCCTCACGGATAGACATAGCGATAATGTCTGCGTTAACGGTGGTACCCTTCTCTACCATCTCTGCCATGAAAGCGATGGAGCTGAGGCGATCGCCTTCGGCTACGTCATAGTAGAAACCGTAGGTATATCCGTCATTCTCTGCGTAAAGATCGCTGTAGAAGTTTACATCGGTATCGACAGGATAGCAGGTCTCCTTATTGCTGTTTGCAGGATCCTCTGCGATAGTGTAATCGAGATAGGTGGTCTTGGAAATTGCAGTACCAAGCATCATCTCGTAGCCTTCATCGGGGATAACGGTGAAGGTGAGGTTTTCATAGTCAACGGTAACGGTTGCGTTCTCGATGAAGTTTGCGTAAGCAGGAGTGTAAGAAACTGCGGTAACCTCAACATAGTCGATGAAAGCAATACCGCTGTTCATTCTGAGAGCAAGCTGAGACTGTACCTTGTCGGTAACGGATTCGGTAATACCCATATCTGCGATATAGATGCCCTTTACCTTGAAGTCTGCAGTTGCGGTCACAAAGCCGTCGGTATTCTTAGAGGTAGCGACAACGCTGATACTACCGACACCGTCGAGACCCTCAGGACCGTAGGAACCGATGCCGCTTCTGGCAACACCGATCTGAAGACCGTTGGAACCACGGTCGTCAACTATCTTGTAGCGGACGGTGAATCTGTAGGTAACGCCCTCGTAAGCCAGCATTCTGGAGCCATCGTCATTAAACAACGATACCTTGTAAACATTGTTGGCTTTATTGGTGGTTACGGTGTCCATCATAGCGTAGGTGTGGTCGGCCGACTCGGCATCAATTGCGCTGTCATTAATAATGGTGAATGCGCCGCCCTTATCGCCGCCGCCAAGGTTGCTGTAAGCACCCTCGCTGAACTCTACACGGTTAACAGCGGTAGAGACCCACTGTGCAACATAGGTTGCGTCGTAATTGCCCATGTGACCTGCAAGTGCGGAAACCGGGATATCATCGGTATCAATTTGGTGAGCGGTGGTTCTGTAGTTCTTGTACCAGCCTGCAAAGATGTAGCCCTCACGGGTGGGTACGGGAAGCTCCTTGACATCGTAGTAACCAACAGTGATAGTCTCATCCTCGGTCACGCCGTCGTTGTAATCAAGGGTAACGGTAGACTTAAGACCGCCGTCTACGAATGCATCATTCAAGATCTCGGTGATGATGATCTTATCAAATACAACGGTTGCGGAGATACTTGTGTTATCGCCTCTGAAGTCGATACCGTTGTAGCCTGCTGCAGCGAGCTTGAAATTAAAGGTATGGCTTATGGTAGTGGCGGACTCGATCACGGGGATGATGCTGTGACCGTGTGCAGCGTCAGAGCCGGTCTTTCTCGAACCCGCAGAGCCGGCAAAGTCAGCACAGGTGTAGATAGTTGTGAACTGCTTGTCATTGGAATCAATAACAAAGGTGATCTTATACTTTGCGCCATCCTTGAACTGATAGAAGGCCGACTTATCGGTATCGGAAATATCAGCATCATAAGAAGGGATCATAAAGCCAACGGTATTGATACCTACTGCAGTAAGAGTTCCTTTAACACTATCGACAGTTGCAGAGGTTATGTTATGGCCGTAGTTCTTGGTGTAAGAGCCTCTCTGATTAAAGTCGATAACGGTCGAAGGATACTTAGCATAAACGGTGCCACTCTGAGTGGGAACCGTATCGCCGAGAGCAGTGTTGAAGTTAGGATCGGCATACCAACCCATAAACCACTCTCCTGCTTCGACGTTGTATGCACTCTTGTCGCCGTCAACAACAACAGAAGTGCCCTTATAACCGGTCTTAACGGTGATGTTATCGCCGTTGTCGTTGTAAAGGTTGGTAACAACGTTAGCCATCGAAGAGCCTGCAATAGCGAAGGACTCGATCTCGATAGCATCGGTAGTTGCGGCACTCGAAAGAATGATTCTGGGGTAAGCGACAGTCACACCGTCGTTAAGCTCGGGAGTGAATGTGCCGGTGAGATATCTCCACTCGGTGGTCTCGCCGCCGGTGGTCTTCTCTGCCTTTACAGCAAAACTTTCTTTCGAGGTATCGGAAACACCGCTCTTTGCATAGCCAACACCAACGGTTACCCAGTCAGAGTTAGTTACGACTCTGTACTTAAGGGCAAAGGTATAGCTGTTGCCTGCATAGATAGCAACTCTGTTACCGCCGTTGTCAACAACACATCTGTGTCTTACCCAAGCGCTGCCGCCGGTAGCGAACGCAGCGCTGTTACCGCCGGACAGAACAAGGTTGCCGGTGACCTCATCAAGCTTACCGGCCATACCCGAACCGTAAGCACTGGCATTACCGATAGTGTGATCAATGGTCTTCTTCATGTCGGTGGTAACATCAACAAGTGTGTTATCACCTGCGTCGGTCTCTTCAACGATGTTGAAGTTTTTCAAATAACCCTCAGCACCTACAGAATTGTAGAAGGTTACATAGATATTGTTAAGGGTAGCGATAACGTTGGTATCAACGATATCAGCTCCGGTCTCGGGATCCTGACCGGTAACAACATCCTCGGTCACCTGATACGGATTGGCCTTGAAGTGGATAGCTGCAGTACGCCATACACCGTCAATGTTGCCACCCTCGATATCATAGATGGCCCAGCTCTTCTTTGCGGAAGCGGGCTTTCTGCCGTGGCCGCCGGTATCGGTCAGACCGTAGTAAAGTTCAAAGCCTAAATTGGTTTCGTCATTGCCTACTGAATCAACTCTGTAATCAAAGGTGATGGTGTAGAACTTATCCTTCTCAACCACAAAGGGCATGGAAAGATCAGCAGGGTCAGCCAGACGGTAGTTGTAACGTCCGTTACCGTAAGGCATCTTGATGACGATCTCACTCGGATCATCGGGATTTTCTACGAGGAAGCGATCTTCTGCATAGCTTCCGCTGTAGATACCATGATCCTTAAAGGTCGTGGTTTCTTCGGCCGAAACAGTGGTGATCGCCATTGTGCACAATGATGCTACCATTATGACGGCAAGCAGAACACTGACAGCCTTTTTGAATGTGTTTTTCATAAAAGTACTCTCCTTTACTTAAAAATTTTCGCCAAGGGGTATATGTATACTAAGATACTTTTATATAAATCATATTACCACACAAAAACACACATCGCAATCATTTTAAGTGACAATTTGATTTGTTTTTGTTAAATCCTGCCCTTTAATCAAAATGTTTGTGTTGATTTTGACAAATTACGTCACCCCTCCCCTTGCATTCCTCCAAAGTTCTAAAGAGCAGATTTAAAAAATAGTTTGCATTTTTGAAAATTTGTGTTAAAATTATCCTTGCGAGTGGACCAGACGGCTGCGGGAGGCTTTAAGCCCCTGAGGAAAGTCCGGGCTTCACAGGGCAGGATAGCGGCTAACGGCCGCCGAGGGTGACCTTAGGGAAAGTGCAACAGAGATATACCGCCGTGATTTTTTCACGGTAAGGGTGGAAAGGCGAGGTAAGAGCTCACCGACTGGCGGGGAACCGTGCAGTCCTGTAAACCCTATCCGAAGCAACATCAGCTACGACCATACGTGCCCTGCGTGTCGTGAAAGATGGCGTGAGCGTCACGGCAACGTGCCGCCAAGAAAGATAGTCGTCAAATACAGAACCCGGCTTACAGATCCGGTCGCATCAAAAAAACACCTGAATTGCTCAGGTGTTTTTGCTTTTATTTCGGTCTGTATCTCGGGTACCCGTCAAAATCGGCCGCAGTCCCCTTAAACACGTTTACATCTATATGGCGTTCCTCGCCCTTGTATCCGTCAAGGGTCTCACGGTTGGTATACTGCCAGAAGGTCCAAAGCCTGCCGTCTGAAAGCTCGGGTTCAAAAATAACATCCCTTATCCAGATGTCATACTGCTCATAAACACCCTTAAGATAGGTATCGTAGGATTCCTCGGTGGCATATATAATGGGTACAAGGCCGTATTCGGCCTCCAGCGCATCCAGCATTATCTTAAGCTGTGCGCCCACCGCCTCACGCTTGGGCGGATCGTTTTCGTTGTTGCCGTAAAACTCAAGGTCAATGACGGGCGGCAGCATTCCCTCAAACGGTCGTACCGCTTTTATAAAGTTCTCGGCCTGGGTAGCACCGGGGCTTTCAAAGCTGAAAAAGTGATAAGCGCCCACCGCAAGGTCGGTCTTTTGCGCTTCGGCAAAATTATACTCAAAGCATTTATCTGTATAGGTACTGCCCTCGGTGGCCTTGATAAAAGCAAACGAAATATCCTCCTTAGCCAACACCTGCCAATCTATCTCGCCCTGATAGTGCGAAACATCAACGCCTCTTACGGGGAACTCCGACTTTGAGGGGTTATTTAACAGTATCACACCGTTAAACACCAACAAAAATACCGTCAATGCCGCAACGGCACATAACAGCACCGCCGCCGAAATTATGATCCAAACCTTTTTCTTGGTCACGCTCACCATTCCTTAAAAGTTCAAATTATCATACCGCACCACATTCAAAAGTGGCGGTAGTCAGATCATCCGTGAATTCTTTCGGATCTCGGACGGAGCTTTGCCGCAAATTGAATAAAGCACCTTTCTAAAATACGACGCCGAGGAAAAACCGCACATTTCGGCTATCTGTTCAACCGAAAAATCGGTAGTCTTAAGCAGCTCGCAGGCCTTGTCACAGCAGACCTCCTGCCTTAATCGGTTGGGGGTCTTGCCCAACGCCTTTTTTATGTACAAATAAAGCGCCGCCTCGCTTATACAAAGCTCCTTGGCGTATTCCGCCATTGTGCAGCTGTGGTCTTTATTGATAAGCAACATCAGTTTTTCTGCGATCATGCTTTCCTTACTGCGCTCGATGCGACAAAGCACACCCTCCAACAGTCCCAAAAGACTGTACAGCATGCCGATAGAACGGCAATTAACGCTCTTATCGGCCGACAACGGAGCAAACAAACGGTCTATCTCCTCGGTTCGCTCTATTTTTTGAAGCATAAAGCCGCCACCGCTCTGTAAGGGGAAATGTGAAAAACCGATGGAGTCGTAAACGGCTCCTCCGCCGTCTATATTCCACCAAGATTGGTATTTGAAGCCCTTTGGAATATAAAACAGATCGCCCTCTTTAAGCTCCAGCTCGACAGAGTCCGAAACGATCCTCGCTTTTCCCTTTTTCATATATCCCAAGTAGTGCCGCTCGGCACCTCGGGAGTTGTCGGTATGTCCAAGACCGTTCTGCCGAAACTCATTAAAAGCAAAATTATTAAAAAATAATACGCCATTCACGCCGATGTCCTCCCGAAAATTTATAGAATTTTACCTCATTAAAAATAGAATAACATCTTTTATTTATATTGTCAACATATTAAAATAAAGGAAAGGACGTGATATTTATGTATAAAAACAAAAAAGTATTGCTTATTGCAGGCGGCGGAACGCTTGGAACCTATACGGCAGAGGAGCTGCTTCGCCTCGGTGCCGAGGTTGAGGTCATCTGCCCCGAGGAAAAGGTCTCCAACCACCCAAAGCTTAAATTTCATCAAAGCCTTGCCACCAATGAGCTTTTGACCGAGTTGTTTTCAAAAACTCATTATGACGGCATCGTCAATTTTATCCATTATCCCGACCCCGAAAAATATAAAGAGGCATACCGCTTCCTTATAAAGAACACCGACCACCTTATATTCCTTTCGTCCTACCGTGTTTATGCCAACGAACAGCATCCCGTGACCGAATCGGCACCCAGACTGTGCGATGTGGTAAAGGACCCCGACCTTCTTAAATATGACACCTACGGTGTGAGCAAGGGCATCTGCGAGGATTTTCTGTTCAATGAATGCAAGGGTGAAAACTGGACCGTCGTGCGCCCCGTTATCTCATTTTCGTGCCGCAGAATGGATATCCTTATGAACAGCGGTCTGTGGGCCGTTGAGTATGCCAAAAGCGGCAAAACAATGCTTCTTCCGCTTTCCTGCAAGGAGCTTCATGCAGGGCTTGACTGGGCAGGTAACTCGGGTAAGCTGATCTCCAACCTGCTGTTTAAAAAGGATGCATTGGGCGAGGCATTTACAATATATTCGGGTCACGGTATGACCTGGGGCGAGGTTGCCGATGCTTATAATAAGGTGATAGGCCTTAAAGTCGAGTGGGTCGATGACGAGCGTTACATAGACACCATCCCCACCATCCGCAGCAACGGCGAGCACAACTGGATGTGGAACTACGACCGCAAATTCGACCGTGATGTCGATTGCTCAAAGGTGCTGACCGTCACCGGCCTTAGCCGTGATGACTTTACCACTATAGAGGACGGCATAAAAGCCGAAATGAAGATCCTGGAGCAATCGCAGAAATAACTTCACCACAAATGAAACCGCAAAACAAAAACCACCCTGGTGGGTGGTTTTTGTTTTGGCGGAGAAGGAGGGATTCGAACCCTCGAACCACTTTTAGGTGGTTACACGATTTCCAATCGTGCGCGCTCGACCAACTACGCGACTTCTCCATTGGTCAATTCAATTGGTTGGTCTTATTTCGACGCAACACTGATATTATAACGACTGCGTCGCAAAAAATCAAGTATTATTTTTCAGTTTTGCGATATTTTTTATTATTTTTCACTTTATTTTCCTTTTTACCCCATAAATTTCAAATTACTTCTTGTATTTTGGTCGGTTTTGTGTGATAATTAGATGTAATTTTTTGCTTTTGGCATTTTGATTGAGAGGTTTTATTATGAGCGAAAACACAACTTTGGAAAAGAGAGGTAATTTTACCGGCAAGATCGGCTTCGTTCTTGCGGCTGCAGGCTCGGCTGTCGGTTTGGGTAACATCTGGCGTTTCCCCTACCTTGCAGCTGAATACGGCGGAGGTATCTTCCTTCTCGTTTACATCATTCTGGCTGTGACCTTCGGCTTTGCGCTTATGGCCGCCGAAATTCTCATCGGCCGTAAGACCGGCCTCAGCGCCATCGGTGCCTTCAAGGCTTTGGACAAGCGTTTCTCGTTTGTCGGTGTGCTGGCCGCCATTGTTCCTGCCATTATCCTTCCCTACTACTGCGTTATAGGCGGTTGGGTCGCCAAGTACATAGCAGTCTTTGCAACCGGCAAGGCTCAAGCTGCAGCCGACGGAGGCGACTATTTCACCAACTTCATTTCGGGAACGGCCGAACCCATCGGTTGGTTCTTCCTCTTCCTTGCCCTCACAGCCGTTGTAGTTCTTTTGGGCGTTGAAAAGGGCGTTGAGCGTGTTTCCAAGATAATGATGCCCTTGCTTGTCGTTATGATCATCGGTATCACCGTATACGTTTTTTGCCAGCCCGGTGCTTTGGCAGGCCTCAAGTACTACCTTGTGCCCGATTTCAGCCACTTTAAGGCCACCACCGTTCTTGCCGCTATGGGTCAGCTGTTCTACTCAATGTCTTTGGCAATGGGTATTATGATCACCTACGGTTCTTATATGAAAAAGGACGTCAACGTTGAATCCTCGGTTCACAACATCGAGATCTTCGACACCGGCATCGCCTTCCTTGCAGGTCTTATGATCGTTCCTGCCGTTACCGCTTCGGGCGGCGATATGTCAAAGGGCCCCGGTCTTATGTTTGTTGCCCTGCCCAAGGTCTTCGACGGTATGTTCGGCGGAACCGTTATCGGTCTTGTGTTCTTCATACTTGTTTTCTTTGCCGCCATCACCTCGTCCATCTCGCTTATGGAGACCGTTGTTTCCATTGTTAAGGACAAGTTCAAGCTCAGCCGTACCGTAAGCTGTATTATCGTACTTGCCATCTGCCTGCTGCTCGGTATCCCCTCGGCACTTTCGAACGGCGGTATTTTGAGCGGAATCAAGATCATTGGCTACGGCTTCCTTGATTTCTTCGACTTCATCAGTAACAGCGTTCTGATGCCGATAGTCGCACTTATCACCTGCATCTTTGTCGGCTACGTTCTCAAGCCCAAGGCTCTCATTGCCGAGGCTGAAGAATGCGGCAACAAGTTCAAGGCCAAGCGCCTTTTCACCGTTGTTATCAAGTACATCGCACCTATCTGCATCGTGCTTATCCTCGGCTTCTCGGTTCTTGAGGCCATGGGTGTTATCACGGTCTGATAAACCTTCTAAAAGCAAACCGTCCCGAACCAAAAGTTCGGGACGGTTTTTTGTTCTTATCAGGTCATTTCCGGTTGCTTGCGCATCTCATAAAGGAAATCGTCTACAACGTCACGCAGCTGACACAGCTCAAGACCACATTCATTCAGCGTTGCAACCAATCTTGTGATTCTTGCCTTATCGGTCGTCAGCGCCAACACCGATACAACATCGCCATGTCCAAAACCCTCAATACCGTACATAGCAACCGTTTTACCGTTGATGCTTTCCATCGTTTTGACCGCACGGTAATAAGCACCGCCATGTTTTAAATTATCGTTCTGCATAATATAGCCTCCTGATTTGTGAATTATTTTCACATTCCTGCTATATTATAACATATTTCACCCAATAGTCAATACTATTTGTGAATTTTGTTCACGTTTTTGTATGATTCCAAAAGATGTGCCTCGTTGGCATAGGCATATCTGTAGACCTCTATAAGGCAGGCTCCGTCGTATCCGTCGGCCTCAAGCCTTTCAAAAAACGGCTTGAATCTGAAGTCTCCGTCAAGCGGAAGCATACAGTCGGAAAGCTCGTTATGGTCACTTATATGAACGTTAACGATATTCCCTCTCATAGCCTCATACATGGCATCAACGCCGCAGCCATCCCTCACCGTTTGCTTTATGTCAAAGGTAAACTTCAATCGGTCGTCGGTAAGGCGGCGCATCTCACGCACATTTTCGGGGGTAGCCGCACGGTAACGGTTGACATTTTCGTGGCAAATACTTACGCCAAACTGCTTTGCGGCATCATCCATCTCCATCAATCGCTCGCAATACTCCTCGATCGGAATATGCCCCGCAAGGCTGTCGCCGTGCAAAACAATATATCGGGCACCCAGGATCTCTGCGGCACGGTAGTATTTTTTGTAAAACTCAAAGGTGTCTCTGTAACGGCGCTGATACCCCGAAAAAAGGAAATAAGGCTCACCCACCGAGCCGGTAGGATGAAGCGATACCACATCGATGCCGTAATGACGGCGGATGCGGTCAAGCTCCTTCACAAATTCCTCTTCCAACTCACAGGGGCTGTTGAAAAATATTTCGGTAGTTGTTACTCCGCTTTCGCCCAAAAATTCCAGAGCCTTTTCGGTCTCCAACGGATACAGGCTTGCGGAGGAAATACCTATCTTCATTTAGAGCCTCCTTCGGGTGTGACGTACACCGTTTTGTTGGTTTTATAAATGACCATACCGGGCTTTGCGCCGGCAGGCTTCTTAACATATTTTACCCTTGTATAGTCCACGGGAACCGAGGAAGATCCTGCCGCTTTTGAGTGTCTTGCGGCAAGCTCGGCGGCAAACAGCACCGTTTCATCCGACAGCTCGTCGCCGTTGCAGAACACAATAACGTGTGAGCCGGGGATATTCTTGGTGTGGAACCACATATCGCCGTCGGATGCGGTACGCAAGGTCAGCTCGTCGTTCTGACGGTTGTTTCGGCCGACCAGCACACGGTGACCGTCGGGTGAAACGAACTCCAACGGTGCCGAGGCTCTCACCTGCTTTTTGCGGTCGCCCCTTTCACGGATATACCCTGCCAGAGCCAGCTCGGATCTTATCTCGTTCAGATCGCTGACCGAGGAAGCCCTGCCCAGCTCATCGGCAACGCTTTCGATATAGCGGAGCTCATTTTCCGATTCTTCAATAAGCTGACCCAGCATTGCGGCGGCATTACAGCATTTTTTGTATTCCTTAAAGTAGCGTTGAGCGTTCTGCGCAGGGGTCAGCGTAACGTTCAACGGAATGCGAACCGTTTTCAACTCGGGGTCGTAATAATTCTGCACGTCAACATACGGCACACCACGCTCAACGGCATACAGATTGGCCTTGAGCAGCTCGCCGTAGATACGCCACTTATCACCGTCAGCACATTTTTCCTGCTCCTTTTTACGTATCGCAATTTTCTTGGCGGTACGTGAAAGCAGGTTGTTGACCAGCTTGAAAAGCTCGTTGGCATAGCTTCGGATACGCTCCTTGCGGTCACGCTCGGTATACACGGCATCAAGCAGCTCGGACAGCGTGGCAAAATTCATCTTATTTGCCGAAGTGCCGTACTGTGTTATATCGGTATACGAAAACTCAAACGGTACACCTCGGTCATCCACCAAAACGGTAGGCTTGGGGCAAGCAAGCTTCTGCTTAAAATCAGCCAAAGCACCGATCAAAGCGGTCTCCTCAGCCGAGATGAGATCATTCGAATATTTATCGGTATCGCACCCTGCACGGACAACGATCTCACGTGCTATCAAGGGTGAAAAACCGTCGACCACCGATACAAGCGCCTTGCTCAAAGGCATAGCTGCAGTCTTTACGGCCTCGATCATTTCTGACGGTTCGGTTTTGATAACATTCAGCTTTTCCTGCTTTTCGGGCAGCGTATACACAGCACCCGGCTGTATCATTCTGCCGCCTGCTTCGATATCCGAGCGGCGGAGCGAATCAATAATTCTGCCGTCAGCACCAACCAAAACGAGGTTGGTCTGCTTTCCGATAAGCTCGGTTACAAGGCTGAACCTCACACGGTCGCCCATTTCGTTGGTGCCCTCAAACAAAAGGGTCACAACACGCTCAAAGCCGTTGTCCTCGACCCTAATAAACCGTGCACCCGACAGATATTTTCGCATCAGCATGCAAAACATCGGCGGCTCGGAAGGGTTTTCAAAGGTGTTTTGGGTGAAATTGATTCTCGGAGCCGACGGACGGATGCTGATAAGCAACCGCTTTGCACCCGAAGCCGAGCGCAACAATAACACCAGTTCTTCCTTTGAAGGCTGGTGTATTTTGTCGATACGGGCGTTATTTAGCCCGTTTTCGATCTCGGTTTTTAATTGATAAAGATATATTCCGTCGATTCCCATTTTAAATTTCAAGCAATCGGTCGATGCCGTCCATTGCGGCACAGAGCATTTGGTAGGTGTCCTTTTTAGCCTCGACCTCGCTTATATCCTTGGCCAGATTTTCAATAATACGGCGCTTGCGCTTTATGTAGGTAAGCTCATCCTCACCCATATTTTCGCTCAAACGTCCGACAAAATAAAACACGGGATCACAATCGGTCTTCTGTCCCGTGAACACGACCTTCATTGCAGTATAGGTACGTCCGTGCGCCGAAACGGCCTGCTCCTTCAAAATCTCAAAACCGTTTTTGCACAAATACTCACGCAGATCCTCAACCGCCGTCATAGGCTGTAAAATAAGCTCGTAACGGCCGTTTTTGATCCACTCGGCATCGGATATTATCCTTGCAATAAGATCGCCGCCCATACCTGCAATGACCGCAGTATCTATCTCTTCGGGACACACGGCTAAAAGTCCGTCACCCTTGCGAAGAGTTATACCGTCAACACCCGACCGCTCCACGGTCTTTCTTGCGTTTTCAAGCGGTCCGTCGCTGACGTCGCAGGCAAAGGCCTTCTCTGCGATTCCTTCCTTTATAAGAAATACCGGAAGATAGGCGTGGTCGGTGCCGATATCGGCAACCCTGTCCCCCCGCCTTATCATTCCGGCTATTCTCTGTAAACGGTTATCTACGCTCATTTACTCTCGAGGTAAGCGTTGATTTTCTGGAGCAATGCATCACAGTCGGTACCGTGAACCTTGCAAGCATCCTCAATGCTCTCACCACGGGATGCAGGGCATCCGAGACAGTGCATTCCGATCTCAAAGAAGAAAGTAGCGGTGCCTCTGTCCATATCGAGAATATCACCGATAAGCATATCTTTAGTAACCTTCATTTTAAAATTCCTCCAATAAAATATTTGCAAAAACCAGGGGTCTTTGTAGCGTAATTATTTGAACTCGGCTTCGTTCAGCTTTTTCTCTGCAAAGGATTTGAACCAGCAGTAGATGGCCTCGCCAAGCTCGTGGTAAACGGGGTCTCCGTCGTGCGAGCAGAGCATCGCAAAGGTCTGACCCATACGGCGAACGACCTCAGTTCCCCGACGGTAGGCAAGATAATAGAACGAAAATGCGCCCGAATCAGCCACCGCCTTGTAAATGTCGGGTGACAGCTTTTCCAATTCAGCGTTAAAGCTGTTTTCGGCGGTCTGATGTACGACCTCGCTCATTATGTTTTCCTCCAACGCCACAACGGCGGCGAAGGTCATCATAACTCCCCTTTGCACCGAAAGATTAACATTGTCGTTTTGCTCGTCAACGGGGAAGCTGTCAAGACGGCCGACGACCTCCTTAGCAAGGGCCGCACCCAACGCACGTGCCTTTTCGATGTTGCCGTTGGCACTTTCACGGGTGTATTCGTCCATGACCTTTTCGTGGTCGTTCTTCTTGGGTTTATCCTTACCCAAAGAAGCTATCTTGATATCCTCATCAAACATTTTCTGTCACCTTGCTTTCAATAAAAATTTAACCGTTTTGCTTGGCCGCAGTAAGTGCCTTGGCAAGCTGATCGGGGCAGGATGTGGACTTGAATCCGCACCTGATCCCCTCTAAACGCCCAATAACATCATCGACCTTCATGCCGACGACCAACGATGATATTCCTTTAAGATTGCCGTTGCAGCCTCCCACAAACTGTACCGAGGTCACAATGTCATTTTCGATCTCAAAGGTAATGGTGCTTGAGCAAACACCCTTAGTATTATATGTGTATTTCACTTTAAAACACTCCGAAAAATTATCTGTCCTTGAACTTGTTGCTTCTTACGGGATGACGAAGCTTTCTCAAGGCCTTGGCCTCGATCTGACGGATACGCTCACGGGTGACGCAGAACTCGGTTCCGACCTCCTCAAGAGTGTGGCAACGTCCGTCCTTAAGTCCGAAGCGCAGGCGGATAACCGCCTCCTCACGGGGAGTGAGGGTCTTCAGTACCGAGTCGATATCCTCATTGGTAATGGTCTTTAATGCGGCATCGTCGGGCTGAAGAGCATCCTCGTCACGGATAAAGTCCATCAGACGGCTGTCCTCCTCGGGACCGATGGGGGTCTCCATCGAAACAGGCTCCTGGGCGACACGCATGATCTCACGCACACGCTCGACCGAAAGCTCCATCTTCTCGGCGATGAGCTCCTCGCTGGGTTCGTGACCGTTTTCGTGGAGAAGCTGGCTCTGGATCTTCTTAAGACGGTTGATGGTCTCAACCATATGAACGGGGATACGGATGGTTCTGGCCTGGTCGGCAATGGCACGGGTTATAGCCTGACGGATCCACCAGGTAGCATAGGTAGAAAACTTGAAGCCCTTGGTGTGGTCAAACTTTTCAACCGCCTTGATAAGACCGACGTTACCCTCCTGGATAAGATCGAGGAAATGCATTCCGCGGCCGACATAACGCTTGGCAATACTTACGACAAGACGAAGGTTAGCCTCGGTCAGACGCTTTTTGGCGGCGGCATCACCGTCACCGATACGCTTGGCCAGCTCGACCTCCTCGTCGGGAGAAAGCAGAGGCACACGGCCGATATCCTTAAGGTAGACCTTAACGGGATCGTCCAGCGAAACGTTATCCATCGAAGCGATGGTCTCCTCCAGCTTTTCAACATCCTCGATCTCGGCCATCTTAAGGTCCTCGTCAGAGGGCTCAATATAGTCAAGATCAAGAAGCGGGGGCTCCATTTCAAGGCTTTCAAGATTTTCAGGAACATCGTCCTCTATATCAAGAAAATCACCGTTCTTGCGGTCATCATTCTGGGTGTAGCTATCCTCAATATAGCCGTCACCCTGGGTGGCAGGTTCTTCAACCGCCGGATTGTTCTTTTTGATTCTTTTCTCATCCATTTTTATTACCCCTTTTATCCCTTCCGATCATCCGATCGGTTTTTTCTTTTTATCCTTACTGAGAGCCGCCATAGCTTCGGCCCAGCTTGCGTCGTCCAGCTCGGCAACATCAGGATTGTCCAAAGCCTTTCGCTCGCTTATTATTACCTTGATGCTGTCATCCAGCACCTTTTCGGCATTTTCGTTGGCGGTACCCACCGTCAGCATTTTGGTGATGTAGCCGATCTCATCCGAAGTGAAGCCCTCGCCCAACAGCACCAGATCAAAGCCGTGCCCCGTGCCGAGTATCTCGGTCACACGTTGGTAAAGCTTTCGGTTGAAGTCGGTCAGAAAGTCGGCCGGATCAAGCCTATTTAGCACCGAATCCAGCATATCGGGGTGCCGTATCAGTACCGAGATGACCGCTTCCTCGGCCGCCGCCGCACGTCGGTATTTTCCTTTTTGCGGATTGACCTCATTCTTTTGGATATTCAGCGCTCCGCTGATCTCCCTTAATTCAACACGCACCTTGCCGTTGCACTTTTGCTCAACAATATTTTTTATAACATTCAAAAGCCGTTCCTTTGAAGCGCCGTATTTCGAGGCCAATCTTCCTGCATAAAGGTCGGTGGCTATCGGGTCATTGAGAGCCGCCAGCACCTCACACGCCTTGTTAAGGTATTTCAGCTTACCGTCGACCGCATCAAGATCAATGTCTCTTGCGGCGGTCAGCAAACGGTATTCGATAGCGCTCATCGCACTATCCAACAGCTTTTGAAAACGTGCGTTTCCGTGTTTTTTTATAAACTCATCGGGGTCCTTGCAATCGGGCAGACGAAGCACCCTCACGCTGACGCCGACATTGTCAAGTATGCCCAATGCACGGTCGGTGGCCTTTTCACCTGCCGAGTCGGCATCCATCGTCAGCACGACCTCTTTGGTGTAGCGGCTGAGCAGTCTCGCCTGCTCCTCGGTGAAGGAGGTTCCCAGCGCAGCGACCGCCATCTCGAAGCCTGCCTGATGAAGCGCAATGACATCCATATTGCCCTCAACCAGAATTGCCTGCTTTGAGCAGACTGCCTTGGCAAAATTGAGTGCAAACATATTGTGGCTCTTTTTGTAGACCGGCGTATCCGAGGTATTTATGTACTTGCCGCCCTGCTTTTCATTGCCGGGCATAGCTCGTCCGCTGAAGCCGATGACCTTGCCGTGAATGTTGATTATGGGGAACATTATACGGTTTCGGAATCGGTCGTAGGTTATGTTTTTACCGAACTTGTCCTTCTTTTCGGACTTGGAGGTAAGGTCGGCCGCCGAGATTATATAATCGGTAAAGCCTTTGGATTTCAGATGATTTTCAAGTGCATGCCAATCGTCGGGTGCAAAGCCGAGACCAAAGCGTTTTACGGTCTTAAGGCTCAAGCCTCGTCCCAGAAAATAATCAAGTCCCGCTTTGCCCTTTGGGCTCATCAGCACCGAATGGAAAAACCGACCTGCCTCGGCGTTGACGGCATAAATGTCGTTTTTAAGCTTCAGCTCCTTGTCATCACGGTTGTCCTCGGGCATTCTGAGCCCCGCCTTGTCGGCCAGCTTGCGGACGGCATCAATATAGTCAAGATTCTCCATCTGCATGGTGAAGGTTATGATATCTCCACCCTTACCGCAACCGAAGCAATAGTATGAACCGTTTTCGGGGTAAACCGTAAACGAGGGGGTCTTTTCGTTGTGGAAGGGGCACAATCCGACAAGGTTACTGCCTCTCCGCTTGAGTGCGATATAGGGTGACAGCACCGATTCTATATCGTTGCGGTATTTCAGCTCCATCAGAAAATCCTGCGGTAACGCCACCTTGTCCACTCCCCTCTTGCAAAACAATAATACAACATTCTATGTCCCAAAAGCAGGACTTTAGTTGATCTCTGTTCAATAATAAAGTAAATTTTGCGTTTTTTCTATTACTCTATATTCATTATTCGCAAATAAATTTTAAAATACTTTAAATTTCGATGAAAATTCATCAATTTTTTTAAACATCGGCGTAGCCGCTGCCTAATATTTCGGGATCCAACCGTCCGCAGAAGGTATCGGTAAACTTGGCCGAAAGATCTTGGTAATCCTCGGCGGTTATGGAAAATCTCACCGTGACCTCGTGAGTAAAATCGCATCCCGTTACCTTACCGCCGTTGTCACCAATCACACGCTCGACCTGGCTGTGGTCGGAATAAGGACAACTGACCTTACACTCATAGCACTCACGCATTGTGGCAACGCCTGCGGCCTCGACAGCCATTCTGGCGGCGGCGGTATAGGCACGCACCAGCCCACCCGTACCGAGCAATATGCCTCCGAAATAACGGGTCGTGACGATACAGCAATCAACAAGACCCTGCTTTTTCAGAACCTCCAGCGTCGGCATTCCTGCGGTGGAATGCGGCTCACCGTCATCCGAAAAGCGTGCAATATTATTGTCACGCAGGATATATGCATACACGTTGTGCCGTGCACCGAAGGTTTCGGACTTGCGCTTGTTGATAAAGGCAATTGCCTCGGCTTCGGTGGTGCAGGGAATCACGCTTCCGATAAATCGGGAACGCTTTTCCTCGTATTCGGCCTCGGCAGCTTGTCGTACCGTTTTGTAGCTGTCCATCTTGTCACCGCCCAAACAAAAAATAATCAAAGAAAAGTAAAACCGCAGTTGCAAAGTACAACTGCGGCCAAAGATTTGAAACAATTATTTAGCATCCATGCCAAAACGTTTTTTGAATCTGTCTACACGACCACCGGTATCAACAAGCTTCTGTCTGCCGGTAAAAAACGGATGACACTTGGAGCAAATATCCAAACGGATATCTTTCTTTGTCGAGCGAGTTTCAAACTCAGCTCCGCAAGCACACTTTACAACAACTGTCTCATACTGCGGATGAATACCCTCTTTCATGTTGTCACCCCTCTCCTTTTCTTCACATCAGTAAAGGAATAATACCACAACTTGCGTCAAAATGCAAGTATTATTTTTAATTTTTTCAAAAAAAATATCACTTAAAGAAATCAGCGATGCTTTTGCGTGTTTTTTCAAATATTTCAACCACCTTAAATCGGGCTTTATAGCGCTTGGGCTGTTCAACTATTTCGGCGGTATCATCCTCTAAAACGCACGAAAAATCCTTGCTTTCGCCCATTGCCGCAGGCAGACAAATACTCGGAAACATCACGCACCACCAATTCTTACCCTTACCCTCACCTATTATGACCCTCAAGGCCTCATAGGTGCCTGCAGGCAGGGAAAAGCTTTCATAATCCCTTGTTTCAAACCAGGTATCGGCAATTTCCACGTGGATGGAATAGGAATAACCGTTTTCCTTTATCACCTGCTCGGCAGTTTTGGTAAAAAACGCAAGATTCTCCTTAGCCGAAGCCGCAGCCTCCTTTTCGGATGTGCAGTTTTCAAAAATGCCACCCGATACTGTCAACAGCGCATCCCGCACTTTAAGCTTCAGCGCCTGATCCTCATCCGAATCGGAATTGGCCAACACGTGCAGACGCAAAACATTCTCACGAACTGTGTCGCACTTGGCATCAAAGCCGCAGACCGTAAGGGTCAGCACCAGTACCAGACCGCAGGCAACAGCACGAATGGCCGCCGAGCGGTCGATATGTTTGAAAAGATTTTTAAGTAAAGACATAAAAACACTCCTTCAATAATTTTCAAGGAAAATATTGGCAGGAGTGATGTAAATTATTCAATTATTTTTGTGCCTTCTTTTTCGGGTGTCGTGACAAAGGTCAAAAATCCGCACTCGTCAAGTGCTTTTGCGGCGGTTTCAGCGTCACTTTTTTGCTCAAACACAAGTATAACCGAAGGGCCTGCTCCCGAAAGGCCGACAAAAACAGCTTGGTGCTTTTCGGCAACTGCCTTGGCTTCGTTTAAGACAGAACCGTCGTTGACCGTTTCAAAACAGTTATATGCGCCCTTGAAGACCTCACACAGCTCACCCTTTTTAAGTCCTCTTATAACGGCCGCAGTATCAGGTCTTAAAAGATTCGGGTTGTTGTCAAGTGCGTTATACATCTGTCCCGTCGAGCCCTTTTGGCCCTTTTTGGCGATCACGATAAAGCATTCGGGCAACGGCGACAATTCGGTCATTATCTCCCCGATACCCTCGCACAGCCTGGTTCCGCCGACCATACAAAACGGCACGTCGGCACCCAGCTTCAGCGCAATTCCCAAAAGCCTTTCTTGTGTCAACGATTGTCCGCAAAGCTTGTTGAGTGCTACCAGCGTTGCGGCGGCATCGGCACTGCCTCCGCCAAGACCTGCGGCTTCGGGGATGTGCTTTTCGACGAAAATTTCTGCACCGCTATTTATATCCGCCGCTTCAAAAAACAGTTTTGCGGCCTTATGGCACAGATTGCTCTCCCCCGACAAAGACGGCACCGAGCAATTGACCGAAATACTGTCCGAAAGCGAAACGTCGAGCACATCACACAATGACACCGACTGAAAGACCGAGCACAGCGTGTGATAACCGTCGGGTCGCTTGCCCGTTATGTCAAGCGAAAGGTTGACCTTTGCATTAGCCTTTATCTTCATTTTTTATCTCTTCCAAAAATTCACCGATACGGTGAAGTGCCTCTTTGATATGGTTGACCGAGTAGCAGTAGGATGCTCTGACATGACCCTCGCCACTCTCACCGAAGGCGTTACCGGGAACGATGGCAACCTTTTTGGAGTAAAGCAGGCGCTCGCAGAATTCCTCGGACGAAAGTCCGGTCGACTTTATGCTCGGGAATGCATAGAATGCACCTTTGGGCTCAAAGCAATCAAGTCCAAGCGCATTAAATCCGTCAACTATCAAACGGCGGCGCATATCGTATTCCTCGACCATTGCCTCAATGTCGGGGCGGCCGTTTTTGAGCGCCTCGATAGCGGCATACTGCGAGGTGGTAGGTGCCGACATAATGGCAAACTGATGGATCTTGGTCATCTGTTGCAAAATCGGTGCAGGTCCGCAGGCGAAGCCTAAACGCCAACCCGTCATTGAATAGGTCTTGGAAAAGCCGTTGATGACAACGGTACGCTCCTGCATACCGTCGAGCGATGCTATCGACACATGCTTCTGGCCTGTGTATGTAAGCTCGGAATAAATTTCATCTGAGATCACGGCAATATCGGTCTCACGCAAGACCTCGGCAATATCCTCGAGGTCTTTTTGCTCCATAATAGCACCCGTGGGATTGCCGGGATACGGCAAAATAAGCAGCTTGGTGCGGTCGGTAATATGGCTTTTCAGCTCGTTGGCCGTCAGTCTGAACTCGTTTTCGGCCTTGGTCGAAATAATGACCGGCACACCGCCTGCCAATTTTACGATAGGCTCATAGCAAACAAAGCTCGGCTCGACTATCAGCACCTCATCCCCTCTGCCAACAATGGCACGCACGGCACCGTCGATAGCCTCACTTCCGCCGACCGAGATAAGCACCTCGGTCGCAGGGTCATATTCACAGCTGATCTGTTCCTTCATATAATCGCTTACAGCCTTACGAAGCTCCATAATACCCCGGTTAGAGGTATATTTGGTCTTGCCGTCCTGCAAGGATTTTATGCCTGCCTGACGGATGTGCCACGGTGTCTGAAAGTCGGGCTCACCGACGCCCAGCGAAATGACATCGTCCATCTCGGCGGCAATATCAAAAAACTTTCTGATACCCGAGGGCTTGATCTCCATCACCGTCGGGTTCAACAATTTATTGTAGTCAATCAAAACGAAATCTTCTCCCTGTCGTCTTTTGCATCGCCGATAAGCTCGATATCAAGCTCCTTATAACGGCGCAGAATGAAATGTGTTGCGGTGGAAACCACGTACTTCATGGGTGCCAACTGCTTGGCAACGAACATGGCAACCTCCTGGAAGGTCTTGCCCTTAACGATAACGCAAAGGTCATAGCCGCCCGACATCAGATAAACACTTTCAACCTCGGAATACTTCTTGACCTCTTCTGCGATCTGTTCAAAGCCGACATCGGGCTGGGGCTCGACCTTCAATTCGATAATGGCCGAAACCTTGGCGCTGTCGAGGCGCTCCCAGTCGATAACCGCCTTATATCCACGGATAAGGCCTTCCTTTTCCATAGCCGAGACCTCGGTTACGACCTCATCCTCCGAAATACCGCTCATGACCGACAGCTCGTGAACGGTGTATCTTGCATTTTTGGAAAGTAATTTCAATAATTTGATGTTCATAATTTTCTCCTTCACTGCTTAAACAATCTTTATGGGCAACGGGGTTCTGTGCTGATAAAGTGTTACGTATTTAAAGCCTGCTTCAACGGCCATATCGTAAGCCTCGGCAATTCTGTTACCGACATCGTGTGCGCTGTGGGCATCCGAACCAACCGTGATATGCTCACCGCCAAGCTCACGGAACAGCTTGACGATCTCAAGCTCGGGCTGGAAGCTGTGTGTTTGGCCGTTGACCACGAACGGTTCTCCCTTGGTGTTTATCTCCAACGCCTTACCGTTTTGAGCAAGCGTTTTAAGTATTGCCTCGATCTTGTCACGGTATTGCCACAGATCAAAGTCGGCCAACAGCTCGGGCGGGAAATATCTCAACGGGTATGTAAGGTGCGCCAAAGAATCAAATTGGTTCCACTCAACCGTTTCAAGTATCTCATCAAGGTATCTTGGAATAAGGCACTCGGGACGGTTGGCCTCACGGTTGAAATCGTAGTGGCCAAAGCTCTTTTTCTTGCCCTTTATGCGGTGGACCGCCGCTACAACAAAATCAAACTTATTTTTCAGAACGTCCCTGACCGCTTCGTCGTCACGTGCAGGTGAGCCAAGCTCGATCCCGCTTGACACAATGAGCTGTCCGTTAAAAACATCGGCCGCTTTTTTTACCTCAAAAGCCGCCTGACGGCAGATGATATTCTGCTTATCCTTATAATAATCGATAATGTTGCAATGGTCGGTCACGGCAATGGCTCTGAGTCCCTTTGCCACCGCCTTTTCACACACCAAGGTCACCGAATGGTGAGCATCGTGCGAATTATCGGAATGGACATGCATATCCATCAGATTTTTATAAGACACTCCAACACCCCCAAATTACACCTATACATAGTATATAATAACATTAAACTTACGATAATACAAGAAGTTTTTACTTGATAAATTTGATTTATTGAAAAAAGACGGTAGAGAACTCTACCGTCTTTTTTTATTCGTTTACTGTACAACTGTTCCGCAATAAGGGCAGTCTGCGGGGTATCCCTGCTGTGCCTTTACAACAGCTCCGCATTGGGAGCAGATTATGGAGATTTCGGCACCAAGGTCAACATTCGGGAACAAAAGCACCTTGTTATTCACATCAAGGTGTCCGTCCTTAAAATAACCTCTTCGCATAACTTTGCGAAGATCTTCAATGACCTTATCGATCGGCTTACCGACATTATCCGATAGCCATTTGAGTTCAACACGCTTGATGTTGCCAACCGTTGAAACATAGATGCGCACAAGACGGTCACTGAGATTCATACGGATCAGTATCACCACAAGCACTATCATAACAGCGGTAAAAATTGAACCCAAAACAACACCGGGGATGCGGCTTGCACCCTCTTCCATTTCACCGGCAAGGCACACAACAAAAATCAAGGGACCAAACATAGCGCAAATAAATATAAAAAAGCCTATCAAAAGCTTAATTCCCTTGCGTGCGCCATCACGCATCTGAGCTGCAGTGGCTTGGTCTATGCCAAAATTAATGTTCACAACATCACCTCTTTAATTAGTGCATTTATTATATCACACCATATATTTAAATTCAACATTAAAAACACGGTTGATTATTGAAGCAACGGTATTTAATCTCTCACTTATTTCGCTCTTTAGCTTCTTCAAGCTTTTGCTGTCTGCGTCGCTTGACCTCTTCGGTGATGGGGTGTATCTCCCCTGCGGCGGTCAAGGCCATTCGGGTCATAATAGGTCCGAACAACTCATAGATCAGAACGGCAAACAACGTGATATTGCGGATGAGGTTGCCCTCGGCTCCCAATTGCATAGCCGTAGCGCACATACCCAACGCAACACCTGCCTGCGGCAAAAGTGTGATACCCAAGTATTTCACTATCTGCGGTGAGCACTTGGTCAGCTTGGCACTGCCTGCGGCTCCGAAATACTTTCCGAGTGAACGGGATGCAATGTAAACCACACCGATGACAACGATTGCCCAATCGGTGAAAACATTGAGTTCAAGCTCGGCACCGCTGATAACGAAGAACAGCGCAAATACGGGCGAGGTCCACTTGTCGGCGGCACCCATAAGGTCGTGCGACAAGGGACAGATGTTACAGAACACGGTACCCAGCATCATACAGGTCAGAAGTGACGAAAAATGTATCTGCACGGGGCCGATATGGAACTCAAGCATTGAAAGTGAAGCGGTCAAAAATACCGCCGCAATGGTGAGGTTCAAACGGTTGGTGTTGGAGTTGAACAGCTTTTCAAGTTGGGTCAGCACCCAACCCATAACAGCACCCAATATGAGTGAGCAAGCGATCTCGATAATCGGATTGACCAAGATAGAGATCATATCGATCTCACCGCTGACAAGCGTCTTGGCAATACCGAAGGAAACGGCAAATGCGATAAGACCGACGGCATCGTCCAAAGCAACAATAGGCAGCAACAGCTTGGTCAAGGGGCCCTTTGCCTTATACTGACGAACGACCATAAGCGTTGCGGCGGGTGCGGTTGCGGTGGCAATGGCACCCAAGGTGATTGCCTGCGCCAACGACAGCTTATCGGGCATAACAAAATGCATACCGATCAGCGCTACGTCGACCAAAAGCATTGCGACAACGGCCTGCAGAACACCGATGGTGAGCGCCTGCTTACCCGTCTTTTTAAGGTCGCTTAAAATAAACTCGTTTCCGATGGAAAACGCAATGAAGCCCAGAGCAACCTCCGACACGACCGACAAAGCCGACACGTCGGTATGGCTGTTAAAGCCGAGACCGGTGATACCCAACGCACCGAGGCAATAAGGGCCTATCAGCACGCCAGCGATAAGGTAAGCCGTGACCGAGGGTAATTTCAAGGGCTTGAAGGCACGGGTCATCAAAAGACCTGCCAAAAGCGCAATGGAGACCGATAACAATACCATAAACTCATCTTCTTTTAAAATAAAATAAACGTAACGAAACCCGCCGCAAGCAGAGAAACCACTTCGGCAGATTCCGGTTACACATTCTATCACAACTGTCCAAAAAAAGCAACTGTGTTTTTAACGAAAATCCTGTAAAACACACCGGAAAATATATGCAAATATTCAAATTGCTATACCGTTTCCTGATTTCGGTATTCCGACGGTGAAACACCTTTGAACTGCTTAAACACACGGCTGAACACAAACGGATTGTTAAACCCTAATGATTGCGATATTTCGGCAACGGTCGCTTGCGAATACAAAAGCATATCTGCGGCCTTTTTTATCCGCAGATGAGTTTTGTACTCCATAGGTGACATCCCGGTTTCCTTTTGAAAGAGCCTTCTGAGCTGTGACTGACTTAAAGCGCAAACTTCAGCAAGGCGGTCGGCCGATAACTGTTCGTTATAATGCTCCTCTAACATTTTCAGCGCAGGATATATCTTAAGCCCCTCACGGGAATCTCTGACACGCTCAAAAAACAACGACAGCACCGAATACACATCGGCTGTCAGCTTGAATTGATTGACCGAACCGAATCCGCTCCCCTGCCTTACTATTTCCTTCATAAGTTCGGCAACCCTGCTGTTGGCTGTTTTTACAGGGCGGTCTGCCAACCTCAAAGCACCGTTTTCATCGCAAATATTAAACATTATCTGATGGCACAGGCACTCCTTTGTAGTAAGCTTGTAGGAATAGCTCGAGCCGATCGGCAAAAAGACCGACTCCCCCTCCTTCAGCTCAAATCCGCCGCCCTCAAATTCATAAAGGAAAGTGCCTTTTTCGACCGTCATTATCGAGCTTACGGTACGCACCTTGACCGTCCACCGCTTATATTTTAAATCGTGCTTTAAAAAGGTTTTAAAGTCTAAATATGTTTTTTCAAACATCCCACATCACCCTTTTTTACTGTCTACGATAAGATTACCACTTGTTTTCTTAAAGTTCAAGTCCTTAATGCGTGAAAATGATATGCTTTTGCTCAAAATAAGCATTGTTTTGCGCTAATTGTTGGTGTAAACTGAAATCAGAGGTGATTTTTATGAAGCTTATAGGAAAACTCAAAATAAGACCGTCAAACGAAATTAAAAACTCACGTATAGGCATTGGCTTTGAATGCTACGACCGTGACCTTTTCACTCCCGAAAAATGCTACGACCTTGCCGCCATGACAGGCGCAAAGGCTGCCAGAGTGCAGACCGGTTGGGCACGAACCGAAAAGGAAAAGGGCGTTTACGATTTTTCGTGGCTCGACAGTATGGTGGATAACCTCTTAAAAAGAGGAATGGAGCCATGGTTCAATGTCGGCTACGGCAACCCCTTGTATATGTCCGATGCGCCCAATTCAACCGCCGTTGGATGTGTGCCGACCCTTTACGGTGAGGAATGCCTGAACGCCTGGATAGACTACGTCAAAGCCATGACCGAGCATTTCATGGACCGTATCACCCACTACGAAATATGGAACGAATCCGACCTTTCTCACTTCTGGTATCCCGAAAAGCCTTCGGCCAAGGGACTTGCCGAGCTTATAAAGGTAACGGGCAAAGCCATTCGTGAAGTTTACCCCGAGGCAAAACTGGGCACCTGCCTTTCGGGCTCACATCCCGATTATATTTACAATCTTTTCTCCAATCTTGAGCCTAAGGATCTGGACTTTTATTGCACCCACAACTACGACCGCTTCCCCGACAACAGCTGGCGTTCACGCCGTGATGTGATTACACGTCAGATAATGGAGGAGCTCGGCTTTGGGCATCTTGAGATGTGGGTGGGTGAATGCGGACACGCATCTTGGCACCCGAAGGGTCACGGTCAATGTAAGGAGGGCGGCGGAAGTGAGCACCGTCAGGCGGTATGGCATCTGCGCCGTGCATTTTTAGACCTGCAAAATAAAATGAAGCTGACCTCATATTTTATGATCGTGGACCTGTGGGAAAAGCCGTATGAAAAGGCGGTCGAGGTATTGACCCGACCTGCCGCGCACGGTATTTTGAACGGCATCACCTACACACCCAAGGCCTGCCATAAGGCAGTTTCCAATGCCGCCAACGTGCTGGCCGACGAAAACGAGGTGATCGAGCCGTTTGCCCTGATTGAGGGTCGCTCCTGCAACCCCGACACACCGTCGACCACCGTTTTCTTTAAGCACAACGGCAAACCTTGTATGGCTTATTGGTTAGCCTGCCCCGTCGAGGTGGAAGAGGCTCACGAGACCTGCCACATAGTCCTCATTCCTATGAAAAAGCTCAAAGACCCCGTGGTCATTGATATGCTGACGGGTGATGTGTTCGAGCGTGACCAAGGTGAATTCAAATACCCATTGCGTGAATACCCGCTTGTTTACTGCGAGCGAGATACGTTTGAAATAGAAACAAAATAACATTATAATAATTTGCAGGAAATGGATTTATCCATTTCACAAGGCACATTGGTCTGTAATATTAGACAGTCTTTACCGCACAAACAAAACAGAACCTCCCCTGACAAGGGGAGGTTCTTCTTTTCTTTTATTTTATTTTATTTACTTTATCTTTCCACGACCTGCGAAATAAGGTTGTAGTCGTTGGTGAGGATACAGTCGATGCCCATTTCGATAAACTTTTTGGTCTCCTCTTGGTCATCCGACCAGAAAACGTTGCACTTGATACCGTTGGCATGTGCCTTGTCGATCATTTCCTGATTGAAATAAGGCTTGAAAAGCTGGACCTTCTGACAGTCGTGCAGAATAGCTCGCTCAACAATGGCCCATCTCTTTTCAACCGAGCCGCCGCCCATGCAACGGCAGATATCGGGTGCCATTTCACGGCACAGCTCCATCAGATCGTCGTCACCCGTCATAAAGTAGACGTGCTTGCGGCAGTCGTACTTGTCAATAAGGTCGATGATCTTTTTGAGGTTATCGGGGTTGCCGCAGATCGACTTGATGTGGATGTTCATTATGCAATGGCAGGAGAATTTTTTGAGTATCTCCTCAAATTTAAGGATCTTAAGTCCCTTAAACTTTTCGCCCTTTTTGGAGCCGAAATCGTAATTGAGAAGCTCCTCATAGGTCTTTTCGGTGACCTTGCCCTCTCCGTCCGAGACCCTTTCAAGGGTTTTGTCGTGAAGGGAGATTATCTCGCCGTCGGCGGTCGGCCAAAGGTCAAACTCAATTTCCTCGGCACCCAAACCTATTGCCGCACCGAATGCAGGCAGGCTGTTTTCGGGAGCGACAGAGTTAAAGCCACGGTGGGCGCATACTCTCGGATACGGCATATCGGTATCGTTAAGGCAGATCGCACTGCCGCCGGGGCGGTATTTCCAAGGCTTTCTGCCCTGCTCGATATACTCGTAATGTGCGGCAGGCGGATTGCCAAAGCCTGCGGGCTTGTAGTACTTTTTGGTGACGTCGATATCAACGCATTCCATACCGATGCGGCTCTTCATATTGAGCAGAACCTCACCCGTGGGAGCTACGACCATACTTCCGCCGCCGATATCGGAATTCGGATCCATCGAAACCGAGGAACGTAAGACATAAGTATTGGTGTTGTAGGCCAGAAATGTGCTGAATATCTCAAGCGCACGGTGGGTGTCGCTACGCTGATGCGAGCAACCGATGACCACGTCAAGATTTTTTCTTGCCATATTGGCAAACATCTCGTAAAAATAGAAGTCGTAGCAAGTGAGGAAACCGAAACGGATGCCCTCGATCTCGACAACATCGGGCTCGGTGAATTGGAATGCGTTGTCGGTATCCTGCTCAGGAGAAGCTACCTCCTTGGGGACGGGATGCTGCTTGAAATATTTGTAGACAATGTTACCGCCACGGTCAACGGCATAGGTGGTATTCACGTATCCCTTGCCGGAATCCCAGCGTGCATTGGCAAATACAAGTGCATTGCAACGCTTGGCAGTCTCGCATATCTTATCAACAAATATCTTGTTGAATCGGTCAACACATTCATTCTTCTGTTCAACCGTTTTGCAAAGTGCAGGCATATCGCAGCTTTCGGGCATTACGATGATATCCATAGTATCATCGCACTTGTCGAGCATATCGATATAGCCCTTGTAAAACAGCTCCTCTGCACGGGAAAAATCCACCGAATACTCGGGCTGGATAATACAAACCTTCATCAAAATCACCCTTTTTTTGTTTTATTTGGTATTATTTTAGCACCTTAAGGTGGACTTTTCAAGTGCAATACTCCACTTTTAATCTTTTTCATTTAAAGGGGTTGTAAAACACAATTTTTTAGTGTATCATACAATGTAATATGGTAAAAATAGGCTTTATAAAGGCTTTGGGGAGGTATGTTGTATGAAGAAATCCGATATTTTAAACACGGCAAAAAACACGGCGTTGGTGGTCATAGGCACGCTCATTTTGGCATTTGGCACGGCGGTTTTCATTATTCCTTTTGACCTCATTGTCGGCGGAATGTCGGGCTTTGCCATTGTTATCGATAAGGTGGTGCCTTTTGAATTTGTCACGGTCGACCTCATCATCACTGTTATGACCTGGTCACTGTTTTTATTGGGATTGGCCGTCCTCGGCAAGGGCTTTGCGGCCAAAACGCTTATCTCCACCGTTATCTATCCCCCGTTTATTACGATCTTTTCAAAGCTTAATGACCCCGATGTTTTTGGCGGGATATTTTTTCTTCAAGACTCGCCCCACAAGGACCTTGTGCTGATAATTGCGGCACTTTTCGGCGGTGTGTTGATTGGCTTCGGCTGTGCATTGGCCTTTATGGGCGGCGGCTCGACGGGCGGCACCGACATAATCGCCTTTACCGTTTGCAAATTTATAAAACGGCTCCGCAGCTCGGTCGTAATCTTTATGATCGACACCATCCCCATTGCCTTGGGCGTGTTTATCCTGAACGACCTTGTGCTGTCGCTTCTCGGCATCATTTCGGTTTTTGTGTCGGCATTGGTCATCGACAAGGTTTTCGTAGGCGGACAGAAGGCGCTTACCGCACAGATCATATCAGAAAGCTATGAAGAGATAAACAACGAAATAATCAACCGACTTGAACGCACGACCACGCTGGTGGACGTTACGGGAGGCTACTCAAAAGAGCCTAAAAAACTCGTGATGGTCACATTTTCGTTCCGCCAATACTCCGAGCTTTTGAATATCATCAACCGTTGCGACCCCAAAGCCTTTGTGACGGTATCCAAGGCTCACGAAATTAACGGCGAGGGTTGGACGCGATAAAAAACCGCTATGTGTCAGCACATAGCGGTTTTAATTTAATTCAATTCAAGATCGCTCATAAGCTTGGCAACTCTGTCGACCGTTTCGTCGGATATCCTGTCGTTGGCATCGACCCTTTGGGCGATCTTATTACGCTTGGAACGGTCGAACACTCTGAACCAACGCTTGACCTGATAAAACGGCAACAGCCACGGGTGCTTTTTCAGATTGGGGTAGATAAGCTTAAGGCTTTCGGACGGTAAAAACATCAGTTTTAAAAACTGCTTGCCTTTACTCTTGCCCTCGCCTCGCTGAATGGCGGCACTGTTACCCGTTGTTCCGAAAACGCCGCCCCTTAATATAAACTCCTCGGCTTCAAGGGTGAGCTCATCGTGAGGGATGTTGGCAAACCATATATCGCACAAACGGTAGCTAACGGCGGCAAACTGCATTACTGAGGACCGCTTGAACATTTCGTTCAGCATACCGTCATCGAGCTTCAGATTCTTACGCATCAGCCAAAGATCGATAAAGGGTCTTATTCCGCAACCGCCGAGCGTCATATGCTTGGCCATATGGATGATGTGGTAAAGCACAAAGAACTCATTATCAAACTGCATATAACAGCGATGTCCTTCGATAGGAGCTGTGTGTTGCCACGCATCATCCAGCACCGCCGTGATACTGTCCCTCACCTCATCCTCAATAAGGTTAAAATGCAGTTCGATATTGATCTTGGACGGTGTTTTGAACTTTATGTCGTGGAAGCTTTCGCCGTTTTTTAAATACTCAAGCCTGTCGGTCAAAACCGTTATCGCTTTTTCTATATCCTCTTTTTTAACAAGGATATCAATGTCACAGCTTGTGCGCATCCACGGCTCGGGATAAAGCCTGCGCACGACCGAGCCTTTGAGCGGCACAAACTCAATGCCTACCTTTTCAAGCTCATCACACATACGGCCAAGCTCGTATTCCATCCGCTCGGCCTTATAAACTTGAGCAAGCTGCAATTTCCTGAGCTTTACATAAAGCTCGTCTGAAGGGTCAAGCATCTTATTTGCGATCAGCGCATTGGCAACAATGGGCAACAGCTTGTGCTTTTCGGCTATTACCGCCGTTTTTTGGATAAACTCGGGTGTGAACTGTGCCTTTTCGTCATCGGTTAAAGGCGTGCTTTTGAGCACGGAATTAACAAGAATCAGCAACAACTTCATATATTGCCTGCTCATAGCACACCTCCTTTAAAGTGACTTTTGCTGTTTAGAATTTTCTCCATACCATTTTGTTTACTACACCGGTGTAGCTTTGGATTATCTTGACCACCTTGGTCGAAACATTTTCCTCAACATAGGTGGGAACGGGGATTCCTATATCACCGTTTTTATTCATTTCCACCGCAGTATCAACAGCCTGCAAAAGGCTGTGCTCATCAATACCTGCCAAAATAAAGCAGGCCTTGTCAAGCGCCTCGGGGCGCTCGGTCGAGGTGCGGATGCAGACTGCAGGGAACGGGTTGCCCACGCTTGTGAAAAAGCTTGATTCCTCGGGCAGGGTGCCGCTGTCGGAAACAACCGCAAAAGCATTCATCTGCAGACAGTTATAATCGTGGAATCCGAGAGGCTCGTGCTGAATAACACGGCTGTCAAGCTTAAAGCCACTCTGCTCAAGACGCTTTTTGCTCCTGGGATGGCAGGAGTAAAGAATAGGCATACCGTACTTTTCGGCCATTTTGTTGATGGCACCAAAAAGCGAAAGGAAGTTCTTCTCGGTGTCGATATTCTCTTCTCTGTGAGCCGAAAGCAGGATGTATTTTCCCTTTTCAAGTCCCAAACGGGTATGTACATCCGAAGCCTTGATGTCCTCAAGGTTGTTGTGCAAGACCTCGGCCATAGGAGAGCCCGTAACATAGGTGCGCTCCTTGGGCAGACCGCATTCGTGCAGGTAACGTCTTGCGTGCTCGGAATAAGCAAGGTTGACGTCCGAGATTATGTCAACTATTCTGCGGTTGGTCTCCTCGGGCAAACACTCATCCTTACAGCGGTTGCCGGCCTCCATATGGAAGATGGGGATGTGCAGTCTCTTGGCGGCAATGGCCGAAAGGCACGAGTTGGTATCGCCCAAAATAAGCAAAGCATCGGGCTTGATCTCGACCATCAGCTTATAAGAGCAGTTGATGATGTTACCCACGGTGGCACCAAGGTCATCACCGACAGCATCCATATAGACCTCGGGATCGGCCAATTTCAAGTCACGGAAGAAAACTCCGTTGAGATTATAGTCATAATTCTGACCCGTGTGAGCCAGCACACAGTCAAAATACTCACGGCACTTATTGATAACGGCGGCAAGGCGGATTATCTCAGGCCTTGTACCCACGATGATAAGCAGCTTCAATTTTCCGTTATCTTGAAATTTCACATCGGAATAATCTAATTTTATATCCATTATTCTACCACCTCAAAAAATGTATCGGGTTTATTGGGATCAAAGCATTCGTTGGCCCACATAACGGTGACAAGGTCATCGGTCTCGCTCAGATTGATAATGTTGTGGGTGTAACCGGGGAGCATATGCACCGCCTCAATTCTTTCACCCGAGACCTCAAAATTCAGCACCTCATCGGTACCTATTTTGCGCTGTTGGATAAGTCCCTTACCGCTTACAACAATAAAGAACTCCCACTTGGTGTTATGCCAATGCTGACCCTTGGTGATGCCCGGCTTGGAAATATTCACGCTGAACTGACCGCATTTCTCGGTGCGGAGAAGCTCGGTAAAGCTGCCTCTCGGATCAACGTTCATCTTGAGCGGAAAAGCCACCTTTTCCTTGGGCAGATACGAAAGATATGTAGAATAAAGCTTTTTCTGAAAACTGCCGTATGGAATCTCGGGCATTGTGAGCGTGGTCGGCTGATCGTGGAACTTATTAAGCAGGTCGACTATCTCACCCAGCAAGACCTTGTGTGTCACGGGCACGGCACAGTAGCGTCCGTTTGAGGACAGCACAAAATCCGCACCGTCAAACTCGCAATGATGCTCATTGCCTTCTAAAGCAAGCAGCATTTCGTCAACGATATCGTCGATATACACCAGCTCAAGCTGTACCGACGGGTCGTTGACCGTGATAGGCAGGTCATTTGCAATGTTGTTACAGAAGGTCGCAACGGCACTGTTGTAATTGGGACGGCACCACTTACCGAAAACATTCGGGAAGCGGTAGACCAGCACCTTTGCACCGGTTTCTTTTGAGTATTCGAAGAAAAGCTCCTCGCCTGCTTTTTTGGACTCGCCGTAAACGCTGCCTGCAAAGCGTCCGACCAGAGAAGCCTGGGTCGAGGACGACAGCATCACGGGACAAGCATTGTTATGCTTTTTCAGCGTTTCCAACAGCTCGGACGCAAAACCGAAATTACCTTCCATAAACTCGGAAGTCTCCTTCGGGCGGTTGACCCCCGCAAGGTTAAAAACGAAATCCGCCTTTTGGCAGGCCTCGTCCAAAACCTCTTTCGGAGTATCAATATCAAATTCAAAGATATCCTCGACCGTAAGCTTGGGGTGGGTCCTATCCTTGCCGTCCTTGATGTTTTTCAAAGCGGCAACAAGATTCTTACCCACAAAGCCTTTAGCACCTGTAACGAGTATGTTCATAAGGTTCAATCATCCTCTTCAAAACGGTATTCCAATCCGACCGCATTAAGCTCTTTTTCGTATTGCTTTATATTTTCGGAAGACAGCAACTTTATGCTGTTGTAATGACGTGTCAACCGTCCTTTTTTATTAAAAGCCGTGCTGATGATACGCCAGACCCAAAGGAACGGCAAAAGAACGGGGCACTTTTTAAGCACAGGAAACAGCAGGCACATATTTGCATACGGCAGGAATACCGCACTCCAAAAACGCTTGGAGCGACTTTTGCCCTCGCCTCGTTTGGAGTCCTTAAGAGCCTGCGATCTGCTATACGAATCGGGCGTACCGAACGAGCCGCTCTGCAGCACCTTTTCGGTCATAAGCTCGGTGACCTCGTCAAAAAGCCCGTCCCCAAACCATGCATTTGCAGTCTTGATCAAATTTTCATAAAACAAGTCAAGCTTAACTTCCGTAAGCTGCATCTTCACACGGTCGGTATCAAGCTGCGGATGCGTCTTAAGGAACAGCCATATGTCCGTTACGTGCCTAATTCCAATGCCGGAGCTGCGGTAGTGCTTGGCAAAGTGAACCACCAGATGCACAAGCAGATCCTCGTCAGACATACGATATTTAAAGCTACTGTCAGAACTTTTTTCGGCAAACTGCCATCCGTCACCGATCACTTCAAAATAGTCCGAGTGGTCGGGCGAAAGCAGGTAACGGTGCAGCTCAAGATAAAAATCCTGCTTCTGCCAAGCGTATTCGTTTTTGCTGCTCTTAACAAACTCATATCCTGTGCGTTTAAGGATCGGCGTGATACCGTCATACTGGTCCTCACGGATGAGTATGTCCGCATCACCCATCGCACGCATTTCGGGCTTGGGATAAAGGTCTCGGATAACAACACCTTTCAGCGGCATATGATCGATCCCCTGCTTCTCAAACTCGGCAAAAAGCTCTTTCACGCTATTCATCTGATGCTCTGCAACGGCAATATACTGGCAGGCAGGGATAAAGAAATTGATGCCCTCATCCGAATCGGGATCCATGCCCGAATTTATCAAGCCGTAGTACATCAGCACAACGATATTGTGTTTGACTGCAAATTTATAAAACCTACCGATGTCCTTCTGCTCGGGCAGCTCGGCAGCTTCACCGGTCAATGCGCTCTTTACCAGCGCGATGACCGCTTTGTTGAACTCGTTTGTCATTATCATCCTCTTCCGATGGCCTTAAGCTCATCACGGATATATTGCAGTGACAAAAGCTTTTCTTTAACGCCCTCAACATCCAAAAGCTCGGTATTGTGAGAGTTAAACTCGGTCAAGGGATTACGCTCTTTGTCGCCGTCCTTGAAATACTTATCGTAATTCAGACCGCGCTTATCGCAAGGCACGCGGTAGAACTCACCCATATCAAAGGCGTTGGCACATTCTTCGTTTGTAAGTAGGGTCTCATACATCTTCTCACCGTGACGGATGCCGATGACCTTGATCTCGGTCTCGGGATTGAAGAGCTCGGCAACGGCCTTGGCCAGCACCTCAATAGTGCAGGCAGGTGCCTTTTGAACCAGAATGTCACCCGTCTCACCGTTTTCAAAAGCAAATAAAACAAGGTCAACCGCCTCATCAAGCGACATAATGAAACGTGTCATAGAGGGTTCGGTGATGGTGATGGGCTTGCCCTCCTTTATCTGCTCGATCCAAAGCGGAATAACACTGCCTCTTGAGCACATAACGTTGCCGTAACGGGTACAGCATATTTTGGTCTTTTCGGGGTCAACTGTGCGAGATTTTGCCACTATGACCTTCTCCATCATGGCCTTGCTGGTACCCATTGCATTAACGGGATATGCCGCCTTATCGGTCGAAAGGCAGACAACGTTTTTAACGCCTGCCTCGATAGCGGCAGTCAGCACGTTTTCGGTGCCCAAAACGTTGGTCTTAACAGCCTCGATGGGGAAAAACTCGCACGACGGGACCTGCTTTAAAGCGGCCGCATGGAATATGTAATCCACACCGTGCATTGCATTTTTGACCGAAGCCAGATCGCGCACATCACCGATATAAAAGCTTATCTTATCGGCGACCTCAGGCATTTTTGCCTGAAACTCGTGGCGCATATCGTCCTGCTTTTTTTCATCTCTTGAGAAGATTCTGATCTCACCGATATCGGTGGCCAAAAAGCGGTTCAAGACCGCATTTCCGAAACTACCGGTACCACCGGTTATAAGCAAGGTCTTACCTTTAAAAAGTGACATTCTTCAGCCCTCCAAAATATCAGCGATGCGCTTGCAAGCAAGACCGTCGCCGTAAGGGTTACTGGCCTTTGACATCGCATCGTAAGCGTTTGCATCCTCAAGCAAAAGCTTGAAGTTGTTGTAGATCACGTCCTCATCCGTACCGACCAGCTTAAGTGTTCCTGCTTTTATGCCTTCGGGACGCTCGGTGGTGTCACGCATAACAAGCACCGGCTTACCCAATGACGGTGCCTCCTCCTGAATGCCGCCCGAATCGGTCAGTATCATAAAACTGCGTGCCAAAAAGTTATGGAAATCAATAACCTCAAGCGGCTCGATTATCCTGATGCGGTCACAACCCGCCAACTCCTCCTCAGCAGCCTTTCTGACCACGGGGTTCATATGTATCGGGTAAATGGCTTTAACATCCGAATGCTCGTCCATTACACGTCTTATTGCTCTGAACATATTGTGCATCGGCTCACCGAGATTTTCACGGCGGTGTGCCGTTATCATTATAAGCCTGCTGTCCTTCGCCCAATCAAGCTCGGGGTGAGAATAGTTCTCACGAACGGTGGTTTTAAGAGCATCAATAGCGGTGTTGCCCGTAACAAAAACCGTGCTTTCGTCCTTACCCTCTTTCAAAAGGTTATCCCTTGACAACTCGGTCGGAGCAAAATTGTATTGCGAAATAATGGAAACGGCCTGACGGTTGAACTCCTCGGGATACGGGCTGTAGATATTATAGGTCCTGAGTCCTGCCTCAACGTGACCGACGGGTATCTGCTTATAGAAGCACGCCAATGCGGTAACAAAGGTGGTGGAGGTATCGCCGTGAACCAGCACGACATCGGGCTTGACCTCGTCCAGCACCTTGCCAATACCGTTCAGAATACCGGTAGTGATATCAAACAAGGTCTGCTTGTCCTTCATAATGGACAGATCATAGTCCGGCACAACGTCGAACACCTCGAGTACCTGATCCAGCATCTGACGGTGCTGACCGGTTACGCACACGACGGTCTTTAATCTCTTTCGTGTCTTGAGCTCATTTACAAGCGGACACATTTTAATTGCTTCCGGACGTGTGCCGAAAACAAGCATTACGGTTTTCATAAAAACGCTCCCTATATTATTTTACCTTTTTGGGTTTTATTGTTTTTTCGGTCACAAACTTCAGAATTATCGCTAACAGAGCTATGGCAACTACAACCAATACCCAGTTCAGATACTTGAACGGAGTTATTGCCATAAGCGAAAACGGACTTAGGATAAACAACTGATGAACCAGATAAACCTCATAAGAATACCTGTCCGAAAGCTTCAGCAAAACATTGTATTTGACTTTTGAAGCAATCAGATACAGAACCATAAACATTGCGCTGAACAGCAACAGATGTGCATACGGCTCGGCAAAAATAAACATCTTTGCAAAAACGCCGCTCAATTGCATACCGGACAAATACTTTATGTATATTCTCACTATATTGACAGCAACGCCGGAAACAGCAAACAGGACACAAATTCCGACAGTTACCTTCTTGCCGTATCGCTTACTGTAAACCGAGAAAAGATATCCGATAATGTAGCAGGTTATACGGTCAGCCCTGAAGAAGGAATCGAACATATATCCGATAACCTGAATCGCAATCAACAGCGCTATTGAGATACAGGTAAACCTCAGGAACGAATAACCCTCACATTTCTTTACAAACCAGTATAAGTACGGTGTTATAAAGTAGCAGAACAAAATATATGCCACAAACCACAGATGACCTAAACCGTCGATCGTTCCCGAACACACTAACGCCTTAACAACCGAGCCCACCGAAAAAGATGATCTGGCAAAGAAGAAATACAAAGCGATGGCCGGAACAAGGAATGTGTAATAGGGTATCAGAACACTTTTGAACTTACGTGACAAAAATTTTATGGGGTCATCAATTGCTTTTGAGCCGTACAAAAATCCGCTTATCGCAAAGAAAATGTATACTCCGCCATTAAACCAATATGCCAACTCGTTACCGTAATACTGGAAAAAGTGACAGGTAACGATCATCAGCATGGAAATGCATCGTATCAGGCTAATAGCGCTGTCTGTCTGTCTGCCATCAGATTGTCCTCTGTTTTGCATAATATGTCAAGCCTTTTTTGAAAAAATTATAGTCTGTAAACTCCGGGGAGGTCGCATACCTTACGGGTATCAAAGACGACCTTGCCCTTGAGCTTGTCCATATTTTCCTTGATCTCGTTATGGTTGACCATAATTACAACAAGATCGGTATCCTCAAGGAACTTGTCAAGATCGTGATACTGATTGGGGACAATATCATTTGTGATGAACGGATCGTATACCTTCAAGGGTGCTGCAAGGTGACGCTCCTGGCTCTCAAGCAACTGCAAAGTGGGAGATTCACGGTAATCGTCAACGTTCTCCTTATAGGAAAGGCCGTAAAGACCTACACGGTTCATATCGGTGATGCCGTTTTCCTTGGCGATCTCATAAATACGGTTGAGAACAAAGTCGGGCATACCGTCGTTGGTCTTCATAGACTCGTCAATAACCTTGGCAAGGCTGGGATAGTCACCAACCAGGAACCACGGGTCGACCGAGATACAATGACCGCCGACACCGGGACCGGGCTGCAGAATATTTACTCTGGGGTGCATATTACAGATTCTGATGATCTCGTAAACATCCATATTGTCGTGACGGCAGATCTTGGCCAGCTCGTTGGCAAAAGCAATATTGACAGCACGGAAGGTGTTCTCAACAACCTTGGTCATCTCGGCGGTGCGGATATCGGTAACAACGATATCACCCTGGCAGAAGGTGGCGTACAAAGCCTTGATCTTCTCACCTACCTCAGCCGAATCAGCACCGATGGTACGGTTGTTGTGCAAAAGCTCATAAACCATATTGCCGGGGATAATACGCTCGGGAGCGTGAACAAGATGAAGATCCTTGCCGATAACAAAGCCGTTTTCCTCAATTGCGGGACGGACATATTTATCAATGGTACCGGGAGAAACGGTCGACTCAACAACAACGGTTGCGCCCTTGGGGCAAACCGCCATTACGCTTTTTACTGCCGAAACAACATAGCAGGCATCGACCTTTTTGCTGAATTTGTCATAAGGAGTGGGAACCGATACAATGTAGGTGTCGGTCACCTGATACTCGGTGGTAAACTTGATGCCGCCCTTTACGGCGTCTGCGAACAGCTCGTCAAGTCCGTCCTCCTTAAAGGTAGTCTTGCCGGCATTAAGCGTTGCGACAAGCTCGGGATTATAGTCGGTTCCGACTACCTCCACACCGTGCGAAGCCAACATCAGAGCAGTCGGCAGTCCAATGTAACCAAGTCCAATTACGTTAATCATTTCCATTTCCTCCTGAAAACTCAACTTTTTCTTTAAATAACTTCAAAAAAACTTCAAAACTTTCAGCCTCTTTATCCATTTTTGCTATTATATCTTCGGAACGGTCAGAAGCCAAAAGTGCATCTGCCGAGGCTTTTATCTTATCTATATTCTCTGTTTCATAATCGGTATGGAAATAATGCTCTTCCCAGCCGATACGCCGCAGAAAATCCTCAACCTTGGGCATATGAGTTTTTGAATATTTTGTTTGCAAAGCCACACACACCACCGGAATACCGTTTCTAAGCGATACAAGTGTTCCGTGAAAGAATGTAGTAAAGGTCAACTTAAAGAATCTGAACACATAAGCCCATTCATACGGGGTCAAGTCGTGTAGGTTAATATCCGCTTTTTTCAACGGATTATAGAGCGCCACGATCTGATACCGTTTTCCATACATCTTACGAACCATTTTGCACATGGCATCATTTCCCATTATACCAATGGTTTCTTTAGAAAAATCAAAGCCTTTTCTTCGCAGTTTGGCCTTTAGAGCCCCCTCGTCGACCGGGAGGTCGTTCACGTCCAGCGTGACAGTCGGGTCGCAGGTATGCAATGTGGGCGTATCGCATTCCACAAACCTTACAAATTTTTCTGCCTCATCATCTCTTACGCCTAAAAACTCATAGCTGTCCAAAATTTCTTTGATTCTTTGCTTTTGCTCATCGGGGATGTTCTCATACACCATTCCGTAACAACTTGCGGCATACGAAAACTTTTTGCACCCAATACCGTTGTCCAAAAAATACGGATTGGGGAAACCGCGTGTGACATAATTCCATATTGCATCACTTCCGGCAATAACCACATCATACGTGCTGTTTATATATTCAAACAGTTCATTGACCGAGTCACTATATATGGTTTTTTGAGATAACGGCAAATAGGCTTCAACGCTTCTGAATGCGGTAATTCTTTCCCGCAGCCTTTTTAGCATCTTCGGGTCACATAGCAACTTGATGAATTTCTTTATGCAAAGCTTTAAACTTTTACACTTTAAATACTTTGAAACAGACACCTCATAACCAACGTCTGTTTTAGGCATATGGTAATCTATTACCTCGACCTCGGCCTCGGGTAACTCCTGCTTCAGCCGTTTTGTTAAAGCATAGCATTGCAATACCGCACCGTTATTAATGCTTTTATGAAAAGTCAAAACACCTATCTTCATTCCTTACCTCTTTTTAAGTGCAATTTAATCAGCACTCCTTCTCTCTCTGACTTGCTTATTCCGATAACAAACAACATAGCCAGATAGACAACCATAAATACTGCAGCATTTGCTATGAAGGAGACCCATGTTCCGTATAACAGCAAATGTGCCGCATAGGTCACACCCGCTGCAATGCAGGCGCAAATCGCTGTCTTGCCAATGATGTTTTTAAACATCCTGAAAATACCAAAGCCCAGTTTTTTCTTATAATAAAAGTTCATAAACAAAATGTTTGACAACGTTGCTCCCGCAGTTCCGATCGCGGCACCCCAATAACCAAACAGTTTTATTCCGATAATGGTTAACCCAACGTTTATGACGCAAGAGATTCCCAACGTCACTGTTCTGTAAAGCATTCTGTTCTGCGCCCTCAAAACCGAAAGACAAACGTTTTGCATCATAGGCACAGTCACCGGAACTATCAATATAAGGGTCAAATAATAGCAGTCCAAAAACTCCTTACCCAACCAAAGCATATAAAAATCTTTTCCTAAGACGATGAAACCTCCAAGCGCAGCCGCTAATAAAACAAACTGCCATCGCCCGGCCTTTTCAACCGACTTTTGTAATTGCTCGGGTGAATCACCCGCCACAACTTTCTTAGTGACCCTCGGCAACATGAGATTCGCAATCGAACCTGACAGATTTTCATACATACCGAATATGGTCAACGACATCGAATACACTGTTACACTTGCAGCACCGACCATTGAGCCAATGAGTATATTATCAACGTTTCCGTTGAACTGCGTGGTAAGTGTTTGAATAAACATCAACGCCGTATAGCCAAAAGATTCCTTGAATTCTTCTTTATTCCATTTGGTCAGTTTAGGAACAATACCGATATGTTTGACTGTATAGATATAGAAAAACACTATACCGGCTGTCACAACAACGGTTTCCAACATAACCACCAGAAGGATATTGTTCACAATAGGCAACAGAACCAATATCAACGAAAACTTGACAACTACGGATAAAACCTTCACTCCGTTGGCTGCTGTAAAGCACTCGTGCCCGCTGGCTATGCCCGAAAGTAGATTTTCAAACAACCTCAGTACCATATTGAGCAACAAAAACACCATCAGTTGCTTTGCCAATTTCAATTCTGAAGAAGAAAAAGTCTTTCCATACATCGAATCTATTCCGAAAAAGAAAACTGCACCGATGCATAAAATCGCAAAAGCAATTATCGCAAACTGTATAAAAATCATCGCCACAAAGTTTGATGCACCGTTCTTATCCCCGGTGGCGTTATATTTGGCCATATATCTGGTCAAAGTCGACCCCAATCCAAGATCCAATACAGCCAAAGAAGCGCTTAACGCCGCAATAGTCTTATAAACGCCGTAATTATCGACTCCAACATATTTCAAAATATACGGAGCGATCAAAAGTCCGTACACGGTGTTGATGACCAGCAGTAAGTACGATAGAACCACGCCGGCTTTTATTTCATTTTTCTTGTTCATAATACCTCTGCTTTTTGTTTGCCATAACAATTAATGTTAATTGTTAGACAGTATAAATTATTTGCGTTCAACTAACGCTCGTTCAACCTCTATCAATTTGGCAAATTCATTCTCCCAATTGACATCTTCAGACAGTCGCTTAGCATTTTCGGCACATTTATTGTAAAACTCTTTGTCCGAATACAGTTTTATGACTGCATCGGCAAAGCTTTTGGGGGTATCGTCGGGAATGATAATACCAAACTCGTATTTTTCGTTTAAATAGCGGTGCTCGGGGATGTCCGACATAATGACCGGCAACCCTGCCGAAGCATATTCAAACAGCTTGTTGGATACCGACAGTTTAAAGTTTAAACAGATGGCCTCGGTAATTGCAACACCGACCATAGAGCCCGAAGCCTCGGGAATAAGCTGACTTACATGAACCGGGGGGTAAAACCTCACATTTTCATCGCCAAGATCTTTGGCTCTTGATCTAAGCTGATCTTCCAGTTTGCCAAAACCTCTGAGTGCCAACTTTATCTCAGGGAAGTCCTTTAAAAGCGGAATGGCTTCAAGCATTACATCGTAGCCCCTACCCTCGTAGAACTGACCGTGATTCAGCACCTCAAAACCGTCGTTTTTCTTGTCGGCAAAGCATTGTTCCGACTTCAACGAACAGTTTGTAACAACCATTGGCTTGGGTATATTATACTCGTTTGCAAAATAATCTGCAGCAGCATGGCTGACACATATCATCTGATCGACCTTTTTGCAGATCCGTTTTTCGCGAAACTTCAGCACACGGGCATACAACCGCTTGTCCCTCAAAAAGTTGTTCTCAACATATATCTCATGCGAATCGTATACAAGTTTACAATTGAGTATCTTCTTCGCCATGTATGCGGGTATCAAAGCATTAAGATCATTAGCATGTATAATATCCGGCTTTTGTTCGACAATGGCATCACGCACAGCCTCTTGCCAAATGCGTTCCCTCTTCAGCTTTTTAAAAACACTTCTTTGTTTGCCCTCGTAACGCGGATCCGGCATTACTATAACCGTTTTACAGGGTATCTCTTTAATCTTTTCTTCGTCATATCTGTTGCATTTTTTGCCGACGCACGACAACTCGACACCTTGAGCCATATACTCCGCTATCTGTTTTCTGACTCTGGGATCGTGCCATACAGAATTAAGTACAACATCGCAAACCTTCATAACAAACACCCACTTATTTCGACTGGCAAAGTTTATCTATGTTATTTATATCACACAGATCCTCTGCATTTGCTTTTATCCACTCTTCATCCTTATTCCACCATTCAAGCGACAAAAGCTTATTCCGTTCTTCTTCATCAAATCTGAATCGTATCAGTTTGGCAGGAACTCCGCCAACGATGGCATACGGTGGCACATCCTTGGTGACGATCGCACCTGCGGCAACAATTGCACCGTCGCCCACGGTCACGCCTGCAAGCAAGGTGGCTCCCCAGCCGATCCAAACGTCATTGCCGATAACGACCGACAGTTTCTTCTGCTCGTTAGCATATTTGTTTTCATCAAATTTGTTTTCTTTACAATAACTCAGGTCAACACTGTTTTTCTTACTGTAAAATGCCGAATGTGTTGATACAAACGTCTCGGTAGGATGTAAGCCGTTAACAACATTAACATTCGTTGAAATTGAAGTATACTTTCCGATTTCTGCAGAAATATTCGAATCGGAACCGATATACGAACCGTAACCTATCTTTCCTGTGAATGAGACGTTTCTTCCGATATAATTGTGGCCTTCAAACCGCGACCTTAGGTCGATGTTGGCTCCTGAACACAGCTTGACCGACTTGGTTCGGTTTTTGATTAAAACCAATATTCTTTTTATGAACTTTTTCACAAGCTACCTCACCCATCACGTCTGTTTTTACGAGTTGTTCCCATGCTTATTCCCAACAAAAGGAATAAATTTGTTTCAAGAATATATGTTGACGACAGCATAAGCTTTATCAAGACTACGCAAAACATCATCACAACAAAATCGCGTTCCTCGACATCCTTGCTGCGGAGTATTGCTCTGACCGGGACAAGCACAAAAAATCCCAATATCAGTGTGCCGAATATCACGCCAAAATGCACCCACAGTTCAAGGTATATTTTGTGTGCATAAGAATCGACAAAGAGGCGGTCACCCATAAGCCCATAACCTGATAATGGTTTCTCTGCCAGAGCCTGGTACAAGGTTTCGGTGATCTTTTCACGTCCTACCGACGTTGTCATTTCACCCTCAAGGAAATAATCGAAGATTCTTGTGCTGAAGCCTAACTTTCCAAACAGTTCCGACATATACTCGGCAGCTTTGATCATATAGTCTTCCGAAAATACAAAGAACAGTACGAGCGCAACCAGTAAAACGGTTACGACCTTGACAAATGCCGACCTGGCGTTTTTAACGACCGACAAAACCTCATACGCCGCAAACACCATCAATATCAATATCGGGCCTCTTGTACCAAACATTAAAACAAGGACAATTCCCATTACAGCAACCGCCCAGTATCTGAATTTGGCACGTTCAAAGGCATAATACAGCACATATAACGCACTCGGCAGTACGTTATACGCTGCGTTCATATTGTAATCTCCTGTTGTTCTTCCCGAAGAATAAAGAAAAAACTGATACATCAAGGATACCAAAACGCCAACGACCGACGCATAGAACAGATCCTTTTTACAGGTCTCGTGACTATAACTGACACCTATAAAATACATCGGGAAAACGGTTCCAAGCATACGCCATAAATCACTTTTGATATGCGGGGCGTTACTCTTGAAAAAGACCAGCGATCCGATAACGATCATTACACAAACGCAGTAAAATAGCACGTCCCCACCGCGTATCCGCTCTGTTATCCACGGTAAAGCAAACAATGCCGAAACAACGATGCATATCGTAAGTGCGTGATCCGCTATCAGATTGAACAACGGCAACGACATCAAAACTACTCTTACATATTGAAAAATCGTGTTTTGTGTCCAAATAAGCACAAGCAGAATTCGAAATGCTTTTTCGGCAATACGGTTTTCACTTGTTCTCAATTCCCTTTGGTTTACATGGTCCATTTTTTCCTCCAACCGTATATTTCTACCGTCACTTTAACAGTTTGTGCCTAAGCATCCGTATCTTTTGCGGGACTAAAGCTCCGTAAAAAGAGGCAACGGTCTTCTTTCTGTACGTCTTGGTAAGGTATGCTTTTTTCCAAAAGCCCCTATACCCTTTATTTATATTTTCGTATACCTTATCGCGTTCCTTGGGACGCTTTACGGGATGCTCAAAATTATCGTTTGAACGTATTGCTTCGTTTTGCTCCAGTTCGGTAAGATAGCTGAATTTCTGCTCTGTTTTCAAAACAAGCTCTTTGCCTTTATCCGAATTGACACCTATTACCGAAATACCTTCGTCAAACGTTTTGCCGAATTTGCTCCAATATCCCCAAAAATCGCCTATAGTAAGGTCAGCCACACGTTGAAGCTTGGCAAATTTGCAGTTGTAGCAAGACTCTCTCAGGTTCAATCCATAAAAGAACGCACTGAAATATGCCGGCAAAAGCGGTCGGTATTTCTTAAGGTCTCCATGCTTATCACGGTAGACCACACAGGTCCTGTGCTCGGATCCCCAGCCTTTTTTCTCCTTGTTTCTGAACTGAACGCTCAAAACCTTGCCGTGCAGTTTCTTCTCAAGATACTCAACATACTTTTTAAAGAAACCGGGGCTCGGAACGCCGTGGCAAAGTATCTCAACGGTATAAAGCGAAGGATACTCCTTGCCTAAAAAGCCTTTTAATGCGGCGATCTGGCAAGCCGTTCCGGTGAAAAGCACCGGTCTCTCCTCACTCGCCAACCGTTTTATTTCTTCAAAGCATTGACTGCTGTGGCTCTGAACATATTTTGAGCCGCACATATCCTCGATGCTGTCGCCCTTGGTATATATCCTGTGCGTTGCAACGGTATTCTCGTCATAAACGCAGCCGCAAACCGCACCTTTATTGTTGAGAAAATGCTCGGCAAGTTCCAAGAAAACACCGCCCGACGAGCTTTTTTTCAACTTTTCCTTGTCGCTGACAGCACCGCAGAAATATTCCTGCCGTTCAGGCAGAAACATACCGTCCGATGCCTCGGTCACAGGACATTTTTTCAAACATATTCCGCAATCGACACAAAGTGCCTCATCCACCGAAGGCACCAAAAAGCCCTCGGCATCCGAAGCCATTTTTATACAGCTTTTAGGACACACGACCGAACACAAGCCGCATCCGGTACACTCTTTTTTGTTGATTTGTGCAATATTCTGCATTACTTATTTTCCCTTGGAAGTGTTTTAATAAATTCAAGTAACTTTTTGGCCTGGCTCACATTGGTTTTGTCGGTCATCACAAAGTCCTTGGCTTTTTTGCCGAATCGGAACAGTTCATCATCCGACTTGCCCAAAACCTTTTCAAAGGCCAATTTCATACCGTCTTCCGTCTCGTCCTCAAAAAAGTACACAAAGTCGTAATACTCCTTGGGCATACCCGGAAGTTTGGTGGTGAGCAACGGTGTACCCGATGCCATACATTCCATAGTCTTGGAAGGAAAAGAATACTTTACATATTCCGCATCAGTCAGTCTCGGATTGACCAGAAGCGTTGCTTTAATCTGACTTTCAACGATCTCATCATTGGGTTTTACACCAAAATATTTGACGTTTCCCACAGTTTCTGTCAGCGTCTTTAACTCGTTCTGATAATTTCCGTCGCCGTAGATATGAAGCTGCCAACCTTCAAAGTTGCCCTTAACAAAAGCATCCACCATTCGCTTGATCCCGAATTCCTTGTGGATTCCGCCGGCATACATTATGACCTTAGGTTCATACTTTGCCTCTTTGGTGTTTTCGCGGTCGGCCATCTTGGCATCGGAATGGCCTTCGATGACAATGTACGGCTTGTTATCGGTGTTAACAACATCATTCATGGCTTCGGTGAGCAGCAGATATGCATCGTATTTGTGAATATCTCTCTGGGCTTTTTTCTCTCCGATTTCCGATATTTTCCTATTGATTGCCGAAAGAGTCTTTCTTCTCGCACCCGACTCATGGCCCGGAACGTCGGTAACGATACCCACAACAGGTATTCCCAGCTTCTTTCCGCATTTACGTGCGGCACTTGCTATTGATTGGTTGAGCACGTCGCAAATGATCACGCAATCCTTATCGGCCTTATAAAGCTTTTTAATATTCTTCACGGCACCGCGATATCTTGTCCACTGACGCAGTACCATAAGATTTGAAAAAGCTTCGTAAATGTAATGTATATTGCCTACTGTTTCCTCTTCCCTTTTAAATCGCACCTGCTTGGTCCAGGTACGGTTTACCGGGAAAGCCGAAAGCGCAAAGATCTGTCCGTCAATATTCTCGGCAAGACCCTCAATAAGCAACTGGTGATATTTCTGCGCCTGAGGGAGCTTGCGGGTTATACCGCGTTCCCTCAGATCGTTGAATTTTTCGTTCGAGCAACTGCTCGATAGATAGATTATATTCATTACAAAACTCTTTCCCTTGAATATTTAGGTGTTGTCGCCTTTTGCTAAAGCCTTAAGCAAGGCTTGGCACGAATCGGCTCTGAAGCCGTTTACAATATCGTTGACCGCAGTCCATTCAATATTCTCGCTCAAGCAATCCAGTGCCGACTCGCTGTTGACCATCCTGCTTTTAAGCCCAACAAAGTCCAGCAGATCTTCGATCCTTGCGTTGGTCTTGGTTCCCGGCAAAAGCGTTGCAAAAGGCTTGTTGAAAAGCACCGAGAACATCGTTGCGTGAAAAGATGCCGAGAGCACAAATTGAGCGTTGAGTATGTATCCCAAAAGCTCTTCAGGCCCTGTGTCCTTCTCAAAAATATCGCAATAGCATTTTTTTCTGAAACCGCATATATGCACTATTTTGAGTCCCATTTTTTTAGACAGTATTTCAATTGCCTTGTCCAACAACGGGCCCGAGTCAGCCAGATACATCACAGCATACGGCTCATCGAGCTTGGGCTTTACGGCCATTTTGCGAAATTCGTCCACGTCCAAAAGTCCTACCGGATCAATAACGTGACGCACTTGAATCTCGGTCTTATCAGCAAGCAACGGCACCGTAGACTGCTCACGCAGCATAATGCTTTCAAAGCCCTCGACCTCTGAGGCTATAAGTTCCATTTCTTCGGCAGAATAATCGTTTCTGCCGAGGCTCGTTCCGTATGCCAGTTTTCTGCCGCTTGCGGTAAATGCAAGCTTATAGGCCACGTCGTTTCCGCAAGGGTGATAGTTGTTCCACAGCTGATCTCCGCCGGCGATATAGGTGTTTTTCTTATCCCTATACCAACCGTTCAAGGCTTCAACCGTCTTAAACCGTTTTTCGGACAACAGCATATTTTTGCTGATAAACTGCTCGTACTTTTTCTTTCTTCTGCAATACGGCCCTATGTTCAGCGCCTTGCCGACCAAGGTCTTAAGCTTATTTCGTCCGTTATTATAATACTTCGGACGGTAGTCGATGATCTCGGATCCGTAGCCGTTCTGCTCCAAAAACTGTTGCAAAGCAAAGGCCTGAAAGACCGAACCGAAGTTATGTATGTGATGTATCGTGATGATCGAATGTTTCATTCTCAAACACCTTTACAATCTTAATTAATTCCGTAAGCACCTTACGCTCCGAGAGCTCTTACTCCTTTTCAGCCGCTTCAAACCCCTTCATGGTTTTATAACCCACACGGCCCTGTTTGATCCAGCGCCGTTTTTCTGCGGCCTTCAGCTTGCCCATGCCCTTCGTACGCAGAACAAAATAATTCATCCACAGCCAAAACGTTTTGGGATGCACCGCCTGATAAAAGGCACCCTTTGCAAAATAGAATTTTTCGTCATACCCGGTAAACCAGGTCGATTCATCGAATTTGACCCTTCCGATAGTCTTATTTGAAACATAAAAGGTCAGACCTTTTCGCTTGGCCTCGGCCAGCCACATACTGTCCTCACCGGACGGGAACAGACATCCTCCGCCAAAAAGCGTGGTGAAATTTATGTTGGCTTTCTTGACCGAAGAAAGTCGGAAAGCAATTCTGATACCGCCCCACGGCATTCTGGAAAACCTGCCGCACTTCTTGGTTTTAAGATACTTCACCTGCTTGCGTTCGGAATCTGTATCGAAGTGGAAGATAAACACGTCAGCATCGGGATGAGCTTCAAATTCAGCCAGAATAACATCAGCATAATCGTCATTATAAACCACGTCATCGTCGGCAAAAAGACAAATATCGGCCGTTGCGTACATCAACGAGAAATTGCGGTTTATACCGACGCCCCTCGTCTCAGTCGAGATCATTTTAGCGGTGTATCCGTCAAATTCAAGCTCCTCGTATGAGGTGTGATCGCTTTGATTGGCAAATACCACGTCCGAGCGGATGTTCATTTCCTTCAATTTTGAAAAATCCTGCTGATGCATGGTGACGCAAAGCACTTCAAATCTTGACATTTCAGTTCTCCAGATATTCTTTATAATCCTTTTCGGTATCAAAGATAAATGCGTGAACAGCCGCCTTTTGAGCCGCCTCACTCGGCAATTTCATATAATCGCCGTAACGGTAGGCAAGATACTCCTTGATCTTCTGCGAACCCAACAGCTTCGTGTCTTCAAAATCCACGTCGACCGGGTCTTCAAAAAAGCTCTTGTCAAACAAACCGTTTCTGAATTTTGCAGGGGTTATCCAATAGCAATACTTGAAATCATCCGTGCGGTCATCGTATTTGTAAATACGCTTGTAGCATTTTTTTGCCAGCCACTTGTTGGGCAACACCTTCAGAAACTTGAGAACCATACTTTGAACCTTGGTCTTGGGTCTCCAGTTGCGCTGAGACAGCGCATAAAGCGTCACGTATTTCGACTCATAATACACCAATTTTTGCATAAACCGATTTTCGGGGACCTTGTGCAGTATCATAATATCGACATAGATACCGTGATGCATCTCGTGCCGATCCTTAAAATGCTCCTCAATAAAGGTCGTTCCGTTCATTCTTACCTTGGCATATTCAAGATAATCGGGCGTTGTTTTCCATTCCTGCAAAACAAACGACTCGCTGTTGTCCTGTTCAAACACCTCTTTAAACCTTTTATACTGGTCAGGCGTCATAAAGATGTCCAGATCGTCGTCCCACGGAATAAATCCGCCGTGACGGACAGCACCCAAAGCCGTTCCGCCCATTATGTAATAGACGATCCCGTTATCTCTGCACAGCTTGTCAATATACTTCATTGTTTCAAGGATCTTTCCCTGAACATCACGGACTGTCTGCATTTTTATCCCTACTCACTAAATCTTTTTTGCAAGATAATAATACCTGCTCATCAATTTTTTCAAAAAAGGAATCTTCATCAAAACCTTGGCGGTCAGCTTTACTGCCTTGAATACAAAAGCCTTGAACCTATATGAAAAAGCAGACGCTGTCCAACGGTGAGGATGTGTGCTTAATATGACCTTTGAATCCTTTGAGATGAGTTGCAATATCTCACCAAGGTCATTATAGGGTATGTTTTTATCGTCGCTGTTGACCAGATCGTTATTGATCGGATCGAATATCAGCTTAAACATACGCCCTGCATCCGAATAATAGGTGTACTCGGTGTTAGCCTTTTGCTTGAAGTCGACCATAATATCAGCCATTGCAGGATACTTGGCCTGAACGGCTTGATTGCGAAAAAAATCACGGTTAGATGTATACCCGACCCGTTCCAAAACGGGATTTCCGTGCTGACAAACAGTAACTATATCAAAACCGCTGTGTCTGAACGTTTCCGCATTTTGTTCAAACTCCTCCATGGCCTTATCTATATCACCTTTATTACTGTCCATAACGTCATAGTGATACGATATTTCGTGACCGTTTGCCTGCATTTCGGACAACAGCTCAACGTTTTTCGGATCGTTCATAAGATACGCCTGAACGTAATATGAACCTCTGTGTCCGTACCTTGACTCGATCTGAGCCATTTTATAAGCCTTGGGAACATCGGTCTCAACGTCGTGCTTCAGCACTAAATAACCGCCGTCAGCGTTGAAAACATCCTTTGCGGGAATACTTTGCAACCCTTTGTCATTAAGCGCTTTGCAAAACTCTTCCCATTTTTTATAAACAAATATCATTCTTTATTCAATCTTTCACGAAGTATTGTTGACGATATACCGTCGGTATGATCAAGATAAACAACACTGCAGCCATACTGCTCAAACTCTTTTTCATACTTTTTCCATGCATCGGTGCCCTTCCAGTCCGAACCGACAAAAACGGCATCTACACCGTATTTCTTTACCGCTTCGGTCTTGTTCATATCGGACTGCAGGACTACCTCGTCAACGTATCGGATGGACGATACGATCTCAACCCGATCCTTTTCACAGATTATCGGAAGCTTTCCTTTACGGGATAGGCAGAGCTCGTCGGTAGTAACGCCGACAATAAGATGCTCACAGCACTCTTTGGCACGCTTGATGATATTCAAATGACCGATATGGAACATATCATAAACACCGGTAGTGTAACCGATCTTGTATTTTTTGTCAGCCATTATTATCCACCGACTTCCTCGCAAACTTTTTAAATACCCATCCTCTGATACGGTTCGGCAACAGCACCTGAACGATCAGTCTTTTTAAAACGTTAACGCAATAGGTGCCAAAGCCTATTACCTTGTTGTCCAGCATATATTTCTGCAGCTTGGCCTCGCTTTTAAAGTAGCGGAGCCCTCCGCGGCGGTTGTACATATCGGCACCCACACGCGCGTTGACCAGCACGTCATCAACGTTGGCAAACTTCATATCGGCCAAAGCCATTCTGAGCCACAGATAATAGTCCTCGTCACAGTACCAATCAACATATCCACCAACACTGTCGACCGATGATTTTTTGAACATTACGGTCATCTGGTTCATCGGGCAACGCTTTTTCATATACTGTTTGATCTCCTTATCGTCACAAGGCACTATCCTCTTGGCGACAACGTTATCCTCGGCTCCGATAAACTCGTTTATATTTCCACCGACTATGTCAAGCTCAGGCTCGGCCGCAAATCTTGATATTTGCTTTTCAAATCGGTCGTTAACGCTTATATCATCGGCGTCCATCAATGCAACCAGCTCATTTTCACAAGCCTCAAGGCCTGCGCGTCTGGCATCACCGTGTCCGCGGTTTTCCTCAAACCTTATGATTTTAAAGATCGGAATTTTGGCATACTCTGTAATAACGGCATCAAGCTGCTCGGGCACGGGACCGTCAACCACCAGCACCACCTCGGACGGAGCCTCGGTCTGATTGAGAATGCTGTCGACCGCAGTTTTAAACCAAAGCGGATCGTCGCCGCCGTAAACACACATAGATACAGAAAATTTTATATTTTCCACTCTTATATCCTCATTAATTCCTTTGCTTCTTCTTGTTTCTTATCGTAATCGGGTCGTTCGACCTTACCGACCCTCAGCAGATAGTCGCCCAGATCCTCGGCGGTCTCCATTCCGTCGGTTGCGATACCGTCACGCTTGAACACCTTGAATACCGTGTTGAAAATGATCTTTATATCACCGAAAAATGTGATCCTTTGTATGTACTCGAGGTCATATTCAAACTTCTTTTCCCAGCTCATATTGTTTCGTCCGCTGACCTGGGCAAGACCGGTGAGTCCCGGGCGGACGGTGTGTCTGATCCTTTCCTGCTCGGTCATAAACACCATATCACGCACAAGCTGAGGTCGGGGTCCAACGATGGCCATATCGCCCTTGATGATGTTCAGAAGCTCGGGCAGCTCGTCCAACGAGGTGGAACGCAGCACCTTGCCGTACTTGGTCAGACGCACGTCATCCGGCAAAAGTTTGCCGTCCTTGTCCTTCTGGTTGGTCATGGTTCTGAACTTTATAAGCTTAAATATCTTTTCACCCTTGCCGGGTCGCTGTTGTGTAAAAAACGGGTTGCCCCTCATCTTGACGGCTCCGAGAATTATCAGCACCAGTATCACGGGAGACAAAACGATCAATGCGATCAGCGACAGCAAAAGGTCGATCACTCTCTTAAAAAAATTCGCGTACATATGTAACCTCAAAAGAAAGATTTTACGGTTTCGATGATAAAGTCCTGCTCGTCTTCGGTCATCTTGATATCGCTCGGCAGGCAGAGACCCTTTTTGAAGACCTCCTCGTTAACGGGACTGTCTTCAACAAAAATAAAATCACGGTCCTTAAAAACGGGCTGCATATGCATCGGCTTCCAGATAGGTCTTGCCTCAATATTTTCCTCAGCCAGCTTTTCCATTATCTTTATGGGGTCAACGTTGCAACCGTTATCGATAAGCATACACGACAGCCAGAAATTCGGCTTGGTATCGGGAAGATACGGGTTGAGCGTTATCGGCAGACCCTTGAAGCCTTCACAGTATCTGCAAAATATTTTTTCTTTGATCTCACGGTGCTCCTCGAGGTGGAGAAGCTGACCGCGGCCGATGCCCGCAACAACGTTGGACATACGGTAGTTATAGCCGATCTCCTCGTGCTGATACCACGGTGCAGGCTCACGCGATTGAGTAGCCCAGAAGAAGGCCTTGTTCCTTGCTGCCTCGGTCTCGGTAATGAGCATTCCGCCACCCGAGGTCGTGATTATCTTGTTGCCGTTGAAGCTGATAGCGTTATAGGTGCCGAAGGTGCCGCATTCACGGCCCTTGTAGGTTGCCGAAAGCGCTTCGGCAGCATCCTCTATCAGCACGGCGTTATGCTTCTTGCAGATGGCGATGATCTCATCCATTTTTGACGGCGTACCGTAAAGATGCGCCAGCACAACGACCTTGGCCTCGGGATATTTTTCAAAGGCTTTTTCGAGCGCTCTGGGATCCATATTCCATGTGTCACGCTCGGAATCGATAAAGACCTGTACTCCACCCTCGTAGGACACGGGGTTGACGGTTGCCGAAAAGGTCATATCGGAGCACAGCACAATGTCGCCGCGCTTGACACCTGCGAGCTTGATACCAAGATGCAGGGCCGCCGTTCCCGAGCAAAGGGCCAACGCGGAAAATTTGCCGTCTATTCCCTTATTGAGGTATTCACACATCTCGGTCTCGAAGTTATCGCAATTAAAACCGAGCGGTGCTATCCAATTCTTATCAAAGGCTTCTTTGACAAATTCCATCTCCTCTCCGTGCATTGTCGGAGTAGACAGAAGTATTCTTTTTCGAGTGCTTGCCATAGTTAAAACCTACCTTATATTCATATTGGCGCAATAACCCAATATCCTTTATAATTTTACCACTTTCAAGTATAAATGTCAACGATAACACGCTTTCAGAAAGGCTTATAACACGTCATTACCGTAAATTTTTTCATCTTCTTTTTGTGCAGCTTTGCATATTTCCGAAATTTCGGCAAAATTCTTTAAAATCAATGAAATGCAAATAAAAAAAAGAGGTGCTTTAAAAGCACCTCAAAATTTTTACGGTATTTATTTATTATGCGTAAATATCCTGCCGAGCTTTCGCATCGCACGGCCGAAAAGCTCCTTTGCTTTGCGAGCAAGGTATTTGTATTTTAAGGACGATACGTATCGCTTGTACTCCTTATCGGTGGCACAGTCGACATACCGCTCACCGATATAGTATCCCTTCAAAACGCCGATGATATGACGGTCGCAAACACCGTATTCGGTATTAAGACGGTTATCGCCGCGAATGGCGTAGTCATTCGGCCGCACCTTGACGATACGGTGCAAAACATACTGTCCCGAGTCCCTTTTGTAAAGCACAACATCGTGCTTTTTTGGACGTTCGGTCACCCTTTCGATGACTATGGGGTTCTGACGGTTTTTGAGCATCGGTTCCATACTGTCCCCCACCGTCATTTCAAGCACAAAGCCGTCTCTTTGGATGATTTCTTCAATCTTTTGGTCCATCATTCTTCGATCAGACCGCCTGCACGCAGACTGCCGACAAAGCCGTCGACCGCCTCATCGGCGGTAGCCTTATCGATGGAATATTTGGCCATCAAAGCCGCAGAAATGTCGTCAGCCGTGGTATCACCGCCGTTGAGCATATTGAATATGACCTCACCCGTCTCGTTAAGCTTGACCATACCGTTGAATTTTGCGTTATCGTCACCGATAGCAACCGCAACCGACTTACCCGCAACCGATTTTACAACGAATTTATATTTAAGTTTCATAATAGCACTCCTCGATTTATGTTTCGGTCATCCTGAACGAAGTGAAGGATCTTTGCCACGGATCGAAAAGATTCCTCGCAACGCTCGGAATGACATATCTGCGTACCTGAGTGCGAGGAGAGTCGAACCCGAAACGCCTCGCAACAGCCAATTTTGGCTAAAATTCCGCTTTTTCGCTTGATATACGCCGGTATATCGGCGCTCAAAATAAAAATTTGTATCTCAAAATTTGTATCTCAAAATTTTCAAGTCGCGAGGTGTGAAACAGTTTTTAATAGTATTTTTTTGTTGAGGCAACGAGAATTTTACGGATAATACGAGCGTATATCCGTGAAATTCGAGGAAGTATAGGCGAAAAAATACATTCCAAAACCGATTTGTGTTCAACTCTCCTCGCATTGATCACCGAATATCGCATCGTGGGAAACGATGGCGGCTTCATCCGAAATGTTGCACTTTATATTCCAAAAATTGCATTTTTGCGCCAGACCGTCCACCAATTCAAGCGTTTTGAGCGCCGCCACAGGGTCGGCAGGATGCAAGATCTGCTGCATTATCCGGTCGAGATATTCGGCAGGCTCGACCTTTACTGTCTTGTTATCCACACCGCGCTCAAGTATGCAGATATCGGTCAAACGTGCACTTGTGTTAGTCTGCAAGCCCTCCTTGCCTGCCCACGGTGTTCCGTAAGCATAAGGCACCCCGTCAAAGAAACGGATGATAGGCTTGTCACCGTTGACAACGGTCATTTTATCGCCGTAAAGCCTTTTCCAAGCAAAAGTGTGGGTAGATTTTCCGACACCGCTACGTGCAATGAAAATGATCCCTCTGCCGTCAAGCTCAAAGGTTGCTCCGTGCATAAGCAGGGCATCGTTTTCGGGCAGCTTCATTGCTATCTGGCGATAAGCGCAGATGCTTTCGAGATAGCCGGGCGAATAGCCGTCACCGGCAATTTTGCGCTCCGCCTCAAGCTCGGCATCGGTCACCTTGACGGTAAGATCAGCCGCACCGTCGCCGTCATATTTATATTCGGCACATTGCTTTTCAATGTAGCCGAATCTGTTTTGAATGTCAATAATAAAATCCGCAATTTTATATAATGCCATAATAAACCTGCAAAATAATAAATAGTTTTCATCCCATAATAGGGTTATGAGGATGGATCCAAAGACCCATCCTCATTTGATCTGCGCAAATCAAATTGTTCACAAGCTTGTAAAATTATACAAACAAATTAGAACTCGTCCTCTTCGGTCTCTCCCTTGCCGGGCTGATTACCAGAAGTGGTAACGATATCCTGAGCTGCAAACAAAACGATCTCTGCTTCGGGTTTCTTGAACATTGAATTCACCTCCGAATAAAATTTATAGATAAATGGCTCACGCCAATCTCTAACTTAATTAACCAAAATACTTAACTGCAGAATCACCGTATCTCATCATAGCCTCAAGAAGAGCGGTCTGACTTGCGTTGGTGTTTCTTGCAACATAAGATTCGATGCTGTAGGCGATGGTGTTGCTGGTCGCTACACCGTCTCTGTACAGAGTGAAGTATACAACATCACTCATTTCCATAGCGTACAGACCATCAAAGTAAACCTCATATCTGCCTGCATCAGCATTCCAAACAATATCCTCATTGTTCACGATCCACTCATCACCGTTGTCGTTGGTGATCTTAGCGGTGATACCGCTGATATCGTCGGTGATAAATCTCATTCTAATGATAACTGCATCATACATGATAAGAGAAGCCGACTTCCAAGTTGCGGTTGCATTGCTGATGGTAGCATGAGTAGTGTTGAGACTGTCAACATAATCTCTGGTTGTTGTGCTGCCAAGCGCTGCCTGCTCAGGAGTCAAGGCTGCATTGGCAAGATCATCGGTCTTATGTTTCCAAAGCAACTGTGCTTCGGTACCGTAGTTAAGAAGGTCAACGATCAAGCTCTTGAATACCTCATCATCAGACTTTTCCAAACGGTTGTAGCAATAGGTTGCTACACTGTACTCCTGCGGTGCGCTTGAATAAAGCTCGCCGTCGTAGGTTGCATAAAGAGTTGCGACAACAGTCTGAGTCATCTGGAAAGACTTAACTCCGTTGAACTCGAAAACATAACGCTGAGAAGAACCGGTACCTTCAATACGGTAATCGGACACAACGGTATCATAAGGCACACCGTTGTCATCGTCAAATGTAAATACTACATAATGGTCGGTATAGCCATAATTGGTGAAATATTCGGGCTTAACCTTGTAGTTGATGGTAATGCTACTCTCAAGGGTCAAGGTTGCAGATGCAAACTTCATGGTTGCGGGAATAACAGCAGTCTCCTTGTGGCCGCAAACGCACTCTCTGTACTTGACACCGGTAGTGGTGTTGGTTGCGGGGGTCTCAACGATCCAATCACCATAGGTGTGGCCGGTCTTTTCGGTGGTGGCATCGCCGTTTACGCAGGTCTGCCAGTGACCGTCATCGTCGTAATCATAGTCGCCCCAAGTGTGGTCGCCAACCTCACGGACTTCGCCGCAGTTGTTACAATCAGCATCGCAAGCGTTGTCATATACGTGGTCGCCTACCTCACGGGTAGCGCCACAGTTGTTACAATCAGCATCGCAAGCGTTGTCGTATACGTGGTCACCTACCTCACGGATAGCGCCGCAGTTGTTACAATCAGCATCGCAAGCATTGTCATATACGTGGTCGCCTACCTCACGGGTGTATTCACAACCGCTACAGGTCGAATCACATGCATTGTCGAACTCGTGTGCTGTCTTGTTAAGGTCCTCGCCGCAATCTGCGCATTCGTCCCAGTGGTACTCATCATCATAGGCAACATCGCCCATACCGTGTGCACAGGCAACGGTAACGGTAGCGGTACCTGCTGCACATTCAACAACAGCACCGGCCTCGGTCTTGATGACGGGGGTCAAGGTGACATTGTAATCGCCAAAGGTCGCAGCCTCGAGAACCACAAACTCAAGGTAGAATACATCGCCCGAAAAAGCGGTGTCTGCCTCAAAGGTCATAGCAGCTTTAGCGTTACCGACAGTATAGTCTGCAATAACGGCATCCTCGGCAAGCCAGCCGCCGCCAACGAGCTCAAGCACATCATCGTAAGCGATGGTAAGACCCATCGACTGGAACGAGCCTGCGTCCGAAACGGATGCGGTGACCTTTACGGTATCACCCACATTATAGGAATCACCGTCTGCAGCGACGGTAAGGGTAGCAACAGTTGCAGCGCCTGCCGAAATAACCAAGGTGCTGAACAGCATCAAAGCACAGACAACAAGTGCAACTGCCTTCTTGAAAACTGAAGTTTTCATAGTATACCTCCCAAAATATTGAAAAAATTTACGGCAACACTAACGCCGGGTCAAAGCAGAAGCCGACACATTTTAAGACCGAATGCACACTTTTATCAACGCATCCGATAAAAAACTATGCAAATTTCCACATTGTTGTATTCATTATACTATTTGCAATTGTGAAATGCAAGTATATTTTGATGTTTTTTACAACTTTCGTAAAACTTTTTTCGGCAGGCCTCTGTTTTGTCAGTTTACTGTACCAAAACCGCAAAAAGCGTGGGCTTCCGACACGGATGTCCACGCTTTCAGATCGATTTTAAAAAATACTCAGGTCGAGCTCACGGCTCAAAAGCTCCAGAGCCTTGATGCCCGCAATGCTGTTGCCCTTTGAGTCCAACGCAGGAGAATACAGCCCGATGCCCATTCTTCCCGGTACGACGGCCATGATTCCTCCGCCGACACCGCTTTTGGCAGGTACACCGACATTCAGCGCAAACTCACCCGAGCCATCGTACATACCGCAGGTCATCAGCACGGCGTTGACGTACCGTGCGTACTTTTTATCAAACATATACTCACCCGTTTTAACGTCGATTCCGCCGTTGGCAAACACCAACGCAATATTGGCTAAATCGACCGCCGAGGCCTTGATCGAGCAGCCTCTGAAATAGCAGTCAAGCACATCCTCAACGTTGTCTTCAAGCATTCCGTAGGCCTTGAGCATATAGGCCAGCGCACGGTTTTTGTTTCCCGTCAGCTTTTCGGAAGCGTAGACCTGCTCGTCGACCTCAAGCTCGGGGTTGCCGCTGAGCTTTCGGGTCAACTCAAGCAAACGGTCAAACCTCTTACGGTAATCAATGCCCTTTATCAACGAGCAGAGCGCAATAGCACCCGTGTTTATCATGGGGTTGATGTGCTCCCTTTTGAGCGCAAGGTCGCTGTAGTTGAAGGCATCAAACGGCTTGCCTGTCGACTCAACACCGACAAGCTGACGCACGGGCTCCTCGCCGTTGTCCATCAGAGCCATCAGAAGGATAAGCGGCTTGATGACGCTTTGCATGGTGAATTTTTTATCGTAGTCGCCTGCAAAATCCATACTGTCGGCGCTGACTACGCAGATGCCGAACTCCTTTTTATCAGCCTTCAGAAGCTCGGGAATATAGCTCGCAAGCCTTCCTTGCTTGATGTACGGCCGACATTCCTTTAAAATCTTATTCAAAAGTGTTTTCATTTTTCGCTCCATTCAATTACGGACAGCTTTTTGTTTTTGAACATTTTGTCGAGTAACTTTCTCATTATAAGATCACCGCCGTGGTTTAGTATATCACAAACGTGGTTAAGGTGCAATACCCCTTCACCCCTCAGCCGCACAACACATTTACAAAAAAATTCCGAATGCTTATACATTCGGAATTTTATCATTCGGGCTTAATATTTTTGATAGAATATTTTAAATATCGGCTTATTCGTTGCACCATTCTATCCCGTTCAACACCAAAACCGCATCGAAGTTTTTAAACAAGGTCTTAAATTCATCGCTGTTTATTGTTGCTTCCAGCTTTTTGAACTCTTTATTGTCTGCCAATTTTTTACCCAAAAAACTCAAGCCAAAGGTTCCCAAATGCGCTAAAGCTTCACTTGAATGAGCAGCACGGTATCCAATATGCATAGCTTTGATCTTCTTCCTTCTGCTGTCACTTATGTTATCGATAAACCCTTTAAACTCCTTGGAATTCTCATAGCAATACTTGTATATTTTAGGCGTACCCAAATAATACTCAATTATTTTATTTATTTCCTTGACCGTGTATCTTAAATCTTTCGCTTCCATAGTCTACTCATCCTCTTCCATTCTTTTGTTTAAATCGTTTAACAGTAATGTTGCATAAACATTTCCTTCGTTTGACAGTTCAATAATTCTTCCGATCTTTCCCATATCGTCTAATTCTTTGTTATTGATAACCGTCTCTACCTCTTTTTTAAAAAATTCCATTTCAGCGTTCAATGCCTCTTCTGTCTCTTCTTTGGCAGCAGCATAGTTCAAGTATTTGAATACAAAAAACAGGATCAAACAAATAACCCCTAAAACTATGACGCCGACTTCCTCACTGACCAGACCCGACAGCAAAGCAGAGCCGCCTATTGTCAGACAGATCCCCATAGGGATCCTGTACCCATTTTCATAAGCCTTGTAAGAAATCGGTATTTTACCCATAAGCATCACCCTCACATAAGATTAACCGATATTGGTTAATATGATTATATACCATAATCGGTTAATATGTCAATAGGAGGATTGAAAAAATATGATTTCCTATGATAGATTATGGCATACTATGAAAGAAAAAGGCATTACTCAATATACGCTTATAAAAAAATACGGAATCAGCCCCGGACAAATTACCCGACTTAAACGAAATGAAAGTGTCAGCACTCATACAATAGAAATGTTTTGCAAGATCTTAAAATGTAATGTTGAAGATATTATGCAATATACAGAAGATGAATAAAAATAAAAAGCCGTGAAAATTCACGGCTTTTTGCTTTTAATCAAACGTTTTCCGTTTAAACGGAAAATTATCGGATGCTGCTCTGCTGCTTAACTGTGGATCTTTGAATAAGCATCCTTTTCGTTGCTGTAGACCTTAACTCCGATTCCGGCAAGCATTGCGGAGCCGATGGCACCTGCGGCCTGACCGTTTGCAACTTCGACAGGCGCTCCCAGTATTTCGGACACGATCTTCACGCACACGGCAGAATTACTTATTCCGCCTATCATGGTGATTTTTTCTGCTCTCAAGCCACACTTTTCAAGCTCCTCAAGATTCTCCTTGAGTATCAAGGCCGCACCCTCGATAATAGCTCTTGCGATATCACTTTGGGAGTATTTACCGCCGATGTTATAGTCATCATCGGTAAATCCGAATCTCAAGCCGTTACTGCCAAGCGGTGCAAGCTTTGCCAGGTCATCATATTCCTTATGGGATATATCGCCGAGATAGTGATGCCTTAATGCGTCGATCTTTTCGCTGACGCTTGTAATGGATTTCATCACGCAATACGGCGAACCGTCAAGCATAAATCGGTCTACAAGTCCTTTAGTGGAAATTGCAAACTCACGTGAGGACACAGGGAAAAATTCCACCCATGAGGTGCCGCAGGAAAGGAGCATTTCTCCTTCTTCAAAAACACCTGCGCCCATAGCGCCGGAGGGATGGTCAAAGCTTCCCAGAACCACCTTTGTGTCGCCCGAAAGGCCTAAATTTTCGGCAATATCGTTTTTGACATTGCCCAAAACCGTGCCCTTGCTGTAAATGGGAGGCAGTTTTTCTTCACTTATCCCCAGCTTTTCCAAAAGCGGTTTATTATACACACCCTTTTCCTGGTCGATAAGGAAAAACGGTGTTCCCATAGAGTGCGATATGCCCCATTTACCCGTGAGAGCAAAATTTAAGTATTCCGCACTCATGGCAACCGTTGCGGCATTGTTGAGCTTTTCGGGGAAATGCTTTTTCAATGCCATCAAATATGCGGCAGGAAACCTTAGTCTTAAAGGCCAACCGACAATACTGTAAAAGCCGTCCTGCTCCTTTTGTGTTAAAAATGCGTCTATATCCTCTTGGTCAACGGTGGTTTGCCAGCCTATTATGGGTATAATGGGTTGGCTGTTTTTATCAAGCAGGATAAGATTTCCGCTTGCACAGCAGGAGCATACGCCTAACACACGGTCAGTTTTTTCTAACGCATCGGTCAGTTTTTTTATGACCGAAAAGCACACCTCTAAAAATTCATTGGGGTCAAGCAATTTGGTGTTTTGCTCACCGAAATAGTTATACCCGCCCGAAACGGTACTCAAAACCTTTCCGTCAACCGACATCACAGCGCCCTTTATGGCGGTAGTGCCGATATCAAGACCTATTAAATAATCCATTTAAAGCCTTCCTTATTTCACGCTTTCAATTACCCTTTTGGCGTTTAAGAACATAATATCCTCTATCTGACTGTCAGTAAGCTTCATTTCGGTGGCAACACGCTTCAGCGCCAAAATCTGCTCATAGATCATAAAGGTAACGTCCTTTTCATCGGTTTCACGCATATGCGCCTCGTTAGAAACATCGCCGTAAAGTCCACGGGGAACAACGTTGAAGTATTCGCCGTTTTCAACGATACGGTACATACGCATAAATGCGATCGGCAGGTCCGAGCCGAACAAAAGCCGCTTTGTACCGACAGCCTCGATACACGCCTTTATTGCATCGTCACAGACATTTGCTGTGAAATCGAAGACGAGATTTTTGGTGTTTTTGAGCACCTCGAATGCGTCACCGATATCCTCCTTGGCATAAGCTCTGCCGATATGGGCAACGATAAGCTTAAGATCGGGATATTTTTCTTCAATCTCCATGATCTGCGCAATATTAACGGCATCACGCAAACGCTTTGAACGGGGAATGTGAAGCATAACTATCCAACCGTTTTTGTTGGCTACCTCCAAATGCTCCTTGGGAAGGAAGTCAAAAATACGGATCTCGGATGCGGGGATATACGGCGGACAGTTACTCAAATAGGGCTTAAGACCTAAAAATCCGCCTTTTTTAACCTCCTGCTCCAAAAAATCAGGGGTCATATCGTAGCTGGTTCTGAAAAGCGTCGGGAAGCCATACTCGGCAGACTTGTTCATAACGTAATTATTGCAGGTGGGGATATCTCTGCTGCAACCGCCAAAGACCAAGGGTGTAACCTTGTTCTCGGGGAATAATATTTTCAAGCTTTCGATCAGATCCTCAGCGCTCAGATCCTCGCAAACCTTTCTTGTCCAGGTCGAGCCGCCATTAGAACAGCCCTGACGCGGGAAATCCTTTTCCCAAACATGAATATGACAGTCAATAAACTCTTTTGGCAAAAAGCCCTTCAGTTCATTTTCGTAAACTTTTCTATCATAATCGTTCAATATTACCATTACAAATCACCCTTGCTTTTAAATTTCGTAATACTCGTAACCCATGGCTTCAGCAAAAGATTCGGCAACTTTTCTCTTGTCACCGTACATAAGACTTAAATGGTGTGTTCCGCCCAATTTGCTGTAATCCTCAAGGAATGCGGCAACCGTTTTGTTGGGTTCAAACCAACCGCAGGTGCTGTTACTGCGGAACTTTTCACATTCGGGCACCTTCATTTCAACAAAGGACACAATTACTCTGAACCTTCCGTCAGCCAAGGGTGCCAGGTCGATCAGCGTTGCCTCGCCCTCTTTATAGGTTCCGCAAAGCCATGTAGTATCAACATCCGAATACTTCATGGGCTTTACTTTAAACAGAGCCTTTTGTGCCGTGAGCGCTGTGTTCATTTCTCCCATGTGGCTTATAAATATAAGATTACTCTTCCAATCGGGGCAGAACATTTCTATAAAAGAAGTCTCGTCGCAAACGCTCATAAATGCGCCGACAAGTGCAGCGGTCAGCACATCGCCCTCACCTGCATAACCTATTCCGCGCTCCATAGCCATATTTGCCTCACAAAAAGGCATACCGTAAAGACCGAAATCCTTTCCCGTGGTCAGGAAATTGGCGGTAAAGGCGGTAAGTTCATTTTCTCCCAGCCACTTTCTGACAGCCAGATTGCCCTTCATACTGTTACGCAGAAAATCCTCGGGTATATCGTTTGAAACGGTATACTTTTCGTTGATCTCTGCGATAAGCGTGTCGACTTCAGCCTCGGTGACCTGCGATACATATTTTTGGGCTTCATCCGAAGTCAATGCTACCGATCTGATTCCGATCTCTTCAAAAACACTGTCGGCGACTCTGAAATCGCCCATACCGGCAAATTCTCCGCCAATGGCACCAACCTTGGCGTTTCTGAAGCTCTTGGCGGCCTTTATGCCCTTGACACGCTTGACTACTCTGTCGATAACGTCGCTTTCAAGATAGTGTCCGGCCTCAATAAAGAACTGCTTGCCGTTTCTCACAAGAAGGTTACACATATCCTGAACACCGTGTATACCGTGATTGTAGGAGATGGAAATATTGTCCTCGTCACCCGTAAAATCAAAGTTGGGTGTTGTGTCTAAAATAACGATGGGAAGCTTGGTGCCTTTAAGCACCTTTTCGGATTCAAGCGACGGGGAATACGCAAGATGCAGGGTCACCATACTGTCGACCTTTTCGTTTTCAAACAAGGTGACGGCATCCTTAAATTCGCCTTCAAGACGGCAGACATCCGCTACTACGAGCTCCACATCATCCCTAGTTTTAAACAGATCTGCTACTTCTTTGGCAAAAGCATCGATGCGCAGCCTCATATTGGGGGCTCCGTCATCATACAGCTTCACATAAAGCGGCAAAAAGCCTATTTTAACCTTTTTCATATCATTCACCTATAACCATAACCTGAACCGTACGGGTCCTGCCACGTGTCTGGTCAAAATCAATAAAGTGGATCCTGCCGAACTCACCAAGATCTGCAACACCGTCATCAATAACAACGGTAACGTTTCTGCCTATTATCGAAGAACGAAGATGTGCATCGGTATTATGGCAACCGAAATTGTCCTCGCCGTGCTCTTCGGCGAAGTCGAGTGCCTTCTGACCGGGGTGTAAATACATACCCTCGTATCTGCAGGTGGGGATCCATTCTTCAAACACATTTACCAGATCCTGCTGAAGCGTTTCAAGACCTGTCATAGACATATCAAAGGCACATTCCTGCGTAATGACCGAGCAGGTGGTATGATGTGAATAAACAACAACTATACCGTCCTTTACCTTGGATTCTTTTACGATCTCCTTGACCTGATCGGTCACGTCGTGGAACGATACTGCACGGTGTCTGGATTCCAGCTTCAAAGACTTTTTATAAACCATAACTATACCTCTTATCCTTGTTTTTTAAGATCGTCTGCCGCACGGCGTGTAGCGGCAACCATTTCGTCTATCATTGCAATGGGATCTTTGGCATTCATAATGCCCGATGCAGCGCCCGCCGCCTCGGAACCTGCCATAATGAAATCGTAGACCTCCTGACCGCAGGTAATACCTGCCGCCTGCTCTACCATTATCTCAGGGTCTATCTCTTTAATGACACGGATCGAATCCCTTACATAAGACATCGGGCTTGAGCCGTTGCCGCCGCCTATGATCTCCGAAGGCTCGGGATTGATGATATCGGGATGCAACTGAGCCATAGCTTTGGCTTCATCCAACGTATCGGCACAAGCGAATACATACATATCAAGCTCCTTGGCACGGTCGATAGTGGCTTTGATCTGCGGCAAGCTCATAGGCTTTTCGCAATGATTTACCATAACTCCGACAGCGCCTGCGGCTTTAAGACCTTCGGGCAGAATATCCGCACATCCTCTGCCGGGACGCAGAGTGTCCATATATGTAGAGAAGACAAACAGATTCTTTGTGTTTTCTGCAACCCTGCGAACCTCTATCGGAGGGCAGATAAACAGCACGTCAATATCATATTTTTCTGCCGCCTTATCAGCCGCAATTGCATATTCAAGCAGCTGATCTCCATATACGTAGTTTTTAGTGCCGACCTCAAAATAAGGAGTTCTGATCTTTCTTTTCATTGATAATTGCTCCTTATCTCTGTTGCTGTAAGGTATAGTGAACGTCGAAAGCCTTTTCTTCGTCGGTATATTTACGCAGAGTATTTATGACCTCACCGTTATTCCACTTTCTGTCGATCTCGGCATCACCGATACCCATAACGGTAACGTTTACCTGTCTGCGACGTGCACGAACGTGATCCCAGTCAACAAAATAAACGTGTGCAAACTCACCGCCGTCCAACTCACCGTCTTTAATGGTCATGGTTTCGCTTCTGCCGAAAAATACCGAACGCAAATGACCGTCGGTGTTCATGCTTGTGAAATCACCGGGCTCATTTACATAGCGGCCGAACTGCGAGTGAATGGGGCCGGGATGACGGTAATCACCCTCGTTGACATAGTCGGGAATCATCTTTCTCATAATGTCAAGAAGGTCGTGTTGTAAATATTCAAGGTCAAAGCTGTCGATATCGTGCGAGCATTCCTGCACCATTACCGAGCAGGTGGTGTGGTGAGAAGCAATGGTGACTGTACCGTTCTTAACACCGGAAGCCTTAACGATCTCGATGATCTCCTTGGAAATATCGTGGAAGGTGGGTATCCATCCTCTTGACTGTAACTCTAACTCTTTCTGAAAAAACTTGAACTCCATTTTTTATTCCTCCAAATTATAATTCAATTGATTATTTATTAAGCCTTTCCCCTACTGCACCGCCGGGATGCACTAAAGCGAACTGCTCATTTTTAAAATCCGTTTCTTCAATAAGTGCCGTCTGAAGCACGTGGAATATTACTGCAAGCGACGTCGAAGACGTAGTGCCCTGACAGTTGTATTTATCGGTCTCACGGTTCACATACTGCTTTAAAACAACATCAGCGCCTTTGGCCAAGGGGGACTCGAGATTCTCGGTAACGGCGATCACCTTAACACCCTTTGCTTTGCAGATATCAAGTATCGGCAAAAGCTCCTTGGTCTTGCCTCCGCGTGAAGCAAATACGCAAACGTCGCCCTTTTGTAAAAAGCCTGTGCCGCCGTGTACCGCCTCCGCAGGTGATATAAACTTCGCAGGCTGATCTATACAGCACATCAGGTGTGCAAAATGCTGACAAATGATGCCGCTGTGTCCACAGCCAGTAGCACCTATTCGCTCTGCGTTTTTTAGTAGTTCAACCGCTTTGGAATATGCATTCTCATCAAAAAATTCAGCCATTTTTTCGATGCATTCTTTTTCGGTCAAATACACAGCTTTTGCTTGTTTTAATGAAGAGTCTTTCATCACAAACACCTTTAAAGATCTAAAATTTGCTTGTCGCCGTAAACCGATCTCCAATCCCTGTTGAAGCCCTCGATAGCAACATCGGTAAGAGGATGGGAAATAAGGTTTTTGTAAATGTCGGGTCCGATGGTTGCAATATGGCAACCGACCGAAGCACAGTCATTTACCTGCTGGGCATTTTTAAAGCTTGCGGCCATAACACGGCAGGAGGTTATGTTGTAATTGTCAAACTGATTGACAATTTCCGCCACAACACCGACACCGTCACCGCAAACGTTGTCTATACGGTTAACGTAGGGAGCTACAAAATCTGCGCCTGCCTTGGCCGCCATAAGAGCCTGCGTAGGTGTGAAGATAGCCGTCATAAGAACGCCTATACCAAGCTTTTTAAGCTCCATTGTAGCTTTAAGTCCTGCTTCGCCGATCGGAACCTTTAAATAAAAGTTTCCGCCGATCGCCTCCTGCAATTTTTTGCCCTCTTCAACAATAAGCCCGGCATCGGTCTGCAGGGTCTGGGCGCAAAGGATCTTGTCCTCGCCGATGATCCTTCTGATCTCACGCAGTCTTTCGATGCAATCGGTTTTTTCTTTTGCGATTATCGACGGGTTAGTCGTAACACCGTCAACAGGATAAAACTCATTAATATGCTTGATTGCCTCTAAATCTGCAGTGTCAATTATGTATAACACAACAATTCCTCCGTTCAAAATTATGTTTTTTATTATTATAGGCTTCGCCTAATATTAACCGTAATACTCTAAGATCCACTTTTTACGTAAATTATAGCATTTAGTTTTTCTCGGTACAATGGATAAAATCTATGTATTTATTTAAAAAAGTTTGATTTTGCCGAAAATAGCACATCAAAACGGTGTTGTGATCTAAAGCGCATATACGCAAAAAAAGAAAGACGCGATCATCATCGTGTCTTTCTTTTTATCAATCACGCTTGAAAAAGCCGATTAAAAGCAGAGGATTTTACAATCTAATAACTTCTGCTTTCTTAAATGCAAGCTCCAAATGCTTGGTTTTACACTTAGCAGTATCAAATTTTAAATCCAAAAAATAGTGATCACCTTTATCAGATAATTCATCCGATAACCACCAACCGCCATTAAGTAAATTTATGTCGAAATCATTTGTTTTGATTTTGAAATTATAAAAACGAATTTCTGTTATATCCGCCTCAAACAAAGCACCATCGCAATCAATTTTAAATATTAAACAATTATCATCAGGATTCCAATCGGATTCCTTTTTTGTTGCTGAAATAATATTTGCATCGTGAAGTCCGTGATTCCAATACCACTCCGGTGTTTGATTTCTATTTTGTTTCATAATACCACCGCCTATGTGTATTATAGCATAAAAGCGGCGAAGGGGCAAGATGAAATGATGTATCGCCTGCGACGATATGATGCATTTGCTTCGCAAATATGATATAAGAACCCGACCCGCTGACGAAATCAAAGATTTCGAGCGGGTGCCCCGGAACCTTGTTATTCGCTGCGCTCATAATAATATCCGTTCCGTCATATGCCGCAGGCATATACCATCGCACGAAGTGCGATATCATATCGAAGATATATCACCCGTTCCGTAAGGAACGGATATCATTGAAAAAACCTCTTTACTTTCATAAAGAGGTTTTTTCTGGGTAGTTTGAACTTAATGACACGAATTAAAGGGCTCTGAAAACCGAGAATTTTCTTTAATTATTGGGGCGTTTACTATGTGCCCACGAAATTGCGCTATAAGAAACAAATCCAAGACATATTCCTACGTTGAAATTTTGAAAACCACTAATAACAAAAGATAAAGCCCCTATAATTGCATAAATACTGAATATTATTATAGCCATCAATTCAAATAAATTCAGAAACCACTCGGGACACACGGAATTCTTAACTTGAATAAATACAACTAAAAAAATACCAAAGAAGCCAATTACAGATACTATCGGGGTTACCATCATTAAATTTGTTTTATCTGCAGATGTTCCAAAGAATACTAATAGCAAATACATAAGTAAAGCTATCGTCATCGGAATAATTAAAGATAATTTTTTATTTGCAAACATTTTATCAAGTATTTTTCTCAATAAATACCACCGCCTTGAATGTATTATAGCATAAAAGCGGCGAAGCCGCAATACTTATTACCTCTTACCTATTACTTATTACTTCCCAAAAATCCCGTCCGAATTTTATTTTGAAGTAAGAGTGAAGAGGTAAGAAGTAAGAAGTAAAAATCCCGCCCACTTAAAGTGAACGGGATTTTTGTCATTCGTGTCCGAAAAAGAACTGATCGAAAACCGAGGATTTTCTTTATTCAAACCTATTTTTTCTTTGTTCTATCTTTTCTTGGATATTTGAAATAACAAACGCACCAATAGGTGTGAGCGGAATAAATATCCAAAAGAGAATACCCCAAATATTACTTATTTCCCATAGTATTTTTGACACTTCGACTACTTCAGCGTGATCACGAACAAAAAAACGACCATTTTCCTGATAACCGAGGCCTGCACTTCCACCAATTATCATAGAAAACACAAAAAAACCTAAAATAACTATGACGCCAAAAGCAATCCATAAAGTTAAAAATACATCGTTTTTGTTTCTTTTGTCTTTCATAAGATTCACCGACCTTTATGTGTATTATAGCAGCAAAGCGGCGAAGTTGCAATAATTATTCATTATTAATCAGCGTAAGCGACTTCATTTTTCATTATTCATTCGAAAATCCGTTCTCGTTTAATGAATGCGGGTTCGGGTCAATTTGAAAATTAATGCGGTTATCGCTCATTGCAATGTGTATACCTGTTCTTTTGACGTTTACCAGGCCGCGGTAAATAGCGGCGACAAGCAGTACGGTTTTGTCCTTATACATTGCCTAACCGCAGTTCATAACGCTGTCGGCAGGAACGGGAAAATCCTCGGGCTTAATAAAGAGGGTTTGCGGGATGTCTGCGCATAATAAATTTGTTCATAACTTCTACATCTAGTATTTTTCAAGCTTAAAAGCAGTATATTCTGCGGTTTTAAGTTCTTTTTCACGGCTGTTATCCTCAAAAGCAAAGCCGTTCGGAAGGATTATTTTTCCGTAGACCTTACCCGTAAGTTCTATATTGATAACAACGGTATCACCGTTGCGTTTCCAATCAACTGCGACAGTTCCGTCCTTTGCGGTATGGCTTGCTTTTACAAAATCGAGCTTACCAATAAAAACAGGCTCAATATTAATGTTATTCGCGTCCTGTTTTTGCGGGTTGACGTTTATGCCCGCGAGGTATCTGTAAAACCACGCCGAAACATCGCCCCAGAAATGGTGATTGTGAGAGGAAATACGTACAAGATCTCCTTCTCCTTCTTCGGGATAAAATTCCTCCCAAAGCGTAGTCGCTCCTCTGGCAATCCAGTTTCCGTATGAGGGGAAATCGGGTCTTACAATCATATTATAGGCAAGCTCGGCTTCTCCGTTTTCGGCAAGCAGTCTGTAAATAACCCTGCCGCCCAAAACGCCGCCGTGGAAATGTCCGTCTCGCAGCCTTATAAATTCCAACAAGCGCTCGAAAGCCGCGGATTTTTCGTCATCCTCAAACATTCCGTAATAAAGTGCCATCGCCTGACCGGTTTGGGTATCGCCCTCAACCGTAAGAGTTGCTTTATCTACAAGATTATCTCGGAAGGCTTTTCTTAAACGGCTTGCAAGCGACTTTGCGAACTGCTTTTGTGTTTCAAGCCCTAAAGCCCCGAAAATAAAGGCGGATTTTTTCGCGAGGTCATAAGCCGTAATTGTTAAAACAACCTCGCTTGAAACGGAAGGTCTCCCCCACTCGTTGCCTTTTTCGCGAACCTGACACCAATCACCCAACCCCACTTTGTAGGTATCCCTTTCGGTCATAGTGGAAGCAAGATAATTAAGATAACGCATAATCGGGGTCGCCGCTTCCTTTAATACCTCGGTATCTCCGCGGTAAATATACATATAATACGGCAGATTAATAATTACGGCGTCCCATGCAGGGCCGTTGTATATACTGTCACCCTTTAAATACCCCCAGTCGGCGGTGGGAATGATTCCCGGAATTTCCCCTTTATCGCTCATAGCCTTATAGATATTTCGTAGCCATTCCTTAAGGCTTTTTTCGGGTTTCATATTATAAAGCATTTGTTCGGCGGATAACGATGCGTCCCCCGTCCAGCCATTCTTTTCACGCTGGGGACAGTCGGTCGGGAAATACCAGAAATTTGAGTAATCCGAACGAACGGTTGCCTCTTGAATTTTGTTTACAGTTTCGTCACTGCAGGAAAATTCGCCGACCTTCTCAATATTTGAATACATTTCCAAATATGTAAGTAATTCCTCGGTTGCCTGGACTTCGGTAATACCGCTTACCGCAACATATCTAAAGCCGTGATAGGTAAAGCTCGGTGTGTATTCCCCGATTTCTCCGCCCTTACAAATATACCTGTCCTCTTGAACGGTATCGCAATCACGGAATCTTAAATTGCTTATTACCGGCTTTCCGTCCTTCAATTCCTCAAAATACTGTAAAACAATTTCCTGACCGTTTTCCCCGTTAATTTTAAGCCTGCATACTCCTGAGGAATTTATGCCGAAATCGTATATATACATATTATCGGCTTTAAAAATTTTTATGGGTTTAATTTCACGGGCAACGGTAATCGGCTCGGCTTCGCATATTTTAAGCTCACCCCGGGGAGCTTCGGCTTTTAACGCGAAGCTCCAATTACCGTCCTCATAATCGGGGGAAGCCCAGTCTGGTATTTGAAGGCGGGCGTCGAACATTTCGCCTGTGTGCAAATCGTCATACAAAATAGGTGAAGAGGCGGTTTTGGTTTGAGAATCGGATATTATTGCTTCCTTTGTTCCGTCTGAATATGACAGCTCGAGCGAAAACGCCGTTATCGGCGCTCCGCGGAAAACAGCTTTATCAAAATCCCAGATAAAACCGCCCCAAGCGTTTCTCAAACCATTTCCGAGTATTATACCCAAGCTGTTTTTGCCGTTTTTAAGAATATCGGTCAAATTGTATTTATCACAATAAATATAATGGTCTATATTGCTTCTGTAGGGTGCTAAAAAGCCTTTAGTTATTTCTTTTCCGTTAATAAATGCTTTATAATACCCAAGTCCCGTTATCGTAAGCGTCGCTCCGCTTAGCTTTTTTGAAACCGTGAAATTACGTCGAAAATACGGCGCGGGCACTCTTTTTTCAAGGGTACAAAAGTCTTCGGATGCCTTGATAAAATTCATAAAAAATCTCCTTTAAAGTTTTAAGATCACTTTCCTTTTTTATATTTATTTTTATAAATTAATTTCAATATATGTTGCCTCTTTTGCGCCAAGCTTAACCGTAACAGAAGAAGCATTTATACCGCACTCGGCATTGGAAGGATATACCGCATTTATCTTTGACTCTGATTTAAGATAATCGGACAAGGGAACCGTTACGGTTTCTTCTTTGCCGGTAATATTCCATAC
>JAFQCR010000015.1 GCA_017416345.1 Clostridia bacterium | reverse complement strand
TATTAAAACGGGCGAAATTTCCGAAATAAAAACCTTTGAAGATTTTTATTTTGCTTTCCTTAAACAATGGGAATATCTGATCGAGCAAAGTATGAAGATCACCAACGATGCCGAGCGTTTTCTCGCCTTTGTCAATCCGTCTTCTATGTATTCGGCAACGATCGAAACCAGTCTTAAAAACGGAAGAGATGGCTATGGCGGCGGTGTGAAATTTAACAATAACGCCATGCTCAACTGTGGTTTTGCAAGTGCAGTTGACAGCTTAATGGCGGTCAAGGAGTTCGTTTTTGATAAAAAAGAAATCTCTTTAACCGAGTTAGCAAGGGTTTTGAAAAACAACTGGCAAGGGTATGAATTACTGCAAGCAACGGTGAAAAAATCAACGCATAAATACGGTAATAACGATACTGTTGCAGATACTTATGCAAGCGCAATGGCTAGCTATTTTGCCAACAAGGTGAACAATGTTCCAAATGGCAGAGGCGGTGTGTATAAGGCAATCTTCCATTCTGCCCGAGCATTTGTGATACAAGGTGAAAAAACCGGCGCATTGCCTTATGGCAGACTTGCAGGTGAGGAACTTTCTAAAAACGCAAGCGCTGTACCGGGTGTGGATAAAAACGGTATTACAGCGCTGATTGAATCAGCCACAAAACTTTCACCTTCTGATTATCACGAATCCTTTTGTTTGGACGTTATGCTTCACCCAAGCGCCGTAGATGGTGAAATCGGCTTCAACATCTTTAAGGGAATTTTAATGACCTATCTTAAAAAAGGAGGTCAGTCAATTCAGTTTAATATTTTTAACACCGAAACCCTTCGTGATGCGCAGAAGAATCCGGAAAAGTATAAAAATCTGCAGGTAAGAGTTTGCGGGTGGAACACGCTTTGGAATAATATGAGCAAAAAAGAGCAGGACGCTTATATTTTAAGAGCGGAGAACATACAATGAAAGCGTTAATTTCAGATATAAAACGTTTTGCCGTTCACGATGGGGAAGGCATCAGAACAACGGTATTTTTTAAGGGTTGTCCGCTAAAGTGTGTTTGGTGTCATAACCCCGAAGGCCTAAGTTTTAAACCGCAGATTGCTTTTTATCAACATAAGTGTATCGGTTGCGGCGAATGTCAAAAAGAAGGCTTTACCACAGAAGGTTGTCTTGGAGATGCCAGGGTGTTGTACGGAAAAGAAATGACGATAGAGGAATTATTACCGCTGTTACTTGAGGATAAAGATTTTTACGAAACAAGCGGTGGAGGGGTAACTCTTTCGGGCGGCGAGTGCCTTTGCCAAGCGGATTTTTGTGCCGAACTACTGAAACGGTTAAAAGAAAACGGTATTAACACAGCGGTTGATACCTGTGGCTTTGTGTCGAAAGAGTCTATTGATAAGGTTTTATCATACACCGATACGTTTCTTTATGATATTAAAGCAATAGATGAAGACGTGCATATTAAATGCACAGGACAAAGCAATAAGATTATATTGGAAAACCTGAAACATATTGATTCTTTGGGTAAAAAAATAGAAATTCGTATACCTTTTGTGCCCGAATACAACTCTGACCAGATTGAAAAAATTGCAGAGTTCTTAAAACCATTAAAAAACATAAAAGCGGTAAAGGTTTTGCCTTATCATAATTATGCCGGATCAAAATATTCGGCGCTTAATATGGAAAACACCTTGCCGAAAATCCTGCCCACCGAAGAAGAAATTAAAAATGCAGAAAAAATGTTGGTCCTATATTAACACACTCATGTCGGGCAGTCCGATAATCCAAAACGGAAAACTTATCGGCGCTGTGACCCACGTGTTTCTGAACAACTGCCGACAAGGCTACGGTATCTTTGCCGAGAATATGTTGGAAACCGCGCAAAGTGTAGGGACGGGCGTCCTCGACCGTCCGCAAAAAGAATACTTGAAAGATGCATCATAAAACAAAAGCATCCCGATCGATTTCGGGATGCTTTTGTGATTTTTAACAGACATTTTATTTATTTAATTTAAAAACTATAAGTCGATCCATTCGCCGTGCTTGGGTGAAATAAATACGCCGTCGGGCACAAGGCGAAGGAATTCATCTTTGAATTTTTCGAGATATATACTGTCACCGGCTCTGCTGAAATCGTGGTGATGGGGGATCAAAACCTTACATCCGATCCTGGCGGCAAATTCCGCCATTTTTTCAGCTCCAACCGGTCCGGTCGGCCGTTGAATAATTGCAATATCGGGCTTTACTGCTTTGCAGATATTGACCTGATCGACCGTAGGATCGTTTCCCCACAGCAAGACCCTTGTGCCGTTGGGGAGGGTGAATAGAAAATTGCGGTATTCCAGACTTCCGATCGGCTGTAAGGACGCTATCCCTTGGTCGTTGACACAGAGCTTGTGCTCATGTATCTTATCACACAGGTCGTTAAAGCCTTTTCCGAGATTGGTGTGTCGGCCATAGAGTGCGCGTATCTTTACATCATCGAAATCGAGCTCATTGTCGGGATACATAGGGTAAATGAGTGTCGGAGTGTAATTAAGCCATCTTGCAAGTGGCAATGCGGTCTGATCACCGCAAAGGATCCTTGGATTGAATTTATTTATCAATCGGGGAATATCGGTAATGTGATCGTAATGTGAGTGGCTGAGACAGATGATATCGCAGTTTTCCACGTCCTCCCAAGTCAGGTCGGTGCCCGTGCATTCGGTAATATACGGATCGGTTACCACGGTCAGGTTATTACAACGGATCTCAAAAGAGGTTACGGCCAACCATTTGATCGATACACCGTATTGATTATTCATAACGCATACTCCTTGCTTAAAAAAATATTTCCTTAAGAAATTTTATCACCGAATTCAAGCATTGTCAACAATATTATAAGGTGACAAAGATGCTTTGGTCAACGTGAGTTGATATGTATCTTGGCATATTGCTTGTAAAATTCGGTCGGTGTTATGCCTTCGTGATATTTGAAAAATTTCAGAAAATACTTGTACTCCGTAAATCCTGTTTTTGCGGCGATCTCGCTTAAAGTATAGCTTTGAGTGAGCATCAGACTTTTGACGGTTTCCATCCGCTTTTCATTGATATATTGCTTGATAGTCTTGAAATAATGCGCCTTGAATATGCGGTTAAGATAGTCGGTGTTGTAGCCGATATGCTTGGCAACCTTGGCCTCGGTAAGCCCCATATGCGAATTGGCTCTGATATATGCGGCGATCTCCTCAACAATATGGTTATTAGTGGGGTTTGTGCTGTTTGATTGCAGCTCTATCAGAATAAGCCTTGTCAGATAATCCGTTGCCTCTCTCATACCCGGCTCTATAAGGTGTTGCAGTATCTGACGGAAATAAAGGCTAACGGTATAAAGGCTGTCTATCTTGCGGTGCTTTAAGCCCTCGGGAGCGTTGCCGTGCCAATGAAGCCAGAAAAACTCGGTGTTGCGGCTGTGCTTGTATCCGTAGTGCCGTTTATGGGGCTCTAAAATAAGCACGTCGTTTTCTTTAAGCTCGTAATCGGTGCCGTCCTCGTTCAGATACACATAGCCTTTGGTCACAAGGATCATTTCATAAGAATCTATCACTCGGTCGGGGTGGATCCAATCGTCGGTCGATACGAATTTACCGCAACTTGAAAACTTAACATCTTCAAACATAGTCGTATTTTAACTCCTTTTATACTGCTTCAGAGGGTTGAATTTGATCTTTCGGTCTTTTATACTAATATCATAACACAGTCCGTGAGCCCTGTCAATTTGGTTATTTTAAGGAGTGTTGACCTTGAAGAATCTTGATTTTGCAAAAACTACATTAAAAGACGGATTTTGGAGGTTTTACAGTAACCTTGACCGAAGCTCGGTCGTAAAGCACGTGTACGATCGCTTTAAGGAAACGGGTCGTTTTGATGCTCTTCGCTGTATGTGGCGTGAGGGAGAACCTAACAAGCCGCACATTTTTTGGGATTCCGACGTTGCAAAATGGATAGAGGGCGTGGCATTCCTTATCGAAATGTCACCCGAGCCCGAATGGGAGGCACTTGTTGATGAAATGGTGGATAACATTGCCGCAAATCAACGTGCCGACGGCTATTTTAATTCATATTTTCTGACGGTCGAGCCTTCAAAAATATTTTGTAACCGTGATTGGCACGAGCTTTACTGCGTGGGACACATGATCGAGGCCGCAATCGCTTACCATAAGGCTACGGGCAAGGATAAGCTGCTTAACTGCGTGCTGAAAAACGTTGATATGATATACCGTGTGTTTGTTGAAGAGCAAAGTGCCGCATTTGTCACACCCGGTCATGAGGAGATCGAGCTTGCTTTAATTAAGCTTTACGACTACCTTGGCAACGAAAAGCATCTTGAGCTTGCAAGATTTTTCCTTGACAATAGGGGAAATAATGAGAAGGATAAAGAGAATGCACACCCTCATTTTAACAGTGCATATTTTCAGAGCAACCTTCCTTTGAGAGAGCTTTCCGAGGCGGTGGGTCACTCGGTCAGAGCCTGCTATCTTTACACCGCAATGGCGATGCTTGCAAAACGTGACTGCGATACCGAAATGAAGGCCGCTTGCGACCGCTTGTTTGATGATATCGTCAACAGAAAAATGAGCGTTACGGGCGGTATCGGTGCCGACCATAGGGGAGAGACGTTTTCTTGCAAATACGACCTGCCCAACAGCGATACCTATAATGAGACCTGCGCCGCAATTTCGCTTGCTATGTTTGCAGGCGCAATGCAGGAGCTTGAGGTCGATTCCCGATACGGAGATATTATTGAACGGGTCTTCTATAACGGTTTCATTTCAGGTCTTTCGTTGGACGGCGAAAGGTTCTTCTACACCAACCCGCTTGAGATCGACCGCAAAAAGTATGCACGCAGCACCTATCAGCCGATATGTGAGCGTGTCAAGGTGTTTTCTTGCTCCTGCTGTCCGCCAAACGTTGTAAGAATGCTGGCGTCGATTTCCCGTTATATGTATACGGTAGACGGTGATGCGGTTTATTGCAATCAGTTTGCCGAAAGTGAGACCAAGCTGACCGTTGGCGGCAAGGAAGCCGTTTTGACTCAAAAAACCGATTATCCTTTGAACGGAAAGATCACCTTTAACTACAGCGGTGAACCTATGACCCTTTATGTGAGGGTACCCGATTGGTGCGTAGAGTTTGAGGGTAAGACCGAAAACGGCTTTGTGAAATTCAATCTGACCGACGGTGACAGCGTTACGCTTGATCTGCCGATGAGGGTTCATTTTATTGAGGCCAACCCGTATGCACAGGATAATTCCGGTCGTTATGCCGTACAGCGTGGACCTATCGTCTACTGTATGGAGGAGCTTGACAACGGCGAAAACCTGCGTGATATAACGCTGATCGAAAACAGCACCATAAAGGTCATAAAAGAGGAGGGTATCCCTGCACCAGTAATTTATATCGGTGCCGAGCGCAGACCTAAGACCGACCGCTTGTATAGGCTTAAAACCACCGACCGTGTGGGCTTTACTGCACGGCTTATACCTTACTTTGCCTTTGCCAACCGTGCCGCCTCAGATATTTTAGTGTGGACGATGGTTAAATAAGTATTTTGCTTCACTTGATTTATTGAAATTGCTATGATAAAATGTGTGAAGATATTAGTGTAGGGGTGACGGTATGATTGCCGATATGCATACTCATTCCGAGTTTTCGCATGACTCGGTTTGCAAAATTGAGGATATGTGTTTGGCGCAGATCGAAAAAGGCACCGAGATTTTTGCTGTGACCGATCATCTGGACTGTTTTTTATATAACGATTATGACATTTTCACACCCATTGCAAATGCCCACAAAGCGGTTGAAGAATTAAACAAAAGGTATGCCGATAAGCTGCTGATACTTTCGGGAATGGAGATAGGCGAGAGCATCCGGTATCCAGAGGTTTATCAGAAAACCGTTGGTTTGACCGATTACGACGTTATTATCGGATCGGTGCATTGCGTTGATTACAAAAACGGTCTTGAGCCTTATGTGAGCGTGGATTTTTCAAAATTCACGACCGAAGAGGTCTACGAATTTCTTGATATTTATTTCAACGATCTTCTCAAAACGGTTGATGATATCGACTTTGATATACTTGCCCACCTGACCTGTCCGATGAGATATATCAACGGCAAATACCACTTAGGGATTACGCTTGAACGTTATGAGCAAATTATCGATACGATACTCGTGAAAATCGTCAAAAAGGGGATAGCGCTTGAGGTCAACACCTCCTCTTACGACCGTTTAAACAGCTCGATGCCCGATGAGGATATTTTGAGAAAATATTACTCAATGGGCGGCAGACTTATAACCTTGGGCTCGGATGCCCATGTTGCTCAAAACGCTTCAAGCAATTTCAAAGTGGCTATCGAAATGCTGAAGCGCATCGGTTTTGACCGTGTGTATTACTACCAAAAGAGGACACCAAAAGAAATAGAGATTTAACTGTTAAAAATAAAGGTGATAAAGTGAGCAATTTGATAAAGCTGGTCGGCGGCGGATATGAGGCTGTTATTGATGTTTCAAGGGGTGCAACTTGTATAGGGCTGAGAAACGCCGAATACAATGCCAGTATACTTCGTGAGCCTGACACAGAAAGTATTGACAGTTACTCGTTTTTATACGGTATGCCGATACTTTTTCCTGCCAACCGAATTTCGGACGGATGCTTCCGGTTTGATGGCAGGAGGTACGTTTTCCCTATAAATGAACCTAATACCAACTGCCATGTGCACGGCACTTTGAGTAAACAGCCGTTTGAGGTGGTGAGCGTTAGTTCCGATACTGTCAAGTGCGGCTTTTGTGAGGATTATCTCGGTTTCCCACACAAATTCAGAGTTGAGATCACATATAATTTGAGCGAAAACGGCTTGACTCAAACGGTTGAGATATTTAATCTGTCCGACACAAATATGCCGGTGATGCTGGGCTTTCATACAACCTTCAATGTTCCGTTTTTGAGTCACTCCAAAAAGGAAAACGTCCGACTTTTGTGCGATGTTTCGGATGAGATAGAAAGGGATACTTTAAATTATCTTCCGACGGGTAGGATACTTTTGCCCGACACCGTGACAGATGCCATCAAAAACGGTGACAAGCTTCCGCTTGACGGTGCTTTGAGCCGACACTATAAAACCGGTGACGGCGGCAGAATTGAGCTTGTCGATATAGCTGAAAACATAAAAACTGTATATGAAACCGATCAAAAATTCGGCTTCAGACTGCTTTTTAACGGAAACGCAAGCGAATATATATGCCTCGAACCGATGACCAACATGGCAAACTGCGCTAACTCACCGTTTGACCGTGAATATGCCGGTTTTAATTATATAAGTCCCAATTCCTCCGAAACCTATATTTCAAGCATTTATTTGCAGAAAATCTGATATAAAATCATCATCAAAAAACCTCCCGATTTCGTATCGGGAGGTTTGCTTTTTGGGATTACTGACTTATGTTGTAGCAAAGCGTCATCAAACTGTCGCTCAAATGCACATTTTCAACGCAGATGTCCGGGAATTCGACCGAAAGGTCGTAATGGGTAAAGTTCCAAAATCCTCTTACGCCTAAATTTACCAGCGCTTCGGCGACGTTGTGAGCCTCGCCTCTCGGAATGCAGAGTATCGCCATATCGGGCTTATTTTCACGGCAGAACTCATCAAGCCGATCCATACTGTGAATAGGAAGATTTTGCACCGTCTGACCCGAAAGGGAAGGCTTCTTATCGAAAATGCCGATAAGGTTAAAGCCCTTGGTGGTCATATCAAAGTGCATAGCCAGCGCTTTTCCCATATGTCCTGCGCCGATGAGGATGGCTTTTTTGAGCTTGGTCAGACCTAAGATCTTACCGATCTCCTGCTGTAAAAGCTCGATATTATAGCCATAGCCCTGCTGACCGAACTCACCGAAGCAGTTAAGATCCTGCCTTATCTGACTTGCGGTAAGTCCCATAAGATTAGATAATTCCTTGGAAGAGATCCTGTCCAGACCTTTTGAGCGAAGATCACCTAAAAAGCGGTGGTATCTCGGCAGTCTTTTGATGACCGAGCTTGATACATTTCGACTTTTGTTATTCATGATCCGGCACTCCTCTCTGAAAAATTTATAATAAGAATTACTTTGCGAGCTTCTTTACGGTCTCCATTACATAGTCGCCGAACTCGGTGCAGGTGCAACCGGTGTCACGGCCTGTGATGGACATCTTCTTTTCGGTATACATACAAATGTCAAGAGCCTGCTCCAAAAGATCGGCTTCGGCCTGCTTGCCGATGTGTGAAAGCAGCATAACTGCGGCACGGAGCATCGAGCAAGGATCGGCAAACTTGTCACGGCCCTCGAGAACCATTCTCGGAGCAGAGCCGTGGATAGCCTCAAACATAGCATACTTCTTACCGATGTTGGCGCTACCTGCTGTACCGACACCGCCCTGGAACTCGGCGGCCTCGTCGGTAATGATGTCACCGTAAAGGTTGGGGAGAACGAATACCTTAAAGTCTCTGCGGCGCTTCTCGTCGATGAGCTTTGCGGTGGTGATATCAATGTACCAGTCATCGGTGATGATCTCGGGATATTCCTCGCCGATCTTCTGTGCGGTCTTAAGGAACTTACCGTCCGTAGTCTTAATAACGTTAGCCTTGGTGATGATGGAAACTCTTTCCTTCTTGTTCTTTCTTGCATACTCGTAAGCAAGACGGGCGATTCTCTCGCAGCCCTCGGAGGTAGCAACAACAAAGTCAACTGCCAAGTCGTCGGTTACGTGAAGACCCTGAGAGCCTACTGCATAGCCGCCCTCGGTGTTCTCTCTGAAGAAGGTCCAGTCAATGCCCTGCTCGGGAACACGAACGGGACGGAGGTTTGCAAAAAGGTCAAGCTCCTTACGCATTGCAACGTTGGCGCTTTCGATATTGGGCCACGGGTCACCTGCTCGGGGAGTGGTGGTGGGGCCTTTGAGGATGACGTGGCACTTTTTAAGCTCGGCCAGAACGTCATCGGGGATAGCCTTGCCGACTGCGGCACGGTTCTCAATAGTAAGACCGTCGATCTCGTTGAAAACGATCTTGCCTGCGGCTACATCGTCGGCCAAAAGGAAACGGAGCACACGCTCTGCTTCATGGGTGATAACGGGACCGATTCCGTCACCGCCGCAAACACCGATGATAAGTTTGTCCAAAGACTCGTAATCAACAAAATCCTTGTCCTGCTTGATCCTCTCGGCTCTTTCCTGCTGTGCAATAAGCAGCTTTTCAAATGAAGCAACAGCTTCGTTGATCTTTGTCATATCCATTTTATTTACCTCACTTATATTAAATTACTTGGATGATTCCTTGGTGTATCCCAACAGACCGCCTGCAAGGATGATATCTCTTGAACGACCCGAAAGCATAGGCACAACGTCATAAGTTTCGCCTGTGGTTTTGTTTTTCAAAACGACAGATTCTGCACCGTTGGCAATAGAAGCTCTGATATTGGGCAGCTCAAGATCGTCAAACTGTGTGATCTTATCGTAATCCTCTGCGTTTTTGAAGGTGAGAGGAAGGATACCTGCATTGATAAGGTTTGCGGCGTGAATACGTGCAAACGACTTGGAAACAACGGCCTTGATTCCAAGATAAAGCGGAACCAATGCGGCATGTTCACGCGAAGAGCCCTGGCCGTAGTTTTCACCGCCGATGATGATGCCCTTACCGTACTTCTTGCAGTTTTCGGGGAACTGCTCATCGCAACGGGTGAAGCAGAAGTTTGCAAGATAAGGAATGTTGGAGCGGTAGGGGAGGATCTTTGCGCCTGCAGGCATAATGTGGTCGGTGGTGATGTTGTCGCCAACCTTCAAAACTGCCTTGGCATCAATGGTATCCCACAGAGGTTCGGTCTTGGGGAAGGGCTTGATGTTAGGTCCACGAAGGATCTCAACATCCTTGGCTTCCTCAACGCTTGCCGGAGCGTCGACCATATTGTCATTAATAAGGAATTTATCGGGCAAACGGATGCTTTCAATATCGGCATCCAGGGTTCTCGGGTCGGTGAGATAACCCGTCAGAGCGGCTGCAGCGGCAGTCTCGGGGCTGACAAGGTAAACACCTGCGTCAGCAGTACCCGAACGACCCTCGAAGTTACGGTTGAAGGTTCTAAGTGAAATACCCTTGGAGTTGGGCGACTGACCCATACCGATACAAGGTCCGCAAGCACATTCCAGAATACGGGCACCTGCGGCGATAAGCTTAGACAGTGCGCCGCAATCGGCCAACATATTGAATACCTGCTTTGAACCGGGGGCGATACCGACCGAAACGGAAGGATCGACCGTCTTGCCGTCCAAAATAGCGGCTACTTTCAGCATATCGTAGAGCGAAGAGTTGGTACAGCTGCCGATAAGCACCTGATCGACCTTCATTTTGCCGATCTCGGTGATCGACTTTACGTTATCGGGCATATGAGGCATTGCTGCCAGAGGCTCCAATTTGGAAAGGTCAATGGAAATTTCCTTATCGTAAACAGCATCAGGGTCACTTGAAAGCTCGGTGAAGTCCTCCTCACGGTTCTGTGCCTTAAGGAATGCCTTGGTGATCTCATCAGAGGGGAAGATAGAGGTTGTGGCACCCAACTCTGCACCCATATTGGTGATGGTTGCACGCTCGGGAACCGACAAGGTCTTAACACCTTCGCCTGCGTATTCAACTATGTAGCCAACGCCGCCCTTAACGGTGAGGATGCGAAGTACCTCCAGAATAACGTCCTTGGCCGAAACAAACGGTGAAAGCTTGCCGGTGAGGTTTACTCTGATCATCTTGGGCATGGGGATGTAGTAAGCACCGCCGCCCATAGCTACGGCAACGTCCATACCGCCGGCCCCTATAGCAAGCATTCCGATACCGCCGCCCGTAGGTGTGTGCGAATCGGAGCCGATAAGTGTCTTGCCGGGCTTGCCAAAGCGCTCAAGGTGTACCTGATGGCAGATACCGTTACCGGGACGGGAATAGTAAATGCCGTGCTTCTTGGCAATAGACTGAATAAATCTGTGGTCATCGGCATTTTCAAAGCCGGTCTGCAGAGTGTTGTGGTCGATGTAAGCAACCGAGCGTTCGGTCTTTACACGGTCAACACCCATAGCCTCAAACTCGAGGTAAGCCATCGTGCCGGTAGCATCCTGGGTCAGAGTCTGGTCTATTTTAAGACCAACGTCAGAGCCGGGGATCATTTCGCCGTCGACAAGATGAGCTTTAATGATTTTTTGTGCAATAGTAAGTCCCATGAGTTCATCTCCTAAAAACATATAGCATTATTATCCTACAAAATCATCAGTTTGTCAATATTTTAACACAATAAAAATGAAAAGATTTTCAAAATTTTAACAATCTTAATTTTGTTCCGCTAAAAATGCAAGATAGACTTGTTTTTGTATTACCTATGTAGTATTATAATTGTATGATTCAAGAGGTGAGTGACTATGATACTTTCATCAACTACCGGTGTGTTAAACTCTAAGTTCGGTTACGAGAAATCAATTGAGATACTTGCTAAAGCAGGCTTTGATGCCATTGACCTTTCGCTTAGCCTGATGCGAAACGATGACCATATTTGTAATGCAGATAATTACAGAGAGGTTGCCGAACATTTGCTTGAGGTGGCAAAGGAAAACGGTGTTTTCTTCAATCAGGTGCACGCAGTATATCCGTCGTCTTATGCCGATGACGAAAAAACACAAACGGCATATGACAGAATCGTCAGAGGTATTGAAATAGCGTCTGTTATAGGGGCTAAGGTCATTGTTGTTCATCCAAAACAGCATCTTTATTATTTAGACGGTAACAATGCAGATATATTAAAGGAATTAAACCTTGAATTTTACAGATCGCTGATTCCGTATTGTGAAAAGTACGGTGTAACTGTTGCAACCGAGAATATGTGGCAGAACGGTAAGATCAGCAAGGTTATTGTTGACAGCACCTGCTCAAGAGGGCCCGAGTTCTGTGAATATGTTGATATGCTGGATTCAGAGTGGATCACCGCTTGTCTTGATCTGGGTCATTGCGGACTTGTCGGGCAGTTGCCGCAGAATATGATCCGAGAGCTTGGCCACGACCGCTTGGGAGCTTTGCACGTTCACGATAACAACGGCCGTGAGGATAACCACGTTGAACCTATGGCACCGTATGTGTCGACTATTGATTGGGAAGAGGTCTGCAAGGCTTTGGCTGAGATCGATTATAAGGGTGATTTCACCTTTGAGGCTATAAATATCTTTAAAAATGCCAACGAGCACACCGTCGATGCCATTGCCAAAAAGCTGCACGATATCGGCCGCTATTTGATTAGTAGAATTGAGCATTACAAAACAACGAAGTAAGGGAGAAAATTATGCTTTTAGGTATAAATACCCACACAATTGAAGAAAAGTTCGGACTTTTGAAAACAATTGATATTTTTGCCGAGGCAGGCTTTGATGCGATTGACTTAACCTTGTGTACTTCGGTCAAGGATGAAAACGGTCACTTTGTTGGTGACGATTATCTTGAAAAAGCCAAGGAAATAAAGGAATATGTTTATTCAAAGGGTATGGTTATAAACCAGGCTCATGCATTTTATCCAACCTCTTACGATAATGAAGAAGAAACTGCCGAAGCCTTTAAGCTTATTGTAAAGGGTATGGAGATAGCTTCAACGGTTGGTGCAAAGGCTATTGTTGTGCATCCTAATCTGCACATTGACTATAATCAATACGGCGCTCCCGAAAAATTGAAAAAGGTAAACTATGATTTCTATAAATCACTCATTCCTTATGCCGAGAGGTTCAATATAAAGATAGCAATTGAGAATCTGTTCCAATGGAAATTTGCGGTAGGACCCGTTTTGGGTCACTGTGCACCGAGCGTCTGCTCAAGACCCGAGGAGCATATCGATTATATAGATTCGCTGGAAAGCGAGTACATTGTTGCTTGTGTTGATGTCGGTCACGCTAACCTTGTGGGGCAAACTCCGAGCGCATATCTGAGGGCAATGGGCAAGCGTGTGCAATGCCTGCATCTGCACGATAACGACACCCGTCTTGATACCCATATGATTCCCGAAACGCCAAACATCGGCACAATCAATTGGCGAAACCTTTGCATTGCCTTGGCCGAGATAGGGTATGAGGGCGATTTTACCTTTGAGACCGACGGAAGCTATAAAAATTGTAACGAGCAAACGGTAAGGTCGCTGGCAAAATATAACCACGACGTCGGCCGTTGGTTTATCAAAATGATCGAATCCTACAAGAAGAATAACTGATAAACAAAGACGAAGAACTGATCCGTTTCAGCGCTTCGTCTTTATTTAATTTAACGAAGGTCAGAGAAAGTCAAAGAAAATTTTGAAAAATTTGTGAAAAACTATTGACAAACGGAAAAATTGTGTTAATATATAGTTGTTAGCACTCGAATGCATAGAGTGCTAAAACGAAAAGGAGGGGACGGGATGGAACTTAGTGACCGCAAGAAGATAATACTCGGATCGTTGATCAAGTATTATATCAAGACGGGTGAGCCGGTCGGCTCAAAGTCTTTGCTTGAACTTACCGGTCTCGGTGTTTCTCCTGCAACCCTGCGTAACGAAATGAGTGAGCTGTGCGAGCTTGGCTTTTTAAGCCAACCGCATACATCTGCGGGTCGACAGCCCACAAGTGTTGGCTACAGCTTCTATTTTGAGAAGCTTATGAACCGCCGAGAAGTGCCGTATGACCTTCAGCTTATCATTGATAAGATGCTTGCCGATGCGGCTAAGGATCCCGAAAATCTTGCATCTATTGCAGGTCAGCTTTTGTCCGAGCTTACGGGCTTCCCGACCTTGATGGCTACCGTCACAAAAGAGGAGACCGTTGTCAAACGGGTCGACATACTGCCAATGGGTCGCAGAACCGTGTTGCTTTTGCTCATTACCTCCGACGGTCAGGCGAGAAGCCGCATCTGTCGGAGTGCATTTAATCTCGCACCCGATGTTTTATCGCATTTTGAAAAGCTTTTGTCATTCTACGTTATCGGAACCGAGCTTAACAAGTTTTCCAATCTGCTTCTGCAGGCGCTTGTATCCCGAACAGGTGACCTTTCACTGTTTTTGATGCCGCTTTTATCCAGCGTTTTTGAAATGGTTGAGGAGCTTCAGGCCAAAAGTGTTCACGTTAAAGGTGAATCAAACATTGTTAAGTGCTATGAGAATGAAAACGATGCACGTGAGGTCTTAAGCCTTCTCACAAAGCAGGATAAGCTGTTTTCTCTGCTTGCCGAAACGACTGACGATATCGAGATAATCTTCGGTGACCAGACCAATGTGGCCGAAATGTCACCGTCAAGCCTTGTTGTGGCAAAGTACCGCCTTGGTAATGCCGATATCGGCAGAATCGGTGTTATCGGTCCCGTCAGAATGGCTTATGAGCAGTTGGTGCCGACAGTTGAGTATTTTGCGTTAAAGCTCGGTGCCGTTATGACCCAGGCAATGAGAGACCTGGAAGAATAATTTTGTTATTTACCGCCGATCGGTAACAATATATATTGGAAGGAATGTTTACTTTGGCTGAAAAGAAAAAGGATACAGCAGAAACAAAGGAAAAGAAACCTAAAAAGTCTGCTGCCAATGATGAACAGTTGAAAAAGCTTCAAGAGGAGCTACAGCAGCAAAAGGATCTTCTTTTGCGTACTGCGGCTGAATTTGATAATTTCAAGCGCCGCACCGAAAAAGAAAAATTAGCCGCCGCAGAGTTTACTTCGGCCAATCTTTTAAAGAAGCTTTTGCCGGTTTTTGATAATGTTGACCGTGCAAATGCCGCCGATAAGGACAGCGCCGACTACGCCAAGGGCGTTGAGATGATCGTCAAAATGCTGACCGATGCCGTAACCGATCTTGGTTTGGTTGCAATAGGTGAGGTTGGGGAGACCTTTGATCCTCAGCTTCACGAGGCTGTGATGCACATCGAGGACGAAAACCTTGGTGAAAACGTTATCAGCTCTGTTTTACAAAAGGGCTATAAAATAGGTGACACCGTTATCAGACCTGCAATGGTTCAGGTTGCGAACTGATTTGAATTTAAGGCTTTTGCTTTGAAGATAAACTGATTTAAATTAACAAACATAAATCTATTTGGAGGTTTTTATTATGGGAAAGATTATAGGTATTGACCTTGGTACTACCAACTCTTGCGTAGCAGTTATGGAAGGCGGCGAGGCTGTCGTTATTCCTAACGCTGAAGGCGGAAGAACAACTCCGTCGGTCGTTGCTTTCTCCAAGACCGGTGAAAGAATGGTCGGCCAGGTTGCAAAGCGCCAGGCTATCACCAACCCCGACAGAACCGTTATCTCTATCAAGAGAGAAATGGGTACTGCTTACAACGTAAATATTGACGGAAAGAACTACACTCCGCAGGAGATCTCGGCTATCATTCTGCAGAAACTCAAGGCTGATGCAGAGGCTTACCTCGGTGCTCCCGTTACCGAGGCTGTTATCACCGTTCCTGCTTACTTCTCCGATGCACAGCGTCAGGCAACCAAGGACGCAGGTAAGATCGCAGGTCTTGAGGTCAAGCGTATCATCAACGAGCCTACCGCAGCAGCTCTTGCTTTCGGTGTTGATAAGGAAGATGACCAGAAGGTCATGGTTTATGACCTTGGCGGCGGTACCTTCGACGTTTCCATCATCGAGATGGGTGACGGTGTTCAGGAGGTTCTTGCTACCGCAGGTAACAACCGTCTCGGCGGTGACGACTTTGACCAGCGTATAATGGATTGGATCATTGTTGATTTTAAGGCACAGAACGGTATTGACCTTTCGTCCGATAAGATGGCTATGCAGAGAATCAAGGAAGCCGCAGAAAAGGCCAAGATCGATCTCTCGGGCATGACTACCGCAGACATCAATCTGCCGTTTATCACCGTAGACGCAACCGGTCCCAAGCACTATGAGGGCACATTGACCAGAGCCAAGTTTAACGAGATCACTGCAGATCTTGTTGAGGCTACAATGGGTCCCGTTCGTCAGGCACTTGCTGATTCGGGTCTTAACACCTCCGAGATCAACAAGGTTCTGATGGTTGGCGGCTCCAGCCGTATTCCTGCCGTTCAGGAGGCAGTCAAGAAGTTTATCGGCCGTGATCCCTTCAAGGGCATCAACCCCGATGAGTGTGTAGCCTTGGGTGCCGCTTTGCAGGGCGGTGTTCTCGGCGGCGACGTTAAGGGACTTCTGCTTCTCGACGTTACTCCGCTGTCCTTGGGTATCGAGACCATGGGCGGTGTTTGCACCAAGGTCATCGAGCGCAACACCACCATTCCTACCAACAAGAGCCAGATCTTCTCCACCGCTGCTGACGGTCAGACCTCGGTTGAGGTTCACGTTTTGCAGGGTGAGCGTGAGTTCGCAAAAGACAACAAGACCCTCGGCGTATTCAAGCTCGACGGAATTGCTCCCGCACCCCGCGGTATACCCCAGATCGAGGTTTCGTTTGACATTGATGCCAACGGTATCGTAAACGTTTCGGCGAAGGATCTCGGAACCGGTAAGGAGCAGTCCATCACCATCACTTCTTCTACCAATATGTCCAAGGACGATATCGATAAGGCTGTTAAAGAGGCCGAGCAGTATGCCGCAGAGGATAAGAAGCGCCGTGAGGAGGCTGATCTTCGCAACAACGCTGACCAGCTTGTTTATACCTCCGAAAAGACCATTGCTGACTTTGGCGATAAGCTGACCGAGAAAGAAAAGACCGATATTAAGGGCGCTTGCGATGCTCTGAAAGAGGCTTTGAAGGGTACCGACACCGAGGCTATTAAGGTAAAACAAGAGGATCTTCAGAAGAAGGTCTACGCTGTTTCCGAAAAGGTCTACAAGGCTGCCCAGGAGGCCGCAGGTCAGGCACCTACCGACGGTGCACCCAACGGCAACGGTGACCCCAACAACGTTTATGACGCCGATTTCACCGACGTTGACGATACCAAGAAATAAATTATTGTAAAAATGTAAATTATCCTGTCATTCTGAGGGAACGAAGTGACCGAAGAATCTTACTTTGAGCTGGTTTTAAGTATGGTGTTAAAGATCCTTCGCTTTGCTCAGGATGACAGATGTTTTTGTATTTACATATTTTTAGGAGGATAAGCACTTGGCAGATAAAAGAGATTACTATGAAGTGCTTGGAGTAGACAAGAGCGCAAGTGATGATGAAATTAAAAAGGCTTATCGAAAGATGGCTAAAAAATATCATCCCGATCTTCATCCCGGTGATGCCGAGGCCGAAAAGAACTTTAAAGAAGTAAACGAGGCATATGAGGTTTTGTCTGACTCCGAAAAGAAGTCGAGATACGACCAGTTTGGTCACGCAGGTGTCGATCCGAATTACGGTGCCGGCGGCGGTGGCTACGGCGGCGGTTTCGGCGATTTCGGTGACCTTGGCGATATTTTCGGAAGCTTTTTCGGCGGCGGTTTCGGTGGCGGACGGCGTGCCAATCCCAATGCACCGAGAAAAGGTGCCGATACCTCAACGTCGGTCGTTTTGACCTTTGAGGAGGCCGCAAAGGGCTGTAACAAGAAGATAAAGCTCACACGCATTGAAAACTGTGCTGAATGCGGCGGAAACGGCTGTGAAAAGGGTCACAATCCTACTACCTGTCCCACCTGTAACGGTTCGGGTCAGATATATGTCACACAGCGTACTCCGTTTGGTGCAATGCAGTCGGCACGCGCCTGCGACAGTTGCCGTGGTACGGGTAAGAAAATTGATCATCCTTGTAAGGTGTGTAACGGTAAGGGCCGTGTCCGCAGGACGACCGAAAGGGAAATTAACATTCCCGCAGGTGTAGATGACGGACAGTATATGAACCTTCGCGGTGGCGGTGACGCCGGTGTAAACGGCGGTCCCAACGGCGACTTGAGGGTTGAGATAACGGTTCGTCCGCATCCTATTTTTGAACGTGACGGCTTTGACGTTTTCTGCGAAATTCCCGTTTCGTTTACCCAGGCTGCTTTGGGTGCCGATATCACGGTGCCTACCTTGGACGGTAAGGTGAAATTCTCCATCCACGAGGGTACACAGCCGGGTGATGAGTTCAAGCTCAAGGGCAAAGGAATCCAGCGTCTTAATTATTCGGGACGCGGTGACCAGTATGTCAAGATAATTGTTGAGATTCCTAAAAATCTTAACAAATCGCAGATGGAGCTGCTCAAAAAGTTTGAGGAATCGGCCGACGATAACTGCTACAAAAAGCGCAAAGGCTTCTTTGATAAGGTCAAAGAGTTCTTCAAGGATTAAATTTAAGCCCTTCGGATTGATTTCCGAAGGGCTTTGTGTTATTCTAATAAAGAGGTGATACTTTTGTACAAATATCTGCTTTTTGACCTTGACGGCACCTTGACCGACCCCTCGATCGGCATTACAAATTCGGTTGCTTATGCGTTGAGCAAGTTTGGAATAAATGTTGAGGATAAAAGAACACTTTATAAGTTTATAGGTCCTCCGTTGGTCGATGCATTTTCGGAGTATTACGGCTTTTCAAAAGAGGATTCCGAAAAGGCCACCGCCTTTTACCGAGAGACCTTCAGCGTGAAGGGACTTTTTGAAAACAGGGTATATGACGGTGTGGTTGAAATGCTTGAAGCCTTGAAGAATAAGGGCAAAAGGCTGATAATTGCAACCTCCAAGCCCGAACCGTTTACTATGAAGATCTTGAAGCATTTTGACCTTTTGAAATATTTTGATTTTGTTGCGGCGGCAACCTTTGATGCGAGTCGCAACTCGAAGGATAAGGTAATAGCCTACGCTTTGCAAAGCCTTGATATCAAAGATAAATCTGAGGTCGTGATGATAGGCGACCGCCATCACGATATCGACGGTGCAAAGGAAAACGGTATTGATTCCATCGGTGTTTTGTGGGGCTTTGGTTCGAGAGAAGAACTTGAAACATCAGGTGCAACACATATTGCTGAAAGTGTTCAGCAAATCTTGAAATACGTATAACAAAGGCTCCCCTTGGATCAATCAAGGGGAGCCTATTTTATTTATTTAAATGTCTTCGGGGAATTTCAGTAGTTTGTCGGTGGGAATTATACGCACGTTGAAGGTGAATTCCTTGTCGTTCATACGGTATTTGTCCAAAAGAAGGGGACCGCAGGAGTTTGAACCCAAACCGCTGTTCTTATAGTCAATGCTGAATACCGTTTTATTGGGCTCGGGCAGCTCGAAATTGTGCTTGTACTGTCCAAGCTCGTGTGCCTCATAAGGAATTGCCGAGAATTCAAACGGAGCATCCTCCATAACTACGGCAATACCTGCACCGTATGCATCGTGGACGTAGGCAAACTCGGTATTATAGTGGTTGCCGTTTTCCTGCGGACGGATGAACTCTATAAATTCCTTTTTGGGAGTTGAGGTAAACTTGCCCATATAAGAAGCGTGGTTCATATCACGGTAGGACTGATAGGGACCCATACCGAAGAACTCGACCGTGTCAAACGACTTGTCAAGCTCCATATTAAAGCCGAATCTCGGGAAGTAGTCGATAATATCGCACATATCGTCGTAAACGTTCTCAAGCTCTCCGTCCTTGATAGGCTCAAAGCGGATGCCCTTGCCGACCTTACCGTTAAGGTGGAGCGAAATGTTACCGTCCTGGAATACCGACCACTCGGCCGAAACCTCAAAATGAGGTCTCTTGGTGGGGGCGGCCATAATAAAGTTGTTGGTAACAGTCACAACACCGTCATGCTCCGAAACGGTGGTAGAACGCTCAAAAGCAGAGGAATCGTTAAGGCAGGCGGCAAACCATCTGTTTTTCTGTGTGCGGTCGTTATCGGTGGGTGCACGCCAGATGTTGAAGGTAACACCCTTCTTCAAAAGCTCCTTGCCGTTGACCTTCAAGGATGTAAATCCGCACTGCTCCTTGTTGAAAACATAGGTAAAGTGGTCAGACGACAGAGTTACATTAAGATTATCCTCGGTGTACTGAACGTTGCCGTAGTGCATCTTGTCATGGAAGACCTGCTCGGTGGGCAGCTCAAACTGCTCAAAGCCGACGATCTCACCGTCGGGAATGCAGGGGTTACCGTAAGACGAGAACCACACACGGACAAAGCAACGACCGGTTGCAGGCATATTGTAACCCAAGGAAATGCGCTCGGTCTTTCTGGGCGGAATGGCTAAAGAGCCGATGCATCCCGAGGCCACGACCTCACCGTTCTGGGTCAGCTCCCAATTACCCTCAAGACGGGAAAGATAGCTGAAATCGTAACCGTTGGTCAGCTCAAAAATACCGCAGGAAAGGTCAACGGGATTAAGGGCAAACGGCTTTAAGATATTCTTGTATTCCTTAAGACCGGGCATGGGCTTTAAATCCGGGGAAACAAGACCGTCACAAACAAACTCGGCATCGTGATACTTTTCACCGAAGTCGCCGCCGTAAAGGAATTTATGTCTGCCGTTTTCGGCCTTGCCTGCGTACAGACCGTGGTTGAACCACTCCCATACAAAGCCGCCCATAAAGCAGTCATACTTGTTGATAACATCCCAATATTCCTTAAGGTCACCCGGGCCGTTACCCATAGCGTGACAGTATTCGCAAAGCACAAACGGCTTGGGATACTTCTGCTCGGTGCAGACACGCATCATATTTTCACACCAATTGGGCGGTGAATACATACGGCTGTGGGTGTCGACCGAGGCAGGCATTTCGTCAAGATAAAGCTGTGTTTCGGTAGAACCCGAAATTATATCCTCATAATGGGTAAATCTTGAAGGATCACGACGCTTGGTCTCCTGTAAAGCCTTATCGACATTGCAGCCCCAACCCGATTCGTTACCCATTGACCATGAGATGATCGAGGTATTATTCTTGAAGTTTTCAACCATCAAAAGCACACGCTCGACGATCTGATCCTCCCACATGGGATCATCGGCAATGGTGCCTCTTACGGGTCGCTTTACGGGGAAGAGTTTGTTGTAATAGGTCGGCCAACCGACGCCGTGGCACTCAAAATCGGCCTCACACATAACGTACATTCCAAGCTCATCGCAAAGCTCGTAGAACCTCGGGTCGTTGGGGTAGTGAGAGGTGCGGATCGCATTGATGTTGTGCCGCTTCATGGTGATGATGTCCTTCTTCAGATCGGCAACCGAGCAAACGTAACCGTTTTTGCAGTTGAAGTCGTGACGGTTGACACCCTTAAGCTTGATGGCACGTCCGTTGAAATAGAACACGCCGTCCTCAATTTTCTGCGACTTGATACCGAAAGGAACTGTGATAAACTCGTCACCGCTTTCGATGATAACCTTGTAAAGCTCGGGATATTCGGCACTCCACATTCTGGGGTCCGAAACCTTGAACTCGGCATGACCGGAAGCGTCAAACAGAGTGGTCTCAAGCTTTTCGCCCATTGAATTAAAGAGGGTCACCATAGAATCCTCGGCAATGGCCGACTCGATATCGATACTGACGGTGGCCTCACGGTAATCCTCGGACACCGTGGTGCCGACCTGAACGTCCTGAACGTGACCCTTGGGACGGATGAGGAGGTAAACATCACGGAAGATACCCGACATTCTCCATTTATCCTGGCACTCAAGGTAGGAGCCGTCACACCATTTAGTGACAATGGCGGTCATACGGTTTTTACCGTTTTTGAGGTACTTTGACACGTCAAATTCTGCAAGCAGGTGTGAGATCTGGCTGTAACCGACAAACTGACCGTTTATGTAGAGGTAAACACAGCTGTCAACACCTTCAAAAACGATGTATTTACTGTACGTTTCGATATCATCGTATATTGTGAAGTCGATAGCATACACACCTGCAGGAGTGTTTTTGGGAACGTTAGGAATGTCGTGAGGGAAGGGGAAGCGTGTATTTATGTAATCGGGATGATCGTATCCGTGCAGATTCCAGTTTGCGGGAACGGGGATCTTGTCCCAATCCGAAAGGCTGATACCCTCATCGGTGATGTTTTCGGGGATGTACTCATAAGAGTCAAAATACTTGAAAGCCCACTTGCAATCCGACAAAAGCTTAAATCGACTGCTTTCCTCACGGATGTTGGCCTTGGCTTCCTCGGGACTGCCGTACGGAACGTAGTAAGCACGGGGCTTGGTTGTTCCCAAGCGGCTGACCTTGATATTATTGTGGTAGCGTTCCTTGATCATAGTGTACCTCCTAAATAAACGACCTCAACGGTTTTATTGTCTTTTATATAAACACGTGGCATACGTATTGAAACGTTGCACATAATTTCATAAGATATCGTGCCGCAACTTTCAGCAATATCATCAAAGGTTATTTCGTTTTCGCCGTCACGGCCGATAACCGTAACGACCGTGCCGATCTCAACGCCTTGAATATCGGTTATATCAACCGTCAACTGGTCCATACAAACACGGCCGATGATGGGTGCTTTTTTACCGTTTATCAGAACAAAGCCCTTATTTGACATTGCTCTCGGGAATCCGTCGGCATAGCCGATGGGAACGGTGGCAACCATCATTTCACGGTCGGCAACAAATGTTCTGCCGTAGCTCACGGCATCGCCTTTACGAATAGTTTTGACCATTGAAACAGCCGATTTGATCGACATTATCGGTTTTTGAGTAAAACCGACATCCAATCCGTAAGAAGGGGAAAGACCGTAAAGGATAATACCCGGTCTGATAAGATTACCGTTATCAGCACTCCTTAAAGCCGATGCCGCCGAATTACAGCAATGCACGTATTTGAAGGGGTGGCCATTTTGCTTTAATCGGTCTACGGTGTCAGAAAACAAAGCATACTGTTTATCGGAAAAAGCAATATCCTCACTGTCAATACTGTCGGCAGAGGAGAAATGTGTGAAAATACCCTCAAATTTTAGGTTAGGCATCTTTAAGCATTCCTCGATCTCGGCCATGCCGTTCAAGCTGTTATCACGTGCGTTAAAGCCAAGGCGACCCATACCGGTATCGACCTTAAAATGTGCCTTTATCATAAAATTGTTTTCACCTGCCGCCAAGGAAAGCTGCTCGGCATATTCCTTGCAGTAAACGGTCTGAGTGATATTAAAGGCATACATTTGCTGTATGTATTTGATCGGTGTGAAACCAAGCACAAGTATATCCTTTTTGATCCCGAACTTGCGAAGCTTGATAGCTTCGTTTATGTTGGAAACAGCAAAACCGTCGGCACCGTTGTCCTCGTAAAGCTTGGCAAGCATATTGGCACCGTGACCGTAACCGTCGGCTTTTACTACCGCCATTACGGCACGGCCTGCGGCTTTTTGCTTGATCTGCTCAAAATTAAAAAGAGCATCGTCAAGGTCAATTTCAGCCCAAGTGCGTCTTAAAAAGTCCATCGTATCCCTCTAATCGCAAAATATTGTATATATTCAAAATTATTATACATCATTGCGACATAAAATGCTACATTTATTTTATAAAATAACGATGTATTCGCATAAAGTCAATATAAATATATTGAAAAATATAACGATATTGGAAAAAGAGAAACGGCTGACCGTTTGGTCAGCCGTGAAGATAGGGGAGTTTAGCAGCAACCGTTGTTGTTGCATCCGCATCCGTCGTTGCCACCGCAGCAGCAGAATACGATGATGAGAAGAATGATGATCCAGCAGCAGTTGCCGGAACCGAAACCGTTACACATTGAGTTATCCTCCTTTCGTGTCTTCTAAGCCATTCTATTCAAAATTGCAATTATGTGTGAATGTAAATAATTTGTGAATTCGAAAATTTGACTTTGACTTTCTTTGACTTTTGTGCTATACTATACTCAAAGGAAAAGCAAACCTTTAAAAGGAGCGTAAAAATATGAGATTAAGTGACCTTATTGCTGCCGAGATAAACCGTTTGCTGGATGAGTCGGTGGACAACACCGCCGAGATACAGAGAAACGATTTTGCATCACAAATTGGCTGTGTTCCGAGCCAGATCAACTATGTTTTATCATCACGTTTTATACCTGAGCACGGATATATGGTTGAAAGCCGCCGTGGCGGTGGAGGCTATATCCGCATAACACGTGTGCGGCTTGATGAAAGATCGGCTTTGATGCATCTGGTCAACTCAATAGGAGATGATATCGATGATGCCACGGCAAGGATCGTGCTTGAAAACTGCTGTAATGCAGGGGTGTTGACCGAAAAGACCGTCAAGCTGATGTATTCGGCGATTTCCATACCCGTTATGCGGCAGATACCGGTGGTTTTGCGTGATTCTGTCCGTGCCGCCATATTAAAGCAGATGCTTTTGTCACAGATCTAAAATCGAAAGGATGATCTTATGCTTTGTCAGAAATGTAATATGAAAAATGCGACCTCGCATATTCATTATGTGCTGAACGGGATCGTAAGAGATATGTATCTTTGCTCCGATTGTGCCAAGGAATATCACGGTACACAGAGCTTTGACGGCGATGTTTTTAAGATGCTGTCGTCGTTATTGAATGAGAATATCGGTAACGTAAAAACTACCGTCAAATGTGATTGTTGCGGTGCTGATTTCAATGAAATTCGCCGTACGGGTAAGGTTGGTTGCGCTAATTGCTATAAAGTATTTGAGGCACAGCTTGCACCCACAATAGCCCGAATCCACGGTAAGACGGTTCATATCGGTAAAAAGCCGTTGCCTGCAAAATCCGATGAACAGCCTAAACAGCAAGAAGCTGTTATTGATCCGAAAGAACAACGCATTAAAGAACTTAAAGACAGAATGGCCGAGGCTATCAAAAATGAAGAATTTGAAAAAGCGGCCGAGCTGAGAGATCAAATAAAGGCAGAGGAGGCATAAGCGATGCTGTGGTATGAATATAACAATAAAAGTGTTGCATTAAGCACACGCATCCGTCTCGCACGTAATATCGACGGTATACCTTTTCCGTCAAGGCTCAGCTTATCCGAGCTCAAAAAGACCAACCGTTTGATTGCCGATTCCGTAAAGAGCGCTGATATCGGCATACATTTGCGTGAAATAGATATGGATTCCTTGGGTGAGCTTGAAGCCTATGCAATGGTTGAACGCCATTGTATCAGCCCAAAGTTTGCCGCAAACCGTGAGGGCAGGATCCTGCTTTTGTCGGATGACGAATCGGTCAGCATTATGATCGGTGAAGAGGATCATTTGCGTATTCAGGTGCTCAAAAGCGGTGAATGTCTTAAAGAAGCGTACGGTATATGCGAAAGAATCGAAACTGCTGTCGGTCAAAAGCTTAAGTTTGCTTTCAGCGAAAAACTTGGCTTTCTGACCGAGTGCCCGACCAATTTGGGTACGGGTCTACGTGCGTCGGTGATGCTTCATTTGCCGGTGCTCGAGGGCTTGGGTGACCTTCGCAGAATAGCCGAGCTTACCACCAAATTGGGACTGACCTTCCGTGGGTTTTACGGTGAGGGAAGCGAGTCGAAATCGGGTATCTATCAGTTGTCAAATCAGGTGACTCTGGGTGTATCCGAGCAATCGGCTCTGGAAAATCTTGAAAACATCGCAAACGAGATCATCAAGCGTGAAAACGATGCTTTAAAGAGGATGGATAGATCCGCTTTGGAGGATTCGGTCTGCCGTACCTTCGGTATTTTAAAATACGCAAGAAGGCTTAATACCGACGAAATGATGGCTTATATCACCAAGCTGATGCTGGGCTTGAGAGCCGGCGTTATAAGCCTTCCCGATACGGTTTTTTTGATGAAGCTGTTTATCGAGCTTCAGCCTGCCATGATAAAACGACTCAAAGGTGATATTACGCCGAATGAGAGGGATATTTTCAGGGCAGAATCTATCCGTAATACTTTTAAAAATATTGAACTCTAAACAATGAAAGGATGAGTTTTATGAAATATAATTTCGGCGGTTTTACGCCAAAGGCCAATGACGTTCTGAACATTGCCATTATGAAGGCCGAAGGCTTTGGCCATACCTATATCGGAAGCGAGCATCTGTTGCTTGGACTTGCATCGGTGCCCGACAGCGTTGCGTTTCAGATATTAAGCGCTGAAAATGTTGATGCTGATAAAATAATCGACCTTATAAAGCAAAATATAGGTCTCGGAACACCTACCAAGCTTTCGCCCGAGCATCTTACTCCAAGAGCTAAAAGAGTTATTGAAAACTCGGTCAAAAGGGCCAGGGACTTGGGCAGTACTGCGGTCGGAACCGAGCATATTCTGATTGCCGTTTTAAGTGAAAGTGATAACTATGCCATCAGGTTTTTAAAGGAGCTTGGCGTTGATATTTCCATTTTGCTTGAGACTGTTCTTGATGTGTCAGAGCAAGCAAACTCTGATGACGGTAATGCCGGTACAGGCAAGCCTAAAAACAGCCGCTCGGATAAAAACGCTAACAACCGCACCAACAAGACCCCGACGCTCGACAAATTCGGACGTGACCTTACTGCAATGGCGAAGGACGGCAAGATAGATCCCGTTATCGGCCGTCAGCAGGAGATCGAGCGTGTTATTCAGATACTTTGCCGCCGCACCAAAAACAATCCCTGCCTTATCGGTGAACCCGGTGTCGGAAAAACGGCTGTTGTCGAAGGCTTGGCTCTGAAAATTGCCGAGGGTAATGCCCCCGAGCTGCTTAAAGGCAAGCGTCTTATCGCTCTTGATCTTACGGGAATGATAGCAGGAACAAAATACCGCGGAGATTTTGAGGAACGCATAAAAAATGCTATCGACGAGGTGCTGAATGCCGACGATGTGATACTTTTCATTGATGAGATACACACTATAGTCGGTGCAGGTGCATCGGCCGACGGCTCTATTGATGCCGCCAATATTTTAAAGCCTTCATTGGCAAGAGGCGAGCTGCAGGTCATCGGCGCAACAACGCTTGATGAATACCGCAAAAATATTGAAAAGGATGCAGCTTTGGAGCGCCGTTTTCAGCCTGTCATAGTCGGTGAACCCACCGAGGAGGATGCTGTTTTGATCCTTAAAGGGCTTCGTGAAAAATATGAAGCGCATCACAAGGTTAAGATAACCGATGAGGCTATTGATGCCGCAGTTAAGCTGTCATCAAGATATATTGCCGACCGCTTTTTGCCCGATAAGGCCATTGATCTTATTGATGAGGCCGCTTCCCGTGTAAGGCTGAGCGCTTCGGTCGTTCCCGATGATGTAAAGGAGCTTGAAAACGAGATAAAGCAGACCGAAGAGGCCAAGGATAAGGCTATTGAGCAGCAGCAATTTGAAAAAGCCGCCGAGCTTCGTGATAAGGTTCGTGAGCTTAATGCAAAGCTTGCCGATGTTAAAGGCCAGCACAACGAAGGCTCGGCTGAGTATAAAAATGAGGTTACTGCCGAAAATATCGCCGAGCTTATCTCAACTAATACGGGAATCCCCGTGAGCCAGCTTACCGAGGAGGAAAGCGAGCGTCTTTTGAAGCTGGAGGGTGTTTTGCACGAGCGTATCGTCGGTCAATCCGAGGCTGTAACGGCCGTTGCCAAGGCTATCCGTCGAGGCAGGGTCGGTCTTAAAGACCCCAAGCGCCCCATTGGTTCGTTTATTTTCCTTGGCCCTACGGGTGTTGGTAAAACCGAGCTTTGCAAGGCTTTGGCCGAGGCTATGTTCGGCAGCGAAAACGCCATCGTCCGCCTTGATATGTCGGAATATATGGAAAAGCATACCGTGTCCCGACTTATCGGCTCACCTCCGGGATATGTCGGCTTTGAGGAGGGCGGACAGCTCACCGAAAAGATACGCAGAGCGCCTTATTCTGTAGTGTTGTTTGATGAGATAGAAAAGGCTCATCCCGATGTTTTCAATATCCTTTTGCAGATACTTGAGGACGGCAGACTTACAGATTCGCAAGGCAGGACGGTCAATTTCAAAAACACTGTTATCATTATGACATCCAATCTTGGTGCACGTCATCTGACCGAGAAAAAGCAGTCGTTAGGCTTTACGGAAGCCGCCTCTGACAACGATGTCAACGTAAAAGAAAAGGTGCTTGGAGAACTCAAATCGGCCTTCAGACCCGAATTTTTGAACCGTGTTGATGACATTATCGTGTTCTCAAAGCTCACAAAGGATGAGATCTGCGAGATCGCCGAAAAAATGCTCGATCAGCTTAAAAAACGCCTTTCAGAACTCGAAATTACCGTGGAATTTGATAGATCTGCCATTTCCGAGATCGCTGATGCAGGCTTTGATCCCGTTTACGGTGCACGTCCGTTAAGGCGCTCGATCCAAAGCCGTATTGAGGATCTTTTGAGCGAAAAGATACTTGAAGGAAGCATAAAAAAGGGTGACAGCATCAAATGCAGTTTTTCAAGCGGAATCTTTGTTTTTGAAAAGATCTGATGCCGTAAAATAACAAAATAAGACCGCCTTCATACAATGTATGGAGGTGGTCTTTGTGATTTCAGTATTGATATTAGAAGGGTTTGAGGATTCCTCGCTTTGTGCCGATTCACGGCTTATGAGTGAGGTTTTGGAAGTTTATATACCTTTTTTGGTCGGTGCATTACGGTACAACGGCATCAAGTGTAGCACCGTTCGGCCTTCGGGCTTTGAGAGGGAATACAGTATTATCGGAAATGATAAAGAGAATATTGTATACGTGCCTTCGTTTTCCTGCGCAAAAGAAAAGTCTGCCGAGCTTTTCAATATTTATACCGACTCGACCGATTCGGGTTCGGTTTCGTTCAGGTTGGCCTCAAGACTTCGTAAAGAACGGGAAAATTCCACGGGTAGGATCGTATTTGTCAATGCTTTATACGACTATCATCCGCTCAAAAAAATATCACCCGTTATAATGGAAAATATACGTTTCCCGTCGAGTGCCGGAGTATGCGATATGGTGGAAAATATCTATAAAACCGCTGTCATTTTTGCTAAGACCGTATGCGATACCTACGGAGTGATATTTAAAGAGCCCAAATAGGTGTATTTTATTATATTTATTATAAATAATAGTAAATAGTTCTTGAATTGCGCCACAATTTGTGGTATTCTAATGATGTATAATTGTGTGTATTTTGTGGAATGATATCAATAAATCACTATTTGAGGGTGGATATTGATGTCTGACAAGAAAAACAATACCGAAAACGGTGAAAACAGCGGTTTGAATAACGGCTCTGACGGTGTTTGGGAGCAGATCAGGCAATCGGGTGCCGTTACACCCGAGGGCGGTAAGCATTGCATCCATTGTTTGACCGTAATAGGTCAGATCGAGGGTCACGGAGTACTTCCTCCCGATACCAAGACCACCAAATATGAGCACGTTATACCTCAGCTCGTTGCGGTTGAGCAGGACCCGAAGATCGAGGGAATGCTTATAGTGCTCAACACAGTTGGCGGCGATGTTGAAGCGGGACTTGCTTTAGCCGAGATGATAAGCGGTATGAGCAAGCCTACCGTGTCGCTGGTGCTTGGCGGCGGTCATTCGATCGGAGTGCCGTTGGCTGTGTCGGCCAAGTGCTCGTTTATAGTGCCGTCGGCTACCATGACGGTGCATCCCGTAAGAACAACGGGACTGGTTTTGGGTGTTCCGCAAACGCTCAATTATTTTGAAAGAATGCAAAAGCGCATAACCGATTTTGTAGTCACAAATTCCAATATCACGGAGGAAAGGTTTTCGGGATTTATGATGAACACCGACGAGCTTACCACCGATATGGGTACTGTATTGGACGGCAAAATGGCGGTAGAATGCGGACTTATCGATAAGATCGGGTCGCTGTCCGATGTTATCGGTGAGCTGTACAGTATGATAGAAAAGGCGTGAACACGCCTTGTACATATTTTTTTGAGAGTTAAAGGAGTTACATAATGGCAAAGAAAAAGAACAATTCAACCAAGAAGGGAACGGGCAATACCGCACCCAAGAAACCGGAGGAAAATCAGAATTCCTCTTCTGCCAAAAGGCACGTTGCTTCGGTCATAATGTTTATGTCGGCTGTGCTTTTGCTGCTGGCTGCCATCATCAAGGGTGAGGGCGGTTGGCTTGCCATGCATAATTTTGTGCTTGGACTTTTTGGCTTCTTCGGCTATTTAGCGCCCATTCTTTTGGGTGTTGCGGCCGTGTTCCTCGCATTGGACAAGCTTAAGGGCAAAGCGCTTGTGCGTATTGTTGAGCTGGCTGTGTTTGTGTTTTTGGTTTCGGCGTTTGTACATATTCTGTCCATTGCGCCCGATGTTAAAAACTATTCCGAAAGCTTTTCCGTTGCTTGGGATAAGGGACACGCTTCGACCGGCGTTTTCGGAGCTTTGCTCGGCTTCCCGATGTTTGCGTTGTTCAAATCTCCCGGTGCATGGATAGTTTGTCTTATCCTTGTGCTTACCACCTTGATGCTGATGACCGGAACAACACTTATTTCGCTGTTCAAGGCGGTCAGCAAGCCTGTCAAGAAGATCGAACAGGTTGCCGAGGATGCTTACGAGCATCATATGGAGCGCAAAAAGGGTAAGGTCAATGTTGATATTCCGCTTGACGGTGATGAGCCTCAGCCCGAGGAGGAACAACCGAGATCCATAGAGGAACAGCAGGAGGAGGTCGTCAAAAAATACCGTGACCTTGACAGCGACGAAATGAGCGTCGATATCCGTCCCGGTCAGAAGCCCTCCAAGCCCATTCCTCCCAAGCCGACCGTCGAGTCTACTGCCGAGGCAATTTCCAAGCGTGCCGACGAAGAGGCGGCCGCTGAAAACACCGCTCCCGAAAACGGTAACGGTGATGTTTCCGATATTATTAACAAAGTTAATTCCGATGCCGATTCAAAAGCAAAGCCGATGACCTTTGAGGTGCCCGAGGGTAGCGCAATTTCGTTTGATACCGGTTCAAAGGAATACAAATATCCTCCCGTTTCCTTGCTGTCGGAGCCTTCGGCCGAAAGTGCCAAAAATATTACTGCCGAGCTTGAATCGACCGCTACCTTGCTGGTCGACACGCTCCGCAGCTTTGGTGTTGAATCAAGGATAATCAACATCAGCCGAGGTCCTTCGGTCACCCGATACGAGCTTCAGCCTGCCGCAGGTGTCAAGATCAGCAAGATAACCAATCTTTCTGATGATATCGCTCTGAACCTTGCTACCGCAGGTGTCAGAATCGAGGCACCTATCCCCAATAAGCCTGCCGTAGGTATTGAGGTCCCCAACAAGAATACCAGCATCGTAAAGATCCGTGAGATCATTGATTCGCAGGTCTTCTCAAGTTCAAAATCCAAGCTTTCTGTTGCGCTCGGTAAGGATATTTCGGGTGAACAGAGGGTGGCCGATATCGCCAAAATGCCCCACGGACTTATCGCAGGTGCTACGGGCTCGGGTAAATCGGTATGTATCAACTCTATCATTATGAGTATCCTTTTCAAGGCTACTCCCGATGAGGTAAAGCTTTTGCTTATCGACCCCAAGGTTGTTGAATTGGGCATATATAACGGTATTCCGCATCTTATCGTCCCCGTTGTGACCGACCCCAGAAAGGCCGCAGGTGCCTTAGGTTGGGCTGTTCTTGAAATGGAAAAGCGATATAAACTGTTTGCGGAAAATGATGTACGTAATATCGCAGGCTTTAACGAGCTTGCCGAGAAGCGTGACGACCTTATGAAGATGCCGCAGATGGTCATTATCATCGACGAGCTTGCCGACCTTATGATGACCGCACCCGGCGAGGTTGAGGATTCTATCTGCCGCCTGGCTCAAAAGGCACGTGCCGCCGGTATCTATTTGATAGTTGCAACACAGCGTCCGTCGGTTGACGTTGTTACCGGTCTTATCAAGGCCAATATTCCCACCCGAATCGCTTTTGCAGTTTCTTCGCAGGTCGATAGCCGTACCATCATTGACGTCGGCGGTGCCGAAAAGCTGATGGGTAAGGGTGATATGCTGTTCTTCCCGACGGGTGCCATCAAGCCCGAGCGTATCCAGGGTTGCTTTGTTAGTGATTCAGAGGTTGAAAAGGTCGTTCAGTACCTTAAGTCCGACCACAGAAACGAGTATGACGAGGATGTCATTCAGGAGATCGAGCGTCAGGCCGCCAAGGAAAAGGCCGCCAAGAGCGGTCTGCCCGAGGATGCTGTTGACGATGACGGTGATCCGATGCTTGATGCCGCCATCGAGTGCGTTATCGATATGGGACAGGCTTCGACCTCGTTGCTCCAGCGTAAGCTGAAGCTCGGTTATGCCCGTGCCGCACGTATCGTTGATATGATGGAGGAGAGAGGAGTCGTAGGTCCGTACGAAGGCTCCAAGCCCCGTCAGGTACTCATCACAAAGGAACAATGGTTAGAGAAAAAAGCAGGTAGTTCGGATAATGAATAACGGTTTTCTTCCCGTAAACAGAAAAGATATGGAATCCAGAGGTTGGGATGAGGTCGATTTCGTCATCGTAACGGGTGACGCTTATGTCGACCATCCTTCCTTTGGCACGGCCATTATATCCCGTGTGCTTGAAAACAACGGATATAGGGTCGGTATCATCGCACAGCCCGATTGGAAAAATGAGGAAAGTATTACTGAATTTGGCCGTCCCCGTTTGGGATTTATGGTCAATTCGGGTAATATCGACTCCATGGTGGCGCACTATACCGCCGCCAAAAAGCCCAGAAGTGAGGATATGTATTCTCCGGGTGCCAAAGCAGGACTTCGTCCCGACCGCGCAGTAACGGTCTATTCAAGGCTTGTAAGAAGGGTGTACGGTGATATTCCGCTGATAATCGGCGGCGTAGAGGCTTCTCTGCGCCGTTTTGCTCATTATGACTATTGGTCGGACAGCGTTATGCCGTCGGTCATTATTGATTCCGATGCCGACCTTTTGAGCTTTGGTATGGGCGAATTGCAGACAAAAGAGATTGCCGACAGATTGAACAACGGCGAGCATATCAGTACCTTGACCGACATTGACGGAACGGTTTATAAAACCGATTCGGTTGTCGGAATAAATGCCTTGACCGTGCCGTCTTTTGAGGATTGCAGGCAGTCAAAGCACCATTATGCAACAGCCTGCAGAATCGAATACGATGAACAGGATGCTGTAAGAGGCAAGCGTATCGTTCAAAAGCACGGCAACGTTTATGTTGTTCAGAATAAACCTATGCGTGTACTGACTACTGAGGAATTGGATGCGGTTTATGCTTTGCCTTATATGAGATATTACCACCCCAAATATGAGGCTTTAGGCGGTGTTCCTGCCATAAAAGAGGTCGAGTTTTCGGTCACTCATAACCGTGGCTGCTTCGGTGCGTGCAACTTCTGTTCAATTGCGTATCACCAGGGCCGTCAGATCGCAACAAGAAGTGAGCAGTCGGTGCTTGACGAGGTGAAATTGCTGACCGAGAATCCTCATTTTAAGGGCTATATCCATGATGTCGGCGGCCCTACTGCAAATTTCCGTCAGGTATCCTGCCAAAAGCAGATAGAAAAGGGGCTTTGCAAGGGCAAAAAATGTCTCGCTCCCACACCCTGCAAAAACCTTGAATGTGACCACACCGAATACCTCCAAATGCTCCGAAAGATAAGAGCAATCAAAGGTGTTAAAAAGGTTTTTATCCGTTCGGGAATCCGTTTTGACTATCTTTTGGAGGATAAAAACGACGAGTTTTTCCGTGAGCTGGTTGAGCACCACGTAAGCGGTCAGCTAAAGGTTGCGCCCGAGCATTGCTCGGATGCGGTGCTTGATAAAATGGGTAAACCGCATATCGAAACCTACCGCAGATTTGTCAAAAGATTTTATAGTATTACCAAGCAGATAGGCAAGGAGCAATACCTTGTGCCGTATCTTATGTCAAGCCACCCCGGTTGCCGAATGTCTGATGCCATTGAGCTTGCGCTTTTCTTGAAGCAAAACAAAATGCGTCCCGAACAGGTGCAGGATTTTTACCCAACACCCGGTACGATCTCGACCTGTATGTACTATACCGAGCTTGACCCTTATACAATGGAGCGTGTGTTTGTTCCCAAAACGCCGTCCCAAAAAGCCGAGCAAAGGGCTTTGTTGCAGTATTTTAAGCCCGAAAATAAAGCTATTGTGTTAAAGGCACTGAAAGACTGCGGCCGAACCGACCTTATAGGCAATGGACCCGATTGCCTTATCAATGCACCGGGCTACGGCAATAAACCGACCCAAAATAACGGTCGCAAGCCGCAAAAGGGTAAGCCTCAAAAAGCCAAGGTCTTTAAAGCCAAAGGAAGATGGGAGCCTAAAAGATAGTCGCGACCGCAAGCGATGATAATAAAAGGCCCCCTTGACTAAAGGGGGCTGGCAAACACGCAGTGTTTGGCTGGGGGATTTTAATGTGAACCGCTTGCCATCGGCATATCCATATCGTTGCTGTCGCCTGCTTCGGTGTTGTCTCTGAAGAGAAGGGAAATGCACCAAACTGCCGACAAGGCTACAAGTGTGTAGACGATTCGGCTGAAAAGTGCATCCTGACCGCCGAATGCCCAGGCCACAAGGTCAAACTGGAAAAGACCGATACTGCCCCAGTTGAGTCCGCCGATGATCAAAAGAATAAGACAGATCTTATCAAACATTTTTATCACTCCTTTTCGTATTTATTTTTGACCCGTTATTTTCATTTATTCAAAGGATTTTTTATGAAAAAGAATGACATTGTAAATTTAAAAATCATTGATACGACCCTGCAGGGTGCAGGTGTCGGCAAAATTGACGGTCTGACCGTTTTTGTCGATTCCGCCGTCACGGGTGATGAGGTTGAAGCACATATTTTAAAGGTCAAGCCCAACTGTGCTTTTGCAAAAATTCACAGCATCATCACACCGTCAAAAAACAGGGTGGATGCCGCTTGTCTTTCTTACCCCAAATGCGGCGGCTGCAGCTTCAGGCATATTGATTATAAAACCGAGCTGCTGATCAAAGAAAATAACGTTAAAAACAATCTGAAACGTATCGGCGGCGTAGACCCCGAGTTTGAACCTATTGTTGGTCTTGCCACCGTTGGCTACCGCAACAAGGCACAGTACCCTGTTAGCTTGGAAAAAGGGGAGCTTAAGATAGGATTCTTCGCAGGTCATAGCCACCGTGTTATTGACTGTCCCGATTGCGCTCTGCAACCCACAGAGTTTTCCAAGGCTGTTGCGGTATTTAAGGAGTTTTTGCTCAAAAACAACATATCAATTTATGACGAAGAAACGCATAAGGGGCTTATCCGTCATATTTATTTCAGAAAAGCTGTGGTGACGGGGGAGATAATGGTCTGCCTTGTTGTGAACGGTGATTCTTTGCCGAAATCCGATGAATTTGTAGAGCAGATGAAATCGGTTTTCCGTGACGACCTTAAATCGGTCGTGCTTAACGTGAACAAGGACAAGACCAACGTAATTATGGGTCAAAAATGTGTGACCTTGTATGGCGATGACCATATTACCGATATTTTGTGCGGTGTTAAGGTCAGAATCAATCCGTTGTCGTTTTATCAGGTCAACCACGACGTTGCCGAAAAGCTCTATGAAAAGGCCGCTGAATATGCCGAACCTGACGGTAAAACGGTGCTTGACCTTTATTGCGGCGCAGGTACTATAGGCCTTTCAATGGCTGAAAGTGCCAAAAAAATAATCGGCGTTGAGATAATTCCCGAGGCTGTCACCGATGCTAAACACAACGCAATTGAGAACGGCTTTGAAAATGCCGAGTTTTTCTGCGGTGATGCCGCCAAGGCCGCCGAAAAGCTGAAAAACGACGGCATCAAGCCCGATGTTATCATAGTTGACCCACCGAGAAAGGGCTGTGACGCCGAGCTTATCGCAACTATAACCCAAGACTTTGCACCTGACCGTGTTGTTTACGTTTCCTGCGACCCTGCAACCTTGGCCAGAGATTGCAGGCTGTTCAAGGAACACGGCTATGATACCGTAAAAGCCGCAACCTTTGATATGTTCCCAAGAACAGGACATGTTGAAACAATTGTTTGCTTGAACAAACAATTGTTTCAACAATGAATTGCGCAAGCGCATGAATTGAGTGCGACGCACTCATGAATTGGCTTCGCCATGAATTGCGCCTGCGGGCGCATAAGGTTGAACGCGCAATTCAATTCATGGAGGAGGCGGAACGCTGACGAGAAATCATGAAGCAGTAGGCTTCAATTCATGACACGTAGTGTCAAATCATTAATCATGAGGACTTACCATGAAAGAAAATTTTTTAGTTGATTTATCGAAACAGTTTGCAATTGATATTGTCAATATTTGTACTGATGTTAAAGAAAAACGAAAAGGTAATATTTTATTAAATCAAGTATTGCGAAGTGGAACAAGCATCGGAGCGAACATCCACGAAGCCAACTATGCGGCAAGCAAAGCGGACTTTATCAATAAGTTTCAAATTGCATTGAAGGAATGCTATGAAACAGATTATTGGCTGGGCTTGTTTAAAGACACTCATATTATCAGTGAGGAAGAATATAAAGATTTGTTTGCTAAATGCAGCAAAATACGCAAATTGCTCATTTCATCGATTACTACAGCAAAGAATAATAATTGATTTTTAGAGGACAAAATGAACAAAGAAGAATTAAAATGCCCGTACCGTAAAAAATGCGGTGGGTGTCAGATACAAAATCTTACATACGAAAAACAGTTGAGCTTTAAGCAGGTCAAGCTGATAAAGCTGCTCGGAAAATATCACCATGTCAATGAGATAATCGGTATGGAGCATCCGTACCATTATCGCAACAAGGTGCAGGCCGCATTCGGTGAGCGCAAAGGTGAAATAATTTCTGGCGTGTATCAGTCCTCGACCCATACCATCATTCCGGTTGACAACTGCCTTATCGAGGACGAAAAGGCCGATGAAATTATCGTGACGGTACGAAAACTGCTCAAAAGCTTCAAGCTTCGTCCCTTTAATGACGTTACCATGAAGGGATTTTTGCGCCACGTGCTGATAAAACGAGGCTTTTCAAGTGGTGAGATAATGGTCGTGCTTGTGACCTCGCAGATGGAATTTCCGAAGGAATCGCAGTTTGTTAATGCGCTTTTGTCACGACATCCCGAGATAACGACCGTTGTGCAGAACGTCAACAACAAGCGCACAAGCCTTGTTTTGGGTGACGAAACAAGAGTTTTGCTCGGCAACGGCTATATTGAGGAGGACCTTTGCGGCTTCCGTTTCAGAATCTCGCCCAAGGCGTTTTACCAGGTCAACCCCACGCAGACCGAGGTGCTTTATAACAAGGCTATCGACCTTGCAGGGCTTACGGGTAATGAGAGGGTGCTGGATGCTTATTGCGGCACGGGTACTATCGGAATCATTGCATCCCAAAAAGCCAAAACGGTGGTTGGTGTTGAGCTTAACCCCGATGCCGTCAAGGATGCAAAGGTTAATGCCGAGCTTAACTGTGTTAAAAATATTGAGTTTTTCGAGGATGACGCAGGCAAATTTATGGTAAAAGCCGCAAGAAAAGGCGAGAAGTATGACGTGGTCATAATGGATCCGCCGAGAGCCGGTGCAAGCCTTGAATTTTTGCGTTGCCTTGTTGAGCTTTCACCCGAAAAGATAGTTTACATCTCCTGCAATCCCGAGACCTTAGCAAGAGATTTGTCGTTCTTGACCCGAAAAGGGTACAGGGTCAGAAAAATCCAACCCGTTGATATGTTCCCGCATACCGAGCATGTTGAAACTGTGGTTAATCTTGAATTAAAACCTGATTTGGAAAAGCGTTTTCGTGAGCATATCGGAGATTTATATGAATAAGATTTTTAATCTTCTTTCAAGTAATCAGCTGAAGATTTTAGCGCTGATTGCAATGACTATCGACCATATCGGCGTACAGATTTTACCGCAGTATGACATTTTGCGAATAATCGGTCGCATTTCGTTCCCGATATTTGCATTCATGATTGCAGAGGGCTGTCGTTATACCCGAAGCAGGTCAAAATACCTTCTCAAAATGTCGGGTCTTGCGGTCATTTGTCAGGTTGTATTCTATATTGCTGACGGCTCACTGTACCAAAGCGTTTTAGTCACCTTTAGCCTTGGCATTGGTTTGGTCTATGCGGTTGATTATGCGTTGAAAAAAGGCTCAATGTTGGCCTGCTTGCTTGCAGTTTTTGCATTGTTTTCGGTTTATTTTATATGCGAAATACTACCCGAAATACTCTCGCACACCGATTTTCTGATTGATTACGGTTTTTGGGGTGCAGTAATGCCTTTGCTTGTGTACGTTATGCACAACAAGACAGGCAAACTGTTGATGATGACGGTTGCGATGATTGGTATTGCATTAAACTACGGCGGAAACCAATGGTATAGCTTGATTGCTTTGATACCTCTTGCAGTGTATAGCGGTCAAAGAGGAAAAATAAGACTGAAAGAAATGTTTTATTTATACTATCCGTTGCACCTTGTTGCAATTTATGCTGTTGATATGTTTCTGCTTGGGTGATTTATTACACTAAAGGAGTTGATTTTATGATATTAAAATCAAGTGGTGGATTTGAAGCGCGTGATCCGTCGATAGTATTTTTTGAAGGTAAGTATTATCACTGCTATTCAACCTCAGAAGCGTTGTTTGTTGCTGTGGGCGAAACCTTGCAGGATTTATGCACCGCAAAACCGACTTTGGTTTATACTCCCGAACAGGGCAAGGAGTACTCAAAAGAACTTTGGGCGCCCGAACTGCACATTATAAATGGCAAGTGTTATATTTATGTTGCATGCGATGATGGAAACAACAAAAATCACCGTATGTATGTTCTGACCAACGATTCATCCGACCCTACCTTAACCTACCGTTTGTTTGGTAAACTATCCGACTCTACCAACAAATGGGCTATTGACGGCACTGTTTTTGAGTATGGTAACGAACTGTACACCGTTTGGTCGGGATGGGAAGGCGATGTCAACGTTTGCCAAAACCTTTATATCGCCAAAATGAGCAATCCAAGCACAATTTCTTCCGAGCGTGTGATGATTTCAACACCTGAATATGATTGGGAGAAGAAAAACTGTGACGGAGTACATCTGCCGTTTATCAACGAAGGACCTTTTTGCTTTGAAAAGAATGGCGAATTGATGATTTTTTATTCTGCATCAGGCTCTTGGGCAAATAACTACTGCATTGGACTTTTAAGGTTCAAGAATGGCGATTTGTTGGACAAAAATAATTGGGTAAAGCAAAGTTTTCCTGCCTTGTGCAATGCCGACGGTTGGAATGGTCCGGGTCATTGCACCGTATTTTCTGCTAACGAAACCGATTATATCGCTTTTCATAACTATGATGAAGGTAAAACAAAGGGTTGGGACAACGTTCACGCTATAATCAAGCCGTTTATTTTAAAGAATGGAAAAATCACCTTTTGCGATTAAAATATGATTAAAACAAAATTAGATTTTAAGACCAGTTTCCCTGAAAAATTTAATAATATCTTGAAAAACGCTACGGTGGTTTTCAAGTGAAAAAATAAAGGAAGTGTAAAAAATGAAAAAACATAAGGTTTTAAAAATTATTGGAATTATTCTTGCGGTCATTTTGGTTTTCTTTGTAGTTATTAACGTTATTCCTCCCAAAAAGAACGTTGAAAATAATCCGTTCATAGTGGGTGAGGGTGAATTGCCTATGATAGCGGCTCACCGTGGCGGCGGCATCAACAACCCCGAAAACACTATGCTTGCCTTCCGTGAGGCCGTCGGTACCATCGGTGTTGATATTATCGAAAGTGACCTTTATCTCACTAAAGACGGCTATCTTGTGTATAACCACGATGATTATATCGACGAGACCTGCAACATAAACGGTGATATTTCTTTGGATGAGGTCAAGGCTCTCTGTGAGGATGAGGCCAACCGTCACTATATCTGCGATATGACTTTGGCCGAGCTTGAGCAGTATAATTTCGGCTATTATTTTGAAGATAAAAACGGCAACCGTATTTACAAGGATGTTGAGGATATCGAATCTGCAGGTCTGCAGATAGCAACCGTTGACAAGCTTTTCAGCGAGTTTTATAAGGATAAGCCTGACCTCAAATTTATCGTTGAGATCAAAAACGAGGGCGAAAACGGCTATAAGGCTTGTGAGATTCTTTACAACACCTTGAAGCAGTACCCCGAATATTTGGATCAGATCGTTATCGGCACCTTCCATGACGAGATCGAGACCGAACTTAAAACAAAGTATCCCGAGCTTTTGCGTGGTGCTCCGACCGGTACAGCCGCAAAGTTCATCGTGACCCAGATGCTCAAGGTAAATATTTTTGACAGTAGTGATTTTGCCTGCCTGCAGATACCTACAAGCTATGATGTTGGTATTGAGCTGAGCCTTGATAAAGCCACCTATATCGACCGTGCGCACCGCCGCAATATTGCTGTTCAGTATTGGACGATAAACGACGCCGATGAAATGCGTGAGCTTATCGAGCTTGGCTGTGACTGCATTATGACCGACGACCCCGTGCTTTTAAAGAGCGTTCTTAATGAATACAGGTGATTGAATGATTATCAGAAAAGCTATAGCGGCCGATCTTGACCGTTGCCTTGAAATATACAAAAATGCACGTGAATATATGCGCAAAAACGGCAACCCCGACCAATGGGGAACCGAATATCCGTATGAGCATCTGATAGTTGAGGATATTGCTGTCGGACGGCTTTACGTTGCCGATTGTGACGGCTCTATTGAGGGTGTATTTTTGATGGAATCGGGCCCGGACGACACTTACCTCGAAATTGAGGGCGAATGGCAGAATGACGAGCCTTACTATGTTATTCACCGTATCGCATCGTCGGGCAAGGTTAAGGGTGTTGTTAAAGCGGCGGTCGAGTTTGCCATAAAAAACACCAGAAACGTCAGAATCGACACCCACGAGAAGAATCTCACGATGCAAAAGGCTTTGACCAAGCTCGGCTTTAAGCATTGCGGAACGATATATGTTTTTGCCCCGTGGGAGGGCAAGTCCCCACGAATGGCGTATCATCTTGCAAAATAGTATGCTATTTTAGACTTCCTCATTGAGGAAGGTGGCACGACGAAGTCGTGACGGAAGGAGTACTCCCTCAGACAAAACCTATGGTTTTGCCAGCTCCCTCTCGGAGGGAGCCTCATGAAAATATAATGAACGACAATGAATTGTAGGGAACGACGCCCCGTCGTTCCGCCCATATCAACGGAAAGGAGACCGTTATGACCGACGAAAGACTGAAGCGTTTAAGAGAAAAATCCATGAAGCTGCCGATGCTGCCGGGTGTTTATATTATGCACGCAAAATCGGGTGAGATCATTTATGTCGGCAAGGCCAAGAAACTCAAAAATAGAGTTTCGCAATACTTCGGTTCGGGCAATCAGCATACCGACAAGGTCAAACGAATGGTCTCTAACGTTGAGGATTTTGAGTATATAATATGCGACAGCGAGTTTGAGGCGCTTATTCTGGAATGCTCGCTGATAAAACAGCATATGCCCAAATATAACATCCTTTTAAAGGATGACAAGGGCTATCATTACATCAAGGTAACAAAGGGTGAGTGGCCGACTATTTCGGCATCCTTTGATACCGATGATAAGAATGCAGAATACATCGGACCTTATATTTCGGGCTTTGTTGTCAATCAGACGGTTGACGAGGTGCGAAAGATTTTTCGCCTGCCTCATTGCGGCAAAAGCTTCCCCGAATGCATCAGCAAAAAGGGGAGACCGTGTCTTAATTTCCACATTAAAAACTGCTCTGCACCGTGCTGTGGAAAGATCTCTGCGGCCGATTACCGTGAGTCGGTGCGCCAGGCGGTCGAGTTTTTGAAGGGTAGCGTTTCGCAATCGGTCTCGGTGCTTCGTGAAGAAATGGAAAAAGCCGCCGATGAACTGCAGTTCGAGAAGGCCGCAAGGCTTCGTGACCGCATTACCGCTATCGAAAAAATCCGTGACCGTCAGAAGATCTACAGCTCGGTTTACAAACGGCAGGACATTATTGCTTTGGCCGTGTCGGATACCGCCGCCTGCTTTGAAGTGTTTGTATTTCAGGATGGCAAGCTGTCCGACCGTGAGGAGTTTTTGGTCGATGCAGTTGAGGATATGCCGTCGGCAAGAGCCGAATTTGTGCGTCGATATTACACGCTTCGTGACAATATTCCGCCACGTGTTGCGGTTGACGGCGATATTGAGGATAAGGAGCTGTTGGAGCTTTGGCTTTCCGAAAAGCGCGGTACCAATGTGACGGTTGCCGTGCCTGAGCGAGGTGAGCAGGAGCATCTTGTAACAATGTGCCGCAATAATGCATCCGAGCGCCTTGCACAGCACCTTGGACGACATATCGGACAGACTGCAGGATTGGACGAGCTTGCTCGCCTTTTGGGTCTTTCAAAGCCGCCTAAATTTATCGAATCCTACGATATTTCCAACACCGCAGGCGAGGATAACGTTGCGGGAATGGTGGTTTTCAAGGACGGAAAACCGCACAAATCCTCATACCGTAAGTTTAAGATAAAATCCTTTTCGGGGCAGGATGACTTCCGTTCTATGCAGGAGGTCGTCGAGCGACGTTTTACGGAATATAAAAATGCCGAAACCGAGGACGGTTTCGGACAGTTACCTGATCTTATTCTGTTGGACGGCGGTAAGGGGCAGTTGTCCTCTGTTTTGGAGGTGCTCGACCGAATGGGCATAAATGTACCTGTTTTCGGTATGGTCAAGGACTCAAAGCATAAAACAAGAGCCATCACATCTGGCGGTGAAGAGATCGGCATAAAGGCCAACCGAAGCGCTTACACGCTGGTTTCCACTATTCAGGAGGAGGTCCACCGTTTTGCCATCGGTTACCACCGTCAGCAGAGGTCTAAGAATTCACACGTGCTTAAACTCACCGAAATCGAGGGAGTTGGCGAGAGTCGAGCAAAAAAATTGCTTTCCAAATTTAAAACGATTTCGGCAATATCCAAGGCCACCGAGCAACAGCTTATAGAAGCAGGTATGCCAAAAAATATTGCCGAAAATATCATCACATATTTTAGTTTTTCTTAACGATAACGCCGTTGGTAAATTCGCTTCCGCAGGGGTCCGGAACGGCTTGGGAAAGGGTGTAGATATCGCTTGCTCTTGCCTCAAACTCAAAGGTTTTATCGTTCTTTAATGCGGTTGAACGCATAATGACGGGAAGCTTCGAATTAGCTCGTGCATCCTTTAAAACATCGGCACCAACAGCGTTACATCCTAAGATCCGGATGTAGGGGACAGAGGTCGGGATATCATCGGACTTGGCCTTCAAAAATGCCGAAAGTATAAGCCTGCGAAGTCTTGCGTTGGTGTAACGTTTGGTCGCGGCGTTGTCCAAAAGCTGCGGCAACGTTGCGCTGACACGTGCGGCCATGTAAAGTCGGTTTTCAATGCCCTCGCTGATATCGGGAAGCTGCTTGTATTCGGCAGGTGTCATGGTCCTCAAAGCTGTCAGAACGGTCTTTTCCATTGCTTTAAGGTCAGAAACCTTGCCGTTTTGAAACTGCTCATAAAGTATTTCAAACGATTTTTCGGGCATATAGCGTTTTGCTTCGCTTAAATTGCCTGACAGTATCATTTCACGCAAAGCGCTTGCCGAGCAAAATTCTCCGACGGCTTGGTCGCTGTCGTGGCCTGTGCCTTGGCGCTTTACGGCAACAAAACGCATTTTTGAGTTCAGCGACTTTGCGGCGCTGATGTATTCAACGGCCAATGTGTCGTTAGGACAGCGCAGAAGCTCGCCGTTACCGCATATCGTTTCAACGGCCGATTCTCGTGCCTTGGCAGGCGTTAATCCTCTGTCAAGATACTCACGCATTTTGCCTGAAAACTCGGCCGAGCGCACGCAGTAGGCGGTTTTTATCAGCCTTTCGGTATCACCGCATTCACTTCCGAAAATAAGGGTGTCGACACCCAGGTTTTCCAAGACAGTAACGGCACCATCGGCAAACCTTTGAGCCGTTGCCATTGCCCAGAAGGTCGGTAGCTCGGCAACAAGGTCAACACCGCATTCGAGCGCTTGACGGGTGCGTGCAAATTTGGATATAATACCCGTATCGCCACGTTGGACCCAGTTGCCGCTCATAACGGCTACAACGGCATCGGCACCAAGGCTTTTGGCCTGGTCAACAAGGTATTTATGCCCGTTATGAAAGGGATTGTATTCCGCAACTATGCCGAATATTCTCATTTTCTCACATTCTTTCTCAAAATCACTTGAAAAATATTAAAAGATGATGTATTATATATTTTTGGTAAGTTATTACCAATATATATTACAATAAATCGGTGCGGATTGCAATACCGTAAACCGTTTTTAGGAGGAACATTAAATGAAAATTCTTGTAGTAAACGCAGGAAGCTCGTCTTTGAAGTATCAGCTTATTGATATGGATAACGAACAGGTCATAGCAAAGGGTCTTTGTGATAAGATCGGCCTTGCAGACAGTAACATTAAGCACAAGGCAGGCGACGGCAGAGAGTATGCCGCTGAGATCGCAATGCCTACCCATTCCGAAGCTTTTGAGGCTTTGATGTATGCTTTGGCTGAAAGTGATGCCAAGGTTATCAGCAGCCCCGATGAGATCGGCGCTATCGGTCACCGTGTTGTTCACGGCGGTACCTACTTCAATAAGTCCTGCCTCGTTGATGACGACGTTGCAGAGAAGGTTGACGAGTTGAAAGAGCTTGCTCCGCTTCATAACCATCCCCATTACCTCGGTATCGTTGCCTGCACCAAGACCTTTGGTAAGGACGTTCCCCAGGTAGTTGTATTTGATACCGCTTTCCATCAGACCATGCCCGAAAAGGCTTACATCTTCGGTCTGCCTTACGAGTATTACGAGAAGTATGCAGTTCGCCGCTACGGTGCACACGGTACCTCTCATAAGTATGTCAGCGAGCGTTGTGCCGACCTTATGGGCAAGGATAAGAAGGATCTCAAGATCGTTACCTGCCATATCGGTAACGGTGCTTCCATCACCGCTGTAGACGGTGGCATCTGTGTTGATACCTCCATGGGCTTCACTCCGCTTGACGGCTTCATTATGGGTACCCGTTCCGGCGGTGTTGACCCCTCGGCTCTGACCTATATCGCCAATAAAGAGAACATCACTCCCGATCAAATGAGCGACCTTCTTAACAAGAAGTCGGGTCTTTTGGGTATCTCGGGCGTTTCCAGCGATAACCGTGACGTTTCTGCAGCAGCTGCAGAGGGCAACCACAGAGCAGCCCTTGCTAACGAGATCCAGCGTTATCAGATCGCCAAGTTTGTCGGCTCCTACATTGCCGCTATGAACGGTGTTGACGCTATCGTATTTACCGCAGGTATCGGTGAAAACGATCCCACTCTCCGTACCGAGGTCTGCAAGCACTTCGGTTATATGGGTGTAAAGATCGACGAGGAGAAGAACCTCATTCGCGGTGAAGAGGTCGAGATCTCCACTCCTGATTCCACCGTTAAGGTATTTATCATTCCCACCAACGAGGAACTTGCAATTGCCAAAGATACCCTTGAGATCGTTACCAATCTTAAGAAATAATACGAGGTTTTTATATGATCGCTATTAAGAACGACATTTTAAACGGTAAATTTGATGAAATATTCAAGGTGCTTTACGGTGACGTTGAGTTTGCACGTAATCGCTATGCCGCCGCTGTTGATTCCTTTGAGAAACTTTACGGCGAGCGTGAGGTTCGTCTTTTCTCGGCACCCGGACGTACCGAGGTTGGCGGTAACCATACCGACCATCAGCATGGCTGTGTTCTTGCAGGAAGCGTAAATCTTGACGTTATTGCAGTTGTTGCCGCAACCGATGACGGTACTGTTAAGGTTAAGTCCGAGGGCTATGACGAGGATGTTTTGTCCTTGAATGAGCTTGAACCCATTGAGGCCGAGTATGGCCGTGCATCGGCTCTTATCCGTGGTATGTGTGGCGAGTTCAAAAAGGATGGCTACAATATCGGCGGCTTTGTTGCCTATACCACCTCTAACGTTTTAAAGGGCTCGGGACTTTCGTCTTCTGCCGCTTTTGAGGTGCTTATCGGTAACATTTTGAGCGGACTTTATAACAGCAATTCCGTTGATCCTGTTGAGATTGCTAAAATTGCTCAGCGTGCTGAAAATATCTATTTTGGTAAGCCTTGCGGTCTGATGGATCAGATGGCAAGCTCGGTCGGCGGCTTTGTCGGTATTGACTTTAATGACCCTTCAAAGCCCATTATCGAAAAGGTTTCGTTTGACATTGGCGCACACGGTCACAAGCTGGTAATTGTCAATACCGGCGGTAACCATGCCGACCTTACTCAGGATTATGCAGATATCACCATCGAGTGCAAAAAGGTTTCCGAGTACTTCGGTAAGACCGTTTTGCGTGAAGTCGATGTTGAAAAGTTCTATGAGTGCATTGCAGAGCTTCGTCAGAAGGTAGGGGACAGAGCGGTTCTTCGTGCTATACACTTCTTTAACGATAACCAGCGTGCTATCGACGAGAAAAATGCACTTAAAGAGGGAAGATTCAATGATTTCCTCCGCATTTCCAAGAACTCGGGACGTTCCTCGTTCCAGTATCTGCAGAATGTTTATTCTCCGTCTAATCCTTCAGAACAGGGATTGTCTTTGGCTTTGTCATTGGCAAGCCGTGCTTTGGAGCACAGAGGTGCATACCGTGTTCACGGCGGCGGATTTGCAGGTACCATACAGGCCTTTGTACCGGATGATCTTTTGGAGAATTACCTTAAGATCATGAGCTCGGTATTCGGTGATGATTCTTGCTACGTGCTCAATATCCGTCCCATTGGCGGTACCGAGGTCAAGGCATAATTTTCAGTTTAGTCACAACTCCCAAAAGTGTAATGCTTTTGGGAGTTATTTTTTTAACAAATTTTTAAAATGTTTGGAAATATATGTTGAATTTACGGAGAAAGTATAGTATAATAGTTAGCAACTAATGGCTTGACAAAAATTTATCAAGCAAATATGAAAAAAGAGGTTAAGTCTTATGGATCTTATAACACTTGCCGCAAAGGATTATGGCAATGTTGCAGAAAATATGGGCACCTACGGCGGTAATGTTACCGGTAGCGGTCTGGTCATTGTTTTTGCAATGCTTGTCCTTTTGGTAATTATAATTAGTGTTTTCGGAATGATTATGAGCCGTCTTTCGGGCGCTCCCAAGAAGGAAAAGCCCAAAAAAGAGCCTAAAGCCGTAGCAGCACCGGTTGCTGTTGCCGCTCCCGCTCCTGTAGCCTCCGAAGAGGATGATGTTATCGCCGCAATTTCGGCCGCAGTTATGATGATGTACGAGGGAACCGGCAAGACACCTGTTATCCGTTCCATCCGTCCCGCCGCAAAGGGCGTTCGCTCTGCTTGGGGTATGGCCGGTGTTATGAACAATACCCGCCCTTTTTAATGTTCAGAAAGTTTTGGTGTGATTATGGGAATATTTGAAACTATCAAAGGAATCCTTGCCGATTCCGGATTTGCCGCTTTTTTTGAAGGCGACGGATATAAGAACCTTATAATGATCGGTGTTGCCTGCATCCTTATGGTGTTGGCTATCCACCCAAAATTCCAGTTTGAGCCGCTTTTGCTTCTGCCTATAGCATTCGGTATGTTGCTTGCCAACCTTCCCAATGCAGGCATTTATCACGCAGAGATATGGGCCACTCCCGAGGTTACCGAGGGCGTTGCCCAAAGCTTTGAGTATTGGAATTATGACGGTAGCACATTCCACATTTTAGCGGGTAAGGTGTTACAGCACGGCGGACTTTTGGATATTCTTTACCTTGGTGTTAAGCTGGGTATCTATCCTCCGCTTATCTTCCTCGGCGTTGGCGCTATGACCGACTTTGGTCCGCTTATCGCCAACCCCAAGAGCTTTTTGCTTGGTGCCGCCGCACAGATGGGCATTTTTGCCGCATTTATCGGCGCTTTGTTGCTCGGTATGGCTCCCACGGAGGCCGGCTCTATCGGTATCATCGGCGGTGCAGACGGCCCGACCGCTATCTTCGTTGCATCCAAGCTCTCTCCTAATATTCTCGGTGCTATTGCTGTTGCCGCTTACTCGTATATGGCTCTTGTTCCGGTCATTCAGCCGCCCATTATGCGTCTGCTTACCACCAAGAAGGAAAGAGCCGTCAAGATGGAACAGCTCCGCAACGTTTCCAAGACCGAGAAGATCATTTTCCCCGTGCTTGTTACCATAGTTGTTTCGTTGCTCCTGCCTGATGCCGCTGTTTTGGTCGGTATGCTTATGCTCGGAAACCTCTTTAAGGAGTCGGGCGTTGTTGACCGCCTTGCCAAGACCGCTCAGAACGAGCTTATGAATATCGTTGTTATATTCCTCGGTCTTACCGTTGGCGCCACCACTAACGGTGCAACCTTCCTCCAGCCAAGCACCTTGAAGATACTTGCTATGGGTATGGCCGCTTTTGCTATCGGTACCGCATGCGGTGTTCTGTTTGGTAAATTGATGTATATTGTCACCAAGGGTAAGATCAATCCTCTTATCGGTGCCGCAGGTGTTTCGGCTGTTCCTATGGCTGCACGTGTTGCCCAGAAGGTCGGCCGTGAGGAGAACCCCTCGAACTACCTGCTTATGCATGCTATGGGACCCAACGTCGCAGGTGTTATAGGTTCGGCCGTTGCCGCAGGTGTTCTGCTTAATATTCTGGGTTAAGGAGCGTTTTAAATGGTTAAACACATTATTCTTTGGCAGCTTAAGGACGAGCTGTCCGATGCCGAAAAGCTGAACGTTAAGGCAGGCATTAAGGATGGACTTGAGGCTCTGCAGGGCAAGATCCCCGGTTTGCTTGAAATCAAGGTTGAGACCGTAGGTCTTGCATCCTCAAACTGTGATTTGATGCTTTACTCCGTTTTCGAGGATGAGGCCGCTCTTAAAGGCTATGCCGTTCATCCCGAGCACGTTGCCGTTGCAGACGGAAAGGTCAGACCCTTCACCAAAACCAGACTTTGTCTTGATTTTGAGGCTTAATTTGAATAATGAAACACCCGACAGCATAAAAGTTGTCGGGTGTTTTTTGTAAAATTAAACCGTTTTCTGATAAACAGAAAACGGTTTAAAATTTATATTGATGCTATAAGATCTTTCATATCGTAAAGACCCGGTTTGTTACCGCTGATAAACACAGCGGCATTGACTGCACCTGCGGCAAAGACCTCTTTTGAGCCTGCCGAGTGGGAGAGGGAAATGACCTCGTCGTGACCTGCAAAAATGACCTCGTGCTCACCGACGATGTTACCGCCACGGATGGCGTGGATGCCTATCTCCTTAGCGTCTCTCTTTTCACGCTTGGCCTGACGGTTGTATTCATAAACGTACTTGCCGTCGTTGACCTCATTTATGGCATTGGCCAGCATAATTGCCGTACCGCTCGGAGCATCTATCTTCTGATTATGATGCTTTTCAATTATCTCAATATCAAATCGGTCACCCAAAACCTTGGAAGCGGTTTTGGAAAGCTCGACAAGCAGATTGATACCGAGCGACATATTGAAGGTGAAGAAAACGGGAACAGCCTTTGAGGCCGACTTTACGTTTTCAATATCTGCATCCGAAAGACCCGTAGTTGCAACAACGATAGGTGTTTTGGTGGTGACGGCATATTCAAGCAACGAACCAAGGCAGGAAGGGTGGGAGAAGTCGATTATAACGTCGCCCTCTTTTACCTCATTGATATTGCCGAAAACGAGAAACTCACGCTGAATGTCGGTTTTAAGGTCAACACCTGCAACGATCTCGCAATCGTCACGCTCGGCAACCAACCTCGACACAGCAAGACCCATTTTGCCGTTACAGCCGTTTAAAATAATCTTTGTCATATTTAACGTCCTAATCAGAAATTACAGAAGTCCGTGCTTTTTAAGCTCGGCTCTCAAACTCTCACGTGCGGCATCGGTCATGGGAGCCAAAGGCATTCTCAACGGTCCCATTCCGAGACCCATCATGTTCATAGCTTCCTTTACGGGGATGGGGTTGACATCGCTGAAAAGGGCATTGATGAGGCTGACGTATTTGAGCTGGAGCTCGCAGGCCTTCTGATGGTTGCCCTTGAAATACTCGGCACAGATGTCGTGAGTTTCTTTGGGCAGTATGTTGGAAAGAACCGAAATTACACCGATACCACCCAGAGACATAATGGGAACGATCTCATCGTCGTTACCTGAGTAAATGTCAAGCTCGTCACCGCAAAGGCTACGGGTTTTGGCTATGGAAGAAATGTCACCGTTGGCTTCCTTTACGGCTACGATGTTTTCGTGTTTGGCAAGCTCCTTATAGGTGGCAGGCTGAATAGCGGTGCCGGTACGGCTGGGAACGTTGTAAAGAATAATAGGAGTCTTAACACGATCTGCAACGTAGAAGTAGTGATTGATAAGACCGTTCTGAGAGGTCTTGTTGTAATAAGGAGTTACCATCAAAAGACCGTCACAGCCGATAGCCTCTGCATGCTGTGAAAGCTGTGCGGCGTACATGGTATCATTAGAACCGGTACCTGCAATAATGGGAATGCGCTTGTTGGCGACCTTTACAGCCTCTTCAAGAACTTTGCAATGCTCATCATTGTCTAAAGTTGCGGATTCGCCGGTGGTTCCGCAGATAACAAGAGCATCGACACCGCCTACGATCTGCTCCTCGATAAGCTGACGCAATCTCGGATAGTTGACCGAGCAATCATCGTTAAAGGGAGTTACCAGAGCGGTAGCACAGCCGGTAAAAATTCTCTTCTTCATAAGTCTATACTCCAATCAGTAATTAGTCAAAATAACCCTTTGCGGCAAGAAGCTCGGCAAGCAATACGCCGCCGCCGGCAGCACCACGGAGAGTGTTGTGCGAGAGACAAACAAACTTGTAGTCATACTGGGTATCTTCTCTCAAACGGCCGCAGGAAATTGCCATACCGCCGTCAAGATCACGGTGAAGCTTGGCCTGGGGCATATTGTCCTCGGTGAAATAATGGAGGAACTGCTTGGGTGCAGAGGGGAGCTCAAGTTCCTGTGCGGTGCCCTTAAACTCTGCCCATTTTGCGAGGATAGCCTCTTTTGAAGGCTTATTCTTAAATCTTACGAAAACAGCGGCAGTGTGACCGTCAGATACGGGAACACGGAGGCACTGTGCGGTGAAGTGAGGCTTGTCGGCATTGACGATAACGCCGTTTTCAACCTTACCCCAGATCTTCAAAGGCTCCTGCTCGCTCTTTTCTTCCTCACCACCAATGAAGGGGATGATGTTGTCAACGATCTCGGGGAAGGTCTCAAAGGTCTTACCTGCGCCGGAGATAGCCTGATATGTACAAACAAGAACGTCCTCAACACCAAACTCTGCATCCAAAGGATAGAGGGCGGGGACATAGCTCTGCAAAGAGCAGTTGGACTTAACTGCGATAAATCCGCGCTTGGTGCCAAGTCTCTTTCTCTGAGCCTCGATTACGTTGATGTGATCGGCATTAAGCTCGGGGATGACCATCGGAACGTCGGGAGTGTGACGGTGTGCCGAGTTGTTGGAGATAACAGGGCATTCGTGCTTGGCATAAGCCTCCTCCAAAGCCTTGATCTCATCCTTTTTCATATTAACTGCGCAGAAGACAAAGTCGACCGATGAAGCGATCTTCTCGATATCCTCCTCTGCGTTCATGATAACCATATTCTTGAGCGCCTCGGGGATGGGAGTCTTCATAGCCCAGCGAGAGCCAACGCACTCCTCATAGGTCTTGCCTGCGGAACGTCCGCTTGCGGCAAGCACCTTAACATTGAACCAGGGATGGTTCTCAAGCAAGGTGGCGAAACGCTGACCGACCATACCGGTTGCACCAATAATTCCAACATTGTACTTTTTCATAATATTCACCCTAAAATAAATTTTGCCGAAAAATGTTGATTATTTTGCTCACTTGCAATATAATAGCATTTGGCAATAATTTTTAAAGTATATTTATACAATACTTTATTATTAAATTATACATCTTTGATATATATTTGTCAAACATATTTTATGCTTATTGAGTTTATTTGTGAATATCGGAGAATCAAATGAAAAAATCGGACTTTTATTATGAACTTCCACAAGAATTGATTGCCCAAACACCCGTTGAACCCCGTACCTCGTCACGCCTTTTGGTGGTTGACAAGCAAAACGGAACAACGGCCGACAAAGGTTTTGCGGATCTTATTGATTATCTCAAACCCGGCGACTGTCTCATTATGAACGATACCCGTGTCTTGCCTGCACGTATTTTCGGCACACGCAGGGATACCGGCTCGGTCGTTGAGTTTGTACTTCTTAAAGAACACGGTCACAAAGTTTGGGAATGTCTTGCAGGCCCCGGTAAAAAGGCAAAGCCCGGTAAGATCTTTGATTTTGGTGATGAGCTGTCCTGCGAGGTGCTTGATGTCACCGAGGGCGGTAACCGAATTGTTGAGTTTAAGTGTGACGGGGTGTTTTACGATGTGCTTGACCGTGTGGGTCAGATGCCGTTGCCACCGTATATCACCGAAAAACTTGATGATAAAGAACGCTATCAGACGGTGTATTCAAGAGAGCTTGGCTCGGCTGCTGCACCAACGGCCGGTTTACATTTCACCAAGGAATATATCGAAAAGATAAAGGAAAAGGGTGTAAACGTCGGCTTTGTAACGCTTCACGTTGGTTTGGGTACATTCAGACCCGTTAAGGTCGACGATATAACCGACCACAAAATGCACTCTGAGCATTATTTCATTCCGCAAAAAACTGCCGATCTTATAAATGAAACCAAGCGTAACGGTGGCAGGGTGATCTGTGTCGGTACGACCTCCTGCAGAACGCTCGAAAGTGCGGCTTCTAAAGGCGAAATAACCGAGTGCTCGGATGATACAGAGATATTCATTTACCCCGGCTACAAATTCAAGTGTATGGATGCGCTCATAACCAACTTCCACCTGCCTGAAAGCACTTTGATCATGCTGGTCAGCGCATTTGCAGGGTATGATCTCACGATGTCGGCATATAACCACGCCGTTGCCGAAAAATACCGCTTCTTCTCTTTTGGAGACGCAATGTTGATTTTGTGATACAAAATCAACAAGTAATAGGTAAGAGGTAATAGTGAAGAGGTAAGTAGTGCCTTCGGCACGGATTTATAGATCGTCGGCAGAGCCGACTCATCAATTATTCATTATTCAATATTCATCATTCACTATTCATTAAATTGTAACGAACGGCATTCTTGCCGTTCCGAAATAAAGGATGTTTTTATGTTTAAGGTTTTGAAAAAAGAGGGCGCTGCACGTCGTGGCGTTTTTGAAACTGTTCACGGTACGGTGCAGACACCTGCATTTATGAACGTTGCCACCTGCGCTGCCATCAAGGGTGCGGTTTCGGCGTTTGATCTCTCGGACGATCTGCATACACAGGTCATGCTGTGCAACACCTATCACCTGCATCTGCGTCCCGGTGATGAGCTGATAAAGAATTTCGGCGGACTTCATAAGTTCACCGGTTGGCAGGGCCCGATTCTGACCGACAGCGGTGGATTTCAGGTCTTTTCCTTGGCTTCGTTGCGCAAGATAAACGAGGAGGGCGTTACCTTCAACTCGCATATCGACGGCAAAAAGATCTTTATGGGTCCCGAGGAGAGCATGAAGATCCAGTCCAACCTCGGCTCGACCATTGCAATGGCTTTTGATGAGTGCGTTGAAAATCCAGCAACATATGAGTATTCTAAGCAGTCCTGTGCGAGAACAACACGCTGGCTCAAGCGCTGCAAGATAAAAATGGCCGAGCTGAACAAAAGGGAGGACACCGTCAATCCCAATCAGCTTTTGTTCGGTATAAATCAAGGCTGTACCTTTGATGACCTTCGTATCGAGCATATGAAGCAGATAGCCGATCTCGAGCTTGACGGCTATGCTATCGGCGGTCTTGCGGTCGGTGAGCCTGCCGAGGTTATGTATCATATTATCGAACAGGTCGAGCCGTATATGCCTAAAGATAAAATACGTTATCTTATGGGTGTCGGTACACCTGCCAATATTTTGGAGGCGGTCGAGCGTGGCGTTGATCTGTTTGACTGTGTTATGCCCAGCCGAAACGCCCGTCACGGACATCTTTTTACGTGGGAAGGCATACGCAACATCAATAACGAGAAATATAAGGAGGATCACGACCCCATTGAGGTCGGTTGCGGCTGTCCTACATGCCGAAGACATTCCCGTGCTTATGTAAGACATCTTATAAGGGCAGGGGAAATGCTGGGTCAGCGTTTGTGCGTTCAGCATAACCTTTATTTCTACAACACTTTGATGGAAAAGATACGCAAACATCTTGATAACGGCACCTTTACCGAGTTCAAAAATGAAGTAATTGTAAAAATTGCCACAAGAATTTAATATTTTGCTTGCTTTTTCACTTTTAGTGTAGTAATATAGTCACATAATGTTTTGGAGGTTAATCGAATGGGAAGTTTAATCACACTTTTACCTATGTTGCTTATTTTCGGCGGTATGATATTCTTTATGAACCGCTCGCAGAAAAAGAAGCAGAGAAAAGAACAGGAGCAGAGAGACAGCGTTCAGGTCGGTGACGAGATAGTTACCATCGGCGGATGGGTAGTCCGTGTTATTTCCATCAAGGAAGACCATTTTATTGTTGAGTCTCCCGCAGACCATTCTAAGATGAAGCTGATGAAGTGGGCATTCTCGTCCAACAACACAGTTCACGATGCAACTTTAAATAAGTAATAATTAAAAACACCGCTTCGTATATTTTAACGAGGCGGTGTTTTTATTATGAAAGATAAATATTCGGGTGAAAACAGATCAAGGGTATTCGGCAATATCATTTTTGGTGTGGTATTGGGGCTTTTAACGGCCGTTTTACTCTTGGTATTATTTTCGGTTATTATGTCTTTGGCAGGGCTTAAGGTTGGCACGGCCAAGGTGTTTTCAATAATTGCACTGATCGTGGCGGCTTTCGTGTGCGGTCTTGTTACGGCTAAAAAAGCAGAATCAAAAAAGCTGTTATTTTCGGCTCTTTCCGGCGGTGCGATGTATTTGGTCATCGTTTTGATATCTGCTGCGGCCTTTGGGGCACCGTTTACTGCGACTGTGATATTCAAACTGTTGATATGTGTGATCTCGTCGGCGGTAGCGGCGTTTGTAGCTGTTTTAAGAGAATCCGGAAAAAGAATTGTATAAGTTTTGCCTGAAAGCTTTAAGTTTTCAGGCTTTTTTATTTATTGAAAAAATTAATTAAATATGGAAATTTTTACTTGACAAAAGCTGATTATAGTATTATAATACCAGAGGATTAGCAATTGCTAACTCATTTTTGTTTATGTTTGAGTTAGCCGAGGCTAATTGATGTCAAATCTTCTAAAAGGATCAATGGTGAAAACGATGAACTTGAAGGATGCTGTTGAGGGAATTGAATATGTGATCCGCAACATCGAGACCGATGATGAGGAGCTTGATGCTTTTCTGTTTTCTCTCGGATGCTACAGCGGTGAAAAAATTACCGTAGTTTCGCACCTTACGGGTTGTTGCGTCGTTTCAATCAAGGATGCAAGATACAGTATTGACAATCAGTTGGCTGAAGCAATTGAAATTTAAACAATTTTTGAGTCAGCGATAATTTTTTTAATTCCGAGTTAGCCACCACTAACCGAACGTTTTTCAAAGAAAGGTATTTCAGGAGGATGGATCTTTATGAGAATCGCATTAACAGGTAACCCTAACTCCGGTAAAACGACAATGTACAATGCGCTTACCGGAAGCAATGAAAAGGTGGGTAACTGGGCAGGAGTCACCGTTGACAAAAAGGAGCACCCAATTAAGAAAGCGTATGCAGGAGATGCACAGCTTATCGCAGTTGACCTTCCCGGTGCATATTCAATGTCACCGTTTACAAGCGAGGAAAGCGTAACAAGTACATACGTTAAGAATGAGAACCCCGATGTTATCATCAATATCGTTGACGCTACAAACTTAAGCCGTAGCTTGTTTTTCACAACACAGCTTCTTGAGCTTGGAATCCCCGTAGTTGTTGCCCTCAACAAGAGCGATATCAACGAGAAAAAGGAGACCGTCATTGATTCGGATGCATTGTCCAAAAAGCTTGGCTGTCCCGTTGTAAACACGATTTCCACATCGGCAGACGGTCTTAAGGCAGTTGTAGAAGCCGCAGTTAAGCACATAGGCTCCGAGCAGAAGGCACCTTATTCACAAGAGGGTGTTGACCTTACCAGCAAAGAGGCTGTTGTGGCCGCCGACCGTGCACGCTTTGAGTTTGTAAACGGTATTGTTAAAGAGGTCGAGACCCGTAAGGTGATGACCAAGGACAAAAACGTCGGTGACAGCATCGATGCTGTTCTTACTAATAAATGGCTCGGTATTCCGATATTCGCAGTTGTCATGTGGCTTGTGTTCCAGATCTCGCAGGCCTGGGTCGGTCCCTTTATTGCTGACACACTTGTCGCTTGGCTTGAAGCCTTCCAGGGTTGGGTAGGCGGACTTTTGGAGAACGCCGCACCTTTACTTCAGGCACTTCTTGTTGACGGTGTTATCGGCGGCGTTATTGCCGTTATCGGATTTTTACCGCTTGTTATGATAATGTATTTCCTCATTGCTATTCTTGAGGATTGCGGCTATATGTCACGTGTTGCCGTTGTTCTTGACCCCATTTTCAAAAAGGTCGGACTTTCGGGCAAGTCGGTCATTCCGTTTGTAATTACCGTTGGTTGTGCCGTTCCCGGTGTAATGGCCAGCCGTACCATCCGCAACGAGCGTGAGCGCAGAGCAACCGCAATGCTGGCTCCGTTTATGCCCTGCGGCGCAAAGATCCCCGTAATCGCTTTGTTTGCCGGTGCTTTCTTTGACGATGCAGGCTGGGTCAGCACCGTTATGTACCTTTCGGGTATCGTACTTATCTTCCTCGGCGCTTTGCTGGTCAATAAGATCGCAGGACACAAATTCAGAAAATCCTTCTTCATCATTGAGCTTCCCGAGTATAAGATCCCGAGTCTTTGGGGTGCTTTCAAGTCGATGTGCAGCCGTGGCTGGGCATATATCGTAAAGGCCGCAACCATCATCCTTCTTTGCAATACCGCAGTCCAGATAATGCAGTCCTTTACCTGGAGCTTCTCGGTTGCCGAAACCGCCAATTCCTCCATTCTTGCATCCATTGCCGGGCCTATTGCTTATATATTTGTTCCGATCATCGGTATTGTGAGCTGGCAGCTCACCGCCGCAACTGTTACGGGCTTTATTGCAAAGGAAAATGTTGTCGGTACTTTGGCTGTTTGCTTCGGTATTTCTAACCTCATTAACGTTGATGAACTCGTTTTGAATGAGGGTGCAGGTAACGAAGTTGTTTTGGCTTTTGGTATTTCCAAAGCCGCAGCGCTTGCGTATCTTATGTTCAACCTGTTCTCACCGCCGTGCTTTGCGACGATCGGCGCTATGAATGCCGAAATGAAGAGCGGCAAATGGGTCGTTGCCGGTATCGGTCTCCAGCTTGGTGTGGGCTATACCGTTTCTTACCTTGTTTACACCGTCGGCACTCTTATTGTTGAGCCTTCAAAGCTTGGCATTGGTGCCGCAATTGCCGGTCTTGCGGCAATCATCGTAATGATCGCTGTTGTTGTTTTCCTTATCATCAGAACCAACAAAAAACTTAAAGAGGAACTTGCTCTTAAAGCCAATAAGAAAAAAGAGCTTAAAATAAGATAATTATGGTTAATTTTATTATAATTGCCATTGTAGTATTGATCGTTGCAGGTATCGGATTTTACCTTTACAGAGCCAAAAAACGTGGAGATCACTGTATTGGCTGTCCTTACGGTAAGCAATGCAGTAAAAACTGTCAAGGCTCCTGCGATCAAGGCTGTAACGATAACGACAATAAAAAATAATTTACAAAGCCTTGTGTGTTTGAGCATACAAGGCTTTATTTTTATGTTTTTGTTGAAAAATCACTTGATATATTTTATAATAAACAAGGATAACTATTTTTTTATTTTGGAAGTGGTGGGTATTATGTATAAGCAGTTTGAAGAAAGAGCTGAAAAAATCATTTCACAGATGACTTTAAAAGAAAAGGTTGGTCAATTGAACCAGATAACGATAACTTCTTTTAAAAATGATTTTGATTCTTTGAAGTCATTTATCCGTGAGGGTAATGTCGGTTCTATTATCCTTGCTTCATCAGCAACGGCAGGTAACGATCCGCAGGGTCACGTTAATATGGAGTTTTATAACGAGCTTCAGAAAATAGCCGTTGAAGAAAGCCGTATGAAGATTCCCATGATCTACGGGCGTGACGTTATCCACGGTCACAGAACGGTTTATCCGTTGCCGTTGGCATCGGCGGCCGCCTTTAACGACAGCCTTGTTGAAAAATGCTATCATAATATCGCAGAGGAAGCAGTTTCCGACGGTATCCGTTGGACGTTTTCTCCCATGCTTGACCTTTGCCACGACCCGAGATGGGGAAGAATGGTCGAGGGTCCCGGTGAGGATCCGTATGTAGGCGCTCGTGTTGCCGAGGCTTGTGTAAAGGGCTTCCAGGGTGATGACCTGACCGCAAAAGACAGTATAGTTGCCTGTGCCAAGCACTATTTGGGCTACGGTGCGAGCGAGGGCGGACGTGACTATTTCAGAACCGAGATTTCGGATACCACCCTTTATAACACAATTGTTCCCGCATTCCGTGCCGCGGTCAAAGCAGGTGTCGGAACGGTTATGTCGTCGTTTAACGATATCAACGGAACCCCCGTTACGGGAAGCAAAAAGTATCTTTCGGATATTTTGCGTGATAAGCTCAAGTTTGAAGGCTTTGTAGTTTCCGATTGGGCGGCTGTTGAGCAGCTCGCACGTCAGGGCTATGCCGAGGATAGAGCGGATTGCACCAAAAAAGCACTCGAGGCAGGTCTTGACCTTGATATGTGCGATAAGTGCTATATCGAAAATCTTGAAAAGCTTGTGCTTGACGGTAAGGTCTCGGAAAGCACGGTCGACTTGGCAGTTAAGCGTATACTTTGTGTAAAATTGGCAATGGGTCTGTTTGACCGTCCTTACGGTGAAAAGGTCGATTACGATCGTGCAGAGCATCTTGCTGATGCGAAAGCCTTGGCCGCAGAATCGATGGTCCTTTTGAAAAACAACGGTGTTCTGCCGCTTAAAAAAGATGCCAATATCGGTCTTGTCGGTCCGTTTGTGACCGAGCGCCGTTCCTTGCTCGGAACCTGGACGCTTGACGGCTCGGCCGACGAAACACCCAACTTCCTTGAGGCTATGAAGTCAAAGCTTCGCGGAGGAAAGCTTTTCTGCCGTGATCTTTCGGGAATTTTTGATAATTCAAGCACGATAAATTATAAGTCGGATGTTGTGGTACTTGCACTTGGTGAAAGCTATCTCACAACGGGCGAGGCTTACTCGGTCTCGGATATTTCCTTGTCCAAGGATCAGCTTGAGCTTGTTGATAAGATGCACTCTATGGGCAAAAAGACGGTCGGTGTTATCTTCTCGGCACGTCCCATGGCCTTGGAGGGTGTTGCCGATAAGCTTGATGCTATTGTTTACGCTTGGCATTCAGGCTCCGAGACGGCTAATGCCGCCGCCGATATTTTGTTTGGCGATACTGTACCCAGCGGTAAAACTGCTGTTACTTTCCCGAGAAAAACCGGTCATATTCCGCTTTATTACAACATTACCGCAAGCGGTCGTCCCGTTGACGGCTATTACGGTGTGAATCCGCAGAATAACTACGTTGACAGCGTCGCAACACCTATGTATCCCTTCGGTTACGGCTTGTCTTACACAAGTTTTGAGTATTCTGCACCTAAGTGCGATACGACCGAAATCGAGTATAATGATCTCTTGAACGGTAAGTCCTTCACGGTTTCGGTTGACGTTGCCAACGTCGGTGATTACGACGGTAAAGAGACCGTTCAGCTGTATATCCGTGATAAGGTTGCATCAATCATGCGCCCGATCAGAGAGCTTAAGGGCTATGAAAAGGTGCTTATCGAAAAGGGAACAACCAAAACGGTTTCATTCAGCGTTGGTGCTGAAAGTCTTGGCTTCTATAACGAAAACGGTGACTATGTGATCGAAAAGGGCGAGTTTGAAATTTTTGTCGGAGCAAACTGCCTTACTGAAAACAAAATTACCGTCCGTGTAAAATAAATATTTCTTTTGCCTTAAACATAATATACCTTGGGTGATTTTATGTTTAAAAGGCTTGTATGCGGAGTACTTTGCTTGCTCTGTGTCGTTGCAATATCGCTTTGCGGTGCTACAGAATCAACGTTTATATCAGATATTGTGTCGGCTTCCAAAGCAGAAGAACCGTTCTGCGTTATCATAGATGCAGGTCACGGCGGGTTTGACGGCGGTGCGGTTGCACACGACGGAACGGTTGAGAAGGAGCTTAACCTCAAAATTGCTTTGAAGCTTGATGCCGTGTTGCGTGTTTTGGGGTATAAAACCGTTTTGGTGCGCTCGGATGATAGCTCCACCAACGACCCGACCGACGGCGAAAAGGCCAAGGTCAGCGACATAAAAAACCGTGTCAAGCTGATGACGGAATACAAAAACAGTATTTTTGTCAGCATTCATATGAATAAATACTCCACCACACAGCCTCACGGTGCACAGGTGTTTTACGCCAAGACAGACGGCGCAAAGGAGCTGGCTTCGCTGTTGCAGGCATCGGTCGCAAACCACGTTCAGACCGACAATAAGCGTGTGATCAAGCCAAGCCCCAAGGATATTTATTTGTTGAATCACGCTGCCGTTCCTGCGGTTATTGTTGAATGCGGATTTTTGAGCAATCCAAGTGATCTTGAAAATCTCAAGGATGACGGTTATCAGCTGAAAATTGCCACAGCGTTGGCTTACGGGATCATAAATTACAGAAAAACAGAAGTTAAAATAGGGGAGTCATAAAAATGGCAAAATTAAAGACCTTGTTTGTGTGTTCTTCGTGCGGATATTCTTCGCCAAAATGGTCGGGTCAATGTCCCGGTTGCCGTGAATGGAACACTATGAATGAGGAGATCGAAACCAAAAGCAGTGCTTCGGTTGCGACAGTTTCGAACAAAAACCGCACTTTTTCCAATGTTTCTGCCGTGTCGGATATCAGCACAAGCGATGAACTGCGCTATAATACCGGCATAGGTGAGCTTGACCGTGTGCTGGGCGGCGGCCTTGTTAAGGGCTCGGTCGTTTTGCTTTCGGGTGACCCCGGTATCGGAAAATCGACCCTTTTGATGCAGGCCTGCGGAACCTTTTCCAATGATAAGACCGTACTGTACGTTTCAGGTGAGGAATCGGCCAAGCAACTGAAGCTCCGTGCCGAGCGTTTGGGCGTCAACAGCGACCAACTGCTTATTATGACCGAAACCGACGTTGAAACGGTCTGCGAATATATAAAATCGCAAAAGCCGCAGGTCGTTATGATCGACTCCATTCAGACCATGAATCACGCCGAGATACAGTCGTCACCCGGTAGCGTCACCCAGGTCAGAGAGTGTACAAACCTGCTTTTAAGAACAGGTAAATCGCTTGATATTCCGATTATTATTGTCGGTCACGTCAATAAGGACGGTGCTATTGCAGGGCCTAAAGTTATGGAGCATATCGTTGATGCTGTGCTGTATTTCGAGGGCGAAAGAAACTATGCATACCGTATCTTACGTGCCGTCAAAAACCGTTTCGGTTCGACTAACGAGATCGGCGTTTTTGAAATGAATGATATTGGTCTTTCGGAGGTCGAAAACCCTTCGGCGGCTCTGCTTTCGGAGCGTAACACTAACGTATCAGGCAACTGTATTTCATGTGTTATGGAGGGTTCACGTCCTATTTTAGCCGAGGTTCAGAGCCTTGTTTGCACATCGGGCTTCGGTAATGCTCGAAGAATGTCAACCGGATTTGATTTTAACCGTTTGAACTTAATTCTTGCCGTTTTGGAGAAGCGCTTCGGCTACCGCTTTTCAACTATGGACACCTATCTAAACATCGTCGGCGGTCTGCATCTTGATGAGCCTGCGGCAGATCTGTCGGTGGCTTTGGCCTTGGTTTCGGGTATCACGGACAAGCCCGTACCCGATAACGTGGTGGCAATAGGGGAGATCGGTCTTTCGGGAGAGGTCAGGTCGGTCTCACGTATTTCGGCACGTATTTCCGAGGCTGCACGACTTGGTTTTGACAAATGTATAGTCCCGAGATCGTGTCTGAAACAGCTGAAGGTTAAGACTGATATAGAGGTTATCGGCGTCAGAAACCTTCACGAGGCTATCGCAAACGTCTTTTAATATGTGATTTTTTAAGCGGTTTTTGTGTAATTATACAAATTATTCAAAAACCGCTTGCATTTTTATTCACCGAGTGATATAATCTTGACATAATAATTGATCGAAAGATCAGGAGGGTAAATTTATGAAAAAGCTTATTTCATTAATTCTCGCATTGGTTATGGTATTTGCGATCTGCGCACTTGCAGGCTGCGGCGGCTCTGACGATGAGAAGACTCTTGTTATGGCTACCAACGCAGCATTCCCCCCGTATGAGTATTATGAGGGTGGCAAGATCGTAGGTATTGATGCAGAGATCGCTGCTGAGATCGCCAAGAAGCTCGACATGAAGCTCGAGATCAAGGACATTGAGTTTGACTCTATCGTTGCCGGTGTTTCATCCGGTAAGTATGATATGGGTATGGCCGGTATGACCGTTACCGAGGACAGACTCAAGAGTGTTAACTTCACTACCAGCTATGCAAAGGGTATTCAGTCGGTTATCGTTCTTGAAAACAGCGAGTATGCTTCTTTTGAGGACTTCTACACCGGATTTGACGCAGAGGAGAATCCCGTAGGCGTTAAGGACGGCATCAAGATCGGCGTTCAGATGGGTACTACCGGTGACATCTATGCTTCCGATGATCCCGAAAACTGGGGCTTCGGCAAGGATAAGGTTGCTCAGTACAACACCGGTGCTGACGCAGTTCAGGCTCTTCTTACCGGCAAGGTGACCGCAGTTATCATTGATAACGAGCCTGCTAAGGCTTATGTTGCAGCCAACAAGGGTCTTAAGATCCTTGAAGGTTCTTATGCAGAGGAAGATTACGCAATCTGCCTTGCGAAGAACAACACCGAGCTTCTTAACAAGATCAACAAGGCTCTTGACGAGCTCATTAAGGATGGCACCGTTAAGAAGATCGTTGACAAGTACATCAAGGCTGACTAATAATTTGCTTATCTGTTAAGGGCGGTGCTCCTACCGCCCTTATTTTTTGATATATATCTATTTAAGGGGACTTATTATGAAAGAATGGTTTCTTGAACAGAAAGAACAATTCATTCTTAATTTTATTGAAGATGACCGCTGGGAGTTTCTTGTGCAGGGCTTCTTCAACACTATTTTGCTGACTATTTTGTCAGCAGTTATAGGTGTTGTGCTCGGTATTCTTGTTGCCGCTGTCAGAACTACCTACGACAATAACTACGAGACTTTTAAAAAGAACGGCGGCTTTGGATTTTATTTAATGGCTGTTATCAACTGGATATGTAAGCTTTATCTTACCGTTATCCGCGGAACACCTGTTGTTGTACAGCTTTTGATAATGTACTTTATCGTCTTTGCAACCTCTGACAACGGAATTATGGTTGCAACTATCGCCTTCGGTATCAATTCGGGCGCTTATGTGGCCGAGATCTTCCGTGGCGGTATTATGTCCATTGATAAGGGTCAGCTGGAGGCAGGCCGTTCTATCGGCTTCAATTATGTTCAGACTATGATCTTTATCATCCTTCCGCAGACGATAAAGAATACCTTGCCTACACTTCTCAACGAGTTCATAGCTTTACTCAAGGAGACCTCTGTTGCAGGTTATGTTGGTATTATGGACCTAACCAAGGCCGGTAACAACATCAGAAACCAGACATATTCTGCCTTTATGCCGTTGATAGCTATTGCTTTGGTATACCTTGTTCTTGTTGTAGTGCTGACCTGGCTTGTCGGTAAATTGGAGAGGAGGTTGAGGAAGAGTGACCACTGATAACGTACTTATCCGTGTTGACGGATTGCAGAAATCCTTTGGCAAGGTAGATGTTTTAAAGGGCGTTAATGCCGAGATCAAAAAGGGTGACGTTATGGTCGTCATCGGACCTTCGGGTTCGGGTAAATCTACCTTTTTGCGTTGCCTCAACCGTCTTGAAGAGCCTACCGGCGGACATATATTCTTTAATGGTGTTGATATAACCGATAAAAGGGTAAATATCAACCTCCACCGTCAGAAGATGGGAATGGTATTTCAGCAGTTCAATCTTTTCCCGCATATGACGGTGCTCCGCAATATGACCATCGGCCCAATGAAGTTACTTGGGAAGTCCAAGCAGGAGGCTGAGGAAAAAGCAATGCAGCTGCTCCAGCGTGTGGGATTGGCCGACCGTGCTGATGCGTACCCCTCACAGCTTTCGGGCGGTCAGAAGCAGAGGATAGCCATCGTCCGTGCACTTTGTATGGATCCCGAGGTACTGCTTTTTGACGAGCCGACCTCGGCACTCGACCCCGAAATGGTCGGTGAGGTACTGGAGGTTATGAAGGAGCTGGCCAAAGAGGGAATGACCATGGTGGTCGTTACCCACGAAATGGGCTTTGCCAAAGAGGTCGGTACCGACATAGTTTTCATTGATGAGGGAATAATAATTGAAGAAGCACCGCCCGAGGAGTTCTTCAAGAATCCCAAGAATCCCCGCCTGCGTGATTTCCTTTCAAAGGTTCTGTAATCAGATTTAACTGTCATCCTGAGCGAAGCGAAGGATCTTAACTTATCAAGATTCTTCGCCTTCGGCTCAGAATGACAGTTTTAAGAGGCAACTTGATAGAATTTTAATTTTGTAAAATCTTTTAAAATAAATGTTGACAAATTGCAAATAAGTTGATATAATAGCGTAGTCGCAAACGTGACACGAGTTATTAGCTCAGTCGGTAGAGCACTTGACTTTTAATCAAGGTGTCCGGGGTTCGAATCCCCGATAGCTCACCAGTAAAGCAGTTACACCTTTGGTGTGACTGCTTTAGTTTTTTCCATCAAATATTTAACTATATTTATATCATCGGGTGATTTATATTCTATTGACATAATTTCGCATTTATTGTAAAATTAGAACAAAGGGTGGGATACATGAAACATCGTTTATTTTGTTTATTTTTAATCATTACGCTTATATTTTCTTTTACAGCTTGCGGTAATGTGAATGGGGAGTATACTCAGCTTTCTGCGCCGTTTTCGACCGATGAGACGACCTCTCAAAACACAAGCTCCGATTCCGGTTCTTCTTCTGAAACCGTGTCGTCCGATACTGCATCAAAGCCTGAACCGACCGTTACCGTTGTGTGTAAAGCTGACGAGCTCGTCCGTGTGAGCGACTATATTCCCGATGTTAAAGTAGATATTAAATACGCAACTGCCGATAACTTTACTAAAGGGAAGATATACGATTTTGATGATGCTTATGTGCGCTACGGTACGGTTTTAAAACTCAAAAAAGCTGCCGATGCGTTGCGGGAAAAGGGTTATAGACTTGTTATCTGGGACGCTTACCGTCCGCAGAGCGCACAGTTTACTCTTTTTGAAAATTCACCTGATCCGACCTACGTTTCTGACCCGAACAAGGGCTTTTCGTCGCATTCAAGCGGAGGAACGGTTGATATTACCGTCATTAAAGCCGATGGCTCTGCGGTTGAAATGCCGACCGATTTTGATGATTTTTCAGACAAGGCCAACCGTAATTATGACGATGTTTCCGAAATCGCCGGTAAAAACTCAAAGATGCTTGAGGATATTATGAAAGAAGCCGGCTTTAAGGGGTATTCGGCCGAGTGGTGGCATTATTCCGATACCGATTCTTATAATTACGACGATATCAAAAACCTTAAGCTTGCTTCTAAATCTAAAAAAGTATATTTAGCTGATTGTGATGAGTTTATCAGCCTCCGCAAAGAGCCTTCGACCGATTCCGAGGTCGTTTGTAAGATCCCTGCCAACGCCGAGCTTAAGCCATATTGCTGGATAGGGAAGTTTATTGGCGTGACCTATGGCGAATATAAAGGGTATGTATCGGCCTCATTTGTCAAATAATCACTAAAACATCTAAAAAAGCATAACACTTTTATCATTTTCGATACTTATTTATATTGATTTGTACCGATTATGCTATTGACTTGACCATTTTGTAATGATATATTTATTTTGTAATACTTTTACGAAAGGTGTAAGTATATGAAAAAGGTTTTATCGTTAATACTTGTTGTTTTTATGGCTTTCAGTATTCTTGCCGGTTGCGGTGGGGATTCTGATACCGCTTCGTCGAACAGCAGCGGCTCTGCGGGCACTTCGTCCGGTTCTGTTGTTTTGTCTAAGGATGATGTTGTTTTTCTTGACGGTGACTATTCCCGTTATATCGTTGTGCGTCCTGATGATAAAGACGCCACAGCTTGCTCAAATATCGTCTTTCAGGCGTTAAAGAAAAAGTTGAGTGTAAATCCCAAGAATACCATTGATGTCAACGCAGAAGGTGTTGATGCTTATGAGATACTTGTCGGTAATACCAACCGTGCAGAGTCACAGCAGGCAATGGATTATCTCGGCGGTGACTTAGGCTCCCGCATTGACGATTATATTATCTGCACCATCGGCAAAAAAATCGTCATCAACGCAGTTACCAATGAAGGTCTTAATGCTGCTTGTACAAAGTTTGCCAATGAGATCGTTGCAAAAGAGGGCGTTAAAGGCGGACTTGAGGTTGTTTACAGAACAACCGGCGATTTTTCCTCTATGTCTATCAATGGATACAATATCGGTAAATTCTCGATGGTTCGTCCTCATTATAATACCTCTTATCTCACTCAGCAGGAAATGGAATCGATGTATGACGATATCCTTTCCAAGACCGGTTATCCTGTGTTTATCGAAGAGGATATGTATGTTGATGAAAGCACCTTTGAGATCGTTGTGGGTAATACTAACCGCAAGGGCGTGACCGAGGTCACCGACCACGATCAGTATTCCATCACCATCAGCGGCAATATGGTATATCTCAACGGCGGCAGCCCTCACGCAACCGCTATGGCTGTTACCGAATTCAAGAAGATGCTCCAAAAAGGCGCTGTTACCGATGCCGATTCCAAGACCGGTTCTTACTCCGAGACCATTATGACCTATGATGCTTCGACTTACTATGTACATAAGTGGGGCGATGATTTCGACGGAACCGAGATAGATCTTACCAAGTGGGATATCATTGAGGAAGAGCATTACGGCAAGGGTGCTGACGGAATGTCCGGTCAGAACGGAAAGCAGGCTCTCCGTGTTCCCGAAGCTAACTTTGTGAAAGACGGCTTCCTTTATCAGCTTCAGTACTTTGATGATAAGGCTTACTACGGCGGAACAATCCGTTCCAACGATCATATGAACTTTTTGGGCGGATATCTTGAGCACAGTATGATCCATCCCGACAATCCGTCCTCCTGGAACACCTGCTGGATGTCGGCTGTTGAGAATAACGGAATTATCGGACCTGAGATAGACCTTAACGAAAACTTTGGTAACCCTAATGTTACCGATGCCAATGCTCACGTATGGCCCAAGGCAGGCGCCGCCGAATACGGCTGGGAGCACAGATCTTTTGACCACATCCGTGCAAACGAAAGTAAGTTTAAGCTTCCTTTGGAGGATCAGGCCGAGCATAACCTTAATACCGAGCTTCATACCTTCGGTTTCCTTTGGCGTGAGGATTATATAGCATTTACCGGTGACGGTAAGGTTTACTGTGACCTTAACCTTAACGAAGAAGGCTTTGAGGATTATAAGATGGCGTTTACCACCGTTGCAGTTAAGGTTATCATTGCCGCATCTCCCGGTGTCGGTAGCGGACCTAAGGATACCTCAACCGAGGAGCATTGGACCAGAGAAAAGAGTGACTACATCACCGATTATCTCCACATTTATCAGCTTGACGACGGTTGGAGCAGAATTCAGATCCGTAACTGATAATATTAATGCAAACTTTAAAAAGGTCGGGAGCAACAAGCTTCCGACCTTATTTTGTTAAGTGAGACCCCGATATAACTAAGATTTAAAAAAGCAATTTATGTTGACATTATTGTAAATTTATGTTATCATAGGCTTGAAGATGAACAGCACTGCGTATCATCACTTAATTCTATTACAAAACATAAAGCTCCGTACTTTTGTGTGGCGCTTTATGTTTTATTTTTTAGTGATGAATTAATTTAATATATTGATTGTGATATACGTAACGAATAAAACATATCAATTACGATATATTGCGATATGTATTTTGTCATTTACAAGCAGAGGGTACATTGTTAAAATATTAACAACATCCGAAATGGTGAACATTCACATTGAGTTAGGAGATTATTAAAATGAGCTTTGAAAGAATAGAGCTTGTAGACAGCGTTGATGCTTTGCTTAAAACGATCGCAAATGTCAAAAAAGCACAGCAGACCTTCGCAACCTACACGCAGGATCAGGTTGACAGGATATTCCTTGCCGCAGCATCTGCCGCCAATAAAGCAAGAATACCGCTTGCAAAAATGGCCGTCGAGGAAACGGGAATGGGTGTTGTTGAGGATAAGGTCATCAAGAACCATTATGCCTCCGAGTATATCTATAACGCATATAAAGATTGGAAGACCTGCGGTGTTATCGAAGAGGATACCGCTTTCGGTACAAAGAAAATAGCCGAGCCTATCGGTGTTATTGCCGCCGTTATCCCTACAACCAACCCGACATCGACCGCAATATTTAAGTGTCTGCTCGCACTTAAAACAAGAAATGCTATCATTATCTCTCCTCATCCGAGAGCCAAGAACAGCACTATTGCCGCCGCAAAGCTTGTGCTCGAGGCCGCAGTAGCCGCAGGCGCTCCCGAGGGTATTATTGATTGGATCGATGTTCCCAGCCTTGATATGACCAACACCGTTATGAAGGAGGCGGACATCATCCTTGCAACGGGTGGACCCGGTATGGTCAAGGCCGCTTATTCAAGCGGTAAGCCTGCTTTGGGCGTTGGCGCAGGTAACACTCCTGCGATTATTGATGATACCGCCGATATTTTGTTGGCCGTCAACTCTATCATCCATTCCAAGACCTTTGATAACGGTATGATATGCGCTTCGGAGCAATCGGTCATTGTTATGGAGAGCATTTACGATGCTGTAAAAAAAGAGTTTGCAGACCGTGGTTGCTATTTTCTAAATGCCGAGGAGACCGAAAAGGTCAGAAAGACCATCATCATCAACGGTGCATTGAATGCAAAGATCGTCGGTCAGAAGGCTCATAGAATTGCCGAGCTTTCGGGCGTAAACGTTCCCGAGTCCACCAAAATTCTTATCGGTGAGGTCGAAAGTGTTGAGCTTTCCGAGGAGTTTGCTCACGAAAAGCTTTCTCCTGTACTTGCAATGTATAAGGCCACCGATTTTGAGGATGCTTTGACCAAGGCAGAACAGCTTGTTGCTGACGGCGGCTACGGCCATACATCGTCAGTTTACCTCAATACCGTTACCGAAAAGGCAAAATTGGATGAATTTGCCGCAAGAATGAAGACCTGCCGAATTTTAGTAAATACTCCGTCGTCGCACGGCGGTATCGGTGACCTTTACAACTTCAAGCTTGCACCGTCGCTGACCTTGGGCTGTGGCTCTTGGGGCGGTAACTCGGTCTCCGAAAATGTTGGTGTCAAGCATCTTTTGAATATCAAAACTGTAGCCGAAAGAAGGGAAAATATGCTTTGGTTCCGTGCGCCTGAAAAGGTTTATATCAAAAAAGGCTGTCTGCCGGTTGCTTTGGCCGAACTTAAGAACGTTATGAACAAGAAAAAGGTGTTCATAGTAACCGATACCTTCCTTTATCAGAACGGCTACACCAAGCCCATAACCGAACGTCTTGATGAAATGGGCATTCAGCATACCTGCTTCTTTAACGTTCAGCCCGACCCGACCTTGGCCAACGCCAAAGAGGGTGCCGCTTTAATGACTGCATTCCAGCCCGATTGCATTATCGCTCTCGGTGGCGGCTCGGCAATGGACGCCGCCAAGATCATGTGGGTGATGTATGAGCATCCCGAGGCTGATTTTATGGATATGGCTATGCGCTTTATTGATATCAGAAAGCGTGTTTATACGTTCCCCAAGATGGGTGAAAAGGCATATTTTATTGCAATTCCCACCTCGGCAGGTACCGGCTCGGAGGTTACTCCGTTTGCCGTTATTACCGATGAGTCGACCGGTGTAAAGTATCCGCTTGCCGATTATGAGCTTCTGCCCGATATGGCTATAATTGATACCGATTTCCATATGTCGGCTCCCAAAGGACTGACTGCCGCATCGGGTATTGATGCCGTTACTCACGCACTTGAGGCCTATGCTTCGATGCTTGCTACCGATTATACCGACGGCTTGGCTTTGAAGGCTCTGAAGATCATTTTCGAGTATCTTCCCAGAGCTTATGAAAACGGTCAGACCGACGTTGAGGCACGTGAAAAGATGGCCAATGCCGCAACCATTGCAGGTATGGCTTTTGCCAACGCATTCCTCGGTGTATGCCACTCGATGGCTCATAAATTAGGTGCATTCCACCATCTGCCGCACGGTGTTGCTAATGCTCTGATGATCGAAGAGGTCATCCGCTTCAATTCAAGCGAAGCACCTGCAAAAATGGGCACCTTCTCGCAGTACGATCATCCTCATACTTTGGCACGTTATGCCGAGGTTGCCGATCATCTCGGTCTCGGCGGTGCTACCAACGAGGAAAAGGTTGAGAACCTCATTAAAGCTATCAACGACCTCAAGGAAACCGTTGGAATCAAAAAGACCATCAAGGATTACGGCGTTGACGAAAAGATCTTCCTTGATGATCTTGATGAAATGGTAGAACAGGCATTTGACGATCAGTGCACGGGTGCTAACCCCAGATACCCCTTAATGAGCGAGATCAAAGAGATGTATCTCAACGCTTACTACGGCAAATAAGGAGATTGAAGAAATGAAAGACGCTATTCTTTTTTATAATGACAACTCCAAGGAGATATACCGTGACGGTGACAAGTGTATCAAGGTTTTTGATACCAATTATTCCAAAGAGGATGTTCTTAACGAGGCACTCAATCAGGCACGTGTTGAGAACCTTGGCCTTAACACCGCAAAGCTGTTTGAGGTCAAAATGATCGACGGCAAATGGGCAATCGTTTTCGATTATATCGAGGGCAAGACGCTTCAGCAGTTAATGGATGAAAACCCCGAAAAAACGGAAGAGTACCTCAATCTTTTTGTTGATATTCAGCTTGAGGTACATTCAAAAAAATGTCCTCTTTTAAAGAGATTAAAGGACAAGATGAACTATAAGATAACCCAAACCGACCTTGATGCAACCACACGTTATGAGCTGCACACACGTCTTGAGTCGATGCCCAAGCACTCAAAGGTCTGCCACGGTGACTTCTGTCCGTCAAACATCATCATCACTCCCGAGGGCAAGCCGTATGTTATCGACTGGGCACACGTGACCCAGGGTAACGCTTCGGCCGATGTTGCAAGAACCTACCTTTTGTTCAACCTTGAAGGCAAAAAGGAAATTGCAGATAAGTATCTCGATATCTTCTGCAAAAAGAGCGACACCGCCAAGCAGTACGTTCAGAAATGGTTGCCCATCGTTGCCGCTTCACAGTCGGTCAAGGGCAAGACCCACGAGCGTGAGTTTCTGCTTTCCTGGGTCGATGTAGTAGATTACGAGTAATAATCAAAAAGCCTCCCTTGTTAAAGGGAGGTGGATTGCCGAAGGCAAGACGGAGGGAATAAGTAAGATTCTTTATTTGAATCCCCAAGTCACTTTGCTATACAAAATGACAGCCCCCTTTAGACAAGGGGGCCTTTTTTATTGCTATCAGTATTATTTTTCAGGGCATTTCCAATCATAGATCAGCTCGGGCTGCTTGAAGGGGGTCTTGAAGAAGGTATCGTCAAGCGGTTCGCCGTTCATGTGCCACTTAATGACCTTGACTAACTGCTGAATATCAAGCGGCTGATGGAAGTGAGTACCTGTGCGGTAGTACCAAACAAGGTTTTCCTCCTTGCCGTAAAGCTTGAAAACTTCAGTTGCTGCCATTGAAGTCTGCCACGAGCCGATGGTGTTGGTCCAAGCGTCGCTTGCGGCTTCCCATACACAAAGCTTACGGGGAGCAACAAGTGCTTTAAGATAGTGAGCATCAAAGGGAAGATCGGCTTCTCTCTCTTTGTATTCCTGCATTCCGCTGCCTATCCAGAAGTCGTAGTTGGTTCCAAGATCCTTGAGGGTCTCCGAGCGTCGCTCAACACCGTCCTCACAGATCTGTGTCATATGTATACGGTAGCAGGAGCAAGCACCGCAGTTGGTCTCATTGGGGTTGACGATATGTGCACGTTCGTCAAGAACACCTGCAAGCATAGCGGTTTTAGCACCTCTTGAGTGGCCGGTGAAGGCTATGCAGGATTTGTCGATAAAATCAAAGGTCTCAAGTGCATCAACACAACGCATAAAGCCCCAGGCCCAGCACATCAAAGCGCCCATATCAAGATCGGGGTAGACCTTGTAAAGCTGACCGTTACCACGGCCCTTATGACGGGTATCATTTGCTAATTCAAGACGGTTGAAAAGCACGAAGCCGATACCGTTATCGAGCATTGCGTTAAGGTATTCCTTATCGTTTGCGTATTTCCAGCAACCATCACCGCAAACAACAACGGGGAATTTCTTGGCACCTTCGGGCTTGAAGATCTGCATAATAAAGGATGCCTGCTTTTCCTTGGTTCCTGCGGTTATTCTGTAGTTTAACACACGAGCAGAGAACTCATACAGATCCTCGACCTCAAAGACCTCGGGTTTGGGAGGTTGAGGGCCGTACTGCAAAGTAACAGCCGTTTCAAATATCTCCTTGCGGCGCTTTTCCCAATCCTCAACAGTTTTGACTTCACTTCCGTCGTCAAAAATAAAGGGGTTGGGGAGCTTGCCCAAAACATCGTATTGAACTGCCTTGATAATTTCTTCACCTGTGACCGGTTTGACCATAACGATGCACCTCCGTGCAAATTTTTCTTCATAATACACCAATTTTATTGCAAAGTCAATACAATTTAAAATTTTTTAATAAACATTGTTTTATTGACACGGAAAAAGGAGAGTTGTATAATAAAATAGATAATTTGTATGTAGAGGAGTGACCCGATTGAGGACACTTATAAAATATCTCAAGCCGTTTTTCGGACGGATGTCATTAGGCTTTGCTATCAAGGTATCAGGCACCCTGGTTGAATTGATGCTGCCGTATATTTTAAGTCATATTTTAAAGAATGTAGTAGTATCGCAAGATGTTAAACAAATACTTTTTTGGGGAGGACTAATGCTTTTGTGTGCAGGTGTTGCTATGGTGTGCAACATCGTTGCCAACCGTATGGCGGCCAAAGTTTCACGAAATTTTTCCGAAGCCGTAAGACACGACCTGTTTGACAAAACAATGCGTCTGTCGTCCTCTCAAACCGACAAGTTCACGATAGCTTCTTTGGAATCGAGAATTACTACCGATACCTACAATGTGCATCAATTCGTGGGCATGATGCAGAGAATGGGCGTAAGAGCGCCGATACTGCTTATCGGCGGCATTGCCATAACGCTTTTTATGGATAGCTTTTTGGCACTTGGTATGATCGCTTTGCTGCCGTTTATTTTTATAACCGTTTATTTCATCTCACGCAAAGGCGTTCCTTTGTATTCAAAGGTTCAGCAATCGGTTGATAAAATGATTCGTGTCGTCCGTGAGGATGTGCAGGGAATACGTGTTATTAAAGCTTTGTCAAAATCAGAGTATGAGCACGGCCGATATGACACGGTAAACCGTGATCTTGTTAAGGATGAAACAAAGGCCGGCGTTATTATGGGCACCGTTAATCCGATAATGACCCTTTTGATGAATATGGGTCTTGTCATCGTTGTTTCTATGAGTGCTTCAAGGGTAGCCAACCACACCTCCGACCCCGAAACGGTCATTGCCTTTATGCAGTATTTTACACAGATCTCAATGGCTATGATGACGGTTACCCGTATGTTCGTCATGTACACTAAAAGCTCGGCCTCGGCCAAGCGAATTGCAGAGGTCTTAAATTCCGAGGATGAGCTTTACGAGCGCTCTACAGAGGATTTTCCCGATATCGCAACTGACGCACATATTGTATTCGATAACGTTGAATTTTCCTATAACGGCAAGAAAAATAACCTGGAAAATATAAGCTTTACACTCAAAAAAGGGCAGAGCCTTGGAATAATCGGCGCTACCGGTAGCGGTAAATCGACCATTGTCCGCTTGCTGTTGAGGTTTTACGATGTTACAAGCGGTCATATCTACATAAACGGCTGCGATATAAGAACGATCGACCGCAAGGAGCTGTACTCTTATTTTGGAACGGCTTTGCAGAACGATTTCCTTTATGCTGATACCATTGAGGAGAATATTCGCTTCGGACGTGATATTTCCAAGGAAAAAATCATTGCCGCCGCAAAAATTGCGCAGGCAGACGGATTTATAAGTGAATTTAATGACGGTTACTACCATATGCTGTCGCCTAAGGGCACCAATATTTCGGGCGGACAAAAGCAACGCTTGTTTATTTCCCGTGCTGTTGCCGCAGACCCCGAGATACTTGTTTTGGATGACAGTACCTCTGCGCTTGACTACCGAACCGAGCTCGAGCTTCGTCGTGCTTTGAACGAAAGCTTCAAGGATACTACCGTTATAACGGTTGCACAAAGGGTTAGTGCAGTTAAAAACTGTGACCTTATCCTTGTTATTGACGAAGGCAGGATAATCGGCAGCGGTACCCATGATGAGCTTATCAAAACTTGTATTGAATACGAGGAGATAAGCCGCTCGCAGATGGGAGGTGCTTTCGTTGAATAATCACGGACATTCCAATCAAAGGGGCAACCGAGGGCTTGACTCAAAGCCTGAAAAGAAGCTTGACCGTAAAACTGCCACCCACGTTTTCAAGCGTCTGAGCGGTTATGTTTTAAAACAATGGCCTTTGTTTTTGATGGCTATTGCAATGACACTTTTGTCCAACCAACTGTCGCTTATGGGTCCTAAATATTCGGGTGAGGCAATTGATGCCATATCCAACGAAAACGGTGTGCAGTTTGATGCTGTATGGCAAAATGTAGTCAAAATGCTGGTCTGCTACATTCTGTCTGCGGTGCTTTCTTATGTGTTGGCGGTACTGATGCTGAAGCTTACACAGCGGATAGTTTATTCAATGCGCAAGCAGGTTTTTGAAAAGCTTACTACCTTGCCGGTAGGCTTTTTTGACACCAATGCAACGGGTGACATCATAAGCCGAATATCCTATGATATCGACACCGTCAATTCAACACTTTCACATGACCTTGTGCAGGTTATGACAAGTATTTATACCGTTGTCGGCTCACTTATTTTTATGTGGAATATCTCCAAGCCGATGATACTCGTCTTTGTGATAACCGTGCCGATCTCGATACTTTTCACACGCTACCGTTCAAAGAAGGTTCGTCCGCTTTTCCAGAAGCGCTCAAGGATGCTTGGTGAACTGAACGGCTACGCCGAGGAAATGCTTTCGGGTGGCAGAACCATTGCGGTCTACCACCGTGAGGATGAGATCGGCGGCCGTTTTGATAAGCGCAACAAGGATGCAATGGATGCCTATTATATGGCCGAATATCACGGCTCGGTAATGGGTCCGTCAATTATGTTTATCAACAATCTGTCAATTTCATTGGTTATGATCTTGGGCGGAATACTTTATATGTACTCGCAAAGCGGTGTTGTTAAGGCAGGCTCTCTGTTTTTCATAACCTTGGGCGGTGTTGCACAGTTTGTCCAGTATTCGAGAAAATTTGCAGGCCCAATAAACGAGTTTGCCAATATTTTGCATGAGTTTCAGTCAGCTTTTTCGGCCGCCGAGCGTATTTTCAGAGTTATCGACGAAGCTCCCGAAACACCCGATTCACCCAAGGCTATTGTTCTTGAAAGAAGCGAAGGCAGGGTAGAGGTCAAAGACGTTACCTTCGGCTATACTCCCGAAAGAGCGATACTCAAAAACATTGATATAAATGCCGAATCGGGCAAGACTATCGCCATCGTCGGCCCTACGGGTGCGGGTAAAACCACCGTTATAAATCTATTGATGAGGTTTTATGATGTCAACAGCGGAAAGATAACGGTCGACGGCAACGATATGACCCAAATTACCCGTGAATCCTTGAGAAAGGCCTACACGATGGTTCTGCAGGACACCTGGCTGTTCCACGGCACGGTTTACGAGAACATTGCCTACGGTAAAGAGGGTGCAACTTTAGATGAGGTAAAGGAAGCGGCAAAGGCCGCAAGAATACACTCGTTTATCGAGCATCTGCCGGAAGGGTATGATACGGTCTTGTCGGATGGCGGTGTCAATATTTCAAAGGGTCAGCGTCAGCTTATCACCATTGCCCGTGCAATGCTTTCAAAATCGACTATGCTGATTTTGGACGAGGCTACCTCCAACGTTGACTCGAGGACCGAGATAAAGATCCAGGAGGCTATGAAAAAACTGATGGAGGGCAGAACCTGCTTTATTATCGCACACCGTCTGTCTACTATTCAGCACGCTGACACCATCATCGTTTTAAAGGACGGCTCTATTTCCGAACAGGGCAATCACGAGGAACTGATGAAGCAGGGCGGCTTCTATTCAACACTTTACAATTCACAGTTTAATTGAGGTTATTTATGAAAACTAACAGCAGATCTAAATTCTGGCTGGCTTTGGTTATTTTCAGCCTTGTCGGTCAGGTCGCATGGGTCGTTGAAAATATGTATTTCAACGTGTTTATTTATAAAATGTTCAACGCCTCGGCCGATGCTATCTCCGTAATGGTTGCGGCTTCGGCCGTTGCGGCAACGCTGACCACCGTATTTATCGGCGCTTTGTCGGACAAAATAGGCAAAAGAAAGCTGTTTATCTGCGGCGGCTATATCGTTTGGGGTATTTCCATTATGAGCTTTGCGCTGATAAGAACCGATGTTATAAGCGCAGTAATTCCAAGCACCGTTTCGGCCGCTTCGGTCGGTGTTTCGTTGGTTATTGTCATGGACTGTGTGATGACCTTCTTCGGTTCATCGGCCAACGATGCCGCTTTTAATGCCTGGCTGACCGATGTGACCGATGAAACCAACCGTGGAGCCGCAGAGGGCATCAACTCTATGATGCCGTTGATGGCTATATTGGTTGTTTTCGGCGGATTTATGGCCTTTGACCTCAACAAAAGCTCAAGCTGGACGGCTATTTTCGTCATAATCGGCGCTGTTGTGCTGATTATAGGCATTTTGGGCATTTTCCTTATAAAAGACACCTGTGTACGCCGTGAGGAAAACAGCAAATATTTCCGCAATATTTTCTATGGCTTCAGACCGTCGGTCATCAAAAGCAATGCGGTTTTGTATATAACCTTGATCTGCTTTGCGGTGTTCGGTATTTCCATTCAGGTCTTTATGCCGTATCTTATTCTTTACTATAACGTTTCCTTGCAGATGGACAATTACGTGCTGATAATGGCACCTGCTATCATCATTGCCGCCGTCGTCACCGCAATTTACGGCCGACTTTATGATAAAAAAGGCTTTGCATTTTCGGTCGTACCTTCTTTAGCTTTGCTGTCGGTGGGTTATATTGTTTTGTTCTTCTTTAAAGGCACGGCTTTGGTGTTTATCGGCTCACTTTTGATGATGTGCGGATACCTTACCGGAATGGCCGTTTTCGGCGCAATGATAAGGGACAATACCCCCGAAGGCAAGGCGGGAATGTTCCAGGGACTTCGTATTTTCGGTCAAGTGTTGATACCCGGTATTATCGGTCCGTTTATCGGCTCTGCCGTTTTGAAAAATGCCGAAACCATCGTTAATGATGACGGTACAACTTCATTTGTACCTAACGAAAATATCTTCCTTGCGGCTTTGATCGTTATTGTTGCTTTGGCTGCAGTTTTGGCCGTTGAATTTGCTGTTTTGAAGCACAGAAAGGTTAGTGTTAATGAGTAATACCAAAGACCTGTGGACTAAAGAGGGGAAAGAGCTTAAGGGTATACCGTGGGATGTTTACCCACGTCCGCTTTTGAAAAGAGATTCCTTTGTAAACCTCAACGGTGAGTGGGATTTTGCTGTTTGCAAAAAGGATGAAAGCACCGTAAATTATAACAAAAAAATAACCGTACCTTTTGCGCCGCAAAGCCTTTTGTCGGGTGTGAATGAACTGATATCCGACACCGATACGGTGTATTACAAACGCACCTTTACTTTGCCCGATGATTTTAACAAGGGATTCGTGTATCTTCATTTCGGCGCTGTTGACCAATTCGCCGAGGTCAGACTTAACGGGTATCTTTTAGGCAGTCATTGGGGAGGCTACAGCCCATTTTCTTTTGATGTCTCTGATTGTATAAAACGTGAAAATGTCATTGAGGTCAAGGTGATTGACGAGCTTGATAAGCACGTCCTGCCTTACGGCAAGCAAAAGCACAAAAGAGGCGGAATGTGGTACACACCTGTCACGGGAATTTGGCAGTCCGTGTGGCTTGAAAGTGTTCCCCAAAACCATATAACCGATGTTTCGTATACCGTTTCTGGAGATACAGTTAAAATATCGGTTAAAGGTTCCGAAAATGGCCTTGTAACTGTGAATACTCCCGATGGCGACATAGTTTGCGAGCTCAGAAAAAGCACCGTAGAGGTTAAATTGACAAGCGTCAGATATTGGTCACCCGAGGATCCGTATTTGTATTATTTTACCGTTACAACAGATTGCGATAAGGTGCAGTCTTACTTTGCTGTCCGCACGCTTGAGATCAAGGAAATAAATGGAATCAAGCGCCTTTGTTTAAACGGTGAGCCCTACTTTTTTCACGGACTTTTGGATCAAGGCTATTGGAGTGACGGACTTTTTACTCCTGCAACTCCCGAACTGTTTATAAAGGACATAGAAACGGCCAAAAGCCTTGGCTTCAATATGCTTCGCAAGCATATCAAGCTCGAGCCGCAGTTGTTTTATTACTACTGCGATAAGCTGGGTATGATAGTTTTCCAGGATATGGTCAATAACGGACATTATTCTTTCTTCCGTGATACCGCTTTGCCTACTGTCGGCTTGCAAAAAATGTCGGATAAGTGTTTGCATTGCAACAAGGAAACGAGAGGTGCTTTTATCAAGTCAATGCTTGATACTGCACAACTGCTCAAAAACCATCCTTCTGTGTGCTATTGGACGATATTCAACGAAGGTTGGGGACAGTTTAAGGCCGATGAAATGTATAAATTGCTGAAAAAAGCGGACGGCACCCGCTTTATCGACAGTACTTCGGGTTGGTTCAGACGCAAGAAGACCGATGTTGACAGCCGTCACGTGTATTTCAAAAAGGTCAAGCTCAAAGCATCTGATAAACCTCTTGTGTTGTCGGAGTTCGGCGGATATTCCTATAAACCCGAGGGTCACGTTTTTAATACCGAGCAAACCTACGGCTACGCAAAATATGAGAGTAGGGAAGACTTTGTAAAGGCAATTTCAGACCTTTATAATAATGAGATCCTGCCGCTTGTGCCAATGGGTCTTTGCGCCGCTGTTTATACGCAGGTATCGGACGTTGAGGACGAGACCAACGGTATTTTAAGCTATGACCGTGAGGTCTTGAAGATACAGCCGTCCGAGTTTTATGAGATTTCCGAAACTGTTAAAAACGCTGTAAAATAGCCAAATGCAACCGATAGTTGCGACTGTGAATACCAGAATGTATTGTATTTTACGCTCAACTTTGCTAAATTGAAAACAGCAAAAAGCAAAGGAGATTGATTATGAATCTTAAAACTGCAGAACGTTTGCTGGAGTACCGCAAAAAAGCAGGACTTTCGCAAGAGGAGTTGGCTGAAAGAATTGGTGTATCCCGTCAGGCTGTTTCAAAATGGGAACGTGCCGAGGCTTCTCCCGATACCGATAATCTTATCGCTTTGGCCGATGTTTACGGAGTGACGCTTGACGAGCTTGTTAAAGGTCGTCAAGAGGAGGCACCTGACAGCCCAAAAGAAACCGAAGATTTTACTTGTGATGTTACCGATGAAAAACGTGGAAAAACAGTACATATCGTTGGGCCGAAAGGCATTCACATAGAATCGGAAGGTAATGAGGTTCATATCGACAAAAACGGTGTATTTGTCAAGGACAACAAAGGAAATACGGTCAAGCGTGATGTACCGTTGCCCAACGGCCATATTTTCCCGGGAAACAATAAATCGGCTTCAAAGCTTCATTATGCTTTCAAGCATTTTCCTTATCCGATCTTGACCGTCATAGCCTATATTTTATTCGGATGCTTTAATATTTGCGGAGGCTGGAGCTTCGGTTGGTTGGTTTTTTTATCTATACCGCTTTATTACACTTTGGTCGATGCGATCTTCAAACGTAACGCCTCGCATTTTGCGTATCCGGTTTTGGTGACAATGGTTTATTTGTATCTTGGATTTTTCCGATCTGCGTGGCATCCGATGTGGTTGTTGTTTTTGACTATACCGTTTTATTATTTCTTCTGCGAATTTATCAAAAAGATAGTGCAAAAATTATAAGAAAACCCGAACAGTTTTGACTGTTCGGGTTTGTGTTTTAGTAGTACAAATATTTGTAAAAGTTGGGGTGGGTGTTATAAAGATCTTGGAGCGTTGCTCGGTTTTGTGAGCCGGGATCATTGACCAAAAAATTGGATGCAGAGAGTGTGTTTCCGCCCTTAAAGCCCGTAATGACCACCCAATGCTGTCCGCCGTATTTATTCTTTGCGCCAATCAATACCGGTTTGCCCGATTTCAATTTTTCATATATCCTCAAAAGATATTCATAACTGCTTGAGACCTGCGAATATCCGCTCGGCCAATAAACACTACCCGAAGATGTATACTTTAGTTTTTTGGACATTGCATCGGGATAGATCGTTGTACCGGTGCGGTAGGATTCCATCATCGCAATACCAGTTGTAGCACAGCCGATCTGTGCAATAGTCTTGCCCGACGAACCGAGCTTAACATTAGCCCAACGGCTGTCGGTCTGCTTAAAGCTTGGAACTTTAAGTGAAACAGCAGGGTATTTGACCGATTGAATTTGCTCATCGGAAAGATACCAACTGCTCACATATCCTGTTTTTACTCCGTCATACAGAATATAACTCCAACTGCCGGTGGTGGAAATGACCTGCACCTGCTCATTTTTTACAAGACTTCCAATCTTTGCAAATCCTGTTCCTGCGCCGCTTCTAATATTCAAGGTTCCGGATGATATGTTGACAAATTTTGCAGTCGAGGAAACCTCTTTTATATAAGTGGCGCTGCTGTAGCCGTACATGTTCTCGCCGTACTGTACACTCCACCATGCACCGCTTTTACTCAAAAGGGTTATATAAGCTCCGTTCTCAAGCCTTGCCAATGATTCCGATGATGCCGAAGCCGAGCTTCTGACATTCAGCCAACCGCTGTTAAGACTTACACGGCCGACCTTCACATCGGCCTCGGCTGCTTTAGTATTAGCAGGAAACAGAATAACGCCAAGGCAAATCACAGCCGAAAATATAATACTTAATACTTTTTTCATCTTTTCTCCTTTCAAAAAACTCACACGTGTGCAAAAAGATTATACCGTAAAATACACAAAAAGTTAATACTCCAAATATTGCAAGTTCGGTAATGGCATTTCGATATACAACGGTATTGCTTTTGCTGTATCGGTTTGCTATAATGAAATAAAAGATCGATCGGAGGTGTTTTGATGAGTTCTGTTTTAAGAAGATCGATTTCTTTTATATTTATCCTTTCTATCCTGTTTTCGACGGTTGCTTGCGGAAAAGGTGATATTAGTTCAGATAACAGCAACTCTGCTTCGTCGGTTACCGGCTCATCGTCTGCCAACACATCCGATATTGTATCGGATAATGTCAATAATAACGATAAACCGACTTTGCCTGATGATATTCTTGAAAAATACTCATATATGCCGGTGGTTTCAAAGGTTATGCCGATCATTCACATAAACACGGACGACGGTAGCTCTTCATTTGCCACCGACCCCCGTCGTGAGGATAAGATGCAGGGTCTTATTGATTATGTTGATGCAAAAATTTCGATTGATAACTGTGATGAAAAATACATTTTATCAAACGTTAAAGCCGAGGTCAAAGCAAGAGGTAATTACACCTTAAATTATGACAAAAAGCCGATACGCATTAAATTTGAAAAGAAACAGAGCGTTTTAGGGCTAAATGACGGCAAAAAGTATAAAAACTGGGTGCTTTTGGCCGATTGGAAGGATCTTTCAATGCTCAATAACGTTATTTCATTTTATCTAGGTAATACGATCTTGGGCTCAGATGGCTTTTATACGACCGATTTCAGAAATGTTGAGGTCTACATCAACGGTCAGTATTGGGGCGTTTATCTGCTGGTTGAACAGCAGGAGGCCAAGGACGGCCGAATGAGCGTTCCCGAGGTCGAGGACGGTTACACGGGCATCGATATCGGTTATATGTTTGAGTATGATTCGTATTATACCGAAGAACGTGATATGCCCGACGGAAAAGGGGATCCTACCTTTGAAATTAACTATCCGGGAACACGCTATGATCAATACGGCTACACCGTAAAAAGCGATATCAATCATCTGTCACAGCTTATATTTTTAAAGAATTATCTTGAAAATGTATTTTTGATCATGTATGCGGCGGTTGAAAACGGTAATTATATGACCTTCAATGCCGATCATACCGACATTGAACAATCGCAGTTTACCTCGGCAAAGGAGGCTATCGGCAGCGTTATCGAGCTCGAATCGCTTGTGGATACCTACATTATCAATGAGATCGCCTGCGACCCTGATATTGCGTGGTCTAGCTTTTATCTTTCGGTCGATATGTCCGAATCGGGCAGCAAAAAACTGATTTTTGAGGCACCGTGGGACTTTGATTCGGCTTATGGCATTAAGAAGAAATTTACCGATACCGATAAGCTTTTTGCCCAAAACAGCGAAAATCCTTGGCTGAGTTATTTGTCAAAAGAGGATTGGTTTATCGAAATGGTCAAGGAAAAATGGAACGAAATGATGCTTGCAGGAGTGCAGAATAATACTCTTGAGCTTATAAACAGGCATAAAACCGTGTACGAAAAGTACTACGCCGCAAACTATGATAGATGGGAGAAACGATTGACCGGCGGAAATGGGGAGGTCATTTCCGAAATAAACAGCTATAGAAGTCAGGGTCAAGCCGCCGATTATATGCACAAATGGTTAAGTAGAAGATTTGATTATCTTAACAGCGTATGGCAATAAAAAAAACGTGTGCATTATAACGCCCACGTTTTTTATTTATCGTTTATTCAACCCTAAGCAGATATTGGCAGTAGACATAAACGTTTTGTATTTTCTTGGCTTCCACTCCGTCATCCGCTTTTATGATCGGCTGAGTTTCAGAGGGGGTAACGTATAGCTTAAATACAATTGCGTTCTGTCCCGGACGCATATTGCGAATTCGCTTGAACGTGAAGTTGCGCTTGGTGACACCAAGGTGGTCGAAGATCACGGTCTCAAGACTTGAGTCGCTGAAGCAACGCAGTATCTCGTCTTCAGTATGCATATCAAGAATTACCTTTGTTTCTTCAAACGAAAGGTTGTAGCATTTGAACTGACCCTCGTTCAAAACACTCATCATACTACTGTTATCCAGTAACAGTAACGGCAAACTCTTGTCAACATCACTCATATAACTTTACCTCCTGTTTATATTTGCAAACAGCGTGAATTTGTTTTGTTTGCACTATTATTATACATAATTGTGGATAACTTGTCAACATAATGACGAAAGATTGTTAAAAAACTTAACAACTAAAGCCAACTGCAGGATCGAAAGCTGTTTTTATAAATTATACTTTTAATTATTAATCTCACGCGGAATTATTTTAACATTGTTAAACGCTTAACAAATTTATATGAGGTATTTTCACTGAAAATGCTCAAATATTTCATTATTTTGCCACAGCCCAAAGGTTTTTAATTTGTGGGGCAAGTGTTTCGTAAGACCAGTATTTATTTGTTCTATCAATGCTGTTTGGATCGTGAAGCTTGAAGCCATTTTCGGTGTGTTCGGTTATTAAGATAAAATGACCTGTTGCGGTAAAGTCTCCGGGACCCATTACACATATTACCGGATGGCCGAGCGACAGATGCTTGATTATCGTGCTTTCGTGCAGAGGTATTTCCTCCGAATAAAGACCGATTTTGGCCGAGCCCTCTGATATAAGCTTCCAGGATGAACCGCTGCCGTCAACGCAATATCCGTTATTTAAACTCATATCGGCAACAAAAGCAGGATCAAATTTATCATCCTTTAAAAGATACACCGCGGCCATTGAAAGGCAGGTGGGTCCGCATCCGGTAAGACCCATCACGCCCGAGCCGTATTTTTTATAGCCCCATTGAGTATCCCATTGCTTGAAATAGGGGAAAGTATCCTCCTTTAAATACGAACTTATATCAACATCGGGCTTATCGTTTTTAAGCAAAGGATAATTTAATACAAATTCTTCGGTTTCTGCATTGCGTTCCAAAAGAGCCAATATTTCTTCCGGGTAATCCTTTATACTCAGGTCGTTATTATCCATAAAAGCTTTATATGTTTCTGCAAAGCAGACTCGGAATTCGTCGCTCACAATATTTTTCTGATTACTTTTACATCCTTTGAAAAATACAATAAGTATCACAGACAGTAAAAGAAGTATGGACGCAAGAGAAATACTGATAATTCTTTTTAGCTTCATAAAAAGACCTCCTTTATGTATTGATAATACACAACGGAGGTCTTGATTGCTTTAATCTATTCTGTCTGTTTTCTTAAAATTTTCTTACAACGGCAATATTACCGTAAATTCGGTTATATGATCCTGGCTTGTGACCGATATCGTACCGTTGTGAAGCTCGACTATCTGCTTGGAAATAGCCAACCCTAAGCCCGTACCGCCGGTGTTGCTCTGTCTGGCATCGTCAAGTCGGTAGAATTTATCAAACAGTCTTACCAGCTTTTCGGGCGGTACTGTGTTGCCGTAATTGCTCAATTTTACAACGATACTGTGATTTTGCTCATAAGCCGAACATTTTATCGCTGTGTTATCGTAACTGTAATTAACGGCATTCTTCAAAAGGTTTTCAAACACACGTGCCAGCTTGTCGGCATCGCCGTAAATTTTAAGGTCGGGCTTGATATCCTGCTCCAAGGTCATATTTTTACCTTCAAACATAGGGTAAAACTCGTTTAACACCTGCAGCAGCAATACAGTTATACTTGTTTGCGTTTTTCTTGTCGGTACAGCCTGCAGATTAAGCCTTGTTATCTCAAAAAATTCATTTATTAAAAGCTCGAGTCGGTAAGCCTTGTCCAAGGCGATCCCCGTGTATTTTGAGCGTTGCTCTATCGGTATCTCGGGCGATTCCTCAAGTAAGCTCAAATATCCGATAATTGAGGTCAGCGGTGTTTTAAGGTCGTGTGCAAGATAAACGATCAGATCGTTCTTCTGCTGCTCGGCGGCCTTTCTGGCTTCCTCGTTGGCTTTGGAATTTTGCTTGAATTCACGAAGCTTCAATGACAGCTCCTGCAGCTCCTCGGGACAGTCCTCCTCGGTCAGAATATCATCCTGCGTTATGGCCTGACTTGCGGTTCTTAACAGCTTTGAAAGTCTGAATACCTGGATTATTGAAATTATCAGCAGACCTGCAATATATACAAGCAAAGCAACGGCAATGATATTGTCCCATATCAGCTCAAATATCCAATGGGGGAGAACGGCGTCAAGCTGATCGACGATGACTCCGTTGAAGCCAACGTCCATTACGATGGCAAAAACGATGTAAATAACGGTATATATAAATATCCTTACAAGGTACTTCCTAATCGCAAGGTTTTTCAATTTTATATCCAACTCCCCAAACAGTTTTAATGTATCTCGGATTTTTTGAAGGCTCTTTGAGCTTTTCACGAATGCGTCTTATATGTACCATTACCGTGTTATTACTTTCCAAAAAATCCTCTCCCCAAACCTTTTCAAAAATCGTTTCCGAGGACACGACATTGCCTGCGTTTTCGCACAAAAGCCATAATATCTTGAACTCGGTCGGCGTTAAAGAAACATTTTCCTCAAAAAGTGTACAGGTGTGGGTCTTGGGGTCTATCATCAGACCGTTAAATTCGTAGCTTTCATCGCTTTTGTGGGAATTATACCGTGTATACCTTCTCAACTGCGCCTTGACCCGAGCCACCAGCTCCAACGGATTAAAAGGCTTGGTAATATAATCATCTGCGCCGTTAGCAAGACCGGTTATTTTATCGATATCTTCAATTTTAGCCGTCAGCATAATGATAGGGAAGTTGTGCTTTTCTCTTATCATACGGCAAAGAGTAAACCCGTCAATGTCAGGCATCATCACGTCGAGTATAGCCATATCGACCGTTCGAGCTTCTAATATTTTTAATGCGGAGTGAGGGTCATAGCATTTTAAGATCTCATAGCCCTCATTCGTTAGCACGACCTCTAAAAGATCGGCGATCTCTTTCTCGTCATCTACAACAAGAATAGTCATTTTCATCACCCGTTTTTGAGTATACCATATCTTAATTTAAAATTCCTTAACGTTTTCTTAATATTTATAGCAATTCAAACCGACTGCGGCTGCAGTTGATGATTCCTTCGTTTTTCAGTTTACTTATCTCTGCTGACAATCCGCTTCGGTCGACCTCAAGATAATCAGCCAATTCCTGGCGGTCAAAGGGTATGGTGAATACCGGACTGTCGGCTTTTTTGGCCTGCAAAAACAGATAGGCCATAAGCTTTTCACGTGTCGTGCGTTTTGATGTTATCTCGATTCGCTGATGGAACATTATAGTTTTCCCGGCAAGATCCTTCATAAGATTGAAGATAAGCTGCTGGTGAAATCCGCAATTGTTTTGGCAGGTATGAAGAATATGACCGCAATCTATCAGCATTATCTCACTCGGCTCGTTGGCAATAACAGTTACGGGTATAGCTTTGGTCTCGGCGCAGGCAAAAGCCTCATTGAACACCTCTGAAGGGCCGACATTTCCCAAAATACTGCGGTTGCCGTAGTAGTCTATCTGTAAAATTTGTGCTGACCCCGTCAGAACGATACCTATATACTTTGCAGGAGTGCCTTCGGCCAAAACAGTATACTTTTTATCAAAGCTGACCACCTTTGCGCCGAGGCAATTGAGCATTGTCAGCAGCATTTCATCCTCAATTCCGAAAAATAAAGGACATTTTTTCAAGATTTCCAGATATTTTTTCAAAAAAACACCTCGTTTGTTGAAAATTCAACATACTTATTTGTTTCATTATAATATAATGTCAACAGAAAAGCAAGGAGGCTTTTATATGAGAATAGCATTTTTTGATGCAAAGCCGTATGACCGACCTGCGTTTGACCGCTACGGCGAGGCCAACGGTGTGCAGTTTAAATATTTTGAGACTAAATTAAATGCCGATACGGTCGAGCTCGCCAACGGATTTGACGGAGTTTGCATTTTCGTAAACGATACGGTCGACAAGGCCGTCATCGACCGTCTGGCCGCTATGAACGTCAGAATAGTGGCATTAAGATGCGCTGGATTTAACAATGTTGATATGAAGTATGCCTTCGGTAAGGTCCATGTTCTGCGTGTACCTGCATACTCGCCCTACGCTGTTGCCGAGCATACAATTGCTCTGCTTCTGACCTCTATCCGCCGTATTCATAAGGCCTATATCAGATCGAGGGATTTCAACTTCAGCCTTAACGGATTGACCGGTTTTGACCTTCACGGTAAGACGGTCGGTGTTATCGGAACGGGTAAGATAGGCCGTGTGTTTATCGACATCTGCCGTGGCTTTGGAATGAAGGTGCTGGCCTTCGATAAGTTTCCGGCAAAGGACCTTGATAACGGCGACACGGTAAGATACGTTGAGCTTGACGAGCTTTTTGAAAAAAGCGATATCATCTCACTTCATTGCCCGTTGACCGACGAGACATACCACACCATCAATGCCGAAACGCTTGAAAAATGCAAGCAGGGGGTCGTGATCCTCAACACCTCACGCGGAGCGCTGGTCGATGCCGAAGCCCTGCTTCAGGGTATCAAGTCACGCAAGGTAGGCGCCGCCTGCCTTGATGTTTATGAGGAAGAATCCGATCTGTTCTTTGAGGATAACTCGGGTCACATTTTAGAGGATGACGTGCTTGCACGCTTGATTTCGATGCCCAACGTAATAGTAACGTCGCACCAAGCGTTTTTGACCAAGGAAGCGTTGGAAAACATCGCCGAAACCACGGTCAACAATATCATCGATATCTTTAAAAACGGACAATGTGCCAACGAGCTGTGCTTTAAATGCTCCGAAGCCAAGGATTGCGGCACGGGCAAATGCTTTTAAAAAGGATAAAACTATGAAAAGAAAGATAATCAAAATTGATGAAGATAAATGCAACGGCTGCGGTGCTTGCGCCGCCGCCTGCCACGAGGGAGCGATAGAAATGGTCAACGGCAAGGCCAGGCTCACCCGTGAGGACTACTGCGACGGCTTGGGTGATTGCCTGCCTGCTTGCCCCACAAATGCCATCACCTTTGAGGAGCGTGAGGCACCCGCTTACAATGAGGAGGCCGTCCGTCAGGTCAATATGCAAAAGCACGGAGTAAAGCTCCCTTGCGGATGCCCCGGTACCAATATGAAGACCTTTAACCGCAACGTTAACATACCTGCCGCAAAGCCTGCTACCGTTCAAAGCCAGCTACAGCAGTGGCCGTGTCAGATAAAGCTTGTTCCCGTCAACGCACCTTATTTTGACGGAGCTAACCTGCTTATCGCAGCCGACTGTACGGCCTATGCCTACGGTAACTTCCATAACGACTTCATCCGCAACCACATAACGCTTATAGGTTGTCCCAAGCTTGATTCGGTTGATTATACCGAAAAGCTGACGGCAATAATCAAAAATAACAACATAAAAAGCGTCAAGGTCGTCCGTATGGAGGTACCTTGCTGTGGCGGAATCGAGCATGCCGTCAAAAACGCTTTGATGGTAAGCGGAAAGTTTATTCCTTGGCAGGTAATTACCGTTACTACCGACGGGAAAATTTTGGAATGATTATTGAAATACTAAAAGAATAGGTGTATAATATAAAAAATTGATTTTCAGAGGTGCAAAAATGTTTATTTCGGAAGATATCAAATATATCGGTGTCAACGACCATAAGATCGACCTTTTTGAGGGTCAGTACGTCGTTCCCAACGGTATGGCGTATAACTCCTATGCTATTATGGATTATAAGATCGCCATTATGGATACCGTTGATGCCAACTTCACCCACGAGTGGTTGGATAATATCCAGAATACTTTAGGCGACCGCAAGCCCGATTACCTTGTGGTTCAGCATATGGAGCCTGACCATTCGGCCAACATAATGAACTTTATGAAGACCTACCCCGAGGCACAGATAGTTTCGTCGCAAAAGGCCTTCAATATGATGAAAAACTTCTTCGGTACCGATTTTGGCGACCGCAGAATAGTGGTAGGTGAGGGCGACGAGCTTCCCTTGGGTAAGCACGTTCTGACCTTTGTAACCGCACCGATGGTTCATTGGCCCGAGGTCATCGTAACTTATGATTCCTACGATAAGGTTCTTTTCTCTGCCGACGGCTTCGGCAAGTTCGGCGCATTGGATGTTGAGGAGGATTGGGCCTGCGAAGCAAGACGCTACTACATCGGCATCGTCGGAAAATACGGCGCACAGGTGCAGAGCCTCTTGAAAAAGGCCGCAGGGCTTGATATCAAGACCATCTGCCCGTTGCACGGCCCCGTGTTAAAGGAAAATTTAGGCTATTACCTCAACCTTTACAACACCTGGTCGAGCTACAGCGTTGAGGAAGAGGGCATTGTTATAGCCTACACCTCGGTCTACGGCAACACCAAAAAGGCGGTTATGCAGCTTAAGGAAAAGCTGATCGCCAACGGTTGCCCCAAGGTCGTTGTTAATGATCTTGCACGTTGCGATATGGCAGAGGCGGTTGAGGATGCCTTCAGATACTCCAAGCTTGTCCTTGCTACCACAACATACAACGCCGAAATTTTCCCCTTCATGCATGAGTTTATTACCCACTTGACCGAGCGCAATTTCCAGAACCGCACCGTTGCTTTCATCGAAAACGGAAGCTGGGCGCCTTTAGCCGCCAAGGTTATGAAGGGCATGTTTGAAAAGTCCAAGAACCTGCAGTTTGCCGAGAATACCGTCACCATTTTGTCGGCTCTGAATGAGGAAAGCACCGAAAAGCTTAACGCCTTGGCCGATGAGCTTTGCCGTGATTACCTCGCCTTGTCGGAAAACACCGCCAATAAGAACGATATGACGGCACTTTTCAAGATCGGCTACGGACTGTACGTTGTGACATCCAACGACGGTAAAAAGGACAACGGACTTATTGTCAATACCGTCACCCAGGTCACCAACACCCCCAACCGCATCGCCGTTACCATCAATAAGGACAACTATTCGCACCACGTTATCAAGCAGACCGGCAAGATGAACATCAACTGCTTGACGGTCGATGCACCGTTCAAGGTATTTGAGCAGTTCGGCTTCAAGAGCGGACGTAACGTTGACAAGTTTGCCGATTGTGAGCCGCTCCGTTCGGACAACGGTCTGATTGTTCTTCCGAGATACACCAACGCGTTTATGTCTTTAAAGGTCGAGCAGTATGTTGACCTTGATACCCACGGAATGTTCATCTGTTCTGTTGACGAGGCAAGGGTCATCTCCGACCGTGAGACCATGACCTACAGCTACTACTTCGAGAACGTAAAGCCCAAGCCTCAGACCGAGGGCAAGAAAGGCTATGTCTGCAAGATCTGCGGCTACGTTTACGAGGGCGAGACCTTACCCGAAGATTTTATTTGCCCTCTCTGCAAGCACGGTGCAAGTGATTTTGAAGAAATAAAATAATTAAAGGAGAATTATTATGGATAAAAAGGTTCACGAATTACTTAATCAGCAGATAAATAAAGAATTTTATTCTGCATATTTGTACCTGGATTTCTCAAACTATTTTAAGGCAAAGGGTCTTGACGGCTTTGCCAATTGGTATATGATCCAGGCTCAGGAGGAAAGAGACCACGCAATGCTTTTCTACACCTACCTGCAGAACGAGAATCAGGTCGTAACGCTTGATGCTATTGCCAAGCCCGACAAGGTCTTCAACGAGAGTATGGACGTTTTGAAGGCAGGTCTTGAGCATGAGGAGTATGTAACCTCGCTGATCAATGACATCTATGCTGCGGCTTACGATGTCAAGGACTTCCGCACCATGCAGTTCCTCGATTGGTTTGTCAAGGAGCAGGGTGAGGAGGAGACCAACGCCAACGACCTCATCTCCAAGATGGAGCTGTTCGGCGCCGACCCCAGAAGCCTTTATCTGCTCAATCAGGAGCTTGGAGCACGTGTTTACAGCGCACCTTCGTTGGTACTGTAATATAAAGTTATTCAGAAAATTTGGAGGAATCATTTATGAAAAAGTATGTTTGTGACGCTTGCGGCTGGGTCTATGACGAGGCAGTCGGATATCCCGAGGGCGGCATTGCTCCCGGAACCAAGTTTGAGGATCTCCCCGAGGATTTCGAGTGCCCTCTTTGCGGAGTAGGCAAGGATATGTTCTCCGAGGAATGATCTGAACAAAGTAAAACGTCCGAAGATGTTTACCATCCTCGGACGTTTTTTGTATTATATTAAGATTTTATCAAGCCCAAAGTGCCTTTGCAAAAACAGGGTAGGCATCATCGGTGATGTCAACGACCTTCTTAACCATTACAAGGCATTCCTCTCCGGCAGATGCAACATCGAGAATTGCATCTCCGTCAACAACGATCTCGGCTTCGTTATTGAGATAGAATTTTACCCAACGGTACTTGCTGTTAAGCTCGTTGCAGGCAACGAGAGCCTTGGCTTCCTTGTCCTTAAAGTTGGCGACCTCAAAGCACTTAAGCTCAATTGCGCCGTTGCCGTTCTTATCAAAAATAACAAAAACGGGGATTGCACGAAGGTTTTTGCCGTTATAGACGACCTTAACAACATTTTCGTTAAAATCGGTATACTTAACACCGACCTCATCCATATGCTTCATAAAAAGTTCCTTAAACTGTGACATAAGTTTACCTCCAATTTAATTTATATTTTTATTATATCCCTTTGAAATTCATTTGTCAATAATCGGTATACTTGATTTGTTGAAAACGATTTGTTATAATATATAAAAATACTTTTTTAAGGAAAATGTTATGAATAACGAATTAACTAAACTTGATATTAAAAAAATGCAGGAGGAGCTTGATTACCGCAAGCTTACTCTTATGCCGGAGCAGATCGCAGAGGTCCAGCTTGCACGCTCGCACGGGGATCTGAGCGAAAATTTTGAGTATAAGGCCGCAAAGCAGGCCTTGAACCGCAACAAAAGCCGTATGAGGTATCTTGAAAAGATGATAAAAACCGCTCATATAATCGAAGATACCGCCGCAGAGGATGAAGTCGGCCTTTTTGATATTATAGAGCTTGATTTCGGAGACGGCGACACCGAAAAGATTCAGGTCGTCACCACAGTTCGTTGTAATCCGCTTGAAGGTAGGATCAGCAAGGAATCCCCGATGGGAATGGCTCTGCTGGGTAAAAAGGCAGGGGAGACGGTCAATGTCAACTCCGAGGACGGTAACTACAGCGTAAAGATTATAAGTATTCAAAAATGCGAAGATGACGGCTCAGCACCGTTATTGTCTTACTAAAAGGAGTCAATATGCCTTTAATGATCGTCAGAAATGATATTACAAAAATGCAGGTCGATGCAATCGTTAATGCCGCAAATTCCTCATTGCTCGGCGGTGGAGGTGTTGACGGCTGCATTCATAAGGCCGCAGGCCCAAAGCTTTTGGAGGAGTGCAGAACGCTTGGCGGATGCTCGGTCGGAAATGCCAAAATAACAAAGGGCTATGATCTGCCTGCGAAATATATAATACACACAGTCGGCCCACAGTGGCACGGCGGTTTTTCGAATGAAAAGCTTTTGCTCGAATCCTGCTACAGAGAATCTCTTAAGCTTGCGGCGGAGCGCAATTGTGGATCGGTGGCTTTTCCGCTGATCTCATCGGGTATTTACGGATACCCTAAGGATAAAGCTTTGAAGGTTGCGATCGATGTTATAAGCGATTTTCTGCTAAATAACGAGATGACGGTGTATATCGTGATCTTCGATAAGGCTGCGTTTAAAATTAGCGAAAAACTGTTTTCGGATATTGCTGAGTATATCGACGATAACTATGTTGATCTGCATACCGATGCTATTGAGGAGCGTTTAAGAAGACAAAGGCTTGAATCAAAACCGATGTCCTGTCCCGAACCTGCTTTTTCGGAGCTTTCCTGCGGCGAGATAGGGTTTCCGTGCTCCGATTTGAACCTTGAAAGCGTTGTTGAACAGCTTGACGAGAGCTTTTCGCAAATGCTGCTGCGTAAGATAGATGAAAAGGGAATGACCGATGCCGAGTGCTACAAAAAGGCCAATATCGACCGTAAACTTTTTTCGAAAATACGCGGGGATGTTCATTATAAGCCCAGCAAGCCAACTGCTATCGCTTTTGCGATCTCGCTTGAGTTATCGCTACACGAAACCGAAGATATGCTGAAAAAGGCTGGCTTTGCTTTGTCCCACAGCAATAAATTTGATGTTATCATAGAATATTTCATCAGCCACGGCAACTACAATATCTTTGAAATAAATGAAGCACTTTTCGCCTTCGACCAAAGCTTACTTGGAGTGTGAGTTATGTTAAAATTTATATGTTACCCCAAATGCACCACCTGCCAAAAGGCCAAAAAATGGCTTGACGACAACAATATTGAGTATGAGTTGAGAGATATCAAGCTCGACAATCCAACACTTGAGGAACTGACCGATTGGTATAAAAAGAGCGGCCTGCCTCTCAAAAAATTCTTCAATACAAGCGGTTTGTTGTATAAATCCCTCGACCTTAAAAACAAGCTTCCCAATATGGCCGAGGATGAAATACTTCAGCTTCTTTCAACCGACGGAATGCTTGTAAAACGCCCGTTGATAATAGGTAAAGACATCGTTCTTGTCGGCTTCAAAGAAGCTGAATGGGAAATTTTAAAATAAATTTATTTGTCGCTTTCAAAGCGACCAAACCTCTCTTTTTTGTGTGTATAATGAGCACATCAAATGAAAGAGAGGTTTTTATTTATGAAAAACACAAAGAAAAACAACACGACCGAGCTGGTCTTTATTTTGGATAGGAGCGGCTCAATGGCAGGACTTGAGGCCGATACGATCGGCGGCTTCAACGCTATGATCGAAAAGCAAAAGCGACTCAACGAACCTTGCTATGTATCAACCGTTTTGTTTAACGGCGATACAAAGGTCATCCACGACCGTGAAAAGCTTGAAGATATCAGACCTATGACCGACCGTGACTATGTTGTTAACGGCTGTACGGCGCTTATAGACGCAATTGGCGGTGCGATCCGTCACATCGGCCGACTTCATAAGTATCTCGGCGAGGATGCGCCCAAGCACACCTTGTTTGTCATCACGACCGACGGCCAGGAAAACGCCAGCCACAAGTACACGAGTGACCGTGTCAAGGGAATGATCGAGCGCCAAAAGGGAAAATACGGTTGGGAGTTTATTTTCATCGGTGCCAATATCGATGCTGTAGAGACCGCCGCACGCTACGGCATCGACGAGGATCGTGCTGTAAATTACAACGCCGACCGTGAGGGCACCGGGATAGTATACGGCTCGGTCAGCGATGCAGTATGCAAAATGCGCGCTACAGCTTCTTTGCCGAGTGATTGGCGAAATGAGATCGAAGCCGACTACCGCAGAAGGCACAAAAACTAAATAATAAGCTATGGGTTAAAAAATCGACTAGCTTCTATCGAAACTTGTCGATTTTTGTCTATGGGCTACAAAAAAGATATTTTCGGCAGTTTTGCGTATGAATTCGAACTCTCACAAAACGATGCATCGACTTCGTCGATATGATGTATTGCGCTGTGCGCAATATGATGTAAATTCGCTCCGCTCATTTATGATGCGAAGCGTTCCTTAATGTTGCGAAGCAACACATCATTAACGAAGTGACATCATTAGCGTAGTATCATCATGTTCCCGAAGGGAACGCTTCATTGAAAAACGACAAGCTTCTGTCGAAACTTGTCGTTTTTCATGGTGCGGGTGACAGGACTTGAACCTGCACGTGCGTGACACTAGATCCTAAGTCTAGCGCGTCTGCCAATTCCGCCACACCCGCAAATATTAAGTAATAGGTAAAAAGTAAGAGGTAAGAAGTAGGGAACGACGCCCTCGTCGTTCCGATTAAAGCTTAAATATCGAATTTGTGGGGAACGGCATCCTCGACTGTCCACCCAAATTCGCTTACGGCCACAACATTATAACATTTTGCACGAAGAGTGTCAACGATATTTTACAAACCTTACAATAAAATTTCTCTTTATTTTCGGTTTAAATGATGTTATAATATAAATGAAGATAATATACATACTCATGTGAGGTGCTTTTATGAAATCAGTTATTACCATTGGCAGACAGTTTGGATGCGGCGGCCGTGCGATCTGCAAGCGCTTATCCGAAGAGCTTAATATACCTTTTTATGACAAGGAGCTTATTGAATATGCCGCCACCAAGAGCGGTATCAGCCCTGAGGTGCTTGAGCAGTATGACGAGAAGGCCACCAACAGCCTTTTGTACTCGCTTTCCATCAGCGCTTATTCCTATGCCGGAACCGGTATGAACAACCCTCATTTGCCGCTTAACGACCAGCTCTTTATTTCCCAGAGTGAGGTCATTAAGCAGTTAGCCGACGAAGGCCCCTGCATTATTCTCGGCCGTTGCTCGGATTATGTTCTCCGTGACCGTGATGATGTTTTAAAGGTTTTTGTCCATTGTGATATCGACAACCGTGTTAAAAATGTTTCCCAGCGTCTCGGAATCCCCGAAAACAAGGCCAAAGACATCATCAAAAAGACCGAAAAGCGCCGTGCTTCTTACTATAACTATTATACCCATCGCAAGTGGGGAGATCTCAGCTATTTCGATCTTGCCATCAACAGCGCATTGGGCATTGACAAGGTCGTTGAGACCATCAAGAGCTTTTACATAAATAAATAATTTATAAAATAACACCTCCCGTGGTATCTGCGTAGGATATACGGGAGGTGTTTTTTTGCGCCGTAATAAATCATTTGTGCGGTTTGTTTGCCTTGTTTTAATATTGCTGTCAGCTGTTGCTTTCACAGTAGAAGCAGACAGCAGATTGAGAGTCTTGATAAATAATTACGCAAAAAACAAGGCAAAAATAATGTCTAACAGCATAATTAATCAAACAGTACACAGTTATCTGGAAGCCCAAAACATAAAATACAGCGAAATTTTGCGTATAAACACTAAGGAAGACGGAACTGTGACTTCGGTCGAATTCGACACGGTAAGGCTTACAAAGCTAAAATCCGGCGTGATTTCACAGATCCAGCAAAACATAAACAAACAAGGCTACATAAAAATGAAAGTTCCTGTCGGAACATTAACGGGAAACCAGTTTTTAAATAACAAAGGGCCGAGCATCGACATAGACATGACGGTAAGCTCGGCCGTTTATTCAAAAATATCAAGTGAATTCATTTCGGCAGGGATAAACCAAACCCTGCATAAGATCATACTGACAATAAACACGGATATATATTTTGTGATGCCCTGGTACCGTTCAAGCGGCAACTTTCAAACCGAATTTGTATTGGCGGAAACGGTGATCGTAGGTGAGGTGCCCGACGCATTTACCAATGTTATAGAATATCCCGGAAGCAACATCGCAGGCGAAATATTCGATTACTCGGCAGAACACGGATGATCAGAGTGAAAATCCGCCGTCAACACAGATCGTCTGTCCCGTGATGAAGGATGCTTTTTCGGATAAGAGGAAAGAAACCGTGTTAGCAACATCTTCGGGTGTGCCGATGCGTTCCAAAGGAGTATCGCAAGCAAGGATATTGAGGTCGGCTTCGGAAAAAGCACTCAGCATATCTGTTTTTATCACACCGGGTGCAACGCAGTTAACTCTGATGTTGCTGGGGCCCAGCTCCTTGGCAAGTGATTTTGTAAGGCCGATCATACCTGCTTTGGAGGCTGAATAATGGCTTTCGCAGGATGCACCGACGATTCCCCACATAGAGGAAATGTTGATAATAACTCCGAAATGCTGCCGCACCATGGGTAGGGAAGCGGCTCTGCAGCAATTAAAGCAGCCCGATAGATTGACCGATATCATTTTGCTCCAATCTTCGTCGGTGATATCCGAAAGCAGCTTTTGCTGAGCAATACCCGCATTGTTTACAATTCCATCTATTTTGCCGAACTCCTGAATTGCGTGATCGATAAGCTCATTGACCTGCATACTGTCAGACACATCGCATTTAAAGGCAACGGCAGACAGTCCTTCCGACTGAAGCTCATCTACAAGCGAGAAAGCGGCTTCTTCGGAATTGTTGTAAGCCACGACCGTGTTGTAGCCTTCTCGGCAGAGTAGGGAGGATACTGCTCTTCCTATTCCGGTAGCGCCGCCGGTAACAATAACCGTTTTGTTCATTAGATCACCCTTTTAGTTTGGTTTTATATATTGTATCATACTTTTCTAAAAAAATAAATAATTAAATTGTAAAGAAATCGGTTTACATAACAACTTTTTAACACAACTTATTGTGGTTTACATAAACAGTTTACATAAAGCAAAAGAAAATCAAAAAATAGTTGTTGACATAATCATTTTTATGGTGTATAAATAATATAGCGCTTGATTTGGTCGTTATTTTGACTTGAAGTAATGTCGATCCGGCGCTTTAATCGACCTCTTTTGCTCGAATTGCTGTGCTTCAAGGTTACATAATACTTACTGTTTTATCATATTTTGTGCAAAGAGAAGTACTATTGCCTATATATTGTATAGCGTTTGGCTTGTCATTATTTTTCGGCTTGTCTCATATATCTGATGATATGAGGGAGGCTTGAAGGATGCATGTTGTAGTTTCCGATAAGCAAAACACAAGGGCTAAAGATATTCTTAAGGTCGTTCGGGAGCATACTGCTTTTCTTGTTTTGCTTTTATTTATGCTGATAGGGATGCTTTGCGGTTCGCTTTCCGTACACGAGCTGCAGGAGCCGTATTCACAGTTTACGGAAAAGTGGTTTGATTCTTTTTTGAACGAAAGAACGGAAAGTTCATTTTTTGAACTGTTTTTCGATTCATTCTTAAGCTCGTCGCTTTTTATTGCATTGACTATCATATCTTCGATAGGGATATCCGGTATACCTATGTTACCGTTGGCTGTCTTTTTAAGAGGCTTTTGCACTTCGGCTGTATTTGGATTGCTGTACCGTGATCATTCTTTGCAGGGGATAGCTTTTGCAGACCTTTTGCTGTTGCCGTCATATTTGTGCTTCAATTTTTTGTTGCTTTTGATATCGGCGAACGCATTAAAGCTATCTTTTGATTTTCTTCAGCTTATCAAAAAGAATGGCTCCGAGTCGATGCTGTTAAAGGTTGAGTTAATCTCATTCTTTAGGAAGATATTGTACAGCACTGCTGTATTTACGCTCATCAGCGCCGCAGAAGCTCTTTTTACGGTTTGTTTCATAAAATATTTCAATTTTAATTAATTTTTCGATAGGACGTTAGACATGAAGGCTTACATCAAAGAATTCCAGGTTTATTTAAAAGAGACTAAAAACAGCTCCGGCAATACGTTGGAGTCTTATATTCGTGATGTTAGCCAGTTTTCGGCTTACTGTGAAAACACAAACCTCAGATCTACCGCTACCGCAAAGCAGGCTCAGATCGTATCATACACCGATTCTCTTGTTAAGGCAGGCAAGTCGCCTTCAACCGTTACAAGGGTGCTGGCTTCCTTGCGCTGTTATTACGGATTCCTTGTTGCGCAGGGTATTGCAAAGGAAAACCCCGTGCTGGGCATCAAGCAAAAGAAGACCGAAAAAAAGCTCCCCGAAATTCTTACCGCCAAAGAGGTTTCGGTTCTGCTTTCGCAGCCCGATTGCAACGATCTTAAAGGCTGCCGTGATAAAGCAATGCTTGAGCTCCTTTACGCAACCGGTATCAAGGTTTCCGAGCTTATCAGCATAAATGTATCGGATCTTAACCTGCAGATAGGTATTCTTCATTTGAAAAACGGAAAGAATGAAAGAATCGTGCCGATCTATCCCGAGGCCATCAAAGCGTTGTCTAACTATTGCGCCAACGTTAGGGAAGTGGTAGTGCTTGATAAAAACACGACCGAGCTTTTTACCAATATGAACGGTCAACCTATGACCAGGCAGGGACTTTGGAAGATCATCAAGTATTATGCCGATAAGGCTAATATCAGTAAGGACATAACTCCGCATACAATAAGACATTCGTTTGCAGCACATTTGCTTGAAAACGGAGCTCCGTTGAAGGATATACAGGAGATCTTGGGTCACTCGGATCTGTCATCAACGCAGGTCTACGCACAGCTTATGAGAAACAGATATGCGCACAGCTATAAAAAGTATCACCCGATGGCAAGATGACCTTCGGGTGATTTCTTTTAGAGATGAAAGGGAAATTTATGATAAATATAAAACCAAGTGAATTTGAGCAAAATTTAAATTGTTATATTAACGAAACGGTGAAGGATGACCAAATTATAAAAATTTCAACAGAACTCGGTAAAGCTGTAATGATAAGTGAAAAGGAATTCTGCAAATTATTGAGATTTGTATCATCCGATATTGACGCAAAAGCTTGGCAAGAAATAATGATGGGTGCCAAGGAAAGTATTAATAATTGTGTTCCCGCCGATAAAGTTAATTGGTGATCAAAAAATATTAAAATAAATTGTAGATAGATGTGCTTGAATTTTAATATCAAACCAAAGAACCGACATCCATAGGCACATTTAATATCAAATTAGCATAAATTCATCAAAAGGGAACACTGCACCAAACCCCGCTTATCTCTATCAGCAATTATACAAAATGAATGACATTTGATAATAATACTAAGGTTTACCCGTTATATAAATACTAAGGTTTCCGAACCTAAAGCCTATGCCCACAATAGGGCGTAGGCTTTCTTATTTTGCTTTCTGAGGTTGCCAAGCCTTGCCCCTTTCTCTGTCAACATAAGCCGAAGACGCCAGTGTTAGTTCTGCTATAACTTGCCTCGCTCACGACGAACCAAGAATAAAATCTGTATGCAGTATGTAAAAATTGGTCTTCTATATCTGCCGTAGAAAAAGCCACCACTATCCCGCGTCAATAGTGGTGGTGTGTCTTGTGTCTTATTTTGTGTTTTTTAAAAAATTATCTTGACATTATAATTACAAGTTGTTATAATGTATTAGGACAATAAAAAGGGGGGATAAAATGTCTAATAAAAAAAATTATGAAACTGTTGCAATTACAACGAGAATGCCTGTTGAAGTCGTTGTTAAATTGGACGAACTCTGCAAACTTTATGATTTGAAGCGTAGTGAGGTTTTGATAAATCTGATTATTGGTGATTATGATAAATTGCAGGGGAATCCTCAACTTAAAGAATTGCTTGCTCAATTTAAGGATTTAAGCGAAAAATTCAAGCAGTTTCAGAATTAAAAAAAGAGAGTAGTGCTCGCACCGTCCAAAGTGAAACACTACTCAATTCACCACAATAAAAGGCCCTTTATTATGGTAAATCTATTATACTATAATTTTAGGAAAACTTCAAGCGGTAAATATTTATGAAAGGAGTATTTTATGTCAAATAAATCTCGTAAAATCCGCAATTTTGCTTTGATTTCCTATCTTAATGAAGATAAGATATTGTCTGTGTTGAACTCACACGATTCACAAATTAAAGCTTACGCTTATATTTTGCACGATAAAGATATTAGGGAAGATGGTTCACTCAAAGAGCCACATTTTCATATTTTGTTGGCTTTGTATAATGCTACAACTTGCAATTCCGTTGTTAAATGGTTTCAAGGCTTTACAGACAATAACGATTTATCTATAAATAGTTTTTGCGAACCTATGCATAATATTTCTTGTTGTTTTGAGTATTTGACGCACAATACCGAGAACGCTATTCAAGATAATAAATATATTTATGATGAATCTTTTGTTAAAGGTTTTAACGTTGATTTCTTTATTGATAAAGACCTGCAGGATACCGATAATCTATCTTTGGCATTATCTGAAATGATTAACGGCGTACCTTTAATTGAAATTGCAAAAAGATACGGTCGTGACTTTGTAATTCATTATGGACATATACGACAGCTGTTTAATGATGTTCAAAAACAGACCGGTGGAGAATGTTTTGATTGATTTGCTTTTGAAACGCAAAAAAATAAGACTGTCAACCGGTAGGGAAACGGAATTGACAGCCTCGTATTAAACGCACAAGCAGTTAAACCGCTTGCGGTAAATTTATTATATCGCAAAGTTATCGTTTCTGCAAGTGTAAATTTCAGAAAGGTAGATATATATGAAAATTATTAAAGGCGATAACTCAACGAAATTCGAGGAATTTATTTACGAAAGCAAAAGACATTGTTTTGCTTTTTATCTTTTACTTAACACGCAAGGTGATGAATTTTATTCTAAATATGAGAATGAGATTTTGGGATTGCTTGCTGAAAGGGTAGATTTGCTCGAAGATATGAATAATAGATTATTGGAATATTTTGACGCTTTACCGTGTTCGGTAGAGGAAGAATAAAAATATACTGCGGTATTTTCGCCTTACCTCATAGGCGAAATATCGCAGTAATTAGCCCATTCAAAGAAAGGAATTAACACAATGACTTTTAAGGACTACGTTTTAACGTACTGTTATAGACAAGCTGCGGATGCTGAAAACCGATACAACGAATTGAGAAATTTTAACCGCTATCATAACGTTGACGAGGTTGATATGCTTGAGTTGATTATTGCAAAAACCCGTAGAGATACTACAGCAGAGATTGTAAAAGATATTTATAATATGCTGACCGTTAGGGAAAAGAGCGCTTTATCATCTGTTAACAAAACATCATCAATTATACAAAATGAATGTTTTGGATAATAAAGGGGAGGGTTTTTGCTATTTAAGGCTGGTTTTTAGGGTTATCTTTGTTAACTTTAATATTTTTGTTCACGGTCATGTTTATATTTGTATTCCTTTTTCTTTTCATTCTTTATAATTAAATAACGGTCGGTATTAATGAATATTGATTTATTTTTTTAATTTTGTTTTCGGTAATTATTTCTGCTATAAACTGTTTACTTTTAAATTTGTTGAGTGATTTAATTGCGCAGATTCGATTTACTTTTGGTTTTTGATAAAATTTGTGTCTTCGGCGCATTTTAGCAAAAAAAGATCTGCCTTTGTAGCCTCTCAGTTTTTTTCGGACGATGTCAGCATCATTTCGATCTGCGCTATTCGATGGCTTTTTTGAAATATATTTATTTGTTTTATAAATTGCCGTCATTCGCTTATAAATTTAATTTTTTCAGCTTTTAACTTCATACAAAAAATAAACCGAAGTTATTTTTCAGCGGTTTATTTTTTATTTTAAATATCATCTGATCACTTCTCCGGTCTTAAATTTATACAGTTTTGTTACTGTTTTAAGCTCTTTCAAGTCGGAATTTTCTAAAAATTTTGTATAATCGCTTTCTCGTTTTGTATAATTGCACAAAGAAATTAGCTATATTTTGTATAATTGTCGGATTGTAATTATACAAAATATTTGGTATAATTTTTAAAGAGAGTTAATATGATGTGTGTTATATCATTTTTCACATTTTAATTATTATCAATCTGATTATTGGATGTGATTTTTTTGGACCGTAATACATTAAACTCAACTGCACCTATTTTGCGCGATTTTCTTGTTTACAGTGAGACTATCAAAGGAAAATCAGCCAAAACCGCCGAGCAGTATTACCTCGACCTTACCCTATTCTTCAAATTTCTAAAGCTTCAGCGCGGTCTTGTCCCCGATGGTACCGATTTTTCGGACATTATTGTAGACGATATTGATGAGGATATGATGAAATCGGTCACAATGACCGATCTTTATTCTTTTATTGTTTATTGTAAAAATGAACGCTCCAACGGTGCCGCTGCACGGGCTCGTAAGGTGTCGGCTTTAAGGGTATTTTTTAAGTATCTGACTAATAATATTCACCTTTTAAAGATCAACCCTGCGGCCGAATTGGATACTCCAAAGCTAAAAAAATCCTTACCGGTCCATCTGTCTTTAGAGCAAAGCATTGATCTTTTGAAATCGGTCGACGGGCCTAATAAAGAACGGGATTTTTGTATTTTGACGCTATTTTTGAACTGTGGAATGCGTTTATCGGAGCTGTGTTCCTTGAATTATACCGACATTCGTGAGGACGGTTCGCTAAAAATCACCGGTAAAGGCAACAAAGAACGTGTTATTTATCTTAACGAGGCTTGTATGCTGGCTGTAAACGCTTATATGCAGGTCCGCCCTCACGACGGTGTTGAGCAAAAGGATAAGTTTGCTCTGTTTTTAAGCGGACGTAAAAAGCGTATCAGCAACAAGACCGTTCAGCATATCGTATATACCTTTCTTGATAAAGCAGGCCTTGGCGGTCAAGGCTTTTCGGCTCACAAGCTGCGCCACACGGCGGCAACCCTGATGTATCAGATGGGCGGTGTTGATATCCGTGTTTTAAAAGAGGTTTTGGGTCACGAAAACCTTGGTACAACTCAAATTTACACCCATGTTGCCAACCGCCAGGTTGAAGAGGCTTTTTCAAAAAATCCGCTTTCGGGTGTTAAACCAACCATTGCAAGATCTGGCAAAAATGATGAAGAGGACTCGTGAAGAGTCCTCTTTTTTATATCAAAAATCAAATCCTTACATAAGATATATAGGACAAATTAACAGTAGGTGTTATTATGCCATTTAACGCAAGAGAGCTGTTGGCAAGGATCATACAGTGTGAAGCCGGCGGAGAAGGCTTGACGGGTCAGCAGGCCGTCGCAACGGTGGTCATGAACCGTGTTCACGTTGCAGGCGGAGAGTACTTGAGAACCGGTCAGGGTGATATCAGAAACGTTATATTTCAGCCCTATCAGTTTGACTGTGCCCGAACCGAAATAGGCGGTCAGTATAACTCACAAAACATTTATAATATGTCACCAACGAGTGAAAATTACCGGGTTGCCGATTGGGCGCTGGCCGGCAATTCCCTACCCGCCGTCGGCGACTGCTTGTGGTATTTCAATCCGTTTTCCTCAAACTGCGAGCAATATTTCCCGAGAAACGGTTCGGGAGTTTTTCACACAAGGATCAACCAGCATTGTTTTTATCGACCAACCTCCCAATATTGGGAAACTTGACTTAGGAGAATCTTTATGAATTATATGGGAATGAACGGTTCCAACGGTTTAAACGCTTCTGACGGCGGATTTCAGCCTGCTACGAGGCAACTGACGCCCGACCAGCGAATGTATATGAGAAACCACCCCGACACAACGGTCAATTGGGACAACAGCTACAGACATTCACACGGTTGTATGAACAGTAGCGGTATGAATATGAACGCTATGAACAGCAATCATAATTCCGGCAATAGTATGATGAACAATACTGCTATGATGCCGATGCCGCAGAATAATATGATGACTACCGCACCCAACGGTAACACGATAAGCTTAAGACCCGAAACCATGACTAATACCGACTTCCTGCCTGCATACTTAAGGCAGTTTATCGGTCGTTGGGTGCGTTGCGAGTTCTTTATCGGTGATACCGTTGAGCAGCGTGTCGGAGTGCTTCACGACGTCGGCGCAAGCTATATCATTATTGATGTTATCGAGCCGCAGACGCTTGTTGTGTGCGACATATTCTCTTTGAGATTTGTCACGATCGTGCTTGACGAGGAATACGGAAGGCTTTTAAAGGTGTAAAGCAAAAAAATGACCCGTTACCGTGAAAGTAACGGGTCTTGTTTTTTTTATTGGATCAGAAAGTAGTGATCTTGTGGAATACCTTTTTGCCCTTTTTGATGATGATACCGTCACCCTCAAAATCGGCTTTAGTGAAGCGTTTTGCGGGGTCGGTGACCTTCTCGTCGTTGACCGAAACGCCACCCTGCTGGATAAGACGGCGGCCCTCACCCTTTGAAGGAATAAGTCCTGCAAGCAGCATTACGTCAAGGATTCCAACTTCGCCGTTCTGGAACATATCGCAAGGGACTGCAGTGTTGGGCATATCGGCCTTAGCGCCGCCTGCGAACAATGAACGTGCAGTCTGCAAAGCCTTTTCAGCCTCTTCCTCTCCGTGGATCATCTTGGTAAGCTCAAATGCCAAGCGCTCCTTAACGGCGTTAAGCTCGCTGCCTTCAAGCTTTTCAAACTCGTAGATCTCTTCAAGCGGAATGAAGGTAAGAAGCTTCATGCACTTGACAACGTCAGCATCGTCAACATTTCTCCAATACTGGAAGAAATCGTAAGGCGAGGTCTTGTTGGCATCAAGCCAAACGGCACCGTTGGCGGTCTTACCCATCTTCTTGCCCTCGGAATTGAGCAACAAGGTGATGGTCATTGCGTGGGCGTCTTTGCCAAGCTTCTTTCTGATAAGCTCGGTACCGCCAAGCATATTTGACCACTGATCATCGCCGCCGAACTGCATATTACAGCCATAATTCTTGAACAGATGGTAGAAGTCGTAAGACTGCATTATCATATAATTGAACTCAAGGAAGGAAAGACCTTTTTCCATTCTCTGCTTGTAGCACTCGGCACGGAGCATATTGTTGACCGAGAAGCAAGCGCCAACCTCACGGAGAAGCTCTATGTAGTTGAGCTTTAAAAGCCAATCAGCGTTGTTGACCATCTGAGCTTTGCCTTCGCCGAACTCGATGAATTTGCTCATCTGCTCCTTGAAGCAATCGCAGTTGTGCTGAATGATCTCGGGGGTCATCATGCTTCTCATATCGGTTCTGCCCGAAGGGTCTCCGATGTAGCCGGTACCGCCGCCGATAAGTGCGATAGGCTTGTTGCCTGCCATCTGCAATCTCTTCATAAGGCAAAGTGCCATAAAGTGACCAACATGCAGACTGTCTGCTGTGGGGTCAAAGCCGATGTAGAAGGTTGCTTCACCTGCGTTGACCATCTTTCTTATTTCTTCTTCGTTGGTAACCTGAGCTATCAGCCCACGTTCAACGAGTTCGTCATAACAAGTCATTTAAAATTCCTCCAGATAACTGATTTTAATATCATATCACAGTTGAGCGTGATTTTCAATAAGTTCTTTTGCGGATTTGTAAAGATTTTCGGTCATACCGCCGCCCGACATGATTCGGGCGATCTCCAAAATGCGGTCATCATCCGTGATGGGCTTGACGTTAGTATAGGTATTTGATTCGGTTGAGGATTTTTGGATAAGATAATGGCTGTCAGCCGAGGCGGCAATCTGCGCCAAATGAGTTACACACAAAACCTGGCGGTTTTTGGACAACTGTTTCATCTGACGGCCGACCTTATCGGCGGCTTTACCGCTGATACCGGTGTCAATCTCATCAAAGATCAAGGTCCCTGCATCGTCAAAACTGCTCATTATGCTCTTGATTGCAAGCATAATACGTGACAGCTCTCCGCCCGAAGCGATTTTGGCAAGCGGACGTGCCTCTTGTCCAAGATTAGCGGAAATCAAAAATTCAACCTCATCACAACCGTCGACCGTATACATTTTAGGTTTAATATCAACCAAAAATACTACCTTTGGCATTTCAAGATACTGCAAAACGTCACAGACCTTTTTGGCAAAATCATCGGCGGCGGCACGGCGCTTTTCGGTCAGCGCACTTCCCTTTTCAACCAGCCTGTCCTCCAATTCCTCAGACTGACGCTCAAGCTCAACTATCATTTCGTCCGAAACGGTGATATTTTGAAGCTCGTCCTTGGCTTTTTGGAGAAACTCAAGTACAGCCGCTTCATCACCGCCGTATTTTTTATTGAGCGAATTTAAAAGGTCTATCCTCTGCTCACATTCGTCAAGTTCGTTCGGGTCAAAGGCCACCGATTCGGCCAAGTCTCTGATCTCTGCAGCAATATCGGCAATTTCCGAGACCGCAAAATCAAAGCGCTCAAGCAACTTTTCGGTGTCCTTCATTATTTTGGAAACGCTTGTAAATTCATTAAGGCTTTGTGCCGCCATTGTTTCGGCACCCGAGGTATCATCGTCACCCGACAATAGAGATCTGCAGATCTCCAAAGACATACGGAGCTTTTCACTATTGCGGATAAGCTCACGTCTTTCCTGCAGTTCTTTTAGCTCGCCAACCTTGATATCGGCCGCTTCGATCTCGTTTATCTGATATTTCAAAAGGTCGATCTTACGGAGCTTTTCGTCCTCATCAGTTGAAAGACTTTTAAGCTTCCTTCTTACCGCTCGAAGCTCGGAATAACAAGTCTTGTAATCCTCTAAAACATCCGAATAACTGCCGTAAGAGTCAATAAAAGACATATGACTTTCGGGATCGAGTAAGGCCTGATTATCGTGCTGACCGTGGATATTTACAAGCAGCTTGCCAACATCACGCAAGGCCGCAACATTAACCGAAACACCGTTTATCTTGCACAAGGAACGACCGTCGGCGTTGATGGTGCGGAGCAACATTACACTGTCATCCTCACACTCAATACCGTATTCCGAAAGCTTTTCTGCGGCGGCTTTTGAAATCCCTTCAAAAACGGCCGAAACAGAGGCTTTTTCACATCCTGACCTCACCAATTCCTTGGATGTCCTCTGTCCCGTAACGGCGTTTATCGAGTCAATTACGATGGATTTACCTGCGCCCGTTTCACCCGTAAGCACATTGAAGCCGTGAACAAAATCAATATTACATTTTTCTATAATTGCGATGTTTTCAATATTGATCGATCGTAGCATAATTCTTCCTTATTTTATGATCTCCTGCAGCATTTCGCAAAGAGATGCGGCATCCTTTTCGGTTTTGGTAATAACAAAGATAGTGTCATCACCTGCAAGCGTACCAAGTACGTTTTCACACTTCATCATATCAAGCGAAGCACAAGCTCCCTGAGCCATACCGGGGTGACATTTGATAACAACATCGTTCATAGAGTATGCCACCGAAACAGCCGAATGAGCAAACATATCAATATACTTGATTGATTTTGAAGATGCTCCGCCGTTGACAGCATAGCGATATACACCGTTTCCGTCAAGCATTTTGACAATACGAAGCTCCTTGATATCACGTGAGACAGTAGCCTGCGTGACATCAAAGCCGGCATCGAATAATCTCTGCTGAAGCTCCTCCTGGGTCTCTATCGGAAACTCCTCGATAAGATGTAATAATTTAGACTGACGTTCTTTTTTCATAACGTACTCCTTTAATAGCTGTCGGTCTTGACCGACAGTATTTTGTAGACCGAAACATCGTTCAATTTTATGAATTTTGCCGTTATATCGGAAAGGCTGATGCTTAAATAAGAGGTTTCGTCAAGCTCAAAGCCGACACGTCCGTCGCACATCATATTGACGGTACCGTCCTTTGAGCCGCTGACCGAGATCTTTATCGGTGTATTACCGTCAACCACCATCGACCTTGTGACCAAGGTATGTGGACAAACGGGTGTCAGAATAACACATTTCATCAACGGGTCGACCACAGGACCGCCTGCCGACAAGGAATATGCCGTTGAACCTGTGGGTGTTGAGGCGATTATACCGTCCGCACGGTACTGAATAGTGTCGTTGCCGATGGTCAGCTCGATATCGATAACGTTTGACAGGCAATCCTTTGAAATAACTGCGTCGTTAAGGCAATCACACACGTCCGAAACACGTCCGTCAACCGTTTTTTCGGCTTTTATAAGACAACGGCTTTCAACTGTATAATCGTTATCGAGCAAACGTTTCAAAGCGCTTAAATCGTTGCGGTCAAGCGATGCAAGATAGCCCAAATGTCCCGCATTGATACCAAGTATCGGGCAATCGAACCTTGCGGCGGCCTTTGCCACCTTGATAATGGTTCCGTCACCGCCTATGACGATGATGATATCGGTGCCTTTTGGGATCTCGGGTTCTTTTGCTTTGCAGAACTGCTGAACCGTCAGATCGATTGAACTGTTATTAAGTATGTCTTTAACCTCGGATAAAACCGAAGCACCCGATTCGCTGTCGGGATTGTAAATTACGAGGATATTCACAAAATTCCTCCTTTATTTATCTAACTCCTTGTGGGACATTTCGACCACGTCCTTGGCGGTCACGCCCGAAGCATCCTCGGGAGTATCAGTTTTTTCTATGTAAACAAGGTACTCGATATTACCCTCGGGTCCCTTTACGGGTGAATAATCAAGCCCCAAAACACGCATTTTGTTGTTGAGCATCATATTAACGGTGTTTTCAACGACCTCGACGTGCACCGACTTATCTCGGACAACGCCCTTTTTTCCGACCTTGTCCTTCCCTGCTTCAAACTGCGGTTTTATAAGGCAAACTGCCCTACCGCCGTCCTTCATAATGTTGCGCATAACCGGAACAATGATAGACAGCGAAATAAACGAAACATCGACCGAGCAAAAATCCAGTTCCTCGGGTATCTGCTCGTGGGTCACATAGCGAAAATTTGTGCGCTCCATATTAACAACACGCTCATCGGTGCGAAGCTTCCAGGCAAGCTGACCGTAGCCTACGTCAATGGCATAGACCTTTGTTGCACCGTTTTGGAGCATACAGTCGGTAAAGCCGCCGGTCGAAGCGCCGATATCGGCACAGACAGAGCCGTCCAATTGTAGATCAAAGGACTGCATGGCCTTTTCAAGCTTCAAGCCGCCACGGCTGACGTATTTCAAAGGATTACTGCGAACCTCAATTGTGTCATCATCCTTGACCGTCATACCGGGTTTATCGGCTTTTTGATTGTTGACATATACGACGCCTGCCATAATAAGCGTTTTGGCCTTTTCACGGCTTTCGCTGAAACCAAGCTCAAAAACAGCGGCGTCAAGTCTCTTTTTGTTATTCAAATTACAAAACCTCTTTAACTTTTTGGTACATAGAATCGCTGTCAAGACCGTATTTTTCTCTTTGAGAGCTGACCGAAGCCTGCTTTACAAAATTTGTAATAGCAGTTGCAAAATATTTGCCCTCAAAACCGCCGGTTATAAGACGGAATCCCGTCTTTTCGGCAATTCCGCCGTTTAAAATACCTTCTTCAAAGAAGAAAACGTTATCAAAATTCTTTAAGGTATCTATAAACCCTTCGGGCAACGGGAAGATCTGCTCAAGCTTAATGACGGCAACATCAATTCCTTCGGATCTAAGCTTGTCCTTGGCCGAAATCGCCTCGGAAACAAGCGTTCCGTAGGTCACGATGCAGGTCTTACCCGACGAGTAGGTCGAAAAGCCGTCAAATTGCATCTTATTTTCGCTTATAAGCGGTTCTCCGCCTCTGGGGTAACGAATTGTGGCAACGCCTTTCGGCTCTTTTAAGCGATTTTCAAGCATGATTTCAAGCTCTTTAAAATCACTCGGAGAATAAACGGTTACACCCGGCACCGAAGAAAGGAACGAAACGTCAAAAATACCCTGATGAGTTTCACCGTCATCACCCACAAGTCCTGCACGGTCAACGCAAAGCGTCAACGGCAACCCTGCAATGGCGGCATCGTGGATAAGCTGGTCATAACCTCTCTGTAAAAAGGTTGAATAAACTGCAAATACGGGTTTAAGTCCCGATCTAGCAAGGCCTGCCGCAAAGGTCACGGCATGCTCCTCGGCAATACCGACGTCAAAAAATCTGTCTTCAAAGCGCTCCGAAAACTCTAAAAGTCCCGTTCCGCTTGTCATAGCGGCGGTTATGGCACAAATTTTATCATCCTTTTTGGCAAGCTCACACAGCTTTTTGCCAAAACAGGCAGAAAAGTTCATTTTGGATTTCGGAAGCTCACCCGTTTCTCGGTCAAAACCCGATACTCCGTGAAAATCACCGGCGTTCTCTTCCGCAGGTTTATAACCCTTACCCTTTACCGTTTTTGTGTGTATCAAAACGGGTCGGTCAAGCTCTTTTGAAAGCTCGAAGATCTCGCAAAGCTTTTCAATATCGTGTCCGTCAACGGGACCCATATAATAAAAACCGAGCGACTCAAAAATATTACTGTTGTAAAGCGCATTTTTGAACATCAGCTTCAGATTAAACACCGCAGAATACAAGAATCTTCCGATAAGCGGTATTTTTTTCAAAAAACGCTCAACGCCCGACTTAAATTTATGGTATTTCTTACGGGTTCTGATGGTGCTTAAGTGTCTCGACAGTGCTCCTCTGTTTTTGGAGATCGACATTTTATTGTCGTTCAGCACAACAATGAGGTTGGCGTCCTCTTTTCTGACGTTATTGAAGGCCTCATAGACCATTCCGCCCGTCATAGCACCGTCACCGATAACGGCTACAGCATAACCGTCCTTTTTCAAAAGCTCGTTTGCGATGCAGGTACCAAACGCCGATGAGACCGATGTCGAGCTGTGACCCGTTATAAAAGCGTCATGCTCACTTTCATCCGGCTTCATAAATCCCGAAACGCCGTTTTCCTTGCGCAAGGTTGAAAAATCGTCAAATCGACCCGTTAACAGCTTGTGCGGATAGCATTGGTGACCGACATCGAACACAATAGTGTCCCTCGGCGACTCAAAACAGCGGTGCAAAGCAACGGTCAGTTCAACAGCACCAAGGTTTGATGCAAGATGTCCACCGTTTTCCGATACCGTGTCGAGAATTTTATCACGCATCTCGGCACAAAGCACGGTCAGTTCTTCATTATTAAGTTTTTTGACATCGTGCGGTGATTCAAATGTACCGAGAAAACGATAATCCATTCTAAACTTCCTTTAATTTCTTCTCTCAATAAGCTTCAGCGCAAACGCTTTAAGCTCCGTAGTATCTGCGCTGAAGGCCTCCAGAGCGTTTATAGCTTCATTCGTAAAGCTTACAACGTCCTCCTGCGCCTTATCTAATCCAACCAACGAAACATAGGTGGATTTTTCAGATTCAGCATCACTTCCTATAGGCTTTCCAAGCTCCTCGGCGGTACTGATGATATCGAGAATATCATCCCTTATCTGAAAAGCAAGACCTATCTTTTCGGCAAAAACACAAGAGGCATTTATAATTTCGTCGTTTGCACCGGCTAAAATACAGCCAATGGTTGCGGCGGCTTTAAGCAATGCACCTGTTTTTAATCGGTAAAGGTCTAAAACGACAGTGAGCGGTGCCTTTTGCTCTTCATATTTAAGGTCTATGATCTGACCTCCGATCATACCGTCAGAGCCCGCACATTCCGACAAGACCTTGGCCGCTTTGCAGACACGTTCAAAAGGTACGTTTTCGGTAGATAATGCAATCTTGAATGCATCGGTCAGCAAAGCATCGCCTGCCAAAAGTGCTGTGGCTTCGCCGAATTTAATATGGCACGACGGTCTTCCGCGGCGCATATCGTCGTCATCCATACAAGGCAGATCGTCGTGGATAAGCGAATATGTGTGTATCATTTCCAAAGCGCAGGCAAAGTTCAATGCGTTTTCAGGCTGACCGCCTGCAACTCGCATAAATTCCATCAAAAGCTTGGGTCGTATACGTTTTCCGCCTGCTTCTGCGCTGTAGGCCATTGCTTCGATCAGATGAGAATACTCGCATTCCTTATTGGATAGTATTTCATTCAATCTTGCTTCGATCAGTTTTTCATATATTTCAAACATAAAAATACCCGTATCAGCAGGAAAGTCGCTCTATTTTCTGGCGTGCATCCTCAAGCTGACGCTTACACTCGGCCGAAAGCTTGAGACCTTCGGCGTACAGCTCGATAGATTCATCAAGACCGCAGTTGCCCGACTCAAGCTTCTCAACGATCTCTTCGATTTTCTTCATATTATCTTCAAATTTTCCGTTCATTATTTTTTCCTTTCCGTAGACAGCACCTTACAATCGGCGTATCCGTCAAACAAGTGGAGTTTTACGGTCTCATCGGGCTTAAGCTCGGTCACAGAGCGCACAGCCCTACCCTTCTTTTCGGTAATTGTATAGCCTCGTAAAAGAGTTTTGGCAGGATTAAGCGTTTCAAGCTTGGCGCAAAGACCGGTAAAGCGGTTTGTTTTATCGTTGGTATTTTTAAAATAATCCGATTCTAAACGTGTGCGGAGCGCATCAAGACGGATGCTCACATTTTCAACCGTTCCGTATTTGTCCGACAAAACACGCCGTGAAGAAAGATCCTTTAACTTTTCCTTTTTGCGTTCAAAAATATTATTTACGGCGCTAAGCAATCGGTTTTCAATTGCTTTAATATCAAGCTGAATATCAAATATATCAGGAACGCAAAGCTCTGCCGCGGCAGACGGTGTCGGTGCTCTCAGATCGGCAACATAATCGCATATTGTGTAATCGGTCTCGTGACCTACAGCCGAAATAACGGGTATTCTCGAATCGGCAATGCAACGAGCGAGATCCTCATCGTTAAAGCACCAAAGATCCTCTTGGGATCCGCCGCCTCGACCGATTATAATAACATCGCTGTCGGTATAAGCATTGACCTTACACAAGGCAAGACACATTTCGTTGGCAGCCATATCACCCTGAACACGCACAGGACACATTATAAGCGTTGCTAACGGCCATCTGCGACCGATAATACTTATCATATCCTGGACAGCAGCACCCGTTTCGGATGTGATTATAGCTATTTTTTGCGGATGTGTAGGTATCGGTTTCTTTTTTGAATCGTCAAAAAGCCCCTCGGCGGATAATTTTTCCTTCAACTGCTCAAAAGCAATTGCCAGGCTACCGACTCCGTCGGGCTGCATATCGGCGGCATAAAACTGATATGCACCGTCACGTTCATACATTGTGACGCTTCCCCTGCAGATGACCTTCATACCCTCTTTCGGTATAAAACGCAACAGCTGTACATTTGACTTAAACATAACAGACTTTACAGCGGCGGCATCATCCTTTAATGAAAAATACATATGACCGCTGAAGGCGTTGATCTTAAGGTTAGATATCTCACCCGTTAAAAACAGAGACCTTAAGTTTTTATCTCCATCCAGAACGGATTTGACGTACCTATTAAGCTGTGTAACGGTAAGAACACTTCCGTTCATAGGATCACCTACTTATTGTGTAAAATTGACGTCATCACAGCTGTTCCGACAGCGTTATCGGAAGACAGCTCGGTGCTGGCAAAAAATGCACCGTGTTTTTCTGTGATAAGCTTTCTGATATAAGAATTTGACATAACACCGCCTGCAAACACAAACGGAATATCACCAAACTGTGATTTAAGCTCTAAGGTCATACGGTCGATGACCTCACCGAGATATGCAAACGTGAAATACGCTATATCTTCTTTGGATGTGCCCTTTTTCAAAAGGTCGGAGGCCTTATTCTCAAGCCCCGAGATACTGCAATCTGCACCCTTCATTGAAACCTTAATATTTTGCGGCAGCTGACCGTTTAAAGACAAAGCATCAAGTTCTTTTCCCGCCGGGAAACCCAAGCCCAACATATTTCCGACACGGTCGACCGCCTGCCCCATCTTAAGATCGAGAGATCGTGCCACAATCGTGGCCTTGAAAAACTCTTTTTTGTCGTATTCGGTAAGCAAAGCCTCGGTCGTGCCTCCCGAAACGTGGAATGAAATAAATTTATGACCGATAAGGTCAAGCTTATTTGCCGAAAACAAAGCCGCAGCAACGTGACCTGCCTGGTGCGAAAACTTATAAAGCTTTACTCCCAGGGCCGACGCCATTGCAGAAGCGGCCGAAACTCCTGCCAAAAAACACGGCATATAGCTGTTTTCCAATGGTCTCGGACGGTCTGAAACACCTACAGCCGAAATATCGGAACAGTTTTTCAGCGCATTGTCAACGATCTCGGGCAAGGCTTTGGTGTGCAAAAAAAGCGCTTCACTCTGCCTTAAGCCGATGTTACCGCTCTCAACCGACAAAAGTCTCCTTGAATTAATATATGTTCCGTTTTCGGGCACATATACACCGCACGAGGTCGTGTAGTTGCTCGTGTCGATCCCAACAAAATGCTTCATTATTTTGAACGCACAACGGTACCCAGAACACCATTGACAAAAGCGGCATCTTCCTGGGTCGAATAAGTCTTGCACAGCTCAACGGCCTCGTCGACCGAAACAGCATCGGGAATTTCATCCATATACATTATTTCAAAAATAGCAAGACGCAATACAGCCAGAGAAATTTTTGAGATTCGGTTGATGGTCCAACCGGTAAGATTCTTCGAGATAATAGCGTCGATCTCCTCTTGTCTTTCAAAAACACCGGTAAAGACCTTCAAGGTATATCCGTCCTCATCCTCCAAAAAGTCGCGGCACTCCTTGGCAGCCTCGAGAATATCCTCGACCGATTCATTGTTAATCCCTTTTTCAAAGATAAGAATGAATGCCTGATCTCTTGCTTCTTTTCTTGTCATAACAACACCTGCTAACTGAAATATTCAAATTATTGCATTTTTATTCACAGTATATAGTACACCAAAACGTCGCTAAATTCAAGATGTATTTGAAAAATTAAAAGATATTTAAGTAAAAATATACACACTTCACATAAAAAGAAACCCAACGGAAACAAATCCGTTGGGTTTTGTTGAATTAAACCGAATTAATAAATATTAATCCCAGAAATTGCCCCAGTCGCTATCGCCTTCGCTGATATCGCCACCAACCTCATCGGGATTCTCGGGGTCAATGACCTGAAGGTACATAACTGTAGGAGTACAGAACTTGTAATCCTGAATGGTGATGATAACAGGACCGGTTCCGTTGAAGGTAACGGTACCGTCAGCCCAATTCTCATTATTGGGAGTGTAAAGTCCGCTTACAGAGCCAAACTCATTGTATCTTGTGACAGTTACGTGGACATGGCTGTCAGGAGCAAGTGCAATAGATGCATCAACGCCATCAACAGCGCTGAACAGTTTTTCAATTGTTACGGGCTCCTTGTTGCTGATGGTCTTGAAGCTACCGTCGGTATTCAAGTCATAATTTGCTTCAAACTTGGTTACCGAGTTTGCAATATTATCGGTACGATCAAGGATGGTTACGTCCTTCTTGTCATTTCCCTCAACAGTAAAGTCGAGAATCGGAACATGTTTTACGCCCCAGCCGTAACCGGTGAAGAGCTGGTTGAACTGCAAGTATACAATTCTCTTATCCTCAACGTCAACCTCTTTACCGTCAACGATTTCGGTACCCATGCTCTCGTGGGTGTGCTGAGTAAGAACACCGTTTTTATTTACGATATGGTAGCAGGTCTTGGTATCACCCTCGATAAGAAGGAAGTTACCGGCCTTGGTCCAATCCTCACCGGTCTTGATGTCATCAATACTATCGATAATCTCAAGACGGCTCATCTGATGGTCGTGAGTATAAGAAGCGAGAGAGTTGGCAACCAATTCGCAGTAATAGTAATCGTTCCAATCACCAAAGTGAACGGTACAGTTGGTTGCAATGAACTTATCGGTCTCGGGAACAGTATAACCGTTTTCGGTGATCATGTTCTTGTTAGTACCGACAAGCATACCGGAATAACGGTACCAGTAGTACTGATAGTTACCGCAAACATCGTTATAAACGTCGATCTGAGCGGCAACGTGGCAGTTGGTCATGTGAACCTCACCGTCACCGCGGAACATACCTACAAGACCGCCGCAAGCAACGTCCCAGGAGCCCCAAAGTGCAGAAATAACGTTGGAATTATCAATGGTGATGTTGTTAAAGGTCAGAACAAGATCTGCAGTGTCGCCGTCATTACCGCCGATACCAACGATACCGCCGTTGCCGGTGTTGTAAACTCTGGGATTACAGTTGGTGATAGCGATATTCTCAAAGGTAGAATTACAAGCGTAAGCGGCAATAACACCGGTAGGTGTGAACTCACCGTCGGACGAGAAGTTATCAACGGTAAGGTTCTTGACAGTACCGTTCTTGACGTAGCCGAAAAGACCCATTGCATCCTTGTAATAGTTGGGAGTGCCGCTGTATCCGTTGTTGTAGTCGCCGAACATATCCCAGGTGTTCTGATAGAAATTGCCAACAGTATGGCCGTTTCCATCAAAAGTACCCTTGAAAGCAGTAACGCCGCTTTCGATACCCAGCATACCGGTAACCTCTGCCTCGGCACGGTCATAGATATACTCGTAGGAATCGCGGGTGCTGTTATAGTAGCCGATAGGATAGAAAATTCTCTTGATGCCGCTTGCATCAATAACGCTTCCGCCGTTAAGGTTGATGTCGGAAATAAGAGTTACGGTGCAACCCTCAAAATCAAACTGTCCGTAATTCTTTGCCATACCGCCAACTATCTTAGCAAATGCATAAAGCTGGTCAGCGTTGGCAATTTCAAAGGAGGTTACGTTTCTGTCTACGGTATACCAGGTATAATCCTCGCCACCGGTCCATTCACGAGAGAAGTTAGCATAAAAAGCAACCTCGGAGAAGGAAGCCATTGCAACGCTTACATCACCTGTCAATGGATCATAATAGAACTGGTTATGAGCAACAAGATCAGCTCTGTTGCTGACAACGGTCATAACCTGGTTTACGCCGTCCTCAACGTGGACGAGCTGATAGTTACCAAGGTTCATATACTTGGGCAGGATAGCACCAAGGTCAATGATTATGGGAACATTATTGTTCTCGGAAACACCGATGATGTGAATATCAACCGGCAAAATAACCTCATTCTGAACGGGAATAATACCGCTGGTTGTCTTTTTAAGAGGAGTAACGGTAAGAGTGAGCTTATCGGCTCCGTTATCAAGCACAACACCCTCGGGCACAAAAGCATTGACGGGACCTTCCTGCATGATGACACCGCCCGCGGGAACCTTGCCGTTATCGGGGGTTACGTTTGCGGTGATCTGCTTACGCTTGATAACATTGGGGAATTCTGCGTTAAGGTCGTAATCCTTGCCGAAGAAATCGGTCTCAAAGGAAGCCTGAGTTGCAAGAGCAATGACCGAGAACTCACCTGAGGTCTGATTCATATACTCATTACCGGCAGAAGTGATCATGTTCATTGCAAAGGTAAGAATAACCTCTCCCGAAGGATGGATAAGGTCGTTTTTTCCTGCAGGAAGCAATGTTCCGTCTGCAGTTGCGCCGCCGTTGAGAACATTCTTCAAAAGACCGATTGCGGTAAGATTGGAAAGATCGTCACGGTCCTGAAGGTCAACACCGCCTTCTGCAAAATAAACGTTGATAACCTCGGCAAGCTTGCCGACAGCGGTTTCGGGGGTTATGGAAAGCTCGTAATTAAGAGCAAGACTGCCGTTATTTACAAGCTTGATGTACTTGACATCGGTATAACCGGGTTCCCAGTTATCATAGCTGAAGATGGTGTTATAGTTAGCATCTTCAACATTGTACCAGACGTTACTGTCAAGATCGTCGGTCCAGTACATTTCAAGATCGAGGTTTCCTGCGGTGATGATGTTCTTCGATGATGATACGCTATCGGTAAACCAGGCAAATGTGGTTCCAACGAGCATCGACAAACAAATCAACAACGCAATTACGCTTTTGATAAACGCTGATTTTCTTGTTTTCATAATTCGCTCACCTTTATATGTTTATTCTATTTCAGGAATAAGAACATCGGGTTCCTGTTCCGTGACAATATAGTTACCACGAATCTCGTTAAAGGAAAGTTCACCAACGGTAAAATATTGATAAGTATCTCCGGTCTTGATATACATAACCGCAACGTAACGAGTGTTGTATGCGGTTTTTGATTCGTCAGCATTCGAAAGACCTGTGAGTATCATCTGATACTGTGTAGAGCTTATACTCTGACGGTAGACAACATCCATCTTATCCTTGACAGAATAGCAAATACCTTTTTTTGCCATTTTACTTAGTCCGCCTTCGGCATTAAAATCATACCAATCAGGATCATTTGCGGCATAAAGCGAAGGAGTTACAAGGAAACCAATCTCATCGGCATTTTCCTTCTGATCGTTAGTTACGGTGCCTCTCAAGCGCAGACCTGCAGAAACAAAAGCACTGTCTTGAGTTGCAGCTTCATGGTAACGGATAGAAGCAGCTGCATCGGTAACCTTCGGAGCAGTTTCCAAATCGACTGCAGCGGAAACACTCTCAATTTCAATGATACGAAGGTTATCAATGTAAGCTGTACCGCCGCAACAAGAACCGATTAAGAATTGAAAGGATCTAGTTGGATAAGTTGCCAAATAAGTATCGATAACGCTTTTTACATTTTCATTGCATGTATCCAATACTATTCCAAAATGTTGCCACTCATTAGTATATTTAAACTTTTTATAACTACTGATTTTTGTACCGTTAATATAATATGTCAATCCCTTATCTTTACCAAAATCTTGAGAGCCACTATGTCCGGTAAAGAAATAACGGTTTGATTTTCCGTCACCGGCTCCAACACCGATTAGCGAAGCAATATAGTCATCATGTGTACTTGAGTCATCATCGAATTCAGCTTTACCGTCAAAGCTTATATAGTATTTGCGGTCGCTTAGAAATTTGATACCGTTACTCAATGCAACACGAGTAATACCACCTTTTGATACTATTTTTAAAGCTTTGCCGTTATCAGAATCAACATATTCCACGGAAGTTGTGTTCGTGGCGTTAAGATATTTATCGATTCCTTCAGCATCGTCCATGGTATGAAAAGCCTCGCTATATGTATAATTTGTTGTAATTTCAGAAATCGCAAAATCATCATAACCGACACTAAGAGTGGTACCTTCATAGTTACATGAATATCTTATGCCAAAATAATACACCATCGTTTCATCTTCGCTGTCATTAACTTTGAAGATTACCTCGGCGTCAATCCAATCACCGTTTTCGGTCAAAGCATCGTTTCCATATTCAGACAAATTTAATATTGTTCCGGTTTGGGATATGACAGTGGCATTATCACCCAAATCATAATCAGTAAAACCGCTACTTAACTCCGGATTAGAATGTAAGAATAAAAGTGGTGAACGAACTGCTCCATCGCCGGATGCTATTTGTGTAGTAGCAAGAGCGCAAAACTTGTATTTTACACTGTATGTTTTTCCCGGTTCAAATACAAACAAATTTTCTTTACCGCTTTGCTTCGCGGGCTTTTGACCAACGGTACCGTCTTTGCCAAGCCAAATACTTGAATAACCGCCTGTTCCTGAATTAGTATGTGCGGCATAGCCGTTGTTTGTTGTTTCATCAATAAAATAAACCGGTTTTACCGAACCTCTGTAAAGCGGTAAGCCATAAGGAGCCTCACCATCAAAGGTAATTTTAGAAAGCCCATTGTAGTAGTAATAGTTTTTTGAAAATTTTGTTGATTCAGCCGATACACTGCCGCACAGAGCTACAGCTAACAACGAAAACAAAACACAAACGCAAAGAACGCTACTGATAAACCTACGCAAAAAAATCATCTCCTGAAAATAATTACAATAATGCTAATTTATAACATCACAAATACAGTATAAATTAACCACTTATCATTGTCAAGTAATATTTGCAATATTTTTCCCCTAAAAAAAATTATATTGTAAATCAAGGCATATAAATTGCATTTTCAAACATTTTCTACAAAAAAATCTTCAAATAAACAGATAATATTTTTATGTTGCAATTTTTTTCGGATGATTGTATAATTGTTATATCATTTTGACAGTGGAGAAACTTTATGAAAAAATTCAGAAACAGTCTTTTTGGATTTAACAAGGACGATGTTATGGGCTTTGTTTTTGAAGCTAAGGAAAATGAAGCAAGATTAAAAAAGAATATACGTGAGCTTGAAGCCAAATCAGAGGCCGATGCACAAAAGCTTTCGGAGCTTGAGGCTACCGTCAAAGAGCTCACTTCCCTGCTGGATGATTTCAAGCAGCGTGAGGCCGCCATTACCGCTTTGAGTGAGTCTATCGGCCGTTTGTATCTTGTGGCTCAAGCCAACGCTTCTGCCATAATTACCGCCGCTAACGAAAATGCCGAGGCGGCAAAATCAGCCGTCGAGCAGAATGTTGCCGTTGCCGATTCGGCTGAAGAGGATCTTAATGAGATCGGACGTGTTTTGCTTGCCAAGACCAGAGAATATTCCGAGGAGCTTGAGGCTTTGAAGGCAAAGCTTTACGACACAAAGCAGAAAATTGCCGAAAATACCGCCGAGATCGACAAATTGAAGGATGAATCAAGCTCTGTGACCGCAGGTGTTTCGCAATGAGTACCTTTACATTAAATACATCCGAGCTGTGCAATAAAGCTTCAGAACTAACCGCCGGTGACCGTGTTTTGCTGTCGGGTACGGTTTATACAGCGAGGGATGCCGCCCACGGCAGGATAATGCAGTTAATAAAAGACGGATCGGCGCTGCCTTTTGATATAAACGGCGCAAGCATCTATTATGCAGGTCCCACCCCCACTCCCGACGGTCTCGCGATCGGAAGCTGTGGCCCTACGACCTCTATGAGAATGGATTCCTTCTCCCCTAAGTTGCTTGATATGGGTCTAAAATGTATGATCGGCAAGGGCGAGCGCAGTAAAGATGTCTGCGATGCCATTGTACGCAACAAGGCGGTCTATCTTTGTGCCATCGGCGGTGCAGGTGCACTGGCTTCCAAATGCATAACGAGCTGTGAGGTCATCGCATTTGACGATCTTGGTTGCGAATCGGTCAAAAAATTAGAATTTAAGGATTTTCCGCTGATCGTTGCCATCGACTGCAAGGGTGGAGATCTGTTTAAATAAAATAAACCGCTTGTTCGGAATTATCCGTTCAAGCGGTTTACTACATTGAAATGTTATTGATTATGAATATTAGTTTAAAGGTTACCTCTTTTGCCTCCCTTGTGTAAAGGGAGGTGGATTTTTGCAAAGCAAAACGACGGAGGGATTGTAAAACCGCAAGGCAATACTATGCTTGCGTTAACGATCAAACCTGTTTGAAAAATTCAACCTCTTCCCCGTCCGGTCCCTTGACAAATGCGATGTTGATTGAGATCTTTTCGGGAGCTGACTCAAGCGGAACAACCTTGGGCGGAGTTAACGGTTCAAATCCTGCCTTGAGCGCAACCTCATAAGCGTGGTCAACATCCTCAACACACATTGCAAAGTGTGCATATTTACCCATTACCTTATAATCGTCGTTTCCGCGTGCAAAAAGCTCGATGCGGCCGCCGTCACCGATATCGACCATAACGATTAGCTTTTCACCCTCGCCCCAACGGACGATCTCCTTCATGCCCAAAGCCTTATACATCGTAAGACTTTTATCAATATCCTTACACATCAGCGCAACGTGATGAAAGCCCATACCTTTTATAATTTCGTTAGCCATTTTATACACTCCTTAATATGTAAACAAAAGTTTATTTGATTATACCGCATATTTTTCGATTTTTCAACCGAGATAATAAAATATATATTTTAAATCTTTCAAAAAAGTGTTGACAAATCGAAGTTTGGAACTTATAATAATGCTGTTGCCTTTGGCAACCCAAGTGAATACGGAGCGATATCGAAGTGGTCATAACGGCCCTGACTCGAAATCAGGTAAACCCGCAAGGGTCCGAGGGTTCGAATCCCTCTCGCTCCGCCAGAAAAAAGTCTCTTTTGTCTACTGACAAAAGGGACTTTTTTCAATGATATCCGTTCCTGCCGGAATGGGTGATATATCTTCGATATGATATCCACCTTCGGCGGATGATATATGCCTTCGGCATATGAAGGAACGGATATTATATCATGCTTGCGAAGCAAGTATATCATACGGCGGAAGCCGTATATCATATTGCGTAGCAATATATCATTTTTTGCAAGAGTTCGAATTCATACGCAAAAATTCCGAAAATATCTTTTTGGCGTGGGTATCAGAAGGATTCGAATCTTTCGTCGGAGCAGCCGAAATGCGAAGCTGTTGTTCGCATTCGCAAGATCAACGTGTTTTACCGATCTCGATCAGTTGTTTTCTTGATGAGACGCCAAGCTTGCTGTAAAGGTTTTTGTTGTGGAACTTTAATGTGTTTTCCTTAATATTCAGCATACTCATGATCTCTTTGGTCGTTCTGCCTTCAAGGTATGCATCAAAAATCTGCCTTTCGGTTGGGGTCAGACTCTTTACTCCGTTTTCAAAGCGGAGCTTGACTTCATCCGACACATTATTATTTGGAACTTCAACGGAGCATTCCGTTCTTTGAAGCTCCTTTTCTTTTTGCTTTATCAATTCCTTCAAGCGTTGGTTTTCCTTCATAACAAGATGCACACCTAAAAGGAAAAGCTCACTTATAATGTAAGACACCGACAAAAATTCAAAATCGATGCTTGACATCTGCTCAATTGACCAAACACCAAGGTTTACAAACACCGCAATGGCCAAAACAATTGAATGAGCAATGTTGTCGACTGTCTTTTTGACCGTTGAGCGAATTATAACGGCGACCATTGAACCGAAATAAACAAGAAGATATACCAAATATAACGGATGAAGCGGACCGTAGACCTTGATCAGCTTGCCTACTCCGTTAATAATTTCAAATGATACCTCTTTATAGTATACGGGCAAAATTCCCGGACTTGCGGCAATTAAAAACACGAGGATAGAAATTATCCCTAAAGCTCCGTGTAACCGTTTTGGATATTTTGTTCCGGTCACGTTGAGAATTATCATCAGCATAGCAAGCGGTAAAAATACCGAACCGAGGTATGCTATACGGTTGCCCCACAAAGCTGCTTCAAGGCTGGTAGAAACCGATAAAAACGTGTAACCGATATTAACGATAAGCACCGATGAAAACAGCAAGATGAACCATATCTTGGTTTTGCGGACAAGTATACAGCAGGCTATTAAAAGTAAAAGGGAAATAATTGCCGTTGCACTATAGACAGTAGAGAGATCTACAGCCTTGTCCCCTGCCGTACTGCAACCTGTAAGACCGCAAGTTAAAAACAATATACTGATAATTCCAAAAAACAACCTTCTCATAAAGCTCTCCTTCTAAACCGTTCTTTGATACCAAACGGTCGTCCCACACTTTTTCCCACACTTTTCAGGAAAATTTGCTGAAATCCCACACTTTTTTGTTAACAAAGTGTGGCGACATAGTTAATAAAAATAAGTAAAATAGTTAATGTAAGGTATTTAAGGAGGGTATTTGCCTTGCCGTGATAATACGTATGGGTGCCCTATTTGAAAAGGAAAAACCTTTTCAAAGGCTCTGCCAACGCGCCAACGAAACACAGAGCTCACCCTATATCCAATTTATTATATCATAACTTTAAGACCTGTGTCAACACCGCAAGGCTGAAAGGAAGTATGAGACCATGAAACGCAAAATTATCAAAAGACTGTTGAGCATTCTGTTGACCGTCGTTATGCTCTTCGGAGTGCTGTCGGCAATACCGCTGACCGCCCACGCCGCCTGGGAGGACGGTATGGAATGCTGGTTTTGCAACCATTACCACTGGGATGAGTATTGCTGCGGTACCTGCGGCGCCTGCAGTGAAGAATGTACCAACGGAGGATGTTATTTATCCACCCACTGCAGCGAGTGCGGCGCCTGCGACAAGTTGGCAGACGATTGTCCCGAATGCCTTAGCTGCGAGGATTGCTATGTCAATAACGGTTGGCACTGTCTTGGCTGTAACGAATGCCACTACGTTTCAGAAGAAGAACTGTGCGGCTACTGTTGGTTCTGTGCTGACTGTATGGGCGGTCTTTGCGACGGCTGCGGCTTCTGCGAAGGCTGTTGGGAACTTGAGCTGATGCATTGCGAGGAATGCGGCAACTGCTACGGCTCGTATGATATCTGTCAGTTTGGAAATTTGCATTGCGAGGAGTGCTGTGTTATCTGCGAGCAGTGTGAGGAATGCCTTTTTGAGGACGGGATCGACCTTTGCGACGATTGCGGTCTTTGTGTTTTTTGCTGTCAGGACAACGCCGCAGCAGAGGGCTGCAGTTGTGGTGAATACTGCATTGAAAACCCCGATTGGTACGACCATCTTTGTCCCGATTGCGGTAATGCCGCCTGCGAAGTAGATTTTTGTGACGACTGTGAGCTCTGCCTTGACTGCTGTGAAGGCAACTCCGACTGCTCCGAGACTCCACCCGTTTGTGTTGAAAACGAGGATTACGATTTCCATTTCTGTGAGGACTGCGGCGAATGTTTCCACAATAGTGATATTTGCGCAGACTGTGAGCTTGCAGGTCTTTTGCTGTGTGAAACTTGCTGCAAGATTCGGCTGGAAGAGGAAGGCTGCGACTGCTCCGACAGATGTATCAGCGACAGCGATCTGGACGCGCACATCGCATCGGCTCATAAGAATGCCACTGGTTCCCACACCGCCACTCCCCAAAATTCCTGGGAAATCAGCGAAACCCATCACTGGAGAGCTTGCCGTTACTGTGATGCCGTTAACCACATTTCAAACAAAGCGGCTCACACCTTTGACAAATACGGTGTTTGCACGGTCTGCCGTTTTGACACCCAGAAAAATATCCTCATCTTAAAGCAACCTACCAGCGTGGTTGCCAAGGTCACCCATGACTCGGATGATCTGAGCGACCCCTTGCACCCCAAAAACAACACCCGTACCTTTACCGTTGCGGCGAGAGGCACATCGGCCTTGAAGTATCAGTGGTATTATCAATACGGTGCAAGCCAATGGAAGGCTTTGAACGACAGTGCCAAGGATGATCTTTACATTTGCTTGGGCTCCAAAACCAATACCCTAACCATCACGATTCCGGAAGATTCCTGCTACTCGGATTATGCCTACAAGTGCGTTATAACCGATACCAAGGGCAATCAGATGACCTCAAACGTTGCCTATCTCAAATCACAGCACGTGAGAACCTATTTTACCTACTATAAAGGCACTTTGATCGACACCATACATACCTCAAACGGCAACATCGGTGTTTATTCCTCGGACGGTCATATTGCACAATGCGTCGGTGACGGCTGTGACAACGAAAAGCTCATACCCCACAGCTTTAGCAAGCAGACCACCCTTATCGTTGACCGTGTGAACGGTGTAAAATGGGTCGAGCGCATCTGTACCGATTGCGGTTACAAAGGATATATTCTTGATCACGAGCATTATTTCTACGACCCCAATACCTACGAGTGCGAGGTCGACACATCATATAAAAACGATAACCAGCATAAATTAAAATGCCTGTGGCCGGGCTGTAACAAAACTACGACCGAAGCCCACGACAAGCTCGGCTGGCAGTTCCACGGCACACCCTACAGCAACCCCGATAAGGTCGGTGTTCCTTATCAGGAGTGTCAGATCTGCGGCTACAGCGTCGAAAAGGCACTTCAGACTTATGACGAAAAGACCGACAAGATGGTCAACACAAAATGGACACAGAGTAATGATCTGGTCTTTGTCGAAGGCGGTTATGCAAGCTGTGACGTTGTTGTCAACGGAACCAAGCTTGTGATTGGCTTTGCCCCCTCTGCTTATTACAAGCAGGAGATGCTGAAGCGCAAGAACCCCAAGATCACGGGCTGGAAGGTGAAATACCGTTGTGACCGCACTCCCACGGGCTCGGTATACGAGGCCGATGTGACAAAGGATTTCACTTTCACGAAGGTCGGTGACGAGCTTAAATGGACCGTGACCGTACCGTTGTTTACCGGCAGAAAGGGCGGCGGTGTGCTGACCTTTATTCCCATCATTGCCGAGGGCGAATGCAAACATACAGGCAAGACCCGTATAAAGGGCGCCGTGCAACCCATCTGTACATATGACGGCTACACGGGTGATACCGTTTGCTCCGACTGCGAGGGTGTTATCAAGTACGGCGAGGTCATTGAAAGCGTAGGAAAGCACGAGGGCAAGCTGACCCTTATCCCCGGAACCTCTAAAAAGGGCACCTGCGAACAGCGTGGCTATGAGGGTTCCTTCCGTTGCGACCATTGTAACAAGACGGTCCGAGGCAAGTCTACCTCCAAGGTACATAACGGCAAGACCGTTACCAAGAACGCCGTTGCCGTGACCTGCACCAAGTTTGGCTATAGCGGTGATATCTACTGCGAGTGCGGTGTTCTGCTTCAGGAGGGCGAGCTGCTCCCACCCCGTCATACCAACCTCAAGCTTTTGAACCAAAAGAAAGCCTCCTGTATGCAGAAGGGCTACACCGGCGATTGGAAATGCTTTGACTGTAATCAGATAGTAAAATACGGCTACAACATTGCTAAAGGTGAGCACGCCTGGAGCAAATGGGGCAAGACCGATGATGTCTACCACCGTCATACCTGCGTTGTTGCAGGCTGTGGCGCCGCCGAAAAGGCCAAGCATACCGATGCCAACCGTGACCTTGTCTGTGACGGCTGTGGATATGCCTGGGGTAGCGAATTTACCTACGTTATCAGAAGCATTGCGTTTAACATTGATGTTCCCAAAATCGGTGCAAAACCCGACTATACCAAGTTTAGCAGTGAATACTACTACAGCGACGGCGTAAGCGCAAATAAGAAAAACGGTGTTCAGTGGTTTGATGTTACCGACAACAATAAATTCGTTCCCGGCGGAGTTAATCAGGAGTATAAAGAGGGTCACGTTTATAAGGTTTCGATCGACTTCCGTGCAACCCCCGATTTCATATTCGCCGATCAGAATGCCATATATGCCACCATCAATGGCCGAGAGGCGGTTGTTGAATACGTTGAGTATGAGCAGTTTGTGGGAATATCCTACACATTTGAGGCCTTAAAGCACGAGCATAATATGACCCGTGTCAACAAGGTCAGCCCGTCCTGCACAAGCGCAGGTAAGCAGACCTATTACCACTGCGATTCCTGCAACAAGTATTATGAGGATGCGGCCGCTAAAAAGCAGATTACCGACATCAAATCGTGGGGCATCGTCCCTGCTTTGGGTCACGTTGAGTCCGAGATTTTGTCTAACAGCACACACCATTTTAAAAAGTGCACCCGTTGCTATGACGAGATAAGCGGAAGCAAGGCTGCTCACAGCGGTGGCACCGCAACCTGTCTTAAGAAGGCTGAATGCGCCACCTGCGGTAAGGAATACGGTTCTTACGCCGCCCACGACTTTGAAACCGAGGCCTGGAGATATATGGATGCCGCAGGCCACGCACACGTATGCCGAGTTGAGGGTTGTAACTACCGTAGCGACATTCTGCCCCACAAGTCCAACGGAGCCAACACCGAGGAGGCTGACGAGCTGTGCGTTGACTGCGGATATGTAATTTCGCTTTCAAAAAACCACGTTCATAAGTCTCTTAACGGTTGGCATCATGATAAAGATACCCATTGGGGAGTTTGCGGATGCGGATTTGTTCTTGATAAAGCGGAACACGTGAACAACGACGGCGATAACAAATGTGACGTTTGCGGACGTCAGATTTCAGAGGCTGTGAATAACGGCAACGGCGAACGAATCTACATTTTCTGGATCATTATAATAGCGGTTTTAGTATGTGCGGCAACGGCAGTTACAACCTACTTCCTGCTTTTGAAGAAGAAAAAGAAAGTAACCCCACAAGATGCGCCCAATACCGATGAGGCAGGCGAAGCTGTTGAAAATGCAGCAGAGAATACTGACCGAAACGAGGAATGATAAAATGAAAAAAATATTTAGTTTTGTTCTTTCGGCATTGTTGATATTTTCGTTGGCTGTCAGCGTTTCGGCAGCTTCCGATAAGCCGGTTATAACAATGAACCCCCAAAGTCCATATTACACAGAGTACGCTGTGGCGATATACACAGTAAAGGTTGAGGGCAAAAATTTATCGTCAACGTGGTTTATTGAGTATGACGGCAAGATCTACGACACCTCGAAGTTGGGCGGTGCAATGCAACCCTGGGAGGCGTTTGCAGGTGAGGCTTACGGCCCTAAAAAGCTCGATGCCAATACCTTTGCTTTTGTCTTTGAGGGAATCGGTTTTGAGCTTAACGGCTCATACATCTGGTGCACCGTTGAGGACGGTCATTATGACGTGACCACTCCCAAGACCCGTATCTCGGTCGGAAACGAGTTTTCTCCTCCCGAGATATTGGAAATGCCCACCGAGCTTACAGTTGAGCAAGGTGATCTTGCCGAGATCCGTTGTGTTGCCAAGGCTCCCGAAGGCACACAGCTCAGTTACATTTGGTATGAGACCGAAAGCGGTGACCGAAAGGATATGGTTGCTGTCAACGACGGAAAAGAGACCTCGGATCTTCTCAATTGCGACACTAATAAGCTTGGCACACGCAACTATTTGTGTGTTGTCAGTACATCGGACGGCGGCGTTGCGCACAGCAGCGTTGTTCCCGTAACCGTAATTGAAAAGCAGGTCGTTGAAAACGGTCCTTCTGAACCAAATGATACCGAGTCAAAAACCACAGTATCGGATCCCGATAACACATCCTCCGGTTCTGATATAGATCCCAAACCCGACGATCCGAAAGCCGATAACGGCGGATTCCCCTGGCTGATCACAGTTATAGCGGCAGTTTTGGCTGCAGGAGTCGGTTTTGCAGTTGCTTTTATCATAGTTAAGAAAAAGAAGTATTAAACAAAAAAACACACGTCAGAAGCAAATTCCGATGTGTGTTTTTTTTATAAGTAAATCAATTGTTGCTGTTTAAATATTCCTCGGCGTAATGCACGGCGACGGCTCCGTCGGAAACGGCTGTAACTATCTGCCGTAAAGCCTTTGTTCGCACATCACCGACCGCAAAAATACCGGCTACGTTGGTTTTGGTCGTTTCATCGGCAATGATATAACCGTTGCCGTCAAGCTCGACAGCTCCGTTTAAAAATGAAGTCATCGGTTCCCTGCCGATGCTGACGAACAGTCCGTCGACCTTCAACTCAAAAGTATCGCCGTTTACCGTGCTTTTTAAGACCGAGCCGCTTGCCCTGCCGTCAGAAGCCAATATTTCTTGAACAGTATAATTCCACAGAAACTCAACATTTTCGGCCTTCATCAAAGGCTCGTGATAGATTTTTGTTGCTCTTAATGTATCTCTTCGGTGGATGACGTACACCTTTTTACACAGCCTTGATAAAAACAGCGCATCGGCCGCCGCAGAATTTCCTCCGCCAACAACCGCTACGATCTTGTCTTTATAAAATCTGCCGTCGCAATGAGCGCAGTAGTGAACTCCCCTGCCCGTCAATCGCTCTTCATTGTCGATACCAAGCTTCCTTGGGTCGGCTCCCGTTGCAATGATCACGGTTTTAGAAAACAGCTCACCGTTGGTCGTTGTTACCTTTTTAATATTTTCGGAAAAATCGACCGATAAGACCTCGGCATATTCGGTTTTAGCGCCGAAGCGCTCGGCACCGCTTTGCATCTTCATACCAAGTGTGAAGCCGTCAACACCCTCATCAAAGCCGGGATAGTTTTCGATCTCACCGGTCAAAGCCATCTGACCGCCCGGTGACATACGCTCGACTAAAACAGCATCGAGCCCAGCCCTTGTAGCATAAAGCGCAGCCGTGTATCCCGCAGGCCCACCGCCGATGATAATAATATCATAAATATGCATACCTAACCTCTGAATATTTATTTCTGAAGCATTGCGAGAATGGCGGCCTTGGGTCTTGCTCCTGCAGAAATTTCCTTTATTTTTCCATCCTGCATCACTACCAATGTCGGAATGCTTGAAACTCCGAAGGCAGCGCTGAGCTCGGGCTCCTCATCAACATTTATCTTGGCTACAAGATACTGCGGACATTCTTCAGCGATTTCGTCTACAATGGGTGAAACCATTCTGCAGGGACCGCACCAATCAGCATAAAAATCGATCAAAACTGTTTTTTCACTTTTTTTCAAAACATCAAAATTTTCTTTAGTGACCTTTAATACCGACATATTCAACATCCTTTCTTTTTTTCTTATTATAACAAACAATTTCAAAATTTTCCACACTAATTTTAATTTTTATCCATTAAAAGCAAAATTTTGCTTTAATTATTCAAAAAGGTGTGATATACTGATTTCAAAATTAATTTTGAGGGTGATATTTATGAATTATGCTTCTGTTGAAATTTCAATTGCAGCCGTAGTTCCTGCACTCCTGCTGATGGCTTTTGTTTTTATCAAAGACCGCGCAGAGAAGGAGCCTTTCGGTCTGCTTGCACTGCTGTTTGCCGCAGGCGGCCTTGTTTATATGCCATTGTGGTTCCTTGAGACCAAGGCAGGTGTGCTTTTGGACGGTATGTTTTCAAAATATAAAACATACACCCATGAAGGCGCCGTACATTTCAGCTCCGAAACTGCAGAAACGGTCTATAACCTGCTTTTCTCGTTTGTGGTCGTAGCGCTTCTTGAGGAGACCGTTAAATGGGCCGTGCTTTATTTTATGACCCGTAAAAACAAGAACTTCAACTATATGTTTGACGGAATTGTTTATTCTGTATTTATTTCAATGGGCTTTGCCGCTGTTGAAAACATCCGTTATGCTTGGGAAGCCGGCTGGGATACTTTGCTCCTCCGTTCTATCGCTTCGGTCCCCACTCACCTTTTCTTCGGCGTCATCTCCGGCTGCTGCTACACCTTCTGGCACACTCGCTACATTGCCAAGCAAAAGGAAGCCGAGCTTGCAAAGGATAACAAAATCACCGTTAAAAAGCCCTTTAAATCGGGCGGTCTGTTGCTTTTGAGCTGGCTTGTTCCCGTTTTGCTGCACGGCATCTTCAGCTCGGTCATGGAATTTTCCAGCACCACGCTCACGCTTGGCTTCTATGTTATCACAACTGCGATCTACCTTGTTTGCTTTATCGCTATCGACCGTATGTCGGATACCGACTCTGCAAACAACCGTTCGGTATTCTCTTTGCTTTCGAAAAAGTATCCCGATGTAAAGTTTGCTTTTGTCGATGACGGCGACGGAATTGCCGATAATGACGATATTACTGTTGAAAATGATGAGGTGAGCGACGATGAATTATAATAATGCACCCAAAAAGAAGAAAAAGAGCAAATTAGGACTTATAATAATTATTATCGTTGTTCTTATCCAGATCATTTCGGCTGTTTTTACCGTTTCTGCCGACAATGATACGACGACCGATAACAATTATAACGGCGGTAACGGAACCAATAAGGATATCAAGTTCCCCGATTATCCCGATTTCAGCACGCTTTACGGTGATAACAGTTCCGATGATGCTTTAAGCTCCGAAAGCTCAAGCACGGTAATCAGCAGCTCAACTACCTCTTCCAAGTATAATTCGAGCTACGGTACCAATTCAAAATACAATTCAAGCTACGGTACCAACTCTTACAACAATAACAACAATGTCAACAAAGAAGAAGAGACTTCAAACGGTATTGATATCACAAGCTACAGCGGTTACCTTTATAACCAGCTCTCCAACACCGGAAAGACCGTATTTTTAAGCTTTATGAAGGAGCTTGCCTCGGGCGGTCAGACCTGCGTTTTCAAAAACGTAACCAACAAGAGCACCTTCAAAGCCGAGCTTGACAAGGCTATTGTGGCACTCACCTACGAGCGTCCCGAATTTTTCTGGATAAGCGGTGCATATACATATTGGTATTCAAATAAGACCTTTAAGGTCGAGCTGCAATCCTTTGATTATTGGAAGTATTCCTCCAACCCGCAGAAATACATTGATGCTCTCGACGCAAGTGTTAAAAAGATAGCCAATGCCGCAAGAAAATACCCCACCGATTTTGAGCGCGTACAGTATGTTCACGACTATATAGCACAAACCGTTGTTTATAACGATGAGGCCTGCGCCGAAAAGGACAATAAGGTCAGAAAGCCGACCACCGAGCAAGCCTTCTCGGCCTACGGATGTCTTGTTGACGGCAACGCTATCTGCGGCGGTTACTCCAAGGGCTTCCAGATGGTTTTGAGAGAGCTTGGAATCGAATGTATCTACCTTACCGGTTATGCAGGCGAATACCATGCTTGGAACTGCGTAAAGCTCGGCGGAGAATATTATTACTTTGATGTAACCTGGGACGATCCCTCGTTTAAGAACGACAAGGGTAAGATCATGACCGACACGGTTGTTTACAACTACTTCGGCAATACCTCGCAGCAGATGAGCCTTGATCATACGATACTCGAAAACTTCAAGTTCCCCACCTGTGTCGCAACCAAATACAACTACTTCAACTACAAGGGCTTTGTGCTTAACAAGTATGATTTCAACAGCTTCAACAGCATTGTCAGCAAGCAGTCCGACAAGCTGATCACAAGCGTTAAATTCACTTCGCTTGCCGAGCTTAATAAAGCCAAGGCCGACCTTATCGACAATTATAATTGGTCAAAGATCACGCTCTTCGGCGGTAAACCCGTAAAATATTATTGCGATACAAAGGGTCTTGAGTTCAGATTCTACAGATATTGATCATAAAGAGCATTGGGTTTATAGCTCAATGCTCTTTTGTTGTATTTTGTTATTTATTATCGAGTTAAAAATATTGAATTTTCGATAATGAAATGGTATAATGTAACGCAAATAATAAAACAGGAGCACATTATGACCGAGAAAGAATTAAGAGAAATAAAACGCCGTTTCAGGCAGGATAAAAATAATATTTTAAGCATTAAGGGATGCCTTGTCAATTCGCAGAAGGTTATTGTTACACATATAGATCAGCCAATGGCAAGCTGTTCGGTAGAGGAAGGCAACAAGCTGCTCGGTATTATGAAAAAGACGCTTTCGGGCAGTCTTGGTACAAACCTTTTGGATCTTGAATTTACCGCACAGCAGGTCATGGACGGAGCCGAAAATAAGCTGCTGCGTGATCTTCGTGATTCAAGACTAAAAGACCAAGCCGCACTTGATGCTTTTTATCAAAAGGTTATTGATAGCGTGCATTTTGAGGAAAGCTTTGCGATACTTCTGGCCTTTGATACATACGATGTATTTCAGTATTCGGCAGACGGACAAAAGCAGGAGGATTCCTCCTCTGTTTTCAACTATTTTGTCTGCTGTGTCTGCCCCGTAAAGCCGTTGAACAGCGGTCTTTATTTCCGTGAGCACGACAGCTCTTTCCGTGACCTTGATGCACACGCCATCCTCGGCGCACCGGAGCTGGGCTTTATGTTCCCTGCCTTTGACGGTCGCACTGCAAATATTTACAACACACTTTATTACACCAAGGATATATCGGATATTCACACCGAGTTTATTCAGAATATCTTTAATGTTGAGCTTCCGATGGCACCTGCCGAGCAGACCGGCCGCTTTAAGACCTGCCTTGCCGAAACGCTGGTTGAGGAATGCGATTTTGACACCGTTCGCTCGGTCCACAGTCAAATTTCCGAAATGGTGCAGGAGCATAAAGAAGCCAAAGAGGAAGAGCCTCTGCGCCTTACAAAATCCAAGCTTAAGACCGTATTGCAGTATTGCGGTGTTGACGAGGTAAAGGTTGAAAGCTTCGGACAAAGATTTACTTCAAACTTCGGTGAGGATGCCGAGCTTCCGCCTAAATCCATTGTAAACGTCAATAAGTTTGAGGTCGCTACCCCCAATGTCACAATTAAAGTCGACCCCGAGCATACCGACCTTGTTTCAACACAGATCATCAACGGTGTGAAATACATTCTTATCCGTGCCAACGACGGCGTTGAGGTCAACGGTATGAATATTGAGATAAAATAACAACAAAACACAGCAAGACGAAACTTGCTGTGTTTTGTTTTGCTTATTTATATGTCGTATCGGTCAAGATGTGCTCACCGTCATTTAATTGATACAAATGAACGTAATCAATTTGGAAATTGTTTGTTTCCAACCACACGGGGTCGTTATCTTGTGAACAGGTACCACGTGACTTAAAACCGGTTGCCTGGCTTAACAGAATATTGATACACTGGTTAAAGGTTTCGTTCCACAGATCTTTGTCGTTGGGGTTGATTGAGAAAAACGCATTGCCGTCGCAGGCAAAGGTGCATTGATCCTTGTCCCATACATAACTGAAGGTGTGAAGTCCGTTATTAAAATTACCCTCGGGACAGTAATATTTCTTTTGACCTGCATATCCCGAATCAAGCGACCAATGCTCGGGCACTCCCTGCGGCTTCCATACCTCGTTGTACCGATCTTTTGCCGCAGCAGTGCCCTGGGGCCAACCGTGAGAATTGGCTGAATAAGAGGCTGAATTTCCGAACATTTCAACAATATTGACCTCGTTCATAAAGGCCGAAATAGAGTTTTTGTCGGATGACTGTCCCCAAAGCGCAACCCAAAAAGCAGCACCGTCGGGCAAAATGGCGCTCATTTCAAGGATTCCGTATTTGAAGGTCACCTTCCCTGCTGTTTGCAGCTTAAAGCCGTAGTAATGCTCATCATCGTATGAAGCGTAAAAGTTGAGCATTCCGTCCTTAACAAACAGCTTTTGCGGGTCTTCGGTTCTGACCGAGGTACGTCCGTTGTACCCTTCTGCGGTATCTTTGCCAAACTTCCAATACTTCAGGTTTATGCCCGTCGGATGGTCGGGATAAACAACATCAAAATCCTCTGTCCAGATCGGTACGTGATACTTTGATGAATCATAACCCTTGACCGCCTCGGAATATTTACCCTTTGTCGAGCTGTTATCGGTTACCGAGCCTGCAACCAGCATTTTTGCAAATTCTGATACAGCCATAGCTTTAGCCGCAGGTGAACCGCCGTTCAAATATACCTTTTTGCCCGAAATGACGATCGAATACTCATCACCGTCGCTGATTTTTGAAACACCGCTTCGGTCAGCATTACCGACGATTATTTCGTATTCAGATTCTTTAGCGCTGTCATCCTTTATGGGTAAAAGGTAACCTGCCTTTTCGGTCAACAATGCGTTGGCATCCTCAAGTTGTTTTTGAGTTAAGTAAGACTCATTGAACCTTTGTCTTACAAACTGAAATTCGCTCAATTTCACACTATTGATCGTCGGTTCCAAAAACTGTCCTTCGGTTTTAAAGGTATACAAAATACCGCCCTTTACGCCCTCGGGCTTAATGAAATTTTGTTCAAAATAATCGCAAGCCGCCTCTAAAGCCTCAACGCTCATTCCGTATATAACGATCTTTTTATCAATTGTACATACTATATAATCTTTATATCTGCCACCGACATTTTTGACAAGATGATCTCTTGCCTTTGCGGTTTCGGGTCGGTTGGTATCACCGATCAAGATCTCGTATTTTCCGGCTCCGTCATCAACATCAGCCGAGTTTTTGGCGGTTACGTTTGCCTTGGCCTTTAAAGCCTTAAATATTTTAACGGCATATTGGTTGACAGCTTCATCACCCTCGGGACGGATTATTGAATAAACCGAATCACCGTTTTCATCAATAAACGTAATGTCATCGGTTGAAAAAATGCTGTTTTGATCATTTTTACTTTCGGAAGTTTTGCTGTCATCGGAGCAACCGACAAACGAACTGAAACACATAATTAAACTAAAAATCAAACAAATCAATCTTTTCATATATAACTCCTTATTCTGTGATCTCAAAGGCCTTGCGGTCGGTTAAAACAAGCGGGTAATCCTTGATGGGTAAGTCATAAGAGTAGGTATTTGTTCCGTAGTTTCTATTATCACAATAAGCCATTTCGGTATCAAAAACCTCTCCGCTTAAAGTATCGATTATAACAGGATCGGATATCTTATTTAAAACAGTAAGCCTTGCACGGCTTTCGGTTTTATACTCCTTTGTAATGTCGGACGGATAATAAAACGCATAAACCGGATAACCGTTTTTTCTGAAAGTCATCTTGACAAAGGACAATAAATCTATCGGCGAAGATGTTAGACCGGCTACAAGTAAATAATCATCTGAAGGTAAAATATCACCGCTGAAAATTGCCGATATATTGGTTATTGTTTTGTATGACAATTTTGGAGTATACGTAAGTCCATTGAGTATCCCGTGTGCGGCAGGCTTTTGGATGACCTCTTGTGCTTTTGCATAAGGCTTTTCCCACATATCGACGATTTGGAAAAATGAGCTCATACAGACACCGTCATAAATATCAAGGAAATAACGGCGCAGCATAAAAATAGCCTGCGGTCTTTCATCATCACAGCCCCAAGGCACCAGCCAATGACCTTTATAAGCCCAAGAAGGATATCCTGCTTCACCTTGGATGAATCTAACGTGTTCAAAGCCCTTGGATTTAAACCGCTTTTTAAGCTCGTGAGTGATTTCTCCAAACTTAAACTCGGGAACCTTGGCATAAATGTGATAAGAAAAATAATCAAGGTATTCCTTATTTACGTTATCAAGCAAATCATTAATAAATGCAAACGCCTTCGGCTCGGCAACAACTCCGATGATTTCCGCTTCGGGATATATATTTTTGATCTCACAGGCTGTTATGTTTATCAGTTTTGCATATTCAGCACCGTTTGGGTCTTTTGGATACCAAAAATGATTAAGGTCACATTCATTCCATATTTCAAACTTTTTGATTCGTCCCTTATAGCGCTCGGTAACAAATCGAACATACCTTTTCCAAGCCTCAAGTGTTTCCTCACCGTAATAAAGCGGCACACAGCCGACGGCGGTAGGATTAGGTGCATCAGGCATATAGATCGGATTTCCGTAGCCTATCTGAAGCCAAGGCTCGATACCACGCTGACAAAGATTATCAATAACCGAGTCAAGCCACTCAAAGGTATATACACCCTTTTGCTTTTCACAACGGTTCCAACCTGACTGACATCGAGCGTATTTTACACCCGTATTAAATAATGCGTCATAGCACTTATCGGGGTCAAACAGCTCACGGTCAAGACAGCAGAAGTCAATGCTGACATACGACTTTTCTACTTCTTTGGAAGTAAACGTTTTTATATGACCTATCTTTTTCACAAGCAATCCCCCGTTTCATTTTAATTATACAACGGGTATCATCGCAATAAAATGTGAAAACGGTCCATTTATTTAAGTAATTCGACCATATTTCTTGACAGAAAAATTTAATTGATATATAATTCAAATAATAAAGGCGGTGACGGTCGGTGTTTACTTTGGAAAAATATTCAAACGGTGTAGAGCTTAAAAACGTTTTCATTTTTTACTATTATCAGAAGATCTTCGAGCGTGAGATCCAAAACCGCCCGATATCCTCTGTTGCCTTGTTTTTGAGCGGAAGCGCAACATACAGCATCTGCGGTAAAGAGATAACCGTAAAGGAAGGAGATGCCGTATATTTCCCGAAAGGCAGCACCTATTCCTATTCCATCGACAGAGAAAAGCCGTACATAATGCAGGTGGAATTTAACCTTATCGAGACAACCGAAAACTGTGAAAAAGACATACTTTTTTCGAGTCAACCGACCGTACTGCACGGTCTTGCCAACCAACTGAAGCCTTTGTTTGACGATTTGGCCGAATATAAGTATATCGACCGTTTCAGATGTGTTTTGACGACCTTTCGGCTGATCGATATATGCCAAAACGCCATCAAAGCAAATGTATTGGACAAGGACTATGATAAGATCCTTCCCGCTGTGCGATTTATTGAGCAAAATGTCACCGATCGCATCACACTTGAGGAATTGGCAAAATTATCCTGCATCAGCCAAACGCATTTGAGAAGATTATTCAAAAAATGCTTCGGTATGTCGCCCATCAAGTACAAAAATTCCATCCTGGCCAATATTGCAAAGGAAATGCTTGTAAACGAGGGCTATAATGTCAGCGAGACCGCCGATGAGTTGCAATTTCCCGACATTTACACCTTCAGCCAATTTTTCAAAAAAGAGGTTGGAGTGTCACCGAGAAGCTTAATTAAAGATAAAAACGGAAGGTAGATCATGTTTTTAAAAGAATCTGATTTTTTGTGTCCCGTGTGCAGAGCCAAGCTGTTTGCACTCCCCTCTCAACTAAAATGCTTAAAGGGTCACGGCTTTGACGTTGCAAAGCAAGGGTATGTAAATCTACTGCTTGATAACGCGCACAACAAGCGTCACGGTGACGATAAGCTGATGGTAAAGTCACGTACTAAATTTTTGGAAAAGGGTTATTATGAGCCATTAAGAAATGCTGTGTGTGACGTTATCGGAAGCGGTCACAAGGTACTTGATTCCGGCTGCGGAGAGGGCTACTACACCGAGACTATAGCACGTAACAATTCTGTATGTGGTATCGATATTTCCAAGGATGCCCTGAAAGTTGCCGCAAAACGCTGTGAGACCTTTTCTTTTGCTGTTGCAAGCATCGGTGACATTCCGTTAAAAAACGGCTCACGGGACGTTATCATCAATATTTTCGCACCCGACAGTCCCGATGAGTTTTCACGTGTTTTGTGTGACGGCGGCCGACTAATAACAGTTCAGCCTATGGAGCGGCATTTGCTCGGTTTGAAATCAGCGATATACGATGAACCGTACCTGAACCCTGCTGTTGAATATGAGCGTGACGGATTTGAATTACTGTCAAAAGAAGAGTTGAAATACAGTATCACACTTGATTGCAACGAAGACATTATTTCGCTTTTCAAAATGACACCGTATTATTATAAAACCGGAAAAGCCGACCAGGAAAAGCTGACGAAGCTCGACACACTCACCACCGAGGTTGAGTTTTGTATTTTGGAATACAGAAAGCTGTAAAGGAGCCGAAAATATGCTTGAATTAATAAACGGACGACCCGAAAATACATCGGATCGCTTGGAAAAAGAGAAAAAATGCTATGATTTTTTAGACAGTCTCGGCATTGAATACCAACGTGTTGACCATGATGCCGCCGACACTATGGAGATCTGCGAGGAAATTGACAAAACCTTGGGTGCGGTCATCTGCAAGAACTTATTTTTGTGCAACCGTCAGCAAACTGCGTTTTACCTTTTGATGATACCTGCAGATAAAGTATTTAAAACCAAGGATATTTCGGCACAAATAGGCTCTTCACGTCTTTCGTTTGCTACTGCCGAGCACATGGAAAAATATCTTGATATAACACCCGGTTCGGTCAGTGTTTTGGGATTGATGAATGATGCTGACAACGCAGTTACCCTTTTAATAGACAAAGATGTTTTAAAGGATGAATACTTCGGCTGTCACCCCTGCATAAAAACCTCAAGTCTAAAAATCAAAACATCGGACCTTATACAAAAAATTATCCCTGCGCTAAAGCACGAACATATTTTGGTTGAATTGTAGAGATTTATATAAAAATAAAGATTCTTCGCTACCGCTCAGAATGACAAAACATAAGTTTAATTTGTCATTCTGAGGCTGTTTACAGCCGAAGAATCTTTTTTCTTTTACTTTTATTGATTAAGTTTTCGGTATTTCAGCGGCGAAATACTGTAGGTCTTTTTGAATATTTTACTGAAATACATCTGATCGCTGAAGCCGCATTGCTCGGTTATCTCACCTACCGACAGTTCGGAGTAGACAAGCAGCTCACGAGCATTGTTCAGCTTTTGATTCAATTGATAAAGAGTTGGCGGCTGACCGAATATTTCAGTAAAAATATGTGTAAATCTGCTACGGCTCAAAAAACACCTTTTGGCCATTTTATCATAATCGATCTTTTCCGAAAAATGAAGATTTATATATTCCGCTTCGGCACTTACCCTCTTTTCGGCCTCGCTTGAAACCGCAACGTCGTTTTTGGCAAGCAGAGCTATAATATTTAAAAGGTGTGCCGACTCATGAAGCTGATCGCACCTTTTATGAGCATCAAAAAGCTTTTTGAATACAAATTTGACCTCGGGCTGAACGGTCCTTAAAACAGTTGTACCCGTAAAGCCTGCCTTGGCCATTACCTCATCGGCGGCAGAGCCGGTGAAATGAACAAAGTACCCCACCGTCTGTTCAAATCTTCCATCGGTGATCATCTTATATTCCTGAACCGCTTTAGGAGGATAAATAACACAGTCACCGACATTAAGCTCTGTAACCTCATTGTCGACGGTAACCTCATAAACCCCCTCGGTTACAAGAATGATCTGATAATCAAGCCGTCCGTTGGGTCTAATTATCTTAAAAAAGTGCTTGTATTTACTGGTAGGTGCGATCGCAGGCCTGCAATTATTAACGTGCAAAAATGTATCGGATACAAGGTCTCTGTTCTCGGATTCATTAGCGATTCTTGTTAACATAGCTTCCCTCACATAAAAACGAGATTCGGTTACGCTTACATATTACAATATATTGTCCCCTCGTGTCAATGATCTGTAGCAGAATAATACAAAAAATTAACAATTCAATACATTCCTTTTTTATATAAAAATTGATATTTTATAATCAGATCATTATAAAAGGAGAAATATCAATGAAAAAACGTTCGGTAAGCTTGCTTCTTGTACTCTGCTTAATGTTCTCTGTTTGTTCATTATGCTTTGTAGGAACTGCAAGTGCTAAAAATGTAAACAGCTATACCTCGCTCGTTTCGCTGACCTTTGACGGAAACGAGCCTTTCGGTATACCTTTCCACAGAAAGGTTACTTCGGTCGAGTACGAAAATGACACGGTTGTTTTCAAAAAGTCTAAAAATAACGGCGGTACAGCCTGGATAGGTAAAGACGGCTCGGTTGGTGAATCCCCTGTTACACAATCAGCCGATGCAACTCTTGTAGCAGAAGCAAAAGAAAACCTTTTCTTATGTGAAGCCGGTAAGACCTACCGCTTGAAGTTTGACTATAAATTCCTTGCAGGAACCGGCGGTACATCGGCAACGATCGACGTAAGGTTGCATCCCGATCCGACACCTACATCGATCACAGCCTCTGACTTAAACCTTTCAGAGCATGCAACGCTTGTCGATTCACAAGCCGCAAAGATCACTTTTAGCGAAACAGCTACCGTTCTTGAACAAGATACCGATTGGCATACTGCTTATTATATCTTCACCGTTAACGAAGACGAAACCGACGGTGTTTCTATCGGCTTCAGACCGGGTTATAACACTACTTACTCTATTAACACAGCTATTGATAACCTCACCGTTGAGGTCGTTACCTCTTTTGAGTACAACGAAAGCCGTCTGCACACCATGGACGACACCGTCAACGATGCATTCATCACCGCTTCGGGCTGTAATGACGGCACCGCTTTGGTTGACAATTACGACGAAGAGCACGGCAGCGTTTTGAAGCTGGTTGGCGGCAACTATGCCCGTCTTGGATTTGAAGACTTTGATATCAAGCAGAACCGCAAATATTATGTTTATTTTGATGCCAAGGCCGAAACCGATAACGCTCAGCCGGTAATGGTATTGGGTGTCAACGGTTCAGGTACCAGCAGTTGCCGTTACTTTTTTATGGGATATAGCACTCCCCGTGATGACGGTGCATCCTTCTTTGTTGACGGTAAGCAGGTTAAATCTGCAAGCCTCAAATTCTCAACCGAGTGGCAACGCTACGGAATTGTTATCGACACATCAGATGTCGATCTTAATGCCGGACTGACAAAATATAAAGCAGACTTCTGGAACAAAGCCATCCACTTCCTCTTTGGTGTAAGCGGTGCAACAGCTTACTTCGATAATGTTCAGGTAATCGAGGTAGAAAGCATCCCGGAGTCCGTTCCCTCTGAAAACGATGCTTCGGCAGCAGCTTCGATCCGCACTCCCAAGTCGGCGGCCGACAACAACGGTGTTTACCTCTCTGCAGGCCTGCGCTTCAGAGCTATAATCGACAATGAGGTCAAGGATGCGGCTGACGAGATCGGTTTCCTTGTAGCCCCCTCCTCTGCTGTCAGAGCCGACAGTGATTGGTATAAGCTTGAAAACGGACTTAACACTATCGTTAAGCAGGGTGTTTGCTATAAAAAGGATGTTACCGACATCGTTTATGAGCAGGGCACCAATCAGACCGCATAT
>JAFQCR010000014.1 GCA_017416345.1 Clostridia bacterium | reverse complement strand
GGCATTGTTAAAATACTCGCAAATCCGAAAGGATTTGCTGTGTTTTGTGCCTCGCCACATCAAAAATCCTTTATCACAAAATTCTGCGACCTAAAAGGTGCGGTTTTATGAGTGGATTTTGGTGATGCGAAGCACATTAGGGTAACGAGAGTCGAACCCGTTACGCCTTAAAATCAATAATTTTTCACCTTGTCTTGCCTCATCGCTTGTAATACGGCAGTATTACTGCGCTCTTCGTCTTCGCCCTTTTAAAAAATTCTTTGATTTTAAGGTCGAAGAGTTTATCTCGTACGCTTTTTTTCGAAAGGCGAAGCGTGAAATTCGCAGTAAGGCTTTTGCCTTACAAGAATAAGCGCAAGAAAGGCGGGAAAAAGCGGCGAGAGAAACCGCAATGTGTTCAACTCTCGTTACCCTAGGCTGTCGCCTATGTGCGACAAAGAGCCAAAAGACGCCTTAAAACCGCCCTTTTAGGCTGGTTCGGGCTTAAATGCTTTGGCTTAAAATACAGAAATAAAATCCGTCGGTGCCATCATTCTGCGGCATCAAGGTTTTTTCCGAAACTATCTCAAAGTCAGCGTGCTTCTTTAAAAATGCATCAATGACCTTGCGGTTTTCAGCCTGCCTTACAGTGCAGGTTGAGTACATTATCTGTCCCTTTGGGTTAAGATATTTGACCGAGGTCTCGAGTATTTGCAGTTGTATCTCGGGAAGATCGTCAAACTCCGACAGTGACTTATATTTTATCTCGGGCTTGCGGCGGATAACACCAAACCCCGAGCACGGAACATCACAAAGCACACGGTCAAAGGTTCCGAAGTTAGAATTAAAAACGGTAGCGTCGTTCTGCATAGCCTGAAGATTTTTTATATTCAACCTTTCAGCACCTGCTTTTATTAGCCCCGCACGCTGTTCATAAAGGTCGCAGGAGACTAACTTACCGTTTTCACCGCAATACTGCGCGGCGGTGAAGCTTTTGCCGCCCGGTGCGGCACAAACATCCAGAACCGACATTCCCGCCTCGATTCCAAAAGCCGCTATCGCCTTTTGAGAAGCAAGGTCCTGCACAAAAAACTCGCCGTTTTTAAACTCTGTCAGACCCTCAACGCTTCCTGCACCCTGCATCGAAAATGCACCGTCAATATCGGCTTCTGCAACGGTTATACCCTTTTCGGTTAAACGGTCAAAGAGGTTATCTTTAGCACTGAAACTGTTGACACGGCAATAAAGCTTGGGAGCCTCTAAAGAAGCCTGCAAAAATCCTTCGGCCGTTTCTTTGCCGTAATCCGCAATTAGCCCTTGAGCAAATTCATTGGTGCAGGAGTATTTCACACCAAGATCGTCACACTCTGAAATCGCCTTTAAAAAGCTGTCCTTTTCGGTGTTGAGCTTTCTCAAAACGGCATTCACAAAGCCTTGTGCAAAGCGTTGTTTTGAGGCTTTGACGATCTTAACAGCCTCGTTTACGGCGGCTGAGGGCGGGATCTTATCCATAAAAAGCAGTTGATACGCCGCAACTCTTAAAACCGCCAGAACAAACGGATGTGTTTTTTTGAAATTCTTGCCTGCGGCCTTTTCTAACACATGGTCCAGGGTTATTTTTCGTTGAAGCACACCGTAGACCAGCATACTTGCCAATGCGGCATCGGCCTTGGAAAGCTCGGCGTCCTTTATGGTCTTATCCGACAAAATATTGGAATAGCTTCCGCTTCGTTCTATCTCGGAAATGACCTTTACAGCAACCTGTCTTGCGTTCATATAAGGCTTGCTCCTACCTCCAACGGATAACCGTTGAGAAGTGCTTTGGCAGACATTTTCCCTTTACCCTCGGGCTGAAGCTCGTTGAAAACTATCGAAGTACCATTCCCGCAGGCAACGGTCAATGCATTTTTCACATCAACAACGGAGCCTGCCGCTTTATCGGTGCTTTCACCAACGGTAGCAGATATAACCTTGACACGCTTGCCGTTCATAAAGAAATATGCAGACGGCCACGGTGTAAAAGCACGGATGAGGCAGTCAATTTCGTTTGCTGTTTTATTAAAATCTATCTGACCCATTTCCTTGGTTATTATCGAGCAATGGGTCACACCCTCCTCGGGCTGTTTTTGAGGATTTATACTTTTATTCAAAAGACCCTCAACAGTTCTGACCAGCAGATCAGCACCCATAACAGCCAGTTTGTCGTGCAGGGTCTCAAAATTATCGGTCGGCAGAATGTCACACTTTTCACTCAACAGAATGTCACCGGTATCAATACCGATGTCCATCTGCTGGGTGGCAACACCCGTTTCCTTATCACCCACCAAAATAGCGGTCTGGATGGGCGAAGCACCTCTGTGTCTCGGCAAAAGTGATGCATGAACATTGACACAGCCGTATTTGGGGAGGTTGAGGATATTTTCGGGGATGATCTTTCCGTAAGCCACAACAGCGATAAGCTCGGGCTGGAGTGATCTTAAAAGCTCGTAAGCCTCATCGGTTCTGACGGTGGTCGGCTGAAATACCTTCAAGCCCTTGCTTTCGGCAAAAGCCTTGACGGGCGGAGGTGTCAGCACCATTTTTCTGCCCTGCGGCTTATCGGGCTGGGTGAAAACTCCCGTTATCTCGTGACCTGCGTTGATAAGCGCTTCCAAAGCATTTACCGCAAAGTCAGGTGTTCCCATAAAAACTATCTTCATAGATTAGTCCTTTCTGATGGCTTTATCTACGTAGAGGATACCGTTGAGATGGTCGATCTCGTGGCAGAAGGCCCTTGCCTTTAATTCCTCACCCGTGACGGTAAAGGTATTGCCGTTGCGGTCCTGCGCACGGACGGTGACCTTCATGGGTCTTCGCACAATAGCGCTTTTCCCGGGCAATGAAAGACAACCTTCGGAGCCCTCCTGCATACCCTCCTCCGATTCGATAACAGGGTTTACAAGCTCGATAACACCGTCGCCTACGTCAACAACGCAAACACGGCGCAAAATACCGACCTGCGGTGCGGCAAGTCCCACACCCTCGGCCTTGTACATAGTTTCCTTCATATCGTCAAGCAGCTGTGCCAAGCGTTCATCAAAATTCAACACACTTCTGCAGGTCTTACGAAGAACCGAGTCACCCTCGGTCACAATATTTCTGATTGCCATAAATTACTCCTTAAATTATGCTGTCGGGATTGACGTTGAGTATAGCCGAGACCTTTCTTGAATACGCCGTAGCGCTGAAATCGGCCGTAACCTTGTTCATCAGTTCCCTGAAACTCTTGGAATTTTTATATTTAATTATCAGCTTATACCGATAATTGTTATTTATCTTGGGTACGGCGGCTGCCGTTGGACCAAGAATGATAAGCTTTACATCGGTATGATCGTTTGAAACGTGCTGTTTTAACAGTTCAAAATAGCTCTTTGCCGCATTCTCGGTATATTTACGCTCGGTTCCCAGGAATGACACCGTGGCAATATCGCAATACGGCGGATATATCATCAGCCTTCTGGTCATTATCTCGGAATCATAGAAGCTGTCGTAATCCTGGTCAGCGGCAAGCTCGATTACCTTCGAGTCGGGCTCGACCGTCTGAATAACGGCAGTTCCCTTATCGGTACCTCTACCCGAGCGTCCGACGACCTGCGTAAGCAATGAAAACGACCGCTCATAGCTTCTGAAATCGCTGGAATGCATTGCAATATCGGCATTCAAAACGCCGACAACGGTAACCTTGGGGAAATCAAGTCCTTTAGCGACCATCTGCGTGCCGAGCATTATATCATACTCACCGTCGGCAAAGGCTTTGAGATTTTTCTCATAGTCGTTCCTTGTCATGGTGCTGTCGGCATCCATACGAAGTATCTTTGCCTCAGGGAAAAGCGCCTCAAGCTCGGCCTCAGCTTTTTGAGTGCCAAGTCCCGAATATTTCATTCGCTCAGCGCCGCATTGAGGACATTTATCGGCATACGGCAGAGATTTTCCGCAGTAGTGACACATCAAGCGGTTGTTGGCCGAGTGATAGGTCATTGAGATACTGCAGTTTTCGCAATTTATAACGTGACCGCATTGGGTACACGAGATATAGGTGTTGTATCCACGTCGGTTAAGCAAAAGTATCGCCTGGTGACCCGTTTTCAAGGCCTCATCGATACGGTCATACAAAAGGTTGCTTACGATACCGCTGTTTCCTGCCGCCATCTCCTCACGCATATCGACCACCTCTACCTCGGGCAGAGTTGCGGTACCGAATCGGCTGGTCAGTTTGCAAAGACTGTATTTACCTGCCTTGGCAAGGCTGTAGGATTCGATCGACGGAGTGGCCGACGACAGTATCAACAGTCCTTTGCTTTGGGCAACACGGTACCTTGCAATATCACGTGCGTGGAAATACGGGCTCATTTCGGATTTATAGGTATGCTCCTGTTCCTCGTCCATAATAACAAGTCCAAGGTCGGAAAACGGAGCAAAAACCGCCGAACGTGTACCGACAGCTATCAAGGCATCGCCGTTTCGGACACGTTTCCATTCGTCAAGACGCTGACCTTGAGACATTGCGCTGTGGAACACGGCAACCTTATCGCCAAATCGGCGGTGGAAAATGCCCAAGGTCTGCGGTGTGAGTGCGATTTCGGGCACCATAACGATAACGCCACGCCCCTCATTTACGACCTCATCACACATCTTCAAAAAGACCTGCGTTTTGCCCGAACCTGTCACACCGTAGAGCAAGGAAGTAATACCCTGTGGCTTTTTATAGTCCTCCATGAGCTGATCGAAGGCCTTTTTCTGCTGCTCGGTCAGTTCCTTAGGCTTTTCGGGTTTCATTTCGGCATTGCTGTAAGGATTACGGTAGTATTCCTGCTCAAAAACCTCGGCTATTCCCTTTTTGCACAATCCCGAAATAACCATCTGAGTCAATCCGGTAAAATAGCAAAGCTCCTTTACAGAGCAACATCCGAGATCCTCCAAAACGGCCAAAAGCTGTTTTTGCTTGGGTGTCAGTTTAACGCTTGAAAGATCCTTTGCGGCTTCGGTCAGACGCACCATTTTAAGTGAAGCATCCTGCACGTTTCTGACGGCAGTTCCCGTTCTGACGGCAACTCCTTTCGAAACAAGCTTTTCCATAAGACCGCAATCATCGCTAAAACCCAATACTTGATAAGCAGTTTCCTTGCTGACCGCTTTTTTAAGCTGCAGCATATAATCGGCAAGGATTTTCAGTTCACCGTCAAGGTTTTCTGCAAAGCTTTCAGCGTTTTCGCCAGGCTCATACTCCTGCTTGACTTTATAGTTTATACCGGGCGGCAACAAAACACGAACGGCGTTATACCAGGTACAGAAGGTCTGCTCACGGATAAAGCCTGCGAGTTTCAGCATATCCTCGGTCAAAACAGGTTCATCGTCAAGCACCGAAATGACTGCTTTGAGCCTTTTTGTGTCATCCAAATCAGAAACCTTAAGAATAACACCGGTCTTACGGACGTTACCGTTACCAAACGGCACAAGAACACGGCAACCGGGTCTTGCTTTTGAGGCAAAGACGGGCGGCACTAAATAACTATATGGCTTGTCGGTCTGATATACCGATTGATCCACAGCAACGCTGACAATAGTCGGTCTATCCACGGCAAGCCACATCCTTTTCTAACAAATTTTAGGTAAGATTATTCCTGTTCGGTAACTTCCTTAGCCATTTCATCCATAGCCAGGGTTACGGGCTTCTCAATGATGACCTGACCGTTGTCCTGAGCCTCTTTTGCGATGCTGCGTGCCTTTTTGGCAACGTCCAAAACGAGCTTGTAGCGGCTCTCGCTGTTCTGAATAAGTACTCCGATAGAAGGGTTAAGCATATTTTTCTCCATTCTGCCGATCATTCGGCTTTGTATTTTAAATATATTTATTACAGCTTTGCTAAAATATCGCTGTTGCGATCGATTTTGTGACGCTCGGAAAGGATGATGTTCTTCAGCTCATCGACCGCAACGTCAAGGTCGTCATTTACAACGATATAATCGTATTCTTTGGCTCTGTCGAGCTCATTTTTGGCTTGTGCCAAGCGTTTTTCGATAACCTCGTCAGTTTCGGTACCGCGGTTGATCAGACGGTTGCGAAGCACCTCAAACGAAGGCGGAGCAATAAAAACGCTGAAATTATCCGGACAGTTTTTGCGGACGTTTGCGGCTCCGTTCACGTCGACCTCAAGGATTATCTCACCGCCCGAAGCAATGCACCTTTCAACCGGTGCCTTGGGTGTGCCGTAATAATTGTCACAGTAAACGTTGTACTCCAAAAGAGCATCGTCTGCTATCATTTTTTCAAACTCGGCACGGGTAATGAAGTTGTACTTCTCACCCTGGATCTCTCCCTCACGCATTGCACGTGACACGCTGGAGATGGAAAACTCGATCTCGGGCATTTTTTTAAAGAGTTTTTTTAAGACGGTATCCTTACCCGAACCCGAAGGACCCGAAATAATGATAAGACTTCCTTTATTCATCGTCTGCCTCCTCGTCGGCCGTATCGGCCTCGGTATCCTCAAGTCTGGCCGCAACCGTTTCGGATTGCAGATAAGTGAGGATTATAAGATCGCTGTCGGTAATAATAACTGCTCTTGTTCTGCGGCCGTGGGTGGCATCGATCAAGGTTCCCTTTTCCTTGGCCTCCTGAACGATTCGCTTTATCGGAGCGGAATCGGGGCTTACGATGGCAACCAGACGCTCGGCCGATATCATATTACCGAAACCAATGTTTACAAGCTTCATAACACTACCTCCGTTTTAACGGAAAACATTACTCAATGTTCTGTATCTGCTCACGGATCTTTTCGATCTCGGATTTTATCTCAACAACAATGTGTGATATCTCGATATCCTGGCATTTTGAACCGATCGTATTGGTCTCACGGTTCATTTCCTGCACGGTGAAATCCAGCTTTTTGCCGACAACTCCGCCTGCTTCACACATTTCACTGAAATGTGCAATGTGGCTGCGAAGTCTCACGGTCTCCTCGTTCACGGCAACACGGTCGGCAAAAATTGCCGTCTCGGTGATAAGTCTCTGCTCGTCGACCGTAGTGTCGCCCAGCAGCTCCTTCATCTTTTTCTCAATACGCTCACGGTATTCCTGAACGGTCTTAGGGCTGCGCTCTTCAACGACGGCGACGTAACCGAGTATGGTCTTGGTTCTTGACAGAACGTCGTCGGCCATACGCTTGCCTTCGGTCTCACGTTCCTTGATGAAGTTATCAACAGCGGTAGCGGCGGCGGTCAAAACCAACTCCCACACAGCCTCCTCGTCAAGGCTCTGCTTGGTCAAGGTGAAGACGTCCTGGTTTCTTGCGACATTAGAGACCGAAATGTCGTCGGTAATACCGAACTTTTCGGCCAAGGTCTTTAAAGCGGCAATATACTCTGCGGCATAAGCCTCGTTGACCTCGATCTTGTCAGCCATAGCGGCACCGAAATCGCACGACACCATAATGTCTATCTTGCCTCGAGCCACACGTGACTGAACGTAGGATTTAAGCTTATCTTCCAAGAAGGCAAATTGGCGAGGTGCTCTTACCGAAGCCTCGAAAAAACGGTGATTTACCGATTTCAGCTCAACCGTTACCGAAAGCTGTTCGTTACTCGCTTCGCCCCTGCCGTAACCCGTCATACTTCTGACCATTTTAGTCACTCCAATTCAAAAGCGTATAAGTACCTTTTTATCAATTTATTATACCTAATAAGTCTTAAAAAGTCAACCTTTATTTGTCCGAAAAGCCTTATTTTAAGCCAAAATAAGGCAACAGATCCCAAACCTTGACGGAATGGGATCTGCAATTTAAATAATATCTTCAATATTTGCAATTATACCGTAATCTGCATACTCAAAAATAGGTGCTTCCCTTTCGGGATTGATCGCAATAACGGTGCCTGCCTGCTGCATACCGACAATATGGTGCACAGCACCCGAAATGCCTGCCGCAATATAAACCTTGGGGCTCACGGTCTTACCTGTTAAGCCGACCTGTTGTTCATACGGTGCAAAGCCTATATCGACAAGTCCGCGCGATGCGGCCAACTCAGCATGGTACTTTTCAGCCAATTTTTCGACCTTGTCATAGCTTTCACGCACACCCTTACCTGCCGCAAGCATAACCTCGGCCACATCGTTAAGGGTGGTACGGACGGTTGCCATCTGCGGTCTTGTGACACAGCGGATCTTGGCAATCACATTCCCGCTAAAGGCAGGACGGTACATAAACAAGTCCTTACCGTCGGTCTCCAAAGCGGTACAGTCGGCGCAAAGACCCGTCTCAAGTATTGCAGAAACAATAGGTGCAGTTCTGCGAGACCAGATATCACTCGGCCAAAGCACCACATCGGGTTTACCATCCTGAATCTGCTTTGCAATATTTTCTGCGGTATCCTTTTCGATGACCTTGATATCATCCGACACCGTTTCGGCCATCAATCGGGGTGCTTCGGTAACTATCCACACGTTTTTGAGCTTTTCGGTCGCAGCCTCGATCTTTATGGCTTCAGGCTCTTTGGCAAGACCTGCTTTGACAGCATCGTCAAGCTCATTGGGTGCGATAAATTTACATTTACGCTTGCCGCTTTCGTTCTCAAAGCTTTTCACGACCTTGGTCGGTGAACCTTTAAGTCCGCATTTCTCCTTATCTGCGCCGATATCATCAGCCGTCCACACAACGACCTCTTTAACCTTTGAACGAATGCTCGGTCTGCGAAGGTCATTTATACGCTCGACCGTGATAAGTGCAGGCAAATCCGCCTTTTCATCGCCCAAACGGGTCTTGCAGGCTATTCCCTTTTCGTCCAGCGCGTCAATACTCATAACGTTGGTGATAACGGGGAATCCCATCATGGTTGCCAAAACAGAACCCGTTTGTGCGGTATCACCGTCAACCGTCTGACGGCCGCAGATGATAAGGTCGGGGTCAAGCTTTTTGGCGGCAAGGCTCAAAGCATAACCGGTAGCTAAAGTATCGGCACCCGCAAAGGCAAGGTCGGACAGCAAAACGCCGTTGACATTGCCTAATCGGGTCAACTGTTCAAGCATTCCCTTAACGCCGGTACGACCCATGCTCAAGAGGGTTATTTCGGCATCGGGAATCTGCAAAGCACATTCCAAAGCGCAGGCATCAAACGGGTTCAGTTCACCCGAGGTAACCTGCTTTACGCAAACAACTATCTTCATTTGCTTCTATCCCTGTAGATCGGTGCAAGTGCATCGTGAACTGCCTTATATGTCTTGAAGATCTCGGCATATTTGGCGGTATTTTCGGGGTTAGGCACAACGGTAGCCTTGACTTTGATGCACTTATTAACGGCATCAACGGCATCCTCAAACGCACCGACAGCAATACCTGCAAGCATAGCAGAGCCCAAAGAAGAATCCGAGCTTTCGGTGATATTCAAAGTAATACCGAGCATATCAGCGGTGATCTGTCTCCACAAAGTACCCTTTGCTCCGCCGCCGATAAGGGTTGCATAATTATCGTGAGGAATATTAAGCTCGTTCAAAGCCAGCATGTTGTCCAACAGCGACAGCGAAACACCCTCCAAAACGGCACGGGTAAAATGAGCCTTGGTATGCTCTGCACGGATACCGATAAAGCTTCCGCAAAGCATAGGATCGGCGTAAGGAGTAAGTTCGCCGTTTATATAAGGATGGAACATAAGCCCATCTGCACCCATCGGACACTCGGCGGCACCTGCGTCAAGGTCCTTATAATCACCGCCGAAGGTATCTCTGTACCAACGGTAGGACGATGCGGCGGCCTTGGTTGCGGTACCGGGGTACCACAAGCCGTCAACAATGTGAGCATAATTGATCAAATAAGGATGAGGCACAGCCTTATCGGTAATGACGCAAATTCGGCCTGCTGTAGCCAATTTTACGGTCATCTGTCCCTTTTGAACAGCGCCCGAAGCAAAAACCTCCATTACGGTATCGGTAGTACCGCAGATAACGGGGGTATCGGCTTTAAGACCCGTTTCAGCGGCCGCCTTTACGGTAACCTTACCGATAACATCGGTAGGCTTGACAATAGGAGGTAAAATTCCTTTATCAATGCCTGCCAAAGCACAAAGCTTGTCATCCCAGCACATTGCCTGATTATCAAAGAGCATACTTCCCTGCGCTTCGATAAAATCGGTGCAATATACATCGGTCAGCATATAACGGAGATAGTCTTTTTCAAAGAATATCTTGCCGATATTAGCATAAACCTCGGGCTCGTTTTCTCTTACCCAAACGATCTGCGGCAAGGTCCAGATGGTACCGGGCTTGGCGAAGGTCTTTTCCTCAATATAAGCCTCATCAGATGCTTTAAGATCATTTGCCTGCTTGACACTTCTTGTGTCGGTCCAATGGATGGCAGGACGCAAGGGCTTGGCATCCTTATCACACAAAACGGCGGTATGGGTAGCCGAGTCGATAGCAATTGCCAGAATATCGGCGGCATCTACCCCACTCTTTTTTAGCAGCTCCTTGGTATCCTCACATAAAGCGGCATACCAATCATCGGGGTTCTGCTCACACCAGCCCGAATAAGGGTGCAAGGTAGGATATTCAACCGAATGCTCGGCAACGATGGTACCCTCGGTATTGATAAGGGTGGCTTTGGAAGCACCGCCGCCAAAATCTATTCCCAATAAGTATTTCATTTGTATCTCCTTGATAATAATGTGAAAGATAAATCTGTTTTATCTCTCCCTTAGTCACCTGCGGTGACAGCCGCTTACGGCGGCGGTCCCCTCTGTCCTGAGGACATCTCCCCATATTATGGGGAGTTACCCTCGTCAGAGAGAGCTTCGGTACAATTAATATTTTACTTCGTAGTTTTCGCCGGTCACACCTGCGATAACGCCACGGTCAATAAGACCCTTGTTGTCAACGTGAGCCAAAATCCACTTATTCTTTCTGAACATCAGCTTATCCTCATACTCGCCCTCGAGAGGCACATTGGTACCCTTGGGAAGAACGACAACACAGCCAAAGCCGGCTTCAGACACCTGGCAGGGGCAGAAATGCAGGGTCGTTGCATAGACCTCCAAAACCTCGCCCTTCTCAACATAGAAAGCCTTGATCTTGGAAGAATCGATCTTGCGGTCAACAATGTCCTGAACCGAACCGAGGAAAAGGATAAGATCGGTCGTTGCAACGTTGATCTCACTGCTCTTGTGCCACTCAACTGCGTTCAGCTTGTTGCTGTAGCCGTAGCAATAGCCTGCCTGCGCAGGTAATTCACCGTAATACTTGATCTCAACATCCTTTGCAACGTCCAGGTCCTTGAAATAATCAGCCTCGGCAACGTACAAAGAGCCTTCCTTGACCTCATCAGCCTTTTTGGAGGCTTCGATAAAGGCGGCAGCATCAATATCGGTGATACGGTAGCCAAAAGGAATAAACTCAGGGTCAGATGTGCGATAAATCTTCAAATGAGGATTCTTTTTAACTATATCTGCGTACATTTATTTGCCCTCCAAAGCGGTGATAACACGGGTAGCGTTGAAGGTCTTACCTGCTTCAAGGGATTCAATAGCTTCCTTATGAGTGATATCGTAATCGCTGTCAACATTATCGGCCTGACCGAACCAAGGTTCAATGCAGAGATAAGGTGCGTTGGGCTTGGTCCAAAGGACAAATCGGGGGCATCCGGGGAAATCAAGCTGGATTCCGCGACCGGTCTTGCGGTTATGCAGGCGGCAGGTTCTGGACTTGAGATCCTTGAAAACAAGTGCATCAATTGCAAAATAGTTATAGTTCAAAGCAATTCTGTCGCTATCCTTGATAACGGGAGTGGTATCGTGGCTCAATAGATTGCCAAAGAGAGTGTAGGTATCCAAAGTTTCCTTCTGCGGGAAAATGACGTCGTATTCCTCAATGCCCTCGGGAGTTGCAAAGCCATCGTGAGAACCGATCGAGAACCACATGGTATCATCCGAAAGGTTCTTTACGCTATAGCTTGCGGTAACCTTGCCCTCGGTGAGGATATAGGAAACACGGAGCTCAAAGTCAAACGGGAAACCAACCTTGGTCTCCTCGTTGGATTTAAGAAGGAAGGTTGCGGTGTTTTCGGTCTGTGCTTCGACCTCAAAGTCCATATTCTTGGCAAAGCCGTGCTTGGGCATAAAGTATTCCTTGCCATTAAGGATATATTTATCATCTTTGAAACCACCGGTCATTGGGAAAAGGTTGGGTGTGCTGGAAGCCCAGAATTTGGGGTCGCCGACCCAAAGATACTCTACGCCGTTTACAAGAAAGCTCTTCATCTCGGCGCCTTTTTCATTTATAGACAATACGGAATTACCGTTTTTCAAAGTAACCATATTTATTTTCTCCTTTAATAATCTGCAGTTAGTTAAGTATAGCAAATTGCCGAAGGGGTTTTATCCCCTTCGGCTGATTTGTTTAGATTAGTCAACGATCCACTGATGCTCAGGGTCATTACTGCGGTTGAAGCCCTGATAATCACCTGCCATGAGCCACAAAAAGTAGGTCTCATAACCGGGGGTAGAAACAGTGGTGTGATAGCCGTACGGGAACTCAACAAGCTCGTCGTTCTTTACACGGTAAGCCTCGTCGATAGAACCGTCGGAGGTGTACAGACACTGTACGCCGAATCCCTGCTTGGGATTGAAGAGGAAATAATAAATTTCCTCGCAAATGCACTCAACGGGCATATTGTTTTCGTCATGCTTATGGGGAGGGAATCCTGCCCAGTTACCCTTGGTAACATAGCACTCACCGATGGTGAGTACCTTTGCATTGGAATTGCCGTCGATAAGGAAGCTGGTCTCACGCTCAAAGGGCTGTTCACCGAGAACCTTCAAAACTACGTGATCCTCACGGAGCAGCTGAGGCTCGGTCTTCTCGGTTACGGGAGTACCCGAAACAACGATCTTGATGTGGTCGATAGCCTCGATGGTGAGATCCATCTCGATAGGCATATAGAAGCATTCTGCCTTGCGATTTTCAAAAACAGTGTTTCTGTTACCGACATTCTCATACTTTTCGTCACCGAAATAAACATTGCAGTGACCCTCAAGCATAATGAACGCAGTTTCTCTGTCGCCGGTGGAATAATCAAGTTTATCACCTGCGTTGAGCTCGATGATACCGAACTCAAGCTTCTTCAAAGAGCACTCGCCTATCTTACAAATAGGAGTATAGCCGATGGTCGGCTTATATGCTTTCTTAAAGTTCATAACCGTTCCTCCTTAAATAGTCAATGGTTGCATCAAAGCTCGGAACACTTTCACGTGCGCCGACACCCATACACTTCAGAGCCGAAACACAACTTGAGAAGTGACAGCACTGAATGGGAGTATAGCCACGGACAACTGCCGAAGCAAATGCACCGTGGAAAACGTCACCCGAGCCGTTGGAGTCAACGACCTCGGCAGGATAGATGGGATACTCGGTAACGGTATCACCGTCAAAGAGCAGACCACCCAGCTTACCGCGGGTTACAACAACATACTGGGGATGATACAACTCATAAAGCTTTTTAGCGGCCGATGCGGCCGACTTTTCGCCGGTATGACCCATTGCAAATTCCTCTGAAGGGATCATAATATCGGTCAAAGCCAAAAGCTTGTCAACACCTTCATAAAGACCGCCGCAGTCATACAAGACCTTGGTTCCGTTGGCCCTTGCTATCTTTGCAGCCTCAACAGCGGCGCTCATCTCATTACCGTCGACCATAAGGACCTCAGCATTCTTGATAGCCTCGATCTTGGCATCATCAAGCTGCAAAGCAGGCAGATCACCCTTGTCAAAAACGCAGGTGCGGGTGCCTTCGGCAGAATTGAGCCAAATACAAGAGGTAAATGCACGGTAGCCGGGGATCATATCGATATTATCGGTGCCAACGCCGTACTTCTCAAAGTCGCCCTTGAGATATGCACCGTTGGAATCATCCGACAAAACGCCCAAAAACTCGGCAGAAATACCGAGTTTGGAAACGGCAACTATGCCGGTAGCGGCAGGGCCGCCACCGACAAGCTTGGATGAAGTTGCACGAAGCTTTGTGTCTTCGGGAGGAAAGTTGGGTAATGTAATCAAAGTATCGAGCACGCAGGCTCCGATTCCTACTACTTTACTCATTATTTCGCCTTTCCTTCTGCTCCGCAGAGCAATACTTTAGTTTTGCAGAATTCCTTAACTGCCTCGATAGGAGCCTTCATGAAGTTATCAACAGCGATCATACGGTCGGGCTTGTTGACCTCTTCCTGAACACTGTCAAGGAAAGCATAGCAAATATCGGTAGCAACGTTGAGCTTACGGATACCTGCCTTAACAGCCTCTTTGATTGCCTCATCAGGGATACCCGAACCGCCGTGGAGAACCAAAGCGGTGCCGTTTGTAGCCTTGCGAATGTCGGCAATTCTCTGAATGTCGATCTTAGGCGGCTTCTTATAACGGCCGTGTGCGTTACCGACAAGAACAGCCAAAGCCTGAACGCCGGTACGCTCAACAAAGATCTTGGCATCCTCGGGCATGGTAAACTCGTCCATTGAATCGTCGTTTACCGAGCCGATGTGACCAAGCTCACCTTCGACCTGAACGTCAACGTAAGCACAGGTGTCAACAACTCTCTTGGTGAGGGCGATATTGTCCTCAAGATCAAGAGCCGAGCCGTCGAGCATGATACCGGTTGCGCCCCAGCGAAGGGATCTGGTGGTCTCAAGCTCGGAAGGACCGTGGTCAAGATGGAAGCAAACAGGAACAGAAGCCTTATGTGCGGCTGCTACAACTGCAGGAGCAAGATAGTAACCTACCTCCTCCTTCATAAGACGGGGATAAACCTGAAGGATGCAGGGAGCCTTAAGCTCCTCTGCAGCCTTAACGGCGCCCATCAAGGTCTCAATATTGTAGACGTTGAAAGCAGGAATGCAATATCCGCCTTCTTCAGCCATAGTTAAAATCTGTTTAAAATTAACGAGCATTTCAAAAACTCCTTAACTTAAATTAAAGAGCGGAAAGAACCAACTCTTCGATAGAGATAACGTTCATACCCTCGGGAGCGGTTGCCTTCAATGCGGCATACTCACTTACGCTTGCGGTAACGATGGTATCGGCACCGACGTTCTTAGCGTTGGTCCAACGCTCCTTGGAAACGAGCTCGGATACGAGGGGGTTGTAGATAGCCATAAACGAGCCACCTGCCCAAACGGTATCCTTGCGGTTAAGAAGCATCTCATTGAGGGTTGCACAAGCGGCAACGATAGCTCTGGGCTCCTCGGTCTCCTCGAGCATACGAGCAAGCTGATAAGGATCCTGGAATACAACAGCCTTGCCGGTGTTCTTTACTGCGAGCTTGCCGTCCTTGATAAGTCCAGCAACGAATGCAGTGAAGGTAGCAAGTGCACCGATCTTGAGATCGTACTCCTTGTACTCACGGACAAATGCCTTTGCATCCTGAGGATCGAAAGCAACTACGGTCTTGTACTCTGCGAGAACAGCGGCACAGTCAGCCATCTGCTGCTTGGTCTCATCAGCGGCACCGATGAGCCAATCAAGAGCGTAACCGGAAGCAGGCTCGTCAGCCAGAACGGTGAACTTAACACCGGCAGCCTCCAAAACCTTGATTGCGTTGACAGCAGCAGCAGGAACGTTGTAACGAGCCTCTGCGCCTAAGAAAAGGATGATGTCTTCCTTTGCAGCGTGTGCTTTGATAGCGGCTGCGAGGTCAGCATCCAATTCCTTTACACCGTAGATGTTACCGGTCTCAAGAACCTTGTCTACGATAGCGTTGATGTAATCGGGAGTCTTGCCGTCAAGAGCAGCCTGAAGGCGGACTTCCTTGGTGAAATATGTGGGATCCCAGCCTGTTGCACAGTCGCAGGTGCAGGCCTCACACATCTGGCACTCATAGATGTTATCCATGATATCAGCGGTAAGCTCTGCAGCGCCACGGTTTACGAGAGAAAGGCTGAGTGCTCTGGCACGAGAAGTGTTTCTCTCCTGACCGGTTGCATTACCGACAGGGCAAATATGACGACACATCCAGCAGAAACGACAAGCGTCTACGATCTGCTTACTTTTTTCAGACATATACATAATAAAATACCTCCCCTATCAATAATTAAAGTCCGAGCTTGAACGGGTTCATAATGCCGTTCGGGTCGAGCTGTTTCTTAATGCCTTCGAAGACCTGCATTGCAGGACCGTACTGTTCCTTCATCAAGCGGCCGAGCTTAATGCCGACACCGTGGTGGTCGTTAACGACACCGCCGTTGGCGATAGCGGTACGAACACCGCAGTTCCAGATCTGCTGATGGAGACGGAGTGCCTCATGCGGATCCTCGGGAACGAACTCCTTGTTTACGATGAAGCGGTCGTAAACCATTGCGCCCCACTCATACCAGTGAGAGAAGTGAGCGATAAATTTAACATTGGGGAAGTTGGTCTCGATTGCCTTCTTCATTGCCCAGTAGATCTTCTCGATCTTGTCGTAAGGTGCGATGGTGTCCATGGTACCGAACATCTGGGGAAGGTCCATCATGTGACCGGGATAGAAGAAGGTGATCTTCTCTTTCCACCACTTCTCGCCGTAGTCGGAGCCAAGGTCCTCAGCGCCGTACTTTGCGAAGGTGTCAAGAAGGATCTTCTCCTCAACGTCAACCATTTCCTTAACGCCTTCATAAGCAATGTTCATGAAAGCACCCTTTCTCTCAACACCAACGATCTTCTTGATGAGAGAAGCGGTCTCAGCCTCGTCATACAAACGCATAACAGAGGGCTTGAACTTCTGGAGAAGCTCACGGGAAGCCTCGAATGCACCGTGCATATCCTGGAAAAGGAATGCTCTGAAGCGACGAACCTCAGGCTGTGCAAAGATACGGATCTGAGCCTTGGTGATAATACCAAGAGTACCCTCGGAGCCGATGAAGATCTGGTTAAGGTCGGGACCTGCTGCGTGCTTGGGAGCAGGAGAAGTCTCGATAATATCGCCGTTAGGAAGAACGACCTCCATCTTCAATACCATATCGTCGATCTTGCCGTACTTGGTGGAAACAACACCGATACCGCGGTGTGCCAAGAAGCCGCCGACGGTAGAGCAGGTCAAGGAAGAAGGATAGTGCATGGTTGCATAGCCAACCTCGTTTGCTGCCCACTCGATGTGCTTATAGATAGCACCGCATCCGCACTCTATGTACAAGGACTCGGTATTAACATCATAGATCTTGTTCATTCTCTTGGTATCGAGAAGGATACCGCCTGCAACGGGAATAGCACCGCCCTGGGTACCGCCGCCGCCACCCCATGTGGTAACGGGGATCTTGTAGTAGTTGGCGATCTTCATGACCTTGGAGGTCTCGGTTGCATCCTTGGGGGATACAATGAAGTCAGCCTCGGGCATACGCTTACCGCGGTCAGCCCACATTCTGGACAACCAGAAATAGTCAACACCGTGAGTGATCTTATCGATCTCTCTTGTTGAACAGTTCTCTCTGCCGACAGCATCTTCCAATTCGGTAAGGATAATGTCTGTCAAAAACTCATTACAAACCATCGGATCATCTCCTATTTTTTATTTGGGGTTGCGAGCCCCTAAATTTGCTATTTTATAGTAACATATATATTTTGAAATTGCAACATATTTTTGAAAAAAATTTTCAAAATATCTTGATTTTTTTGTCGTTTTGCGTTAAAATGGAGTAAAACTTCACTCAGAGGTGCTTTATGGAGTCGATTTTGTTAAAAATCAAGCGTTTATACCCCGAAATGGGTAGCAGTGAGCGCAAAATTGCCGATTGGCTGACCGCAAATTTTCAAGAGATCATAGGCCTCTCGATAAACGAGCTTGCAACAAGATGCGGTTGCGGTGAAGCCACCATCGTCCGTTTTTCAAGACGACTCGGTTTATCGGGTTATCAGGAGCTGAAGCTCAAGATCGCGCAGGAGTCGGCCAACACGGCTCAAGGCGGTGTTTTGGGTGTTGAAAGCACCGACAGCTGCTACGATATTTTCAACAAGCGTATCCGTGATATTGCGGTTGCCTTGGAAAACACAAAAACGGTGCTGTCCCCTGATGAGATCGAAAAAGCCGCTAATGTTATAAAGGATGCACGGCGTATTGTTATTTTCGGGCTTGGCAACTCGGCTTCCATCGCCGTTGACGCACAGCACAAATTTTTAAGAGCCGGACTTGATGCCATTGCCTACTGTGACAATCATATGCAGGCCATTGCGGCCTCCCACCTGCACAAGGGGGACGTTGCCATCGGTGTTTCGCACTCGGGTGCTTCGATCGACGTTGTCGATGCGCTCAAAACCGCACGTGAAACGGGCGCAACGACAATATGTATAACCAACTTCGGTGAAAGCCCGATAAATGAGCACAGCGATATTGTGCTAAATACACGCTCGGACGAAACCAAGTATACCATTCTTGCCATGAGCTCACGTATTGCACAGCTTGCGATCTTTGATGCAATATACACCTATATCGTAATGCACAGTAACAAAGCCGCCGTAAGGGCTATCAAGGATGCAGAAACTGCATTGCACAGTAAAAAGTATATACAAAACTAAAGTAAAGAGTAATGACCGCACTAAAAACGATCATTACTCTTTTTTATACTGTTTCAATTATTTTGTTGACTGTTTCTTCAACTGTAAGTTTTGTGCAATTAACCGTTATATCTGCGTAGCGCTCGTAAAGCGGTGCCCTTTCAAGATAAAGTTCTTTTAATGTGTAACCTTCGGGCATTGCGATACCTCTTGTTGTGATATTCTGCACTCTTTTTTCAAGCTCGTCGGGGTCGACCTTGAGGTAGACCACCCTGCCGTTTTGCTTTAAGGCTTCCATAGCCTCTTTGCCGTATACAACGCTTCCGCCCGTGGCAACAACTGTATTTTCAAACATCTGATTTTTGATTATCTCATTTTCGATATTCACAAAGCCGTCTATCCCCTTTTGACCGATTATTTCAATAAGGGTCATCCCCTGCTTAATCTGAACGAGCAGATCGGTATCGACAAACGATTTGAGCATTGCCTTGGCCAGCAGTACACCCACGGTGCTTTTTCCCGAACCCGGCATACCTATTAGTATCACATTCATAGTGCGCTCTCTTTTCTTTAATTTTCTGAAATTATAATACCACATTTTCAGCTTCAAAGCAATAAACCGGACAACAAAAATTAAGATTTTGTAACAGATCTTGTTTTGGCTTGAAAAGGCAGAATATTAATGCTATAATAATGTAAATCAAGATTATTTATTGCGAGGTATTAAACGTGGGCTATTCGGATACATTTGTTGAACAGTTGGTTATTATCAAAAGCAGCAGCAAGGTAAAAGCCGTAAAGATCGGACTCTGGGCGGTCTGCTCCATGCTTGCCGCAGGTCTTATCGTTCTGTCGGTCTTAAAAATGTCGTTTGCCTTCTTTTTGTTGCTTATTGCGGCGGCTTGCTTTTTCTGCGCATACTATATGTGCGGTCAGTTGAATATTGAATACGAATACATACTCACCAACCGTGATATTGACATTGACCGTATCGTGAACAAAAGAAAGCGTATAAGAATGGCATCCTTCACGGTTTCCGATATTGAGGATATTGAAAAATACGATCCTAACAGGCATTTTCAGGAAAAGAACGGAAGAATCAATGTATATTTCGGCTGTACTCCCGACGAAAACGCTTATGCATTTAAGGTCAAGCATCCCAAAAACGGACATTACATCCTGGTGCTGACACCCAACAACGACCTCAAAAACGGTCTGAAGAAATTTTTGCCTTATAACTTAAAGAACAAAATCTGAACGGAGACTTGATGATGGTATTGACCGCCGAACAAACAAGAACAGTGGAAGCACGCTCGGTCGAGCTTGGTATGAGTTGGTTGAGGCTGATGGAAAACGCAGGCTCGGCCGCCGCACGTTTTATACGTGATAACTGCCGTCTTGAGGGCAAAAAGGCGGTCATTGTCTGCGGAAAGGGCAACAACGGCGGTGACGGCTACGTTATAGCACGCAAGCTTATTGAAAACAAGGCGGTAGTGCGTGTTGTTTCGGTCGGCACACCGTCTACACAAAGTGCTGTTGAAATGGTTGCCAAGGCTGTTTCGGTCAATATTAAGCCGATTGATTTTGAACGCTATGAATCGCTCTGCTGTCAGTATATAAGCGATGCCGACATTATTGTAGATGCAATTTTCGGCATTGGCTTTAGGGGTGAGCCTTGCGGTATTTTTGCCTCGGCCATCGAAGCCATAAACAACTCAAATGCATTCAAGATAGCCGTTGACGTCCCCAGCGGAATGCTGAGTGACAGCTCGGTCACCGAGCATTTGCACGTAAAGGCCGATATGACGGTGACCTTCGCCGCCTATAAGCCCTGCCACATTCTTTCCCCTTCGGCCAACGATTGCGGCAAGGTCTCGGTGGTGTCCATCGGCATGCCTGATGCGGCGTTTGATACGGTCGAGCCGTGTATCAAGGTCGTGACCGACAAATATGCGGCCTCCCTTTTACCCGAAAGAACGGCCGATTTTCACAAAGGAGACTGCGGTACCGCGGGACTTTTGTGCGGAGCTGTGGGCTATGCAGGTGCCGCCGTTATAGCCGGTCGTGCGGCTGTCAAAAGCGGTGCGGGAATCGTTGATATGATAATTCCCGAAAGCATTTACAATATTGTGGGCACCTCTATCCCCGAAGCGGTCTGCACGGTTCTGAAAAATGTGGAGGACGGCTGTGTGCTGGACGAAGTGACCGAAAATGTTATAGATACTCTCGACCGATGCAGCGTAGGTCTTATCGGATGCGGTCTCGGTCAAAGTAATCAGGCAAAATATACCGTCACGGAGGTTATGAAAAACTGCAGTATCCCTCTTGTTTTGGATGCCGACGGAATAAACATACTGTCCAACTGCATAGAATTGATCAGGCGATACACCAACGATGTGGTTATCACCCCTCACCCGAAAGAGGCATCGCGCCTTTTGAAAATTTCGGTTGAGGATATACAAAAGGACCGTCTTTCGGCCGTCAAACGTCTTGCCGAGCTGACAGGTGCAGTCTCGGTGCTTAAAGGTGCCAAAACCTTGATCGCAGTTCCCAACGGATGCGTTTATGTTGTGACCGACGGTAACCCCGGAATGGCAACCGCCGGCACGGGAGATATGCTGGCAGGAATGATCGCCGCCTTTATGGCGCAGGGGCTAACGGCCGAAAACGCCGCCGTATGCTCGGTAAAACTGCACGCAATGTCGGGCGATATTGCCGTCAGTGAGACCTCGGTGCTCTCCCTCACCCCGACCGATATGATAAACACACTTCCCACCGTGTATTGCCGAATGTATCTTAAGAAATAAGGTGATCTTACGCATCGATTCCGCTTGGTGGCGGCAGCTCTTATCTGTTGCCTTTTCTGCGGATGTTCAAACGGCAATTTAACCGATATTTCCCCTATATCCAAAGGCTTTTCGTGCAAGTTCAGCATTGCCGATTCCGACCTTTCGGGACAGCTTTCGGTAAACCTTGAGGGCGACCTTTCGCTTATTTTCAATGGGCCCGACATCATCAACGGCATCGGCATCCGTGTTAAAGAGGAAAGTGTTATAGTCGAGGTGGACGGTATATCGGAAAGATATCCCCGAAGCGAGGTTCCGTCCGACTCCCCTGCCTTACTTATCTACGATGCTTTGTCGGCAGCCAAAGATTTTTCACCCACAGCCGACGGTGACCGTATTATACTTAAAGGTAAAGACTGTATATTAATGTTGGACGGCTACGGATATATAACAAAAATGGAATTTGACGGTTCAGACACCGTTGTTTACTTAAGCGAACACTCAACAAATTAACAGTACCCCGAAGTTTTAATTACTTCGGGGTACTAGTTTTAATATTAAACTTCAAATTCCGAAATGCTGGGAGATTTGTAGATGCGGCGCATTTCGTCGGCTTCGGCGGCCTTTTTGTTGACATCCTCGGGCGAGGAATAGGTCGAAACAACGGCCTTCAAAACCTCTTTTATCTGCTCGTTGGAGCCGTTGAGCACCAGCATCAGCTTATCAAGCATCTCGTCTATCTCATCACGGGTGAACGGCTTGTCCTTCTCGATAAATATGAGGTCGTTATTGGTCTTATCAAGCTCCTCGGTCTTGATCAGAAGCTCCTCATAAAGCTTTTCACCAGGTCTCAAGCCGGTTTCGATAATATCAATATCGTCATAAGGTCTCAAGCCCACAAGCTTTATCATATTCTCTGCAAGGTCAAGTATTCTGACGGGGTTGCCCATATCAAGCACAAACAACTCACCCTTGGTGGCCATAGCACCTGCCTGAAGCACAAGCTGTGAAGCCTCGGGTATGGTCATAAAATAACGGATGATACGCTTGTCGGTTATGGTGACGGGGCCGCCGTTTTCGATCTGACGTCTGAAAAGCGGAATGACCGAGCCGTTTGAGCCCAGAACATTACCGAAGCGCACTGCCGCAAATTCGGTGGTCTTGCTGTCGTGACGGCTTTGTACTATCATCTCGCAAACACGCTTGGTGGCACCCATAACGTTGGTCGGGTTGACCGCCTTGTCGGTTGAGATCATAATAAACTTTCTGACGCCGTACTTTTCGGCACAGTTGGCAACATTATATGTACCGAAAATGTTGTTCTTGACAGCCTCGCAGCAGTTGTTTTCCATCAAGGGAACGTGCTTATGTGCGGCGGCGTGGAACACCACATCGGGACGGTATTTTTCAAATACCTCCTCTAAACGCACAGTATCACGAACCGATCCGATCTCGGTGAAGAATTCCAGCCTATCTTCGTACTGACGGATAAGCTCTTGCTGGATCTCGTATGCGTTGTTTTCGTAAATATCAAAAATGATGAGCTTTGAAGGCTCGGCCTTGGCTATCTGGCGGCAGATCTCGCTGCCGATCGAGCCGCCTCCGCCGGTAACCAGCACGACCTTGTTTTCATAATACTGATATGTCTCGGCACCGTTGATGTTGTGAGTATCTCTGAACAAAAGATCCTCTATTCTGAACTCACGCAAACGGGGCTTTCCGGATGCCTGCTTGCTGTTTTCGCCGATAGCAAAATCATACAGCTTGATCTTACAGCCGCTTTGAGAATAAAAATCGTATATTCTTCTTGCATCGTTTGAGGAAAGGCTGGGCAAGGCAATGAATATTTCTTTTATAAGCAGCTTTTTTAAGTTTTCTATAACATCGTCGTTCTCTTCGATAATGCGGATACCGCTTATATATCCGCCTACACGCTCTTTATTTATATCAACAAAGCACAACGGACGGTAGTTTGAGTTTGAGTTGTACATCAGCTCTTCAACAAGCAAGGAACCGGTCTTACCGGCACCGATGATGGCAACGTTTATTTTACTGTCAGCATCCGATCTTGAATAGAACAGCATATTGTGACTGTACTGATACAAAAATCTCGTCATGAGGGTGGCAAGGGTGAACATCGTTACATTGACCATGGTATTCCAGATATTAACATAGATCGTATTAAACAGGAATTTTGTGATCAAAATTGCGATGATCGAACCGACAAAATCAGATACGATTATATAGAGGTAAGCACGAGTGTTGGCATATCGCCAGATATTAACGTAGACCTTAAACAAAAGTCTTGATCCGAAAATACATATGGCGAAGGCCAAAAAATTCAGAATGTACTCTGAGATCTCAACATTAAGCGTGACGACCTCGGAAATTTTCGAAACGATATATGATGCGGTATACGACACTCCCAGCAGCAGAACATCGATAAACAGCAGCATTATTCGTCTGATACTTACCATAAAATTTCACCTCAAACCTCAATGACTACCTTATTATAACAAAATAAATTGCATATGTCAAACATTATGAGGCTATTTTGCATAAAATTTGGCCTTTATGCAACGTTACATTTGACGTTTGTCACATAAAGACCAAGATCTTCTATTATTCTACACTATTATTTGTCAAACGAAGGGTTGATCTCGTAGAAATTCTTTTCGTTCAAGCGGTCGGTCAGATGCCGCAAGCCCTCACCGAATCTCTGATAATGCACGACCTCACGCTGACGCAGGAATCGGATAACATCCCTTACGTCGGGATCGTCGGCGCAATAGCGGAGGATATTGTCATAGGTGGTTCTCGCCTTTTGCTCGGCGGCAAGTGACTCATGCAGGTCGGTTATGGGATCGCCTTTGGAGGCTATGGCCATTGCGTTGAACGGCACACCCGAAGCCGCCTGCGGATAGATTCCGTTGGTGTGGTCGACAAAATAGGCGTCAAAGCCGGCCTTTTCGATATCGTCATCCGAAAGATTGCGTGTGAGCTGATAAACTATGGCCCCCACCATCTCAAGGTGCGCCAGCTCCTCGGTACCGACATCGGTCAGAAGGCCTTTGAGCTCGGCTGTGGGCATAGCATAGCGCTGGCTTAAATAGCGCAGGCTTGCAGCTATCTCACCGTCGGGACCACCGTACTGGGACATAATATAACTTGCAAGCTTGGGGTTGGTCTGCTTTATCTTAATGGGATACTGCAGTTTTTTCTGATATTGCCACATTTAGTTTGCCTCCTTTTCCCAAGGCCACGGGTCGTTGATCCAGTCAAAGCCGTCGGAGCCGAAATCGCCGCAGAGGGTCAACGGGCCGTACTGCTCCTCAAACTGTTTGACAAATTCCTTGTATTTTAAACGGTAGACCTCAAACTTTTTGAGAGCCTCCGAGTCGTACGGATGCGTGTCGAGGTAAAGCCCTGCCTCAAGCATGGCAAAATGGGCGGCACGAACACAATCAAGCAATTTTTGTTTGTCCATTATCGCTTCGCCCCCGTAAATTTGCCGTAGAAAGGCTTGTCAAGCTCGGGAAAAAGCGTTCCTCGGCAGAGCGCATCGGGCTCCGAATAGACCTCGCCCCAACGTTGCATAGGCACATATGCCATGGTCAGTGGAAGATCTTTTAGCTTTCGGTCACCGAATTTCAAATGATTTTCGGGTCGTTCGGGCGTAATAAAGCCCTTGAATTTCAGATCTGACATTGTAAACTCCTTCTTATTATAACTTTTCGGCTCGACAGATGCCGAAACCGGAGGGTTTTGTCCCCTCAAACCATTTTATGAATGAATAAAAATTGTTGTTATAAAAAAATTTGAAAAATTTGAAAATAATGCTTGCATTTTGAGAACAAGTGTGTTAATATAGTTGCGTTGCCCGGGTGTAGCCCAGTTTGGTAGAGCGCTTGAATGGGGTTCAAGAGGCCGCAGGTTCGACTCCTGTCACTCGGACCAGAAAAACCGACTTGTTTCGACAAGTCGGTTTTTCAATGAAATTCGCCTTCGGCGAGTGAAATTTGGCTTCGCCAAGTGAAATAGCTCCGCTGTGAAATATTTGCTTCGCAAATATGAAGAGGCGAATTTTATTTCACATCGACCGAAGGGAGATATTTCACAATTCACGACAGTGAATTATTTCATATTTTCCGTAAGGAAAATATTTCATTCTAAAACATGTAAGAGTTCGAATTCATACGCAAAATTGCGAAAAATATTTTTTTGTAGCCCATAGACAAAAAGAGTTCACAGTCTTTTGACTGCGAGCTCTTTTTTTGTTTGTGTTACAGCATTCTATCCCCTTGCGGCCGATTGAACCCCGGTTCAGGCATTGAGCACGACCGCCGCCGGTGGCGGATGAAGGGAGTGCGAAACGGTGCAGCGGTCAAGATCGTCAGCGACGAGCAGGAGCGATCGCTGCATATGCATATCTACACATATTATATGTTATACTGCGCTTTATCGGATGGCTGACATTGACTGTGCGAATTTTTCGCCTGCTCGGGGGTGTTTTTTCAAAAAACACTTGCCTTTACGGGGGTTGTAGTGTATAAATAAAATAGGTGATTATTTATATAATATCTTTTTTTATTTCAGATGGGAGGTCGTATTTTGAAAAAAGTATTTTCAAAGCTTATCCCCTTTACGGCGCTGTTGCTGATCTTCGTTTTGTTTGCAACTACCTTCAGCACCGCCGTGCTTGCTGCAGGTGACATCGACGGCTCCGGCAGGATCAATGCAAGCGATGCCGTTTATCTGCTCTACAACACCATCTACGGTGATGATGAGTACCCCTTGAAGCGCAACGGCGATGTTGACGGCAACGGAATTGTCGATAGTGACGATGCCGTTTATTTGCTTTACAACACGCTATTTGGCCCCGAAGACTTTGACCTGCCCGATTTTGACGGCACTATTCCCATAACCTTAAATAACGGCGGCACCGTTAATACCTACAACCTCACCCCCGGTGACGAGCTGCCGACGGCCGATACTCATTTTAAAGCAGATCTGACCCGTTATAAATTCATCGGATGGTATGACAAGACACTTACCACCTGCTTTACAACCGTGCCCGACTATGTTACCACGCTGTATGCCGTTTATGACGGTTACACCCACTTCAATTTTGAGACCGGTACATCCTATGACCCCAACAAAAAGGGTAATATAACCCCCGTGACCGATCCGTTTGACGGTGAGGGCACCGTTATGTACTCCCCTGTTATAAACAAAAACGACAATATCACCAAGGGCTATTACAGAGGTATAGTTCCCGGTGCTGTTGAGGGTGTTTCCTCAAAGGGATTTGTTATCGAAAAGGGTCACACCTATGAGATCTCCTTTATTTACCGATATGCCGACACCGACCCCTCTAACTGCACAACAGATTTAACCACCTATGCAGTCTCACCGGCAGGTGTATACACAAACGGCAACAAGACCTCCATAACACGCACAATGATCGAAGGAAGCGAAAAGCTTACCAATAAAGGCGGTTGGGCAACCGTGAAATTCAAGGTCACCAACACCACCGACCATCCGCATCTGTACATCCGTTTTATGGGCGGCAGCGCTTCAACGGTATACAACCTTTATATTGACGACCTTACAATTTATGATATAACCGAGACCGACGCCGATGCCGTGAAGCTCGTTAACGGCGGTATTGTCGAGTCTACCGACCTTGCAGTCGGTGACACACTCCCCGTGTTGGAGGACTCTTACGATAATTACACCAGCAAAACTCACGCATTTTTGGGTTGGTACGACAAGTCGCTCACAACCAAATACACCACTGTGGACGCTTCGGTCGATACGTATTACGCAAGATTTGAAAACTATACTGCTTACAGCTATGAGCTCGGCGGTATGTTTGACCCTTATAACCGTTACAGCGCAACCAGCACCGGTATTCCCTCTTGGTACCGTGCGCCCGATCCGACCGGTGCAGACAACATCTGTATGAGGGCCAAGCTCAAGAACAACGGCAACAACACCCATTTTGCCCCCTCCTTGTTTGAAGGCTCTGATGAAGGTTATCAGCTTTTGCCGAACAGAAAGTATCTGATCACCTTTGATTATTATTTTGAGTCATCATTAAGCACTGAACAAGACTATTCGTTCCGAGGCTCAAAACTTGAAAACATCGGCAAATCAGGAAACAAGACCGATCCGATAGCAAGCGGAAAATTATACAATCCCGGAGCATGGCACACAACAAGAATCCTGTTCACAACCGAGGACGATGTTGAGGCCTTGCCTTATCTGATCATACTGTCAATGGGTAACAGTGGCGATGACGATCTTATGCTGTATCTTGACAATTTAGTCATAACTGAATACGAGGCTGACGAAAACATAACCTTAAAGACCTATGTTGACGACGTAAATTACAACAATAACGGAATAATCACACACTATGACGAGAGTTATATCGGCGCCGAGCTTGAGGCCCCCATCACCTACAACGGTGCGGAATTTTTAGGCTGGTATAACGACACCCTCACCGTCCCTTATTCGACAGTTCCGACTCGTGCAATCACTCTTTACGCAAAATACGATTCGACCATAATCAATTTTGAGAACGGCGGATATTTTGATCCCAACGGCGGTTTCGGTAAAGGTCTTTCGCCCTATACCGTAACGACCGATCCCACAAAGGTCTCTAACCGTGTTATCAAGGTGTCGCTTGAGGGCAATGACGGCAACAACCATTTTGCTTTGGCTCAGTCGGGATACTCCAATGAGGACGGCTACAAGCTGACCGTCGGCAACACTTATACGATATCCTTTAAGTACTATGCCGAAAACCTTAACAGCAATGGGGTAAACGTTCAGTTCAGAGGCTGTAAGCCCGAAAACATCGGTAAAGAGGGCGGAAAGTCGTCGGGCTACGGTGCGGTAAAGATAAGCGCCGAAGGTGTTTGGACCAACGCATCGGTCACCTTTACCTACAGCGGAACAAATCTTACCGATATTGAACATCCGTATCTTATTATGCTTGCGCAGGACGGTTCACAGGCAAGCGGAGCCGAAGCCTGCACCGCAACCGTTTATTTTGACGATATCGTTGTCAAAGAGACCGTTGCATCCGAAACCTATACAAGAAAGACCGTCAAGATCGGAAACACCGCTATCGGTGCTCAGTATAGATACCTTATATGGAACCGCAATTATGAGCACAACGTGGTCATCCCCAGTCAGAACTTCTCTTACGTTGCAATGATGCAGATCGAAGAGCTGACCGCAATGCTCAACAAGGCCGCTGTAAACGCTCCTACCTTTAACATTGTTAAGGAAAGCAACTGGACGCAGAAGAGTAATCAGTTTAACATCTTCGTAGGAGATGTTGCCGGTCATTCAAGCGAGACCTCATTAAAGATCGACACCTCCTCATTTACTGAGGACGATTACGCTATCCGCTACGGCAACGGCAACGTTTACATCAACGGCGGCAGTCCTTACGCCACAGCAATGGGCGTTTCGGAATTTGCGAAAGTCTTTAAATCCGCTGCCGACGGTACCTCGCTCACCGCTGCGGTCAACGGCAAGTATTCCGAAAAGATAGCTTCTTATTCCACCAAGACCTATTACCGTCCCACCTTCCTTGAGGATTTCAACGGCACGGAGATCAATACAGATATCTGGAAGATCTACAACGGAAGCCACATTGAAGCCAGAGGCTACTACGATGAGGACGGCACATACTACAGCAAGGCCGATAACGATTGGCAAAGTATGCGCTCGGCCGAGCATACCTACATCGAGGACGGTAAGCTGGTCATCGAAGCGGCATATTCAAAGGAAGAAAAAATGTTCTACGGCGGTATGCTCCGTTCGCACGGAAAGATGGAATACCGCTACGGCTACCTTGAGGTAAGCTGTATCACTCCTCACGGTGAAGGCTTATGGACCGCCACCTGGGCAACGCCTCACAAGGGCGACACCGGCCTCTTCCGTAACGAGATCGATGTTAACGAATGCTTCGGCAATGCACGGTATACCGCATTTAATATGCATACCTGGCCTACCACGGCCGGTGCCAATTTCGGAAAAACACATTACTCGTTGGACGGCCGTAGTGGCTGCAGCGCCAAGAAGTTCGATTCCGGCGCTGAGGCAGGTCTTAACAACGGCTTCCACACCTTCGGTTACCTTTGGACCGAGGACAAGGGCGTATTTACCGCCGACGGTATGGTGCAGTTTGAGTATAAGTTTGATAAATCAAGCAACTATTACAAAAACGATATCGACGCCTTCAACGATAAGATGAGCCTTATCTTCTCGATGACGGTCGGCAACCCCTCGTCGGGTGCAGACCCGATCCTTGGTGCCGATTACTGGACCACCTCCAACAAGTACATTGCGGAGTACATCCACATTTATCAGATCGACGGTCAGGAGATATATTTCACTCCTCCCGAAAAAACTGAATAAAATTCACTTTTAAACAGAGCGTTTCGTAACATTCAACATTACGGAATGCTTTGTTTTTTTGTAAAAACCGAAACTATATCGTTTTACGTGTCGTTTCGGCTTTTTTGTAAAAGTTTTACAAAAAAACCTTGTTTTTGTGTGGATTTTAGTTTATAATTGTTGTATCTTTAGCTTTCTATTGTTCGGGAGGTCATATCTTGAAAAAAGTATTTTCAAAAATCATCCCTTTAACGGCGCTGTTCTTGGTTTTTGTGCTGTTCGCATCTACCTTCAGCGCAGCAACTCTTATTGCCGGTGATATGGATGGTTCGGGCAGAGCAAATGCCGATGACGCAATATATCTGCTCTACAACACCATCTACGGCGATGATGAGTATTCCTTGAAGCGCAACGGAGATATTAATGAAGACGGTAGTGTCAACAGCGATGATGCCGTTTATCTTTTGTATAACTCCATTTTCGGCGAGGAGGACTTCCCCATTCCCGAGTTTGACGGAAGTATTCCCATAACCCTTACTAACAACGGTCAGGTAAATACCTACGATCTCATGCCGGGAGACGCTCTGCCGACGCTTGATACATATCTTTCGTCGGATCTCATACGTTATCCGTTTATCGGCTGGTATGACAAGACCCTCACCACCCGATATACGACCGTTCCCGATTATGTCACGACGCTTTACGCCTTGTATGACGGCTATACCGCCTACGAGTTTGATAACGGCGGCTTTTATGACCCCAACAACCGCAAGCTTATTTCTGCCGTAAACGATCCCTTCGGCGGTGACGGTAAGGTGCTCTTTACCAAGGTCTTTGGTGCAAACGACGCCTATTACAAAGGCTACTACCGTGGCCTTATTCCCTCTGTTTACGATAATTCTTTAGCCCAAGGCTTCGATTTCAAGAAGGGACACACATATAAGATATCCTTCAGCTACCGATACGCCACCGCTGACAATTCTGCGGCATCCTGCAGCGTTTCGGTCTATGCGGTCGACCCTGAAGGAATCTATCTTAACGGCTATAAGCAAGCACTCAGCCCCACCTTCTCCGCAACCAAGGGAACTTTGACCAAGCAGAGCGATTGGGCCACCTGCGAATTTACCGTAACCAACACCTCAGATTACAAGCATTTGTATATCCGTCTGCTCGGCGGCAGCACCTCTGCGGCGTACAATCTCTATCTCGATGACCTTGTAATACATGATATTACCGCAGAGGACGACGGTTCGATCAAGCTTATTGACGGCGGTACCGTAAAAAGCGGCAACTATAAAGTCGGTGATACCCTGCCCACTCTCAGCAGTTATACCGATCCCATCACCGAGCGTACACACGCCTTCAAGGGCTGGTATGATCAGACCCTTACGACCAAGTATACAAAGGCAGTCTCTTCGGTCACCAAATATTATGCAGTATACGATACATACACCAGGTACACCTTTGAGACCGGCGGTATGTATGACCCTCATAACCGCTACAGCGTTCACAACAAGACCTCCGTTGCATCATGGTACCGTGTTCCCGACCCGACCGGAGCCGATAACATCTGCATGAGAGCCAATATCAGCGGTAATGCCAATAACACCCATTTTGCACTTTCGCTGTTTGAAGGCTCCGACGAAGGCTTCCGGCTTGAAGCAGGCAAAAAGTATGTTATCGCATTTGACTATTATCTTAAGAGCGATACCGTTCCCTACACCTCTATAGGAATTCGCGGCTCCTCATATGACAAGATAGGCGTTGCGGGAGAAAAGACCTCAGCTCTCACCTCGGGCGACCTCAGCATTGCCAACCGGTGGGACAGCACCTGCGTTATGTTCGAGGCGGATGACACCGTTACCGCTTCGCCTTATCTCATAATTCTTGCCCAGGGAAGCTCCCAGATCACCAATCTCACTCTGTACTTTGACAACATCATTATCACCGAATACTCTGCAAGTGATAATATAACCGTAAAATACATTGTTAACTCGTTGAAATACAATGATAACGGAGCTGTCACCAAGTCGCCCGAGACCTATATCGGTAACTCTCTTGCTACGCCCAAGGGTTATTACGGTGCTAACTTTGTCGGCTGGTACAACGAGCTGCTCAGCGCACCTTACAATGTAGTGCCCAACCGCAACGTTACTCTTTACGCCAAGTATGACGGCAATGTCATCAACTTTGAAGACGGTGGCTATTACGATCCCAACGGTAAGATAGGCTCCAACGGTATGGCTGCATACGAGCTTGCCAAGGATCCCACCAACAGCTCCAATACCGTTTTGAAGTATAATATCAAGGACAACGGCAACAATATCCACTTTGCGCTTAACGAGTCGGGCTACAGCTCCGAAGGCTACAAGCTCACCCGTGGCAATAAGTACACAGTCTACTTTAAGTATTACGCCGAAAACCTCAATGGCGGCAGCATCGGAATACAGTTCAGAGGTTGCCATAAGGCCAATATCGGTTCTGTTGGCGGTAAGACTAACGCATTCGGCGGTTATACTGCCAATGTCGAAAAATCCTGGACCGGTGCATCGGTCACCTTCACCTACAACGGTACGGGATTGACCGCAGACTCGGATGAGTTCCTTTTGATGCTGGCACAACAGAGCGCCGATTCCACCAAGTGCACCGCAACACTTTATATTGACGATATCGTCATTAAGGAGGTCGAGGGTGCCAAGACCTACACCAAGAAGGCTGTAAAGGCCGGCGGATGGACCATCGGTTACCAGCCCAGACCCCACTACATCGTTGTACCCTCGCAGAACTTCTCTTACCTTGCCATGATGCAGTGTGAAGAACTGGTGACCCTTTTCAAAAACTCCACCTCTTCTGCTACGACCTTCAAGATCGTACGTGACAGCGAATGGACGCAGGCCGATAACCAGTTCAACATCTTTATCGGTGATGTCACCGGACATTCCAAGGATAACTCCTCCGCCAAGGTGAATTCGAGCAGCCTCACCTCTGACGATTACGTCATAAGCTACGGCAACGGTGATGTTTACATCAACGGCGGAAGCACCTATGCTCTGGCTATGGGTATTTCCGAATTCGGCAGAGCTTACGAGGCTGCAGCCGACGGCTCTAACCTTACCGGAAAGATCTACGGCAAGTATTCCGAAAAGATCGACTCCTACTCCACCGAGAATTATTACCGTCCCACCCTTTTGGAGGACTTTGACGGCACCGAGATCAACACCGACCTTTGGAATATAATTGACGGCGGCGCCATTGAGGCCAGGGGCTTCTATGACGAGAACGGTGTCTACCACAGTATGGAGGATAACACCTGGTCAAGCATCCGTTCCCCCGAGCATTGCTATATTGAAAACGGAAAGATGGTCATTGAGGGCGCTTACTCCAAGGAAAATCAGCTCTTCTACGGTGGTATGCTTAAGACCCACGGCAGAATGGAGTACCGCTACGGTTACCTCGAGGTAAGCTGTATCACACCTCACGGCGAGGGTATCTGGACTGCCATGTGGGCCAATCCCACAACCGGCGGAGAAGGTATGTACTTCAGCGAGATAGACATTAACGAGTGCTCCGGTGATGCACGTTATACCAACTTTAATATGCACACCTGGCCCACCGGTGCAGGCACCAACTTCGGCAAGACTCACTACTCTCTGGACGGCCGCTATGAGGAGAAAAACTTTGATTCGGGAAAGACCGCAGGCCTTAGCGACGGCTTCCACACCTTCGGATATCTGTGGACCGAGAACAGACATGTATTCACCGTTGACGGTAAGGTTCAGTTTGAATATAACATCAACAAGTCCAGCTCTTACTACAACGACGATGTTGATGCCTTCAACGAAAAGCTTTCTCTCATCTTCTCGATGACGGTTGCAAACTCCAATTGGGGTAAGGATCCCATCCTCGGCGCATCATATTGGAACACCACCAACAAGTTCATCGCCGAATACATCCACATTTATCAGATCGACGGTCAGGAGATCTACTTTACTCCTCCGCAGTCGTAAGATCAATTTCAAAACAGAGCATTTCACCCGAAATGCTCTGTTTTTTTATATTGGTTTCAAGTTATGCGATATACTGCCGTATAACTGCATATTGATACAAAAAAGCATTGATTTTACATAAAAAATAAGGTAAAATCAAAAGTACAGTAATATCTTTCCAAAGGAGAAAAATATGTTCCGAAAACGAGTTGTAAGCATCCTTCTTATTTTGAGCATTTTGATCAGCCTTGTGTCGGTAGGTCTGACCGTTTCATCACGTACGGTGAACGCCCAGGGCATAGGCTACAACGAAAGCGCTTTGCACACCTTTGAGAACGAAAGTGTGCAGGAGCTTTACATCGGTGCAGACGCCACCTATGACGACCTTTCCATAGTTGCCGACGGTGAACACGGCAATGTGCTGAAAACGGTCAGCAGTAAAAACGCCCGTGTCTGCTTTGACGATCTTGACATCATCAAGGACCGAAGATATTACATATATTTTGACGCCAAGTCCGATACCGACGGCGCCAAATTGCTGACCTTGATAGGCACAAAGACCTCAAGCGGAAGCTGCCGTCATTTTTTGACGGGATATGCCAAGCAGGACGAGGATGTGCAGTATTATATCGACGGCAAGGCCGAGACCTCGGCCGACTTTACGCTGTCGACCGAATGGCAGCATTACGGTATTTATCTTGATACTTCGGGAGAATCGCTTTTGGCGGCTATTCTGAAAAACGGTGCAAACTATGCGGACTTTTGGAACAAGGAAATACATTTTTTGTTCGGCGTAATGAACGCCACGGCTTATTTTGACAACATTCAGCTTGTAGAGATCGACCCCAGAGAGGATGCCGTTCCCAAGCTTGACAGACTCACCGCCGCAGTTTCGTTAAGGACCCCGAGATCGGCTATTGAAAACAACGGAGCTTACCTTTCCGCAGGCTTGCGTTTTAAGGGTATCATCAGCAACACCGTTAAGGAAAATGCCGATGAGATAGGCTTTATAGTCACTCCCTCCGCCTTTGCGCTTGAGGATGCCGATTGGTATGATATATCAAACGGCGTTTCGGCCAACGTGCGGACCGGCGTTTGCTATCTTAAGGGTAACTACGATATCGCATATTCGGTTTTTGACGATACCACAGCGTACCAGATGATACTTACGGGGCTTTCCAAGGAAAACGGCACCACGACCTATATTCAGCGTTTTTCAACAGTTATGTACGTGCGCAGCGGCTCACAGTACACCTATTACGCCCTTGGCGAGACCTCATATAACGAGGTGCTTGGAAGATACCGCATAATGGATATCAACGCAGGCAACGGCATAGGCGGTATTGAGCTTTCGCTTCACGGTATCACCGAGCAAAGCTCGCTGACCGTCGGTGATACTTTGCCTGCGCTTGACGATATTTACTCGGAGGCACCTGCTCGCCACAGATTTTTAGGCTGGTTTACTGAGGAGGGAGTACAGCGTACCACCGTCAGCAACACCTACGACACCTTGTACGGCGTATACGACGGCTACGCCAAATACACCTTTGATTCGGCCTCCATCTACAACCCCAACAACGGAAACTACATTTTCCAAGTGGATGATCCGTTTGGCGGAGAGGGCAAGGTTATGCACACTCCCCTTTCAGGCAACATCAGAGGTATCGTCCCGAGCGTTTGCGACGGTATCGACACAAAGGGCTTTGAGTTTAAAAAGGATCACACCTACCGTGTATCCTTCTATTACCGCTTTGCCGAGACCGACCCCTCAAGCGCCGCATTCAGACTTGAGACCTGGGGCGTTTCGGATGAGGGCATCTACCTTTCGGGTTCTAAAGAGAAAATAGAATACCCGTCATCCTTGGTGCCCAACAGCGGAACCTTTAAAAATACGGGCGATTGGACGCTCTGCACCTTTACCGTCACCAACGTGACCGATCACCCCTATCTGTACATCCGCTTTTTGTTTACCGCATCCGACGCTGTACATAACCTCTATGTAGATAACCTTACGATCTCCGATGTTGATGTCTACAAGAACAATACCGATATAAAGCTGATAAACAACGGTAAAGTTGAGTATACCGAGCTTGCGGTCGGTGATACACTTCCCACACCCGATGCCATTTATGACGAGGTTACCAAAGCATCTTATACCTTTGACGGATGGTATGACAAGACCCTCACCGCCAAGTACACCGTTGTCACCGAGGGCGTTGACGAATATTATGCAAAGTACACCTCTTTGACCGAGATATCCTTCGAGCTTGGCGGCTTGTATGACCCCAATTACAGATACGCCAACCGTATGGTGATGAAAAGCATCTTCAATTGGTACCGTACAGCCGATCCCACAGGAGCCGATAACATCTGCTTAAAGGGTATTTTGGGTAACAACGGCAACAACACGCATTTTTCACCCTCGCTTGTCGAAGGCTCGACCGTCGGTTATACTCTTACAGCCGGCAATAAATATGTCATCACCTATGATTACTATATTTCTTCAAATAATCCCGCCGTCACGCACCAGAGCGTCGGTGTGCGCGGAGCGGCAGAAAATAAGATAGGTTATTCAGGCAGTAAGACCGATGCTTTGTCCACGCAGACCATGCTGACCGTCAACAAATGGGCAAGTGCCGCTATGCTTCTGACCGCATCCTCTGATGTCGCCGACCTCCCCCACCTCATCATCACCTCACAGAACAGTCACTATACCGATACCGCAAACACCGTGCTGGTTCCCGAGCTTGATCTGTACCTTGACAATATCAGAATCATAGAGCTTCCCGGGGACAGCGATATTGTTATCCGCACCGAAGCCAAAAACGTAACGCTTAATCAAAACGGTGAGGTTACCATATACAACGATTTCAACATCGGTGACGACATCCCCGATGCCGACCCCATCGACGGAGTTGAGTTTATAGGCTGGTATAACGAAAAGCTCAACGTCCCCTACAAAAAGATCCAGTGCGGCAACACAACGCTTTATGCAAAATATGATGCGGCTATCAATACCTTCGAAAACAAGGCGCTGATAGACCCTAACAGTAATTTCAGCAAAAACACCCGTGTACAGCTCACAGCCGACCCTACCGACCCCGATAATACCGTAATGATGGTCGATCTCGCCGGCTCGGTCGGTAACCATCATTTTGCTTTGGCAGAGTCATCATATGGCTCCTCACCCATACCTTACCGACTTACCGTTGGTAACACCTATACCGTTTCTTTCCGATACTATGCCGAAGATCTTAACGAAAAGGGCGTCTCACTTCAGTTAAGAGGCTGTAAGAAGGAAAATGTGGGTATAAGCGGAGGAAAGTCCAACTCTACATGGTCAAGCACTGTCAATACCGAGGGTAAATGGGTAACGGTATCCAACACCTTCACCTACAAGGGCACGGGTATTTCCGATTATCCCGACGCATATCTTATTTTGCTTGCACAGGACGGAAGTCACTCTTTGGGCACCGCCTCCTGCACCGCAACCGTATATTTTGATGACTTTATCATCAAGGAGACAGTTCCGGAAAAGACCTATGCCAAGACCACTATCAAGATCGGCACTTGGACATTGGGCTATGCAAACGGACGTACCCACAATATCGTTGTCCCCTCGCAGAATTTCTCCTACCTTGCAATGATGCAGCTCGAAAAGCTTCGTGATACCATAAAAGGCATCACCGCCACCTCCTGCGAGTTCAACATCGTTAAGGAATGCGATTGGACCGAAGTCAACAACCAATCCAACATATTTATCGGTGACGTAACGGGTCATTCGAGGGATAACAAATACAAGATAGACACAAGCTCGTTTACAACCGATGACTACGCCTACAGCTTTGGCAGCGGCAACATCTATGTAAACGGCGGAAGCACCCAAAGTCTTGCCATGGCAATATCCGAGCTTGCAAAACAGCTTGAAGCGGCGGCCGACGGTACTACCTTTGCCGCAGGAACCGTTGTAAGCGGAAAGTATTCCGAAGCTATCAGCTCCTACTCCACAAAGGACTACTACCGCGGTACCTTTGTTGAGGATTTTGACGGTGAGGATATCAACACCGAGGTTTGGAACGAGATCGAAGGCAGCAATATTACCGCGGCTCTTGACGGTTGGAGAAGCAAACGCTCGGATGAGCACACCTATATTGAAAACGGCAACCTTGTTATTGAAGCCGACTTCAATGAAGAGGAAAAGATGTTCTACGGCGGTATGATAAAGACCCACGGTAAGATGGAGTACCGTTACGGCTACCTTGAGGTAAGCTGTGTAACTCCTCACGGTGCAGGACTTTGGACTGCAACATGGACAAATCACAACAAGACGGGTACGGGCTTCTATTCCAGCGAGGTCGACGTTAACGAGAGCTTCGGAAACGCCCGTTACACCAACTTCAATATGCACTCGTGGCCTACCTCCGCGGCCGATAATATGGGATATGCAAAATATGCGACCCAAAATGTATCGGGCACCTCTGACAGAAAGGCCGACTCGGGCAAGGAAGCAGGCTTTAACGACGGTTTCCACACCTTTGGCTTCTTCTGGACTCCTACAGGAGCAAAATTCACCGTTGACGGCTTTGTTCAGTTTGAGTACAATTACGACGACCTGCACAATTGCGATCGCTTTAGCGGCTCGATAACTGATAACGATTACGATGCATTCAATGAGACCTTGAGCGTTATCGTTTCCATGACGGTCGCCAACCCCGGTACGGGCAACCAGGTACCTGACATTACCGCCGATTATTGGAACACCTCCAACAAGTATATTGTTGACTATGTTCACATCTATCAGATCGACGGCCAGGATATGTTCTATTATCAGTAACATACAGCAACCCCACGATTTTAAACTGTGGGGTTCGTTTTTGTATCATTAAATTTAAAATTTAGAATTAAAACCGATTGACATTGATAATCAAATGTTGTATAATACAGACAAATCCAACCAATTCAACATTTTAAGGAGAATAATTATGGGTAAGATAGATGTTGCAGCATACGTTTGGCCTGCCTACACCGGCGATGAGGGCAGAACGAGGATATTTTGGCCCGAAGGCATGGGCGAATGGGAAACCGTCAGAGATGCCAAGCCGAGATATGAAGGCCATCTGTGGCCAAGAAAGCCTTTGTGGGGCTATGTCAATGAGGCTGACCCGTATGTTATGGAGATGGAGATCGAGGCCGCAACCGACCATGGCGTAAACATATTTATTTATGATTGGTATTGGTATGACGACCGTCCGTTTTTGGAGCAATGCTTAAATGACGGTTTTCTGAAGACCAAAAACCGTTCTAAAATGAAATTCTACCTTATGTGGGCCAACCACGATGTCACCTACGGGTGGGATCGCAGAATTGCGCATCTTGACCGCACTACAAACATCTGGACGGGTTCGGTAAGCAACGAACAGTTCCGCAAGATCGGCAAGCGCTGGATTGAAAAGTATTTCACCCTGCCCGAGTATTATAAGATAGACAACAAGCCGGTTTTGAGCATTTACGACCTGCAGAACTTCATTGACGGACTTGGCGGCGTTGAAAGTGCTAAAGCTGAAATGGAATGGCTTAATGAAGAGGCCAAAAAGGCAGGTCTTGACGGCGTTCATTTCCAATACGTCAAGTTTGGAAAGATAAAGACCAACATTTCGGGCTTTGACGGCGGTGTTACCACCTACGATCCTTCCGAGGTCATCAAGCTGATGCCGTTCAGCTCGCTGACCCATTATCAGTATTGCCATTTCACTAATATGAACCGCGACTATGCCGATATTGTAGAGACCGCAAAGGTTGAATGGAAATGGATCGCGGACAACTATAACATCCCCTACTGCCCCCACGTTTCCATCGGTTGGGACAATACTCCACGATACAAAACAGGTGCCAACCACATAGTCAAAAACAACACTCCCGAGGAGTTTGAAAAGGCTTTGGTTCTTGCTAAAGAGTTGGCCGAAAAAACCAACGTCGGACTTGTGACCATAAACAGTTGGAACGAATGGACCGAAACCAGCTACCTACAGCCCGATGACCTTTACGGCTACGGTTATCTTGAGGCCGTCAAAAAGGTATTTAAGGATGAGTAACATTAAAGACCTCTGTGCATTTCAATACACAGAGGTCTTAATTTATTCTTTGTCTGCTTTTTCAAGCAGCTTCTTTTCTTTGTCACTCAAACCGTATTTTTCAAACATATCGGGACGGTGCTTGCGGGTCAGCAGCAGTGACTGTGTCAGCCGCCATTCCTCGATCTTTGCCTTATGACCCGATAGCAGAATCTCGGGAACAGACTGACCGTTAAACTCTCTCGGTTGGGTGTACTGCGGATACTCCAAAAGACCGTTTTCGTGCGATTCCTCGGTCGCAGAGCCTTCACGAAGCACCCCGTCAAGCAAACGGACTATCGAATCGGTAATGACCTCGGCGGCCAATTCACCGCCCGTCAGCACATAGTCACCGATAGATAACTGCTCGTCCATCCATTCCTCAACACGTGCGTCCACGCCCTCGTAATGACCGCACACCAACACGATATGTTTTTTACCGGACAGCTCCCTTGCCTTGCTTTGGGTGTAGGTAGTGCCTTTGGGTGAAAGCAGTATCTTATGCGAACCTTCGTCGCAGATCTCCTGCAAAGCGTCGTATATCGGCTGACAGCGCATTACCATTCCCCTGCCGCCGCCAAATGGTGAATCGTCAATATGTCTGAAAGAACCGTGGGCGTAGCTCTTTATATCAATTATCTCAATTTCACATCTACCTTTGTCGATCGCACGTTTTACGATGGTGGTATTCAAAAAGCCTTGAAAAAACTCGGGAGTTATGGTCAGTATCGAAATCTTCATATAGTATCCTCTTGAAATTTATGTATAACTGAATTATGCGCTTAAAACTTCCGTTTGTCAAGGAAATAAAGCACATTTGACCTTGAATTTGCCACCGTAATGTGTTATTATGTTGGCTGATCGGAGCTGATACCTATGCAACTTAACATCAAACGTTTAAAGGCCGCTTGCTATTCTTCAAGCTTTACCATGTCGGTGGTCGGCAATCTGTCACCGCTGCTGTTTTTGACCTTCCGTGAGCTTTACGGAATATCATATTCCCTTTTGGGAACGCTGGTGCTGATAAACTTTGTCACACAGCTGAGCATTGACCTTATATTCTCGTTCTTCTCGCACAAATTCAACATCCCGCTTACCGTCAAGCTGATGCCGTGTATCGGTGCGGTAGGCTTGCTGTTCTACGGACTGACTCCGTGGATAATGCCGAATAATATTTATCTTGGTCTGGTTATCGGTACCGTTATCTTCTCGCTCGGTGCAGGTCTTGCCGAGGTGCTGATAAGTCCCATAATCGCCGCTCTGCCTGCCGATGACCCCGACCGTGAAATGAGCAAGCTACACTCGGTATATGCCTGGGGCGTTGTGTTCTTTGTTGTTATTTTCACCCTTTTTATAAGGCTTTTAGGCAGAGATCTTTGGCAATGGCTTGTTTTCGGCTTTGCGCTTATCCCTTTAACATCGGCTCTGTTATTTTCCAACGCAAAAATGCCCAAAATGGAAACTCCCGATAAGGTATCGGGCGCTTTGAATCAGCTTAAAAACAAGACCTTGTGGCTCTGCGTGATCGCCATCTTTCTCGGCGGTGCAAGTGAGGTCACAATGGCTCAATGGGCATCGAGCTATCTTGAGCAGTCGCTCGGCATTTCCAAGGTTTGGGGCGATATCTTCGGTGTTGCTATGTTTGCCGTAACGTTAGGCATCGGCCGAACCTTATACTCCAAGATCGGCAAAAACATTACCAAGGTCATTTTGCTTGGTTCGATCGGAGCAACGCTGTGCTACCTTACCGCCGCAGTATCAGACATTGCGATAATTGGTCTTTTGGCCTGTGCTTTTACCGGTCTTTGCACCTCGATGATGTGGCCGGGTATGCTGATGGTGGCAACCGAAAAGTTTCCCCACGGCGGCGTATTTATGTTTGCACTTATGGCGGCAGGCGGTGACCTCGGCGCATCGGTGGGCCCACAGCTGGTCGGTGTTATTACCGACGCAACAATGGAGATTCCGGGTGCTTTGACACTTGCGGCTGATTGGGGTCTTTCGCCCGAACAGCTTGGAATGAAGCTTGGTATGCTGTGCGGAATGCTCTTTCCTCTTATCGGTATTTTCATTTATTCAATCTTGCACAAGCAAAGAAAAAAGAAAACGCTTGAATCATAACTACCGGCCGCGCCGGTGGTATGCACAGCCCCCTTAGGGCCTTTTACCCGCCGAGCCTATAGGCACATGGAGATATCTTTCGCTTGCACATCCTGCCCTACCACCGCAGATGCTGTTATGAGCGCACCAAGGCTCCCTTGTGCAAAGGGAGCTGTCAGCCGAACGGCTGACTGAGGGATTGTCACTATTAGTACAACCCCTCCGAGCAAAATCAAAGATTTTGCCCACCTCCCCTTACACAGGGGAGGCTTTCCTCTGCGGTAGGACTATGCATAGCTAAAGCTTTTTGGAGCTACCAGCACAGCTGGTAGTATTCGTTACACAATAATAAAAAACACTTGGCATCCGTCACGGTTGTCAAGTGTTTTTTCATTATATAATAGGTTTCGGCAATTCACCGCCGAATCGGCCAACGAGAATATCTTGAACCCGCTTTATATCAACATCTCGTAGGTCGGTTGCATTTTTAGCGGACAGTGCCGCCGCAACACCCGCACCTTCACCTGTGCCACTACTTATCGGCATTACTCTGAAACTCGAGTGTGCCATGTGTGTGCCCGAAATATTGCGACCCGAAAGCAACAGATTGTTAATTCCTTTGGCCAACAAGCTGCGATAAGGTATAGTGTATCTTTCTCCGTTATATTTTAGATTGCCTTTGTCAACACCGCTTCCCGTAAGGTTGTGGTTATCAAAAGAAAAGGCCGCATTGGCAACGACCCAATCGTCAAAAATCGTTTGATTGAGTATATCATTTTCGGACAGAGTATAATCGCCCTCAAAATGCAGGCTTTCACGCACACCGATGTATTCAGCCGTCTGCAGGCAATAGCACTTTTCATATCCGGGTACACATTCACGCAAAAACTCTATTATCTGCGGCACCTGTCGGCGAGTAAGTAGCTCGGCAGAGGTAATGTCTGCTACGTCGGTTCCGTCAGACATAATTACGTTGGTCATATTAACCGTTGCAGTCCCTGAATGATAACCCTCAATAAGAATAACGTGACCTGCAGGATGAGCGATCTTCCCTGCCTCAACGTACTCCTGCATTTTTTGCTGTATATCCGGGTGCGTTTTAAAGGTTGGGTAAACCGCCCTTGAATCATCAACACCGCCAACTGTAAAGATCAACGACATCGGTTGCATAAGATGATCGGTCTCACGGCCTTTACAGTATGGAACACCTGCCGATCTTGCAACAAAGCCGTCACCTGTGGCATCAATAAATACATTGGCTTTTACTGTGAAAACCTCACCTGCGCCCAAAATATCAATGCTGTTTATAATATCGTTTTTAACGTTTGCTTTAATAAAACTTGTGTGTAGCATAAGGTTAACACCTGCTTCATTAAGCAGAGTCAAATATAGCGTTTTAAGCGTTTCCGGCGAGTAAACGCAACGGCGAACACGTTTTTCGGTGGTAAGCGACCTCACTTTCTGATAAAAGCCGCTTGAACAACTACCGCACCACGCACTTAAAAGTCCGCTTGTGCTCATTCCACCGACACAACCGCTTTTTTCGATCAAAAGCGTGTCGGCTCCGCACATTGCCGCCGAATAAGCAGCCGCAATACCGGCAGGGCCGGCGCCGACAACAACAACCTCATAAGATGTTTTCAATAATAACACCACCTATATATTAAAGAGTAACGCCATCCTTAAAAATGCTTAAATCACGGTTGTCAAGTGCTTCCGACTTGGCGGTCACTTTTCCCGAGGCAATATCCAAAATAAGTTCTAACAGCTCGTTTTGAAGCATTTCGGGCGTTTCACCGCTCAGCATCCTCCCTGCATCAAGATCTATCCAGTTTTTCTTCTTTTCAAACAGCGTGCTGTTGCTTGATATCTTGACGGTCGGCACGGGACAGCCAAACGGTGTGCCACGACCCGTTGTGAAAAGCACCATATGTGCGCCCGATGCCATAAGCGCGCAGGAAGCTACAAGGTCATTACCCGGTGCCGACAAAAGCGACAGACCGTGTGTTTTGACCGCCTCGCCGTATTCCAAAACATCGCATACGGGTGCGGTGCCGCACTTTTGCACACAACCCAAGGATTTATCGGCAAGGGTCGTGATGCCGCCCTGCTTGTTACCGGGTGACGGATTTTCGTCCACACGCTCGCCGTATTTCATAAAATACCGCTTGAAATTATTGATAAGGTCAACCGTTTTCCGGAACAGCGCCTCGGTTTTACAGCGTTCCATCAAAACGGTTTCCGCACCGAACATTTCGGGCACCTCGGTGAGAATTGCGCTGCCGCCCATTGCTATCAGCTTGTCCGAGATTTGACCCAACAAAGGATTGGCGGTCAAGCCCGAAAAACCGTCCGAGCCGCCGCATTTAAGACCGATCACGAGCTCGGATGCAGGTATCGGCTCACGGCGGAAGGTATCGGCATATCGGCAAAGGTCTTTTAAAAGCTTTACACCGGCCTTTACCTCGTCGGAATGCTCCTGACACACAAGAAGCTTAACCCGTGCTTCATCATAATCGCCAAGCACCTTTTTGAGCTCGTCAATATTGCCGTTTTCGCATCCCAAGCCAACCACAAGCACAGCGGCGGCGTTGGGGTGCTTTATCATTCCCGACAAAAATTTCAAGGTGTTAAGTTGATCGTCACCCAACTGCGAACAGCCGTAAGGATGAGTAAAGCACTTGATACCGTCAATGTTTTCGGTCAAAAACCCCTGCGCCTTACGTTCCATTTCCTTGACGGTATTGTTGACACAGCCAACGGTGGGGATTATCCACACCTCGTTGCGGATGCCAACCGTTGAGTTTGCTCTGCGGTAGCCCAAAAAGGTTTCGGGCTCAATGGGTTCAAGTTCAGAGAATGACGGATTATATGTATACTCTAAAATACCGTTCACATCGGATCTCACATTATGCGTGTGAACGTGCTGACCGACCGTAATATCATCAGCCGCAAGCCCTATTGAGTACCCGTATTTTATGACCTTTTCATTTGATTTAATGTCATTGATGGCAAATTTGTGGCCTGCAGGAATGTCATTCTTTAAATAGATATCCTGCCCGTTTACCGAAACGGTCTGACCGCTTTTAAGGTCGGCAACGGCAACCGCCACATTGTCATTTTTATGTATTTTAATCGCCTGCATATTTCACTCCAAAACCTTTCGCAAAGCCATTTTGGGATCGTTTTCAATTTCACGGACCCAATCGGTAACGGCATCGCAAAAGCCGTTGTATCGGGTCAAACTCTCGCCCCAAAAATCAATATTATCGGCAACCGATCTTACATATTCTGCGGTCGTTTTGCCGCTTTGCTGTGAGATAAAATCGAGAACCTCATCGCCGTCGTGAACAACATACTCTGTACCGTCCTTGCGCTTGGCATAAAGGCCGTCCTCTCGGCGGTCGGTCGAGCGGTAAAACACCAGCAAAGCCGCAAATGAAAAGGTCAGTTTTTTCGGCACCGTTCCGTATTTTTCGTAATGATCCTTAAATGTCGGCAACACTCTTGCCTTCCACTTGGAAACCGAATTGAGCGATATTGCCAAAAGACTGTGGTCGATAAACGGATTGCGGAACCGTTCAAAAACCGAAGCAGCAAAAGCTTTTACCTCTGCGTCATTCAAAGGTACAAGCGGCACTATCTCCTCCATAACCGTTTTGCGGACAAACTCACCCACGATTTCATCATTAACACAATCCCTTACAATATCGAATCCTGCAAGATAGCCTATCAGCACCGAGGATGTATGCGCTCCGTTGAGCACTCGCACCTTACACTCACGGTATGGCATAAGATCGTTACAAAAAACCACCGGCAGACCGATCTTATCAAACGGCAATCGGTCGCTTATGTCACGTTCGCTTTCGATGACCCAAAGTGCAAACGGCTCACCCACGTCAAGCAAATCGTCCTTAAAGCCCAACTGTTGCCACAAGGCCTCATCGTCATTTTCAGGATACCCCGTGACGATTCGGTCGACAAGGGTGTTGCAGAAAACACAACTGTCTTTAACCCAATTCTTAAAGCCTTCGGGTAACTGCCACACATCAGCAAGCTTCAGCACATATTGAAGCAGTTTTTTACCGTTATCCTCGATAAGCTCCACGGGTAAAATGATAAGCCCCTTATCTATAGCACCGCTGAAATGCTCCCAACGCTTATACAAAAACTGTGTAAGCTTTCCGGGATAGGTTTTGGGCAGACCGTCCATTTTATCGGTCACATCAAGCACGATACCTGCCTCGGTGGTGTTGGAAACGATAAACTCAAGCGTGTCAAGCTCGGCCAAAGCTATGTATTCCTCGTAATCGGCCTTGCAATGAAGTGTTTTTTCAACGGCAGTAACGGTGCGATGGGTGTCGATAACCTCGCCGTTCTCAACACCGCGAAGAATAACGGTATAAAGGCTATCCTGCTTTTTAAAAAGGTCAACATTACCCGTTTCCCTTGGCTTGACCATCACGATATTACCGTCAAAAGCGCCTTTTTCATTGGCGATATCTATCATATGATCAACAAACGCACGCAAAAAACAGCCTTCGCCAAACTGCAAGACCTTTATCGGACGTTTGCACTTGTGTATCGCATTTTCGTTTATCTGAAGCACATTATCACTCCCTGCTTGTTTTAGTATATAATTTTTTGACCGTAAAAACAATACTAATTTTCCTAAAAACATTATTTTTTGTAAAACTATACTACTTGCTTGACAAAACTGTTTAAATATAGCAAAATATGATTATTAATTTGATATAAAGAGGTACGTTTATGAACGGAGAAAATACTTGTTGGAACCGCAGCGTTGCAGGAGTGTGTATTGTTAATGATAAGGTGTTGCTTGCACGGCACACCTACGGCGGTGGTAAGGGTATGCTTATAATCCCGGGCGGCTACATCAACAACGATGAAATGCCCGAAGCCGCCTTAAAACGTGAATACCGTGAGGAGGTCGACGTTGAGATAGAGGTCAAAGAACTCCTCGGAATGAGGTTTCAGGTCAACGATTGGTATGCCGTGTTCCGTGTTGAATACATTTCGGGTAACGCCCATCCCGACAATGACGAAAACGACGAGGTCGTATGGTTGCCTTTGTCGGAGGTCGACGGTCACGATGATATCCCCGACCTCACCAAAAAGCTGATAGCAATAGCCAAATCGGGCAATGGATTTTATGAGATTCCATATAACGGCCGTGCCACCCCACGTTGCCTTATGGGAGCAAAATAATGAGCAGATTATATATAAATAAGGTGATTTTTGACCGCCCGCTTGATGAAAACTCTTACCTTAACGGCCTTCCGGCCGTGATGCACCTGAAAAAGCAGGGTGAATTGAGCTTTAACAAAAAAGTGACCTTTATTGTGGGTGAAAACGGTACGGGCAAATCTACCTTGGTTGAGGCAATAGCGGTTGCCTTTGGCTTTAACCCTGAGGGCGGAAGCCGAAACTTTGCTTTTTCAACCAACGAATCACATTCTGAGCTTTGGAAGCACCTGACCTTATCAAAGCAGGACATTGCCAAGGACGGTTTTTTCCTAAGAGCGGAAAGCTTCTACAACGTTGCATCAAATATTGATGAAATGGACCGACAGCCTGCAGCCAGCGGATTTATCATCGAAAGCTACGGCGGAGTATCACTGCACGAGCAATCACACGGAGAAAGCTTTATGGCACTTGTGCAAAACCGCTTTGGCGGTAACGGACTTTATATTCTTGACGAGCCTGAAGCGGCTTTATCGCCCAAGCGTTTACTCACGCTTATCGCCGAGATCGACCGACTTGTCAAAAAGGATTCGAGTTTATCATTGCCACCCATTCCCCAATTTTGATGGCCTTTCCCGATGCCGATATTTTTGAATTGACCGAAGACGGCATAAAGTCTGTTGACTATCACGACACCGAGCATTATAAAGTCACAAAGGCTTTTCTCGATGATCCCGACAGAATGCTGAAGATATTATTGGAGTAAAAGAAAAAGCAGTAAGAAGTTTTAAACTTCCTACTGCTTGTTTTCTTGTAAAATAAATTACTCAGCGAAGCCGGACTCTACAAGGGCTACGAGACCCTCAACAGCCTGCTGCTCATCGCTGCCGTCAGCAATGATGCGGATGGAGGTACCGCCAACGATACCGAGCGAAAGAACACCAAGAAGGCTCTTTGCGTTTACACGGCGCTCTTCTTTCTCGACCCAGATGGAAGACTTGAACTCATTAGCCTTCTGGATAAAGAAGGTTGCAGGACGTGCGTGGAGACCAACCTGATTCTGAACGACAACATCTTTTACGAACATAATAACTACTCCTTAATGTCAATTGATACCGCCGACATAACACAGCCGACGGAAATTGTACTTTATTTTGTAACGTCAGCACACAAAAACACAATATGTCGTTTTTGTTTACTAACATTATACCACAAAGTTTGCAATAGTCAACAATTACTTTATCACAAAAACAAACTTTTCGTATTGCGACAAATAAAATCGAAAATAAAAACTGCCGTTTGTGTAAATTCCACATAATTGTGTGCAACTTTTATTATATATAAATAAAAATTTTCACTTTGAGCGCTTTGAAAGCATATCGGGACGCAATTTTTCGGTTATTTCCAACGATTTCTGCTCACGCCATTTTGAAATATTCAAATGGTGTCCCGATAAGAGCACCTCGGGCACGGGAACGCCGTGCCAAACCTCGGGACGGGTGTATTGCGGATACTCCAAAAGGCCGTCAAAATGGCTTTCCTCGGTGAAGCAGACCTCCTCGGGGAGTACTCCCGGGATCATACGGCAAACGGCATCGGCGACCGTCAAAGCAGGTAGCTCTCCGCCCGTTAAAACATAGTCGCCCACCGAAATCTCCTCGTCCACTATCTCGTCCAGCACACGCTGATCGACACCTTCATAATGACCGCACAAAAGGACTATTCTATCATATTCCGCAAGTCTAACTGCGTCACTTTGGGTGAAGGTCTTACCCTTTGGCGACATATAAATGAGGTGAGGCTTGGGTTCACCCTCTGTGTACAAGCTTTTAAAGCATTGAAAGATCGGCTCGGCCTGCATGACCATTCCCTTGCCGCCGCCATAGGGTGCATCGTCCACACGGTTGTGCTTATTACCGGCATGATCACGGATGTTGTGGGTGTTTACCTCAACATAACCCGCCTTAATAGCTCTGCCGATTATGCTTTCACCCAAAACAGCATCGCACATTTCTGGGAAAAGGGTCAGAATATCAATCTTCATCGTCAAACGTTCCTTTTAAAGGTGTTATGTAAACCTTACCCTCGTCGATATCGACCTTTTTAACAAAATCGGGCACATTTGGGATAAGGTATTCGTTTTCGTTGCGTTTGATGTGCCACACATCGTTGGCACCCGTCTGCGACACGTCGACCACCTTACCGTATTCCTCACCCGTTTCGGGATGAACGGCAACACAGCCAACAATATCACTTATAAAATAACTGCCTTTGGGCAATTTGCAATCGGCACGGTCGATATAAATGACCTTACCACGGTACTTTTCGGCCATTTCGATGGTATCGATACCGTCAGCCTTTACAAGGCATATATTGCCGTGCGCACGGCTCTTGACATCCAAAGCACCGTTACCGTCCTTATCTGTATAAAGCTTTTTGAATTTTGCAAGAAACTCGGGGCTGTCGCACCACACCTCAACACGCATCTCACCGCGTATTCCGTGGGTTCCGACGACCTTTCCTGCTTGTAAGTATTTTTCAGGCATTTTCATTCCACCTGTATTCATAATTCATAAATTATAGAGTTAAGATTCTTCACTTCGTTCAGAATGACATTCAGTAGTCGAATGTCATTTTGAGGAGCTATTGCTCCGAAAAATCTTATAAAAATCAATATATATCAGAATACCCCTCAAGCGCATTGAGGGGTATAATCTTCCAAAGTCGCCGAGAGATCAATCGATCTCAACGGCGATCTTTTCGTTGTTACGGTTCGCTGCGGCACGCATTACTACGCGGATAGCCTTTGCGATCCTTCCCTGCTTTCCGATAACACGGCCCATATCGCCCTCGGCAACGTGAAGATGGTATACAGTGACACCCTCCTCGTTAGGCTCGTCAACGGTAACAGTTACACTATCGGGCTGGGAAACCAGTCCCGAAACGATGGTAACAAGCAATTCTGTCATAGTTATTTACTCCTGATCTGATTAAAGAACGTTGTTCTTTTTGAGAAGATCCTTAACGGTATCGGTAAGCTGAGCACCGTTTGCGATCCACTTCTTAGCTGCGTCAGCATCGATCTGAACGGTAGCGGGATCGGTCATGGGGTTGTAGTAACCGATAGACTCGATAAAGCGACCGTCTCTGGGGAATCTGGAGTCAGCAACAACTACACGGTAGAAAGGAGCCTTCTTAGCACCCATACGGCAAAGTCTGATCTTGACCATTTTCTGCACCTCCTGCAAAATAATTTATATTAATGGAATTTCCATCAAATATCAGATATTGAAATCATCGGGAAGGTTCATGCCGCCGGGCATTCCCTTCATAAAGCGTTTTTTGCCGCCCTTGGAATTCATCTGCTTGAACATCTTTTTCATCTGCTCATACTGACGCATAAGGCGGTTTACATCCTCGACCTTCTGTCCGCAGCCTGCGGCTATACGCTTACGGCGTGAGGCATTAAGTATCTCGGGCTTGGCACGTTCCTTGGCGGTCATCGATGTGATGATAGCCTCGATTCGCTGAAGCTGTTTGTCATCAACATCAAGATCCTTTATCTTGTTGCCGACACCCGGCATCATGGAAAGTATCTGCTTCAAGCTGCCCATTTTCTTGATCTGCTGAAACTGTGCTAAAAGATCGTTAAGATCAAACTTGTTTTCTTCAAGCTTTTTGGCGGCTTCCAAAGCGGCCTTCTCGTCGATCTGGGTCTCAACACGCTCGATCAGCGACAGCACGTCACCCATACCGAGGATCCTGGAAGCCATACGGTCGGGATAAAATTCCTCAAGATCATCGATCTTTTCACCGGTACCGATAAACTTGATGGGTTTGCCGATAACGGCCTTGACCGACAAAGCGGCACCGCCACGGGTATCACCGTCAAGCTTGGTGAGGATAACGCCCGAAATCTCCAGCACCTCATTAAAGGCTTTGGCGATGTTTACGGCATCCTGACCGACCATCGAGTCGACAACCAGCAATATCTCGTTGACCTCGACCGCTTTGCAGATGCGCTTAAGCTCATCCATCAGCTCGGTGTCGATATGCAGACGGCCTGCGGTATCGAGAATAACAAAATCGTTACCGTAATCCCTTGCGTGCTTCACGGCCTCAACCGCAGTCTTTTCAGGCTTTTGGGTTCCCTTTTCAAAAACGGGAACACCTATTTTTTCACCCAAGACCTTCAACTGCTCAATAGCGGCAGGACGGTAGATGTCGCATCCTACAAGGATGGGTCGGTGACCCTGACCCTTCAGCCGCTTTGCTAATTTTGCACTGTGGGTGGTCTTACCGGAGCCCTGCAGACCGCACATCAGAATAACGGTGGGTATCTTGGAGGCGAAGTTTATCTTGGCACCCTCGCCGCCCATAAGCTCGGTCAGCTCATCACGGACGATCTTTATGACCATCTGTGCGGGAGTAAGGCTGTCCATAACCTTTTGGCCGATGCTCTTTTCAATAACGGAGTTGGTGAAATCCTTGGCCACCTTATAGTTTACGTCGGCCTCAAGCAAAGCCAGACGGACTTCACGCATTGCATCTTTGAGATCACCCTCGGTGAGCTTACCTCTTGAACGCAGCTTTTTAAACGCCGCTGCCAGCTTGTCAGACAAACCTTCGAAAGCCAAAATTCACACCTGCCTTACATTTCATCTATCGCTTCCTTTAAGGAAGCCTTGTTATCATCGGTCGGCTCATTTTCATAAGCCTCAAATCGGCGCTTGACCGTATCTATCTTCTTGGCAAAGCCAACCGTGGATTCAAACTCATTCAGCTTTTTGACGGCTCGGACGATAGCGTCCCTTGCGCCTTGACGGGTTATGTCCTCGGTCTCGGAAATTTCGGCTAAGGACAGATCGTCGCAGTAATAATACTCCACAAGTCGGCGTTGCTTTTCGGGCAAAAGTCCGCCGTAATAATCAAGCAGTAAAACCACCGACAGATCCTTCGGCAAGACGCTCACCTCTGTAAAGTATTTTTCATTACAGCGACTATTATACACACACAACGCCTATCTGTCAAGTGTTTTTCTTTACATTGATAAAAATTTTTTAATACATAAAAAATAATAACCCGACACACGCTGATCTTACAAATATTTCAACATCACTCTTGACGGAGGTGGGTTAAAATATTATACTGAAATAAAAGGGATGTTGATCATGATATATAAACATAAAATTTTCAAAAAAATACTCTGCTTTATGCTGGCTTTGGCTGTGGTTTGCCCGATTTTGACCATGTCGGGATGTATGGCCGAAAATTTCAGCGTTTACTTTGGAATAACCGAAATGCCGTACAACATTGACCCACAAAAGGCGCAGTCGCAGGCCGAACTTTTAGCGGTCAGAAACTGCTTCAGAGGGCTTTACAAGCAGGACAAGGACGGCAACGCCGTGCCCGACCTCGCCAAAACCACCGAAAAAAGTGCCGACGGTCTGACCTATGCCTTTACACTTCAGGCGGCCGAATGGAAAAACGGCTCACCCGTTACCTCCGACGATTTTTTGTTTGCCTTACAACGCGCGTCCGACCCCGTCACAAAATCGGCCTTTGCTCACCTGCTCGTTAACATTCAAGGTGTTGAAAAACGTCTTTCGGGCGAGGGCGACGGCAGCATCGGTGTAACGGCACCCGATGACAATACCCTTGTCATTACCCTTTCAAAGCCGGACAAAAACTTTACAACAAAGCTTACTCAGGCTGTTTTTATGCCCTGCAACCGTGAATTTTTTGAAGCCACGGGCGGAAAATACGGCCTTGACCGCAAAAATATTCTGACCAACGGCGCATATTACCCCTCGCAATGGGTGGAGGACAAGCACCTCAAGCTGACTATGGTCAACGAGCCCGACAGCCGCTACCTTGTTGCCGAAAACGTGTATCTTTCGGTCAGCACCACCGGCAAAAGCAATCTCCAGCGCATCAAAGCCAAGGAGATCGGTGTTGCGGTTGATTCCTCGGTCGACCTTTCGGGCATAAACACCGAGGTCTACAAGGTGGAGTCACTTTATCTTAAAAATTACGCTTTAGTGTTCAACAAAACTTCTGCTGTCGGCGCATCCGAGTTGATGACCGATGCCTTTGCACGTGCCATCCACCGTGAAAAATTCAAGGTAAATATGAACGAGCGATTTATTGCGGCCGAATCGGTCTTACCTGAGGACAGTACGTTATTTTCTTCGGCTGTGGGCGGTTTTGAGAGTATTAAATACGGCTATGAGCTTGATTCCGAAAAAGCAAGAACCGAATTTTTGGAAGCCTTAAAGGAAATGAAAAACGGCAAGCTTCCCGAAATAAAGGTCTTGTGCATTGATACTTCCGAGATAAGAGCTGTGTTGAATGAGATAGTTTCACAATGGCAAAGCGTGCTTGGTGCGTATGTCAACGTCAGCCTTTACCGATCCGAGGAAAGCCTGCTTGAGGACTCCCAAAGCGGAAAATTTACCGCCGCATTGGTTCCGCTTTCGGGAACAGCGCCCGAGATACTTTCGCTTTTTGCCGACGGTGATTCGGGGCTTTATATCGGCAACGAGGAGTATGACGCTTTAGTTAAAAAACTCAACGATACCGACGACAGCACAAGTGCCAAGCAATATATTGAAGATTGCCTCACGATATTGTCGACCGAATCCTCGGTAATACCCGTTATTTCGGTTCCCACCTCTTATATCTATAATTCGGGTTACTATGATCTGTATTTTTCAAGGCTTGACGGAACGGTCGATTTTTCAATAATTTACAAAAAGCAATAAGAATATAAAAACGCTTCTTTGCAAACAATAGGTTTGAAAGGAGCGTTTTTTATGTCTGATAAAAAGAAAAAGTTTGACCCCATAAGACCCGAGCCCGACGATACCGTTGATACCGTATACTGCAGTGAAAACAGTATGGATTATACCAATATAATCAACCGTGAGGATGTTTTCCCCTATCAGCAACCCCTGCCGAAGTACCGCCGCACACCCGAACCGCCGATCATTTAAAATGTGGCCTTGTGTTTTTTACACAAGGCCATTCGATATAAATGTAGGAACCGAACTCCCGGACGGTCCGTAAAACAACAATATTTCTCAAAGCGGACCGCCAAGGATGTCGGTCCCTACAAAAAATCACATTGTCGATGTTGGTAATTATTTTAACTCATCACAAGCCTTGTCGGGTCAAGTCCAAGCTGTGATAAAAGCTTCGCAAGCAATCGCACGGGCAGGCCGACAACGTTGAAATAACAGCCGTCAAGCTTGTCGATATAAAGCGAGGTCTTGCCCTGCACGGCATAAGCACCTGCCTTGTCCATCGGGTCACCGCTTGCTACATATTCTTTTATAAAACCGTCGGGCATTTCGGCAAAATAAACATCGGTGCTATCGGTGGCCGAAATGGTCTTTCCGTTCAAAAACAGCGCAAGTCCGCTGATAACGGTATGCTTTTTGCCCGACAGAGAGCGCAGCATTTCTATAGCGTTTTCGGGGGTTTCCGGCTTGCCTAAGATCTTCCCGTCAAGGCTCACCACAGTATCGCAGGAAATTATCAGGGTATCGTTTTCGGGGTGCTTTTCCCAAACCGCCCTGCCCTTTCTGACGGCCAAGACCTGCACCAACGACTCGGGGTCGGTTATATCGGACGACTCGTCGGTATCGGCGGTTATGGCCTCAAACTCGAAGCCCAAATTGGATAAAATTTCTTTTCTTCTGGGGGATTTGCTTGCAAGAATTATTTTCATACTTTGCTCCTTTTAAGGTTCTCTGTCATCCTGAGCAGACACTTTGGTGTCACGCGAAGGATCTTAAACAGAGACAGAAAGATTCTTCGCCTGCGGCTCAGAATGACATCTGCGCTTGACAAAGCTCTGTATTTACATTATCATTATTACACAATATTTTGGCGGTGAGATTATGATAAAAGCAGTTATTTTTGACCTTGACCACACACTCTTTGACCGATACGCTACATTAAGAGCCATTGTAAAGCCTTTGCGTGAGCTTCTGCCCATCGATCCCACACTTTCGGACGGTGAGGTGGGCGATATTATGGTCAATGCCGATAAGACCCAGATCTATCACGGTTGGGACAGAGTGCGTGAGCATATCGTCAACGAAACAAAGCTGTTCACCGAAAAAATCGACGGTCACGACTATTCCAACGCCGTTTTCAAATGCTTTGAGGATGTTGCCATACCCTTTTCATTCACCCTGCCGATGCTTGAGGAGTTGAAAAATGCAGGTTATATTCTCGGTCTTATCACCAACGGTCTGCCCGGTCTGCAGGAGAAAAAACTTCAAATGCTGGGGCTTGACGGCATTTTCGACCGTGTGCTGGTAACCGGTCAGTACGGTTGTCCCAAACCGTCAATAAAGCCGTTTGAGATGATGGCCGAATGGCTGAACCTTGACCCTCGTAAAATGATGTACGTCGGAGACAATCCCGTCAACGACATTGAGCCGTCAAGAGCCGCAGGTTATGTCCCGGTTTACGTCAACACGGTCGGTTCCTGGGCAAGACCGGATATTGAGGAATGTGAGCTGCAGGTCGAAACTGTAGCCGAGATACCCGAGGTCGTGAGACGGTATAATCAAGAGTAATTATTTTTTAGGCTTTAGTTTTTGCTTGCTTCCGTCGGGGTTCCGGATATAGGTATTATCCAGAATTCCCGTTAACGAAGCTTTATAGGAATCAATATACTCGCGCCGCAATGCGGCGCGTTCTTTTTGTTCATCTTCGGTCAACTCACGTTCACGGGAGATGCGTGTAAGCTCTGAAATTCTGTCTATTTTTTTCTGTTCCATTTTAATCACCGAGGATAGTTTACCACACAATAACGAATTTGTGAAGCAAAATTTCTGTTTTGCTTGATTTTATTGCAGTTTTTGGTATAATTAATCTGTTATAAAACTTAAAAATCAGGTTTTTGGGGGAGCTCATGAAAAATCTTTTAAAATACATGAAGCAATACCGTGTTCAAGCGGTCTTGGGTCCGTTTTTCAAGCTGACCGAAGCCTTGTTTGAGCTTTTTGTTCCGCTTGTTGTTGCTGACATTATCGACCAAGGCATCGGTAACGGGGACAAATCGTTCATCATTTCACGTGGAATACTGATGGCGGTGCTCGGCATTGTCGGTTTTATCTGTGCTTTGACTGCACAGTATTTTGCCGCTAACGCCTCGGTCGGCTTTGCCGCAAATCTGCGACTTGCACTTTTCAAAAAGATCAACGGTCTTAATTACACCGACCTTGATACTGTCGGCACCTCAACCCTTATCACCCGTATGACGGGTGACGTCAACACGGTGCAGACCGGTGTCAACCTGGCACTTCGTTTGCTGTTGCGTTCGCCGTTTATCGTGTTCGGTGCAATGATAATGGCCTTCACGGTCGACACGGAATCAGCCTTGATATTCCTTGCCTCTATCCCCATTTTGGCAGTAATAGTCGTTGCGGTAATGGCCATAACCGTTCCGCTTTACAAAAGGATACAGCAAAAATTGGACCGTGTAACGCTCAACACCCGTGAATCCTTGAAGGGCGTCAGGGTGATCCGTGCCTACCGTCAGGAGCAGGATTCGGTCGAAGGCTTTGAGCAAAACAACAACGAGCTGACAACTATGCAAAAGTTTGTCGGCAGGATCTCGGCTTTGATGAATCCTCTGACCTATGTTGTGGTCAATACGGCTGTTATTCTTATTATCTGGGTCGGCGGCAAGCGTGTTTACGCAGGTGACCTTACCCAGGGTCAGATCGTAGCGCTTTATAACTATATGTCGCAGATCCTTATCGAGCTCGTAAAGCTGGCCAATATGATAATGACGGTCAACAAGGCTTTGGCCTCAGGTTCGAGAATCAGCAATGTTTTGTCTATGGAAAACCACGTTGACACACCGACCGACAAGGCACTTTTACCCGAAAGCGGTCACGCTGTTGAGTTCAGAAACGTAGGCTTTACCTACCTTAAAGCCGGCGAAGCATCACTTATTGACATCAGCTTTACCGCAAATAAGGGCGAACGTATCGGCATAATCGGTGCAACGGGTTCGGGTAAATCGACCCTTGTCAACCTTATCCCCCACCTTTACGGTGCCACAAGCGGACTTGTTGCGGTTTTCGGCCGTGACGTTAAGGATTATCCCGATGACGAGCTTCGTAGTAAGATAGGTATCGTTCTGCAGAAATCGGTGCTTTTTAAAGGCACCGTGCGTGAAAATCTGTTGCTTGGCGGAAAGACCGCTACCGATGAAGAGCTTTGGGCGGCATTGCGCTCGGCTCAGGCTGATGAGATCGTTGAGAAAAAGGGCGGTCTTGAAGCCGAGATAGAGCAAAACGGCCGCAATCTTTCGGGCGGTCAGCGACAGAGGCTGTGCATTGCACGTGCTCTGGTCGGCAACCCCGAGATACTTATTTTGGACGACAGCGCATCGGCGCTTGACTTCAAGACTGAGGCCGACTTGAGAAAGGCAATGGCCGAGCTTCCGCAAAAACCGACCGTTATAACCGTTTCACAGCGTGTATCCTCGGTTATGAATGCCGACAGGATCATCGTTCTTGATGACGGTGAGGCCGTGGGCTACGGACGGCACGATGAGCTGCTCGAATCTTGCGAGGTCTACGCCGATATCTGCCGCAGTCAGTTGGAAAAGGAGGAGCTTTGATATGAAAACACAAAAAGGCACCTTCAGAAAGCTGTTTGAGGTCTTGGGCAGACAAAAGCTGATTTTTGCCGTTTCCATCACGCTCGCTGCTTTGAACGTTGCGCTTACCCTTTACATCCCCGTGCTTATCGGAGATGCGATCGACTGCATAATCGGCAAAGGCAACGTTGATTTTGACGCTATTATTACAATAATTATCAAGGCGGGCGTTACCATAGGTCTTGCCGCAATAAGCCAATGGCTTATGAGCATCTGCAACAACAAAATGACCTTTACGTTGGTCCACGACCTGCGAAGCAAGGCATTTAAAAAGGTACAAAAGCTTCCCTTATCCTATATCGACACCCATCCGTACGGTGATGTTGTCAGCCGTGTGATTTCCGATGTTGACACACTTTCAGACGGTCTTTTGATGGGCTTTACACAGCTTTTCACGGGTGTTGCAACCGTACTTGGCACAGTTGTGCTTATGTTCTCCATTAATTGGAAAATAGCACTTATCGTGGTCGTTTTGACACCTGCTTCCCTGCTTGTTGCAAAATTCATTTCGGACAGAACATACTCAATGTTCAAAAAGCAGTCCGAGACCCGCGGTGAGCAGACTGCTTTTATTGACGAAACGGTCGGCAACCAAAAGGTCATCGAGGCCTTCTGCCACGGTGATGAGGCAACCGAAAAATTCACCGAGATAAACGAGCGTTTGAGGAAGTATTCGCTCCGTGCGATATTCTTCTCGTCAATGGTCAACCCCTCAACACGTATAATCAATGCCATAATTTATGCGCTTGTGTGCCTTGTTGGAGCCTTGACCGTTATCTCCGACCCCTTGTTCACCGTTGGTGCATTGTCGGTGCTTTTAAGCTATGCCAGCCAATATGCCAAGCCGTTCAACGAAATTTCGGGCGTTATAACCGAGCTTGCCGCCGCCAAGGCTTCGGCCGACCGTGTGTTTGACTTTTTGGAGCAAGCGGAAGAAATTTCCGATGAAAACAACACCGAGATGCCGACCGCCGAGGGTAATGTAAAAATGGACAACATCTCGTTCTCCTACACCCCCGAGAAGCCGCTTATCGACGGTATCACCTTGAACTTTGAAAGCGGTCAGCAGATCGCCATTGTCGGCCCTACGGGATGCGGAAAAACTACACTAATCAACCTGCTTATGCGTTTTTATGACGTAACCGATGGCAAAATTTCGGTTGACGGATACGACATAAAGGATGTCACCCGTCACAGCCTTCGTGAAAACTACGGTATGGTCTTGCAGGAAACATGGTTGAAATCGGGCACCATTCGTGAAAACATTACAATGGGCAACCCCGATGCCACCGACGAAGAGATCATTGCCGCCGCAAGATCGACCCATGCACACAGCTTTATCAAGCGTTTGCCCCAAGGCTATGACACCGTTATCGGTGAGGACGGAGGCAATTTGTCGGAGGGTCAGAAGCAGCTTTTGTGCATCACACGTGTTATGCTTTGCCTGCCGCCGATGCTGATATTAGACGAGGCAACCTCATCCATCGACGTTAAGACCGAAATGCATATCCAGCACGCATTTGCACGGCTTATGAAGGGGCGCACAAGCTTCGTTGTTGCTCACCGCTTGTCTACCATCAAGCACTCCGATGTTATCCTTGTAATGCGTGACGGCAACATAATAGAGCACGGCAACCATAAGGAATTACTTAAAGCCAAAGGCTTTTACTACGAGCTTTACAACAGCCAATTTGCCAATTAAACTTAAAGGGAGATGTCGTTTTGACATCTCCCTTTTAAATATAGAAATTATTTCATTTCCTTCAAGATCGCTACAAGATATTCAAAACAGCGGATCGCACTTTCGGCATCAAGTCGCTCGTTTACGGTATGAACATCCAGAATATCGGGCCCCATGGAAACGGCATCCATACCGGGGATCTTATCCGAAATAATACCGCATTCAAGTCCTGCATGGATGGTGCTGACTATCGGCTTTTTGCCGAATTTCTTTTCGTAGACCTCAACCATTTTGTCACGCAAGGGCGATACCGCATTGTACTCCCAGGCCGAATATCGGTCAGAAAAATCAGCCTTGAAGCCGACCGAGTTTGCGACCTTTATCACCTTTTCGGCGATCACATCAAGATCACCGTTGACCATACTGCGGATAAGCGCCTCGGAATGCCAATTGCCGTTTTGAAGTGTGCTGACACCTGTGTTCAAAGAGGTTATAACACCTGTTTCACCCTCGGAGATAACACCGTCGGGTACGTTGCAAAGGTAATCAATTATACGGCGGCTATCCTCATTGCTCAATGCCGATACAGTTTTTTGTTCAGCGGTAAAGGTCAGTATCGGTTGATCCTCGGCACATACCTTTTCAGCCCTTATGATATCAAGTTCTTTTTCTAATGCAGCAGTAAACAGTTCAGCATCATTGACCAGAACCTCGGCCGAACAGACACACGGAATTGCATTGAATTTGGTTCCGCTTTTATAAGAAACAAGTTTCAGATACTGACCGCAGTTTTTGAGTAGTTTTGCCATAACTAAAGCGCCATTAAGACGGCGGCGGTGGATCTCACAGCCCGAATGACCGCCCTTAAGTCCATCCAATGTGACCTTCACAACTGTACCGCTATGTTCCGATAGCTCAAATTTATGCTCGATTATCGCAGTAAGACCGCCTGCACAGCCGCACAGCAGTATTCCCTCCTCCTCGGAGTCGAGGTTTATGAGGTTTTTACCGCTGAGCATACTGCCGTCAAGCCCTGCCGCACCGAAAAGACCGGTCTCTTCATCCATAGTCAGCAAAATTTCAAGCGGCGGAAGTGCTATATCCTTATCCTCTACCAAAGCCAGAGCATAAGCAACGGCAATACCGTCGTCACCGCCCAAGGTGGTGTTTTCGGCGGTGATATATTTTCCGTCAAACTGCAGTTTAAGGGGGTCACGCATAAAATCGTGGTCGCTGTCGGGTGTTTTTTCGCACACCATATCAAGATGACCCTGGATTATCACGGGTTGGGCGTTTTCAAAGCCTTGACTCTCAGGTCTTTTGATAATAACGTTACCTGCCTTGTCGATAACGGCTTCGCAGTTGTTTTTGATAGCAAGATCATAGCAGTGTTTTGCTATTTCGGCCGTGTTGCCCGAACCGTGAGGAATTTTGGTCAGCTCCTCAAATATTTTGAAAAATGAATGCTTGTACGGGAAATTTTCGGAAATTATCATTTGTGCCTCCAAGAAAGGAATCCCTCCGTCTTGCCTTACGGCAAGCCACCTCCCTTTAGGCAAGGGAGGCAATATTGAGGGTGTAGTGCTATCATTTTACCCCAAAACACAGGTAATTGCAATAATCTATGGTAAATTAAATAAAAATAAATGTAGGGGCGAACTGCGTTCGCCCGCAGGCGACCACAGGTCGCCCCTACGAGTGCGTCCTGAAGTATTGTATACTTTTACTATAACAATTATTTAAGTGCCTCAAGCAAAGCGTTGACCTTATCGGTATTTTCCCACTTAACGCCCAACTCCTCACGACCCATGTGGCCAAGAGCCGAAAGCTGTGAATAAATGGGGGTGCGCATATCGAAGGTGTCGATAATAGCGGCAGGACGAAGGTCGAATACCTTGTTTACCGCATCGGCTATTTTATCGTCTGCGTATTTACCCGTACCGAAGGTATCGACCATGACCGAAACAGGTCTTGCAACACCGATAGCGTAGGCCAACTCAACCTCACACTTGGTGGCTATGCCAGCTTTAACGATATTTTTGGCAACGTAACGTGCGGCATAAGCGGCCGAACGGTCGACCTTTGTGGGGTCCTTACCGCTGAAAGCACCGCCGCCGTGACGTGCATAGCCGCCGTAGGTGTCAACAATGATCTTACGTCCGGTAAGACCGGTATCACCCTGAGGGCCGCCGACAACAAAGCGTCCGGTGGGGTTTATGTAAACTTTAGTCTCACCATCCATCATGCCCTCGGGGATAATGGGCTTGATGACCTTTTCCAAAATATCGGCTCTAAGGGTCTCAAGAGCAACATCGGCGCTGTGCTGACTTGAAACAACAACAGCCTCAACACGTGAAGGCTTTCCGTCAACATATTCAACGGTGACCTGGGTCTTACCGTCGGGGCAAAGGTAACCCAAGGTGCCGTCTTTTCTCACGTCGGTCAGCTTCTTGGCAAGCTTATGTGCCAAGGAAATAGGCATAGGCATAAGTTCAGGGGTCTCATCACAAGCGTAGCCGAACATCATACCCTGGTCGCCCGCACCGTGGAGGTTATATTCGTCCTCCTCGCCGCTTTTAAGCTCCAAGGACTTATCAACACCCATTGCAATATCGGGTGACTGCTCGTCTAAAGCCACCATAACGGCGCAGGTGTTGCCGTCAAAGCCCTGAGAGGGTGCGTTGTAGCCGATATCACAGACCGTCTTGCGGACGACTTTAGGAATATCGACCTTAGCGGTGGTTGTTATCTCACCCATAACGGTGACAACACCGGTGGTGCAGAAGGTCTCGCAAGCGACACGTGCCTTGGGGTCCTGAGCAATTATAGCGTCAAGAATAGCGTCTGAAACGCTGTCCGATACCTTATCGGGATGACCTGCGGTGACCGATTCGGATGTAAACAAAAACTTTCCCATAATTTTCTCCTTTATTTATATTAACTTCATTTTAAACGTAAAAAACGACCTGCCTCGAAAGAAGCAGGTCAGATCAAAACCTCATCTTTCGGTAAAAACCGCCGGATTTAGCACCTTGTTTTAAACAGGTTGCCGGGCTTCATAGGGCCGGACCCCTCCACCACTCTTGATAAGGACGTATTCTGTTTTCCGTGAAGTATTATATCATCAATTTTCGATTTGTCAATAGTAAATTTCTTAAAATTCGACCGTACCGCCGAGATACAGCACAAATACGACGACCGCCGCAGCGGCAACCGCAAGGCAACCGAGCACAAGTAAGATAGAACGCAGGCTGTTTTCCTTGGAAAATGTCTTTCTTTCGATCATACCCATCCGACCGAATGCCGCAGTTATCGGCTTATAGATAAGCAGGGTCAGGGATGCATTGATGACCGATTTTATGAGGTTAAACGGCAGCAGCAACGACGGGATAAGCTCAACCACCATTTCCCTTTCGACCCCCATATAATAAGGTGTTATGAACAGATTGGCCAAAAGCATTATGGCGGTCACGGCCAGCACCGAAGCGCACATTGACAAAATCGCACCCGAAAAGGATCTGCGGTATTTGTAAATGATTCCTGCTGTTACCGAAAAAGCGGCACTTGACAAAAAGTTCATTATAAAACCGTAGATTCCGGTCTCGGACGTGGTGATAAACTCTAAAAACGGAACGATTACGGAGCTTACAAGGCCTGCTATAGGTCCGTACATCAAGGCCGATATCGCAATTATTGCATCCTTAAGGTCAAAGGTCAGAAAGCTTACCTTAAACGGGAAAATGAATGATACTAAATACGCAATTGCGCACAGCACCGCAATGACGGTGATCCTTTTGATATTGCTGTTTACCTTGGTTGCCATAATGATCCTCCAATAAAAAATCCGCCTTGAAAAAACAAGGCGGAACAATAAAACACCACAAGTGCTTTTATGTATCTTCTTTCATCCGGACTGTACCGTCGGCTTTGGAATCTCACCAAATCAGCTTAACGCTCGCGGGCTTGGTGCAAGGCACCTTACCGCCGGTGGGGAATCTCACCCCGCCCTGAAGACAGTATTGATTTTTTTACATTATATTCCCTTTTTATCGATTTGTCAATACACAGTTGCTTTAATGTGAGTAAATCACATACACGCATACGCATTGCAGGAAAAATATCAAGGGTATCAGGAATACAAAGTGGTTCTTCTGTGTCTTGTGGCGGACAAGGCACATGGTAAGATACATCATAGCACTTCCACCAAATGCAGCAAACAAAAACAGCACCGCTTCGGGGATTCGGTAGCGGTGATTTTGGGCTTTTGATTTGTCCCAAATGACAAGTATTACGGAAATAAAGGATATGATTGCCAGATATACCAAAAAATAATAGTCGAATTCGGTCATAAGAACACTCTTTTTCTCAAATTTTCTATTGTTATTTCAGAGATATTATAATATAATTAAATATATATTTCAATTATTATTTTGGAGGATACCGCTTTGAGCAACACCAACCGACTGAAAAGAGCCACCGTTCTGCTTATCGCCTTGACGGTTGCCGTTATCTACAGCCTTTCGTTGGTGGCCTGCCTGCTTATCGTCCGAAGTGACGGCAGCGTTGACACGGTCGGCGGTACATCCTCGCTGAACAGTATCGGCAGTACATCTCAAAACACGGTGTCCTCCGATATAAGCAGTCCCTCAAGCGGTCAGACCTCATCGGACGGCGCATCCTCTGAAGCTGCTTCAAGCGAGGACAGCGTTTCATCCGAGCAGGCGACCTCTTCGGATGAGAATACCTCGTCGGACGAAGGCTTTGCTTCCTTTGAGGAGCAGACCTCCTCAACCCCCGAGCCCGAACCCAAGCCTGAGCCCAAGCCATCTTTTGAGGCGGCAATATGGTATTCTTACATAGACTTTGACTTTAAAGAAGACAACGCCGCAACTTTTAAGCAAAAGATCAACAAAATGTTTGACGATGCCGTGTCAATAGGTGCAGATGCCGTTATTTGCCAGGTTCGTCCGTTTGCCGATGCTTTATATTATTCAAGCTATTTTCCTATGAGCTCGGTGCTGACAGGTACACAGGGCAAGGACCCCGGCTACGATGCTTTGGAGTATATGGTCAAGGCGGCGCACGAGCGCGGACTTCAGATACACGCCTGGCTCAACCCCTATCGCATCACGATAGGTACCACCGATATTACAACGTTGGCTCAAAGCCATCCTGCACGTGTGTGGCTGGAGGACGACGATCCTGAAAACGACCGTAACGTGCTGACATGGGACAAACGGCTTTATTTTAACCCTGCCGTCCCCGAGGTGCAAAAGCTTATTTTGGACGGTGTGCGTGAGATAGTCCAGAACTATGACGTAGACGGAATACATATTGACGACTACTTCTACCCTTCCGACACCCCCGTAGGCGACGGCTTTGACAAACCCGAATATGACGGTTACGTATCAAAGGGCGGTCAGCTTTCATTGGGCGATTGGCGCAGAAACAATGTCAGCACCTTGGTGCAGGGTATGTACCGTGCGGTCAAATCGGCCGACAGCAGCTTACTCTTCGGCGTAAGTCCGTCCTACCACATTTCAAAGTTAGGGATAGACGACAACTACACCCTTAAATATGCCGACCTTAAAAAATGGATGAAGAACGACGGCTACATCGACTATATCGTCCCGCAATTGTATTTTGGTTATAAATACCCCAGCGACACTATTAAATACAACTATTTGCTGAACCTTTGGATGTCGATGGAACGCACCGAAAATGTTAAGATATACATCGGCCTTGCGGCATACAAGGTCGGAGACCCAAGTGCCGATGTCGGGAGCGGTGAATGGACGACCGAGGATGATATCCTTGCAAGACAGACGCTTGACGCCAAGCAAAAGGGCTGTGACGGCGTATTTGTGTTTGCATATTCGTCTCTTTTTTCGGATGACGAATTGAATATAAAACAAAAGGAAAACTTCAAGCAGGCTTTGGTGTCTGCGAGGCAGGAGTAAAAAAATGAGCGAACGACCCCAAAAGAAGATCTTAAATCTTAAGCTTATAGTACCGATATTGCTGGTGCTGACCGTTATCATTTCGTCGGCGGCCGTGGGTATCTTTTCCCTGACGAAATCCGACAACAATGATATACCGGCTAACACAAGCTCTGTGGTTTCAAGTCCCGAGCCCGATCCCGACCCTACGCCCACCATTGTAGAAAAGATCCGACTTGACGATTTCACCTCGGTTTCCCTGGTACCGGGCGAGGATATCCTTTTAGAAGAGACCCTGCCCGAAGACCCGATGATCAGCATCAGACAGACGCTTGACAGCATCAAGGCCGACGGTTTTGACTCCATCGAGCTGACGCTTAATTACAAGGACGGTCTGATATTTAAGACCGAACTTTTCAGCGCCGAGGCAGGCGACCTTTTAAAGGATATATACCTTTATGCAAAATCGCTTAATTTATCGGTCATAACCGCCGTTGACCTTAAGGCGCTCACAAAAAAGGGTCTTGCCGACAGCGTGGAGCTTGAGCGTATCTGTGCGGTCTTGTCGGACAGAAATATCGGCAGCTATTCCGACGCCGTACTGCTAAAAAACTGTTACATTCTTTCCTCGGAAATGCCCGAGGGCACTTCCGAGCTTAAGCTTAAAAGCGTTATGTCGATGGCAATGCGTGATATGTATTTTGCCGTTGCCAAGGCCGATGCCTCGCTTTACACCGGTGTTGAAATAAACGACACAGCAACGCCGCAGGAAGCCATCTTTAACGTCAAGCAATGGTTTAACGGTAACTTTATAGACTTTGTTTCGGTGTTTGACCCCTACTCTACCGAGACCGACGACATAAGCTTTATGACCTATTTTGAAGGCTGGCGTACCGAGCTTGAAAAGACAAAGGATGTTTACTGCAAGCTTGATTACAGCAAGATCGGTAGCGGTGAAAAGGGCTGGGAAAAGACCGACCAGATATTAAGTCAACTTCAGGTGCTTGATACCCTTGAGGTGAGCGGTCTGACGATCGACGGCTGGAACGATTTTGCAAACGACAAGACCGAAAGCCGAGAGGCTGTTAAAAAATATTTTGCCAACCAATGGGCCGACGATTATGTTCTGAAGGACCTTACTGTGTCACGTCCCGAGAAAAAGAAATTTACCACCTACGACAGTACGGTCATACTTTCGGGTGCATCCGACCCCTCTTTTAAGCTCACGCTCAACGGCAAGGAGCTTGAAAGGACCGAGCTCGGTTATTTTTCGCTTGACCTTACACTTGACCTTGGCACAAACACCTTTGTGCTTGAGCATAAAGGCGTTAAGGAGACCTATAATATAACCTACAAAAAACTGGTTATAAAGAGCATTTCGCCCACTCAAAAGCAAAGTCTGCCCAGCCGCTCCGTGCTGCTTGTCGGCTGTGTTGCTCTGTCGGGCAGTAAGGTGACCGCAACCTTGGGCAGCAACACCGTGACCTTGACCGAGGAGCCTATACTTGACGAAAGCGGACAAGCCACCGAGTACAGCAATTTTTCGGGACGTATCGATCTGCCGACCGTTTACGACGAGGATGTTTCGCTCGGTAAGGTTAAATTCACCGCTAAATCAGATTTCGGAAACGAGACCGAAAGCGGCGGAAACATTACCATTATCCATGAGGAACGTGAAAAGCAGTATGAGATCGGTGAGGTCATCAGCTGGCAGGCCGAGACCTTCACCTCGACCGACAACGACGACTATTCAAGACCCACCAACAACTACCTGCCCAAGGGCACGGTGGACTACTGTGTTGGAGATGCTTCTTCAAGCGGCGGTAAGCTTAAAAAGCTCCGTTACGGCAATATGGTCTACACCACCTCTTCCAAGGGAATTGCCACGCTTAAGACCTACAAAGGCACCCTTCCCGACCACAACGAGCTGACCGTTCAGGGCATCAGCAACACAGGTCGGCACACACAGCTGACGCTTGACGTTTTGTGGAAGGCACCCTTCAAGCTTGACCTCAAGCCTCAGAAGTATACCAACGAGGGCTCGGGCAACAACCGCGATTACACCATATCCTCTGCTACCTTTGAGTATGTTGAGATCACCTTCTGCTATGCAACCGTGCTGAACGGCGATTTCACCATCCCCGAAAACGATCCCGTTTTCAAAAAGGCCGAGTGGATCAAAAACGATAAGGACAAGAGCTTTACCTTGCGCTTGTATTTAAGAAGAAAAGGTATGTTCTACGGCTGGAGCGCCGAGTATAACGACAAAGGGCAGCTTGTGTTCTCGTTCCTTAATCCTGCCGTTATAACGCTTGACAGCACCAACCCCTACGGCTACCGACTTGACGGCGTGATAGTTGCCATAGACGTCGGTCACGGCGGAAACGACGTGGGAGCTGTCGGAAGCCACGGCAAGTATAACGAATCACAGCTCAATCTTACTCTCGCACAGAAGATCAAGGCACAGTTGGAGTCGCTTGGTGCAACGGTCTATATGACCCGTGATAATAACAACGAAAACCCATCCTCCGACCAGCGAATGAAGCTTTTGCGTGATGTTAAAGCGGATTACTGTATCGCTATACACCGAAACGCATCAAGCTCATCTTCGCCGAGAGCCTTTAACTCATACCATTTCAACGCCTTCTCGGCCGATGCAGCCAAGCGTGTAAATGATGCCATTTACAATTATACCTCGGAAGAATTGACCGCTATCTATAACAGCTCCAATCCGTTCCACGGTGACGGAAAGCTTTATAAAAAGACAAAATGGAGCGGTGTTAAGTGGCATTATTTCTACACTGCACGTCAGACCGATTGCCCCGTTGTGCTAACCGAGAACGGCTTTATCACCAACGCCGAGGAATACTCCGATATGATCCGTGACGATTTCAACAACGAGTGTGCCAAGGCGCTGACAAAGGGTATCGTTGACTACTTCGTTTCGGTACAGCTCACCGATCCCAAGCCGAGCGTTCCCCAAGGCGGCACCGGATCGGACACCTCCTCGACCGAGTCAAGCACCGATTCTTCAACCGGATCAACAACGGGATCCTCAACAGAATCCGTAACCGAATCCGTGAGCACATCGACCGCCGAATAAAAACAAATCCCCTTCAAAGCAAAGCTTGAAGGGGAATTTTTTATATGTACGACCGTTCCATTTCCTTTTTCAGCCGTGCTATTATCCGTTTTTCCAACCGTGAGATATACGATTGCGAAATGCCGAGAATATCGGCCACCTCCTTTTGTGTGTGCTCCTTTTGTCCGCTTAAACCGAACCGCATATTCATAATTTCACGTTCACGGTCATCAAGCCGCAAAATCAAAATATTCAAAAGGCGTTTTTCGTCCTCCTGCTCCACCCTGCCGCCGACCTCGTTGCCGTCGCTGCCAAGGATGTCGGATAGCAAAAGCTCATTGCCGTCCCAATCAACATTGAGCGGCTCATCAATAGATATTTCGGTCTTTAAAACGGTAGATTTCCGCATATACATCAGAATTTCGTTTTCTATGCACCTTGAAGCATAGGTGGCAAGCTTGATATTGCGCTCGGGGCAAAAGGTGTTGACGGCCTTTATAAGCCCTATGGTGCCGATGGATATAAGATCCTCCACCGAAGCGCCTGCGGCATCGTATTTTCGTGCGATATACACAACAAGCCTCAAGTTGTGCACTATAAGCTGTTCTTTGGCATATTCCGCCCTTTCGGTGGATAGCAACGCCATCACCTCAGCCTCACCTTCAGCCGACAGCGGTTCGGGCAAGGTCTCGGGTCCGTTTATGTAAAAGCTGGAGTTTATAAGTCCCAATCTCTTTAAAATATTTCGGATTATTGTATGTATTTTTGTAGAGATTATCTTCATTCTGATCACCTTTCAAGTTAAAATTTCGGGAGAGATTATGGCCGAATAATCATCGCCCAAACGGTTCTCGGTCAGCACGGTCAACGGTTTTTCAAGCGTTATCCTACGGCCGTCGTAAGTAACCTCGGCACTTTTGATTTTAACAGCCGGTAACAACTTTTCACCTGCCACCGATCTTATCGGAACGACTCTGAAATTGACCGTAAGCTTAAGGTCCTCGGGCGGATCTAATTTCAGCATACTTTCCGTATTCTTTTCACCGAAAAGCTGTTCGGCAACAGTTTGTTCAATTATTATAACGGCACAGTTCCCAAAGCCGTCGTGCAGAGTGTGTCCCGAATCTACCATTGCCGTGCAGTTTACCGTTTGACTTTGGAATACCAAGCAGATCTCGCATCGGTCGGCGGTGGGAGCTTCTTTGCCAAACAGCTTTTTGGCAACCACAATGGTAAGATATATCACAAAAGACACTGTTATCAGCACAAGCGGTGAAATATCAAAATAAACAACACCATTGTTTACCGACATTTTGGAGGGCTTCAGAAGCATATATATAGCACTCATAAGCCCTGCGTATATAAAAGATGCGGCGTAAAATGTGAAGATACGGCGCATATACCTTTTTATGCCGCCAAAGCCAAAGCCGACCGTTACGGCCAACACCGATGAAAACAGCCTCATCAGCAATTCAACCGCAAAAGGTAGTGCAGGCAAAAATATGTAAAGCGAAGTAAGCGCCGACAAAAATGCCGCCGAAAGCTTTCTTAAAAACGGCATTTTTGTTTTGCACAAAGTTTCGGTCGCACTTAAGATAAGATAATCAACGACCGTGTTCAAAAAAATAAGAATGTCTACGTATATTACCACACCCATCACCGTTTCAAAAAAAGTTACGGTAATATTATAGACCTTCCGGCTTATCGAAATTTGTAAAACCGTGGTAGATGTGCATTAAATTTTAAAAATAAAGCCACGCCCCTGCCGCCGCCAAAAGAAAAGCTACAGCACCGCAAAAGAAACCGAAAATAAGCCTTCTTTTGCGTTTTTCTTCGGTATATCTCAAATAACCCTTATGCTCCTTTTGGGTATCGGAGGCAAAATATGAGCCGATAATACGGTGCGCCTCCTTTTCAAGCCTTTCGTCCGAAATATCTTTGCCGCTTTTCACAAAAAACAACGCCTTTTCAAACATTTCACTGCCCGTATCGTTTACCTCTATTATTCTTTTGTTGACCCCTCTTAGCATGGTACGTCCTCCCTTTTATATCAGGTCAACGCTATTTTTGACAGATAAACTGTCTTTAATACTTTGTCAAGGAAAATTTTTCAAATTTTATAAAATAATACGTTTTGTAACTTCTGGTTTACATAATATTTGTGGATAACTCTGTGGAAAAGTCTAAAAACTATTGGTTTATGCCCCTGTTTCGACCCATCTTTACATAATTTACGGTTTTATGTAACCCTACAAATTGTAAACACTTGAAAAATTTGCTTGACATTGGCGATTGATTTGTTACTTAGAATCGTGTATAATTTGTTCATGTAAATGGGGTGACTTTGATGAAAAAATACCAACCGTATGCCAAAGAAAAGGACGGCAATGTTTTAGTTTTCGGGGTCGAACATTTCGGGCTCAAGGAGACCTTTGATTGCGGCCAGGCTTTTCGCTGGCAGGCCTTGGATGATAATACCTGGGTCGGTATCGCCTTGGGCAGAAAACTGCGTGTGGGCCGAAATGACGGCGTGATCACGCTGTATGACTGCACCCTGGACGAATATGAAGCCAAGTGGCGCGGTTATCTTGACATCGACCGTGACTACGGTGCTATTATTAACATTATTTCGGAAAACGAGACATTAAAAAATGCCGCCAAAGAAAACAGCGGCATAAGAATATTGAAGCAGGATAAATGGGAGGCTTTGTGCTCCTTTATCATTTCGCAGAACAACAATATCCCCCGTATAATGGGCATTGTTGAGCGGTTGTGTGAGCATTTCGGTGAACCGTTGAGCGGAGGTGGCTACACCTTCCCTTCGGCCGAAAAAATCGCCGCTTTGGACCCCGAAGATCTCGCACCTGTCCGTAGCGGCTTCAGAGCAAGGTATATAATCGACGGTGCAAGAAAATATTTGAACGGCGGTATTGATCTTGAGCTCATCTCGACTGCCGATACCGATACCGCACGTGCCGAGCTGATGAAAATAACGGGCGTCGGCGTAAAGGTTGCCGATTGCACCCTGCTTTTCGGCTTTCAGCGCATTGACGCCCTGCCGAAGGATGTGTGGATAAAGCGAGCCTTGGAGGAATATTTTGACGGACATTTCCCCGAATGCGCCGCACCGTATGCCGGCATCGCCCAGCAGTATCTTTTCAATTACATCAGAAAACAAAACGCATAAAACAAGCGGTTGGGTCACCCCAACCGCTAAAATTTTGAATGATTTTATTTTGGAGATAAAGGGGACGGTCAGATTTCGGGACGTCGTAGGCGCCGTCCCCTACAATTCAAGCCTTGAAATATTTTGTAGGGACCGACCTCCCGGGCGGTCCGCCGTGAGCCTACTGTATTGTATCGTTTACAGCCTTTTGTGGCGATGTTCACCTCATCCACCGCCGTTCGGCGGTCTACCGACCCGTCCCTCTCTGTCTGCTACGCAGACATCTCTCCCATTTTATGGGAGAGTCTTCCCCTTCCCCTTGAG
>JAFQCR010000013.1 GCA_017416345.1 Clostridia bacterium | reverse complement strand
CTCTATGACCCACACAACGGTCAGAGAAGATCAGCAGTATATTGTAACTATTCACATTGATGCGGAATATCTCAAGGATGAAAAGACAAAATACCCCATCCGCATCGACCCGACCATTGAGATAACCTATGACGGCAACGGCGCAAGCGCAATTCAGGATGTCACGCTGAATCAGAACTCGGGTTCAAGCGGCACAAGCGGTTCGCTGTATGTCGGCAAGCGTAACACCTATGGTATCTCAAGAACCTTAATGAAATTCCCGGGGTTGAATCTTGGTGCAATATCTTCGGCCAACAACATCACAAGTGCCTATGTTGAGATCCGTGATATGATGTGCGAAACCACCATTATGACGGTTTACGGCTATATTTTTGACGGAAACGAGTGGTCGGAATCAACAGCCAATTGGTCTAATGTTGACCCAAATTCCTGGACTGAAATGCCGAATGCTTATGCTGATGTATGTTATTCAAACGGCGCAGCAAAAAACCCTGCCCACCGTTACAGCATAGATATAACCCAGGCCGTAAAGAGCTGGAAAACGGGATTTTATTCACAGTCCAAGGGCATTATGTTGAGAGCAAGCGACAGTGTGGAAAGTGGCAGTGCGCTGTATAAGACCTTTGCATCTTACAACCGAGCGTCCAACAAACCGAGTTTGAAGGTGAATTATGTTGTATATGCAACAAATGCAGTTCTGCTAGGAATACCTGATGACGAAAACGGCCACGACCATTCATCATGGCGCACAACGGTGGGTTCACATTTACAGTCGATAGGTTTCACCTATAACAGTTATTATGGTGATTCAACCGTTGCAACGGTTGAAAGCTATTTGGATAATAACCAAAACTCTGTTTTCGTCAGCAGAAGCCATGGATACCTTCAAGAAGCAGGATCATATATTTTCCAAACAGGCATACAAGTTTCATCACAATCACTGGCATCACTTACAAATATGAACATCAACTCATCTTTGGATTTATCAAATCTAAAGCTGGTTGTGCTGTGTGCGTGTGAAACGGGAAAAGGTGGAGAGGGTGCAGACAATCTACCATCCAAACTTGTCAATATGGGTGCTGTAACTGCGATTGGGTTTGTTGAAGAGATAGATTGTAGGGATGCAAATCAATGGACGAAAGAATTTTTTAAACAATTATCGTATGGTAACACAGTCCAAAGTGCTATTAACAGAGTCTTTGCGGACGATGAGTTAATCTGGCATTATAGTTCGATTACGCAGATTACTGTTTGCGGTAATAAGCAGACAGTACTTCAATAGAGAGGTAAGAATCATGAAGAAATTGGCAGTGATTTTGATTGTTGTGTTGTGCATAGTATTTGTCGGCTGTTCTAATGCTGAACAAGCAGCCTCTGACAAAACGGAGGTTGTTGCGTATGCTATCGACACAATAATGACCGATGGCACCACCGGTAATGAGATACAAGTCGAGCAGGAGCTTAGTAATTGGTATAGCCAAAAATACGGCCGTACTGTGCAACCCCACAAGTCGGAGATCACGGTTGAGTTCGAAGGCAAAAGTTATACTGCACCATATAGTTCCACAGACGCTGTATGGATCGGCACGAGGACCGTGCATCGATACGAAACTGTTAGCAGTTCGGGAGGCTGTAAAATCACAGTTGACGCCTGTACAGGAAAATTGATTGGAGTAACGGTATACAGGAAATATGTTGATGGCAAATTTGACCAAAAGATATTTGATGCTTGCAAAGAAAACGCTGCTGCCATTGCCGAGAAGTACATCGATGTAACGTATTTTAAAATGGAACACGAAATAATTGACGGTGTGGGCTATAAATTTGTTTACACACAGTACGTTGGCGACCAAAAAACGAATAGTTTCTTATCAATCCGCTATGATTTCGCCGGGAATTTTGAACAGTTTGTAAACTGGGTAGATGACGGATATCAAAATGTAGGAAAAAGCAAAAAAGGAAATGCGGTTGAGGCAGTACAGAGACTGGAGTCGAACGAAGCTCAACAAATCGCTTTAACTAAGGTTAAAACGATTTTGAAGGATTCGGAAACTGAAAAGATTGAGTTTTCAGGCTCTGACCTTTATGTTATGCCGGACGGGAAATTGGTGAAAAAGCATACAATAACAGTCAAACTTAAAGATGACAGAGAGACTAACGGTATATCTTTTTCACAGAATACCTTATTTGTCCACGTTGCGCTTTTAGAACAAGAATAAGCTAGAATCAGAAAACACGCACAAGGACGGTTCTGTTGTGTTCTTTGGAAATAGGATAAAATAACGCTAAAAAAGCGTGAGCGCTCCAAACGGAGTGCTCACGCTTTTTAAATATCCTTGACCATCTGGCCGTAGGGCATTATCTCAAAGCCTTTTTTGCGATAAAGGGCGATGGCTCGCTCGTTTTCGGGCTCGATCTCGAGGCGGTAACGTGCGGCAGGACGGTTTTGGAACAAAAAGTCGAAAAACTTACCGCCAAAGCCTTTTCCGCGGGATTCGGGGCTCAGGTACAGCTCCTCTATCCAAACGACAAGGCCGCCTGCCTCCTGCGAGAAGGTCTTGGCCAGCAATGCGTAGCCCACCACAACACCTTCGTCCTCAAACACAAAGCATTCGGCGTATTCGTCCGAACGCATAAGCTCCGAAAAGGTCTTTTCAAGATTCTCCTTGGGAATATCGTGCCACACGGCGTCCGAAGCGTAAAATTCGGCCGCCATTTTCATATAGACCTCACGGTCACTCTGCTGAAGCTTGCGTATCATCGTGTTTACCTCGGTTCTTTATTTTTCTCAAGACATACCCTGCGGCCAAAAACACCGCAGCGCCGGTCACGGCACCGCAGGTGTCGATAAAAACATCGAATGCCCTGCAGGCACGTTGGGGGATGAAATATTGGTGCACCTCGTCGCTAACGGCGTACAAAAAGCAGACCGCCACGGGCAACAAAAAGCGTAAACCGTGCTTTAAACGGTAGGTTCTTAAGGCATTTGCGGTAAGCACACCCAAAACGGCGTACTCCGAAAAATGTGCCGCCTTGCGGACAAACAGGTGCAGAGCCTCGACCACCTCGGCCTGCGCCAAGGGCGACAGGCTGTCAAACCCCGGGGTGAGAAATCGGGCAACGGCTTGGGTGATGCCGGCACTCATTGAACCTGAGCTTTGGCCGTTTTGGGCTGAAAACCAGAATATGACCGCCATCCAAAGCGCTACAGCCACCGCCGAAACGATACGGTCGATGTGTTTAAGTTTCATATTCCCGCCCCCCTTTGAACAATTTTACCACACTCAAGGCAAAAACTCAACAGCCAATGAATAATTATCTAGCGTTTTGTCCAAAATCGGGTTGGGTGAAGAAAATGAAACGATTTGCTATTTTTGCCGCGGCTACTGCGGCGGCATTTTTACTGTTTTTGTTGGCGGCGGCCGTTGCTGTAGGCGTTTCGCTGTGGCAAAAGGGCGGCACTGCGTCCGAAAACCAACCCGAAGCGACAGATCCGCCGTCACAAACGGTTTCTTTGCTGGCGGTACTGCACGAAAACGACCGCACCTTTGCCGCACTTTTACAGCTTGACCCCGACAGCGGGACAGCTAAAGCAAGCGTTGTTACCCCTCCCGAAAACGGTGCGGAGCACGGGGTATACTCGCTTTTGGGGGCGCTTAAGACAAAAATCGGCAAAAAAAGTGTAAAATATACCGTTTTCGACGGCAAAAAATTTGCAGAAATTGCTGACAGCTGTGGCGGATTGGTGTATAATGAAAGCGGCACGGCACCAAGGCTTTTAACCGGCGGTCAGGCCGAGCGGTTGCTTGACCCGGTGCTTTTCAGCCGTTTTTGCCGCTATTTGGCCGAGTATTTTCTTAAAACCGACCCCCAAAAAGGGTTTTCGGCAATTCTGAACACCTCGGTCAACAACTTGTCATACCCTTTATTTTACGATATTTTTTATGCGAAAGGAAACTGAAATGAAAAGACTTTTGGCCTTAGGATTTGCTGTTTTACTGATTTTGTCGGGTTGCATGGGCAGCTCCGATAACTCGGGCGGTGTCGCTTCGGTTTCGGAGGACGACTCCACCGCAAAATTCGACATTTATCCCGATAACAACCCGTTTACGGTTGTGGAGCGGTTTGACCGTGCGCAGTACAAGGCGCTTAACGACCTGCAAAAGAGCATCTACATAAAGCTGGACAACGCTCTTTACAATATGCAGGAGGGCTTTGTACCGCTTGGTGAGTGCGAGCAGCGTGATGTTGAGCTGGCATACTATGCCTTAAGGAATGACCGCCCGGAATATTTTTGGGTGCCTAATGAATACAAGCTTCGCTCAAAGGACAACAGCTTTGAGTTGAGCTTTGCCGACAAGTCCTCGGACTGGGTGTACTCCGAAAAGCAACGTGCCGAGCTTGAACGTGAGATAAAGGCCGAGCTTTCGGAATTTTTGAAGACCGTGAGTGCCGAGGAGGGCGAATTTCAGCTTGAGCTTGCGGCACACGACCGTATCTGCGACCGTGTGACCTATGACAACGCCGCTTTGATAAGCCCCGAAAACAACGCTCACGCCTGGAGCATTGTTGGCGGCATTGCCAAAGGCAAGGCCGTTTGCGAGGGCTACAGCCGTGCTTTTCAGGTCATGATGTATATGATGGGTATCGATTGCTCTCTTGTGACGGGTGTGATGTCGCAATCGCATATGTGGAACACCGTAAAAATTGACGGTGATTGGTACCACGTTGACACGACCTCGGACGATACCGAAAGCGGTTTTTACCACTTTTTCTTTAATGTGACCGATGAGTGTATCCAAAAAGGTCGCACCGTTGACAAAAAGGCGACCAATGCTTCTGACAGCGATATTTCTTCGGGAAAATTCAACCTTTTCCTGCCAAGCTGTACCGCAACAAAACAAAACTACCACGTTGTAAACTCGCTTTACATCGGCTCGGCTGACCAGGTCGAATCAACGGTAGTCAGCGTTATCTGCGATGCCGTAAGAAGCGGCCGAAGCTTTGCCGAGTTTGCCGTTTCTCCCAAGATGGGGTTTGTGTTTGGTGAGGGCGACGTTACCAAAGTCTTCAAAATCGAGCGTTGCATCAGTGCCGTAAACGCCGAGCTTTCGGGCTCTCAGCGCATAAAAAGCTACTCCTACGGCGGCATTACGGGTGCGCTGGGCTTTACTGTCGGCTGGTGAGGAAAATTTTTCCAAAAAAATTCAAACCGTAACACATTATTAATATTTATATGCTAATATAGGATATCATCTTATATAAACTATTTAACCTTCACTTTTGAAAGGACAAATTTATGCTGAAACTTGTCAACATCACCAAGCACTACGATGTCAGCGATTCGGATTCGGTCAAGGCCTTGAGAGGCGTTGATATCGAGTTCCGCAAAAACGAGTTTGTGTCCATCCTCGGCCCTTCGGGCTGCGGAAAGACCACCATGCTCAACATCATCGGCGGACTTGACCGTTATTCCGATGGCGACCTTGTTATCAACGGCCGCTCGACCAAAGAATACACCGACCACGATTGGGATACCTACCGCAACCATTCCATAGGCTTTGTTTTTCAGACCTATAACCTTATCCCCCATCAGACGGTGCTTTCCAACGTTGAGCTTGCGCTGACGCTTTCGGGCGTGTCACGTGCCGAGCGTCGCAAGAGAGCCATTGCCGCTCTTGAAAAGGTGGGACTTCGTGACCAGATAAACAAAAAGCCCAACCAGATGTCAGGCGGTCAGATGCAGCGTGTAGCCATTGCCCGTGCGCTTATCAACGACCCCGAGATCCTGCTGGCCGACGAGCCGACCGGCGCTTTGGACTCTGAGACCTCGGTGCAGATAATGGAGCTTTTGAAGGAGGTCGCCAACGACCGCCTTGTTATAATGGTCACCCACAACCCCGAGCTTGCCGAGCATTATTCCACCCGAATCATCCGCCTGCTTGACGGTCAGGTCATCGGTGATACCGACCCGTATACAGCGGCGTCCGAGCCCGAGGTTGAGACCCCCACGGCCGAAACACCAAAAAAGAACAAAAAGAAAAAGAAAAAAGGCACCTCGATGTCGTTTTTCACGGCGCTCTCTTTAAGTCTTAACAATCTGATGACCAAAAAGGGACGCACCTTTATGACCTCGTTTGCAGGCAGTATCGGTATCATCGGCATTGCGCTGATAATGTCGCTGTCCTCGGGCTTCCAGGCGTATATCGACAAGGTGCAGGAGGACACGCTTTCGTCCTACCCCATCACCATCAACGCTGAGGAAATGGATATGTCGGTCCTGTTCCAGTCGATGGCCGAAAACAAGGTCGACCGCGAAAACCGTGAGAATGACAAGGTCTACGCCAACACCGATATGTACGATATGATGAACGCAATGTTCAACTCGGAGACCAAGCAGAACGACCTTAAAGCATTCAAGGCGTGGATCGACAGCGGCAAAAGCGACCTGCCGAAATACACCTCGGCCATTCAGTACGGCTATTCCACCAACCTTGACGTTTATGTAAGCGATACGTCAAACGGTGTGCTGGCCGCCAACGATTATCAGGCACTTTTCACCGACATTGCAGGCGGCGGTCAGGAGACCGGAATGGAGGGCATGGTGTCGATAATGACATCCTCGACCCCCATCAAGGTCTTCAGCGAAATGATCTCGGACAAGAACGGTGAAGGTATAAACGACCTTATTTACGAGCAGTATGAGCTGATCGACGGCAAGACCATGCATTGGCCGACCGACAAAAACCAGGTAGTACTGGTGGTCAACGAGCACAACGAGATACAGGAATCCTTCCTTTATGCTTTGGGATTGCTTGACCGCAAGGAGCTGGGCGAGCTTTTCCGTGAGATAATGGCCGGAAACAAGACCGAAGAAAAGGTTGAGATAGACACCAATTGGAAATATGAGGATCTTGTGGGAATGAAGTATAAGCTGATACTTCCCACCGACAAGTTCAAGGGAATCGACACCGACGGTGACGGCAAGCTTGACCGTTGGGCCGACATGAGCAAGGACGAAGCCTTTATGAAGCTGTTGCTTGCCTCGGCTGAGGAGCTTGAGGTGGTTGGTATCATCCGCCCGAAGGAGGATGCCGTTTCCACCGCATTGCAGAATACCGCCGTGGCCTACACCTCTCAGCTGACCGATTGGTATCTGCAGAAGATCTCCGAATCCGAAATGATCAAATACCAGCAGGAAAATCCCACTGTTGACGTGCTGACCGGTCTGCCCTTTATGACCGTCACCCCCGACACCGATGCCGACAAAGCCGCCGACCTTAAGGCGTGGATAGGTGCTTTGGGCGATGCCAAAAAGGTCGAGGTCTACTCACATATTGCGGTGACCCCCGACAATACAACGCTACTGCAGATGGTCAACGACGAAATGGTGAAATACACCGACCGTGCAGCCCAGGAGGCCTTGCTCATCAACATCTACACGCAGACACAGTCTGACATGAGTGAGGACAGCGTGCGTGAGTTTTTGGCAAGCATGACCGATGAACAACTTTATGAGCTGGTAAAAAACACCGTTACCGCAATGGTCAAGCAGCAGTATGCGGCCGCCGCAGGTCAGCAGCTGAGCAATATGACGGTTGCCGAAATGGTGGGCGCTTTGGACGCTATGATGGCCACCGCCGACGAGGCTCGCCTCAGCTCACTTTACGACCTGACCGTTGAGCTTCGCTTCTCCAACACTACCTTGAAGCAGAATCTCAAGGCCATGGGCTTCTCGGACAAGGACGATCCTTCGACCGTGAACATCTACGCTTCGACCTTTGAAAACAAGGACATAATTGCCGATGTTATTGCCAAATACAACCAAGGTCTGCCCGAGGATGCACAGATAACCTACACCGACTATGTTGCTTTGATGATGTCGTCGGTCAGCACTATTATCGACATTATTTCCTACGTGCTGATCGCCTTTGTTTCCATCTCGCTGGTGGTCTCATCCATTATGATCGGCATTATCACCTATATTTCGGTGCTGGAGCGCACCAAGGAGATCGGAATCCTGCGTTCTATTGGTGCTTCCAAGAAGGATATTTCCCGAGTATTTAACGCCGAGACCCTCATTGTGGGATTTGTTTCGGGTATGATGGGTATTATCGTAACAATGCTGCTCAACATCCCGATAAGCCTTATCGTTGAGTCGTTTACCGACATCGGCGGACTTGCCAAGCTCCCCGTTGACGGTGCGATAATTCTGGTGGTCATCAGCATGACGCTGACCATCATTGCAGGCTTTATCCCCTCAAAGGTTGCCGCACGCAAGGATCCCGTTGTGGCTTTGCGAACCGAATAAAAAAAGACTGAGGGTAGAATATGAAAAGATCAATATTTGTCGCTTTGATACTTGTTTTGAGCCTTGCGGCCATCGGTTGCGGCAATGTGGCCGACGGCGGCTCGGATGCACAAAGCACCGATTCCGACTTTCAGTTCGGAACACAGAGCAAATTTTCGAGCACGACCGTTTCAAGCACCGTGCAGTCCGAGGATGTGCCGTCTGATGATGTATCTTCCAAGGAAGTGTCGTCGGTTGACAGCACCGTCACCTCTCAAGATATGAGTGACGTGTCCTCCGAGCAGACCTCGGTGACTTCTTCAAAGGAGGAGACCGTCTCGTCGGTTGAGAGCGAAACCGTCACACAATCCAAGACCGTGTACACAACACCCACCGGCAAGCGGTATCACCTTGACCCCGAGTGCGGCGGCAAAAACGCTAAAGCAACCACGCTGGATGTCGCCGAAAAGCAAGGCCTGACCCCTTGTAAAAAATGTGCTGAATAATAACAATAAAAGAGCGGAGGCTTTGCCTCCGCTCTTTTATTCTCTTCCAAACAAATAGTCTAACGATACCTTTAAAACCTTTGATATGGCATCTATTTCAATATCGGTTATGGCACGCTCCCCGTTTTCGATGCGTGATAACGAACCACGGCACACATACACCGCCATAAGCTCAAGCTTGTTGGACAGTTGCTGTTGGCTCAACCCTGCGTTAATGCGTGCCTCTTTTACCCGTTGACCGATTATATTCATATTTTCTGTTTCCAAAATTCTTTTCATAAATTTCACCGCTTTGTCTTGATTTATGTCAAATTTTATATCAAATTCTTATAAATCTCGTTTCTTCTAAAGCCGGTGAGGCCTGCGGCACTTTTGGCGGCGGCAGTGGGCGACATTCCGTCTTTTATAAAGCCTTGCGCCATTTCGACGGCCGCTTCCAGAGTATATTCTGTATCTTTGGCAGGCTCGGCACCGCCGATTATCAGCACAAATTCGCCCTTGGCACTGCCGTCGGCGTACTTTTCGGCGGCGGCTGACAGCGTGGTGCGCTCACAAGCTTCGTGCAGCTTGGTCAGCTCCTTGACCAGAGCAATGCTGCGGTCGCCAAAATATTTCAGCATATCCTTGAGCGTTGCGGCAAGCTTATGCGGAGCCTCGTAAAAAATGAGGGTGTGCGTGTCGTTCTTCACGGCCTCAAGCTGTGCCTCACGTTCCTTTTTTTCGACCGACAAAAAGCCCTCAAAGCAAAAGCGGCGTGACGGCATTCCCGAAATGGCAAGTGCCGTGATAAGCGCCGAGGGGCCGGGTACCGATTCGACATCCAGATCCCGTTCACGGCAAAAACGCACTAGGTCCTCGCCGGGGTCGGATATGGCCGGCATTCCTGCATCGGTCACCAGCGCACAGGTCTCACCCGATGCTATTCGTTCGGCAATTTTCTCGGTCTGCGAGGCCTTGTTGTGCTCGTGGTAGCTGACCATCGGCGTTTTTATGCCGAGGTGGTTGAGCAGTTTGACCGTCACACGGGTGTCCTCGGCGGCTATAAAGTCGACCGTATCCAAAATTTCGGCGGCACGGGGAGAAAGGTCACCCAGATTGCCGATCGGAGTGCCGACAACATACAATTTTCCTGCCATAGTTTCTCCTTTGTTATGCGCTTTATGTTGTAGGGGCGATTCACGAATCGCCCAGGTCTCTCCTTCTGTCAAAACTTCGTTTTGCCACCTCCCTCGTCAGAGGGAGGTTCTTAAAAGGAGCGTGGAGTTCCCTTAATTATTCGGGACAACAAAGATTAGATCTTACGGCCGTGGCCTTGCTTGTAATCGCCGTAGATTGCTATCATTTCATCGGTCAGCTCGCCGTTTTTTTCAACATACAAGGGTGGCAAAACGGTCATTCCTCGGTTGCCGCCGAGCTTGCCCTCGACCAGCACCAGCCAAGCCTCTTTGCCCTCCCGTTGGATGACCTCACGCAGCACCTTCGGCTCGATCCCGCACTCACGCATATCGCAGATGATGTCGGCCAAACGCTCGGGTCGGTGGCACACGCAAAGCCGTCCGCCGAATTTCAGCAGATACTTTGCGGCGGCAGTGACATCCGAAAAGGTGCATTTGACCTCGTGTCGGGCGATGCGTTGCGCTTCGGTGAGGTTCTGATTGCCTGTGCCGTCCACCTTATAGGGCGGATTGCAGGTCACAAGGTCAAACTCTGCGTGGGGCAGAGCACCTTTGACCTCCTTCATATCGACGTTGTGCACCGAAAACTGTGCCTCGATGCCGTTGAGCGTGGCATTTTTGCCTGCAATTTCGGCGGCGGCAGGCTGAAGCTCAACACCGTGAACCTCCAAAGCCTTCCCGTCCTTCAAAAGCAAAAGCGGAATGATGCCGCAACCCGTTCCGATATCGCAGGCTTTTTTTGCCCTTTGTCGGCCTGCAAAATCGGCCAAAAGCACGGCATCGGTGCCAAAGGTATGGTCAGAGCTGACCATAATTTCAAATTTACCTAACGGTTCTTTTTTAAGACCGTCCATTACTTGCGGCTCCACTTGACGCCTTCACGGGTATCCTCAAGGATGATGCCCATTTCGCTGAGCTTGTCACGGATCTCGTCGGCCTTTTTGAAGTCCTTGGCCTTTCTCGCTGCGGTACGCTGTGCGATAAGCTCCTCGACCTCGGCATCAAGCGAATCATCCTTCTTAACGTAAAGCAGACCCAAAACGTCGCAAAGCTCGTTGAAGCCCTTAAGGCAGGCCTCCAAAGCGGTCTTACCTGCCTTGTCGGCAACCGCCTTGTTGATATCACGCACCATCATAAACAATGCGCCCAAAGCATCGGCGGTGTTGAGGTCGTCGTCCATAGCCTCGATAAACTGTGCCTTGTACTTTTCGAGGAACTCGGGTGCTTCGCCGCCATCCTCGGCATGAGAAATAGCAAACTCAAGACCTTCACGGCACTTGTAAAGTCTATCCAAAGAGCTTTGAGCCTGCTCGATAATATCAACACTGTAGTTGATGGGGCTGCGGTAGTGCGATGCGATCATAATGTAACGTACAGGCTCGTAGCCAAACTTTTCGGCAACCTCACGCACGGTGAAGAAGTTGTTTAAGGATTTGGACATCTTGCGGTTATCAACGTTGATATAGCCGTTGTGCATCCAATAATGTGCAAAATCGCAACCGTTGGCGCACTCGGACTGTGCGATCTCGTTTTCGTGGTGGGGGAAGATAAGGTCCTGACCGCCGCAATGAATGTCAATGGTCTTGCCGAGGTAGCGTCCTGCCATGGCCGAGCACTCGATATGCCAGCCGGGACGTCCGTTGCCCCAGGGTGACTCCCAGAAAGGCTCACCCTCTTTAGCACCCTTCCACAGACAGAAGTCCATGGGGTCTTCCTTGACATCGGCACCGCCGTCGACACGGTTGGAGGCACCCTCTGCCAGCTCGTCAAGCGGCTGATGCGAAAGCTTGCCGTACTCGTTGAACTTCTTGGCTCTGAAGTAAACGTCACCTGCCGAGGGGTATGCGTAGCCCTTTTCGACCAGCTCGGTGATTATACCGATGATGGCGTCGATATTCTCGGTGGCCTTGGGATGAACGGTGGCCTTGCGGATGTTAAGACCGTTGGAATCGGTCCAGAATTCCTCGATATAACGTGCGGCGACCTCGGGGACGGTGATGCCCTCCTCGTTGGCCTTTTTGATAAGCTTATCATCGATATCGGTAAAGTTCTGAACGAAACGGACATCAAGTCCACGCCATTCAAGGTAACGGCGAAGCACGTCAAAAACACAGAGAGGGCGTGCGTTGCCGATATGGATGTAGTTGTAAACGGTAGGGCCGCAGGCGTAGATCTTGACCTTGCCCTCCTCAACCGTTTTGAGTTCGTCCTTGGTTCTGGTTAAAGTGTTATAAATTTTCATAATGTTCTCCTTGATATATGTTTTCGTTACCTCGGAGGGAATCCCTCCACCGCTAAAAATCCCCTCGCCACGCTTACGCGCGGCCCTCTCCCCTTTAGGCAAGGGGCGCTTTGCGGTCCCCCTCCCTTTAGACAAGGGAGGCTTTTTTTAAAAGGAAAGGTGATTTATTTCTTTGATATTTCATCCAACTTTTCGGTCAGTTGGTTTATGCGGTCGTTGAGTGCATCCAATTGCTGTGCCACGGGGTCGGGAATGTGGATCTGATCGAGCGGCGCTATTTTTTGGCCGTCCTGACGGACTATCTTGGCAGGGATGCCGACCACCGTACAGTTGGGCGGAACCTCCTCCAGCACGACGGCACCTGCGGCAATTCGGCTGTTATCGCCAACCTTAAAGGGACCCAGCACCTTAGCACCGCTGCACACCATTACGTTGTTGCCGATGGTGGGGTGACGCTTACCGACGTCCTTACCCGTACCGCCCAGAGTGACCCCCTGATAGATCAGAACGTCATCGCCTATCTCGGCGGTCTCGCCGATGACAACACCGTGACCGTGGTCGATTACAAGGCGGCGGCCGATGGTGGCACCGGGGTGTATCTCGATACCTGTCTTTCGTGCGGCACGTTGGGAGATCCAGCGTGCGATGAATTTCATATTGTGCTTGTAAAACCAATGCGCACGGCGGTACATCCGAAGCGCCTTGACACCGGGGTAGAGGAAAAATATTTCGATGGAGCTTCTGGCGGCAGGGTCACGTTCCTTGACCGCCTGGATATCCTCTCGTATTCTCTTAAACAAACCAATTCTCCTTTTCAGTTCTTTACGATCCGCAAGCGGCCGTCAGCCTTCCCTTGTGAGGGAAGGTGGCATTGCGAAGCAATGACGGATGAGTAGTCAAAACCTTACGTGTCGTATTTATTAAAATGTAATCCGCACAACGCCTCATCCACCGCAAGCGGTCCCCCTTCCCCCGCCGGGGAAGGCTAAAATTTGCTGTTTTTGCGGCAATTAAGTAGGCGGCGTGTTTACTGCCTACTACTTATTACTTCTTACCTATTACCTCTTACTTATAAAAAAGCCTCCGATAGGTCAAATACCCATCGGAGGCGTAAAAACGCGGTTCCACTCCTGCTTGTAACTTTGAAAGCTTATAACGTGGCTCACTCCGTGTGAGGATACTTTGGTTCCCCTCACAAGCTCACAGGTGCATTCGCCCCAAATTCTGCCTCAAGGCCGTTTCAGTCGGTGCGGCCTTGTCCCTGTTGGTTTCGTTTGCGGTTACTTATCCTGCTCAAAGCTGATATTTCTTTTATTTATAACTATTATAGCAGGTTTTTCAAAAAAGTCCACTACAAATTTATGCCTGCTCGATTTTTTTGCCGAGATCCTTCAGCCAACCGTAAACATAGAAGAATATCGCCATTTCGATGACGGTGGACAGTACGTTGGCCAGCTCGGCAAAGCTTTCAAAACGAAGAAGGGCGTCAAACACCATGATAATGAGCACCGGTGTGGCGATGGCAAGAAGAACGCCGAATATTATCTGCACGGTGCGAAGTCCGCTCATTCCGTCAAGTATAACACGGTCGTTGACGGCGCTTTTTTCCAGAGAACAGGCAAACTGATATGCCACATACGACGGCAGAATGCTTATGAGGAAGGTCATAACCACGGTCATGATAAAATCCAAAGCATCGGCGCCGGCATCAACGCTGATCACAAATGTAACAACGAGCATAAGCACCAGGCTGGGGATGACCGAGAGCATCCTTATAAGGGTGTATATCTTGAAAAACTTAAACGGCTTGATGTAATCGGCCGCCTTGGTGGTCTTGGATTCAAAGTACATCTTCCACATCGGCACGATAAGCACAAGGTCGACGATAACGGTAATGGCATCGGAAAGATAATCGCCGACATTGCCGAGGATTATGGCCTCGATGGCCGAGACCAGCGACAAAAGTCCCAGAGCAGTTACCAGAATGCACATTACAAAAAAGCTTGACGAGGTGTACATATACTTGAACACCTTGCCTGCCGAAAGCGTCTTTTTGGGGGCAGGGGCAGGTGCACCGTCGGTAGTTTCGGCAACCTGGGGCTTGGGCTCCTCACGGTGTACCTTGGCACCGCAAGTGAAGCACTCACGTGCGTTATCGGGCAAATTTTCTCCACATTTCTTACAGATCATAGTAACTCTCCTTTTTTAAACTCAAAACAAAACCTTAAATAAATATGTGAACTCAATCGCAGTCCTTTGGGATGGATATACGACCGAGCAACACGCCTGCAATGATGGTAACCACCGCCGCCGACACTCCCGAAATACCGCTTGTGAGGTTTTGCACCAGATTTGCGGTTTCGGACAGCTTTTCGTCATAACCCACAAACCGTGCGGCCGACGTTATGACGTTGACGATGCCCATTACGATAAGCCAGACCTTAACGGTGTTAAAGCCTTTGAAAACGGGACGCCCCAGCGACACCGAATCTCTGGCACTACGGGTAGCCTTGCGGATACTGCCGTAGTAAAATATCGTGATGACCGCAACCAAAGCACCAATGGCCAGAATTGCACCGCCCATCAGCATAAAGAAGGCCTCAAAGCCCACATCGTTGATGATCTCAATACTGATCTTCTGACCCACAATGCTTTCAAAAGCTGCGATAAGCTCGGACGTTTCGGCAAATTTTGCGCCGAACATCAGCGCCACTCCGCTGACGGCAAATGCGCCAACAACGATCCACATCAGCACGACATAGATGGCCATAATAATATCAAGCGCCTTTAAAGGTGTGGCATAGGACAGAAGATGGCGGTTGTTGGCAGCGGCCGATCGCATCGTCCACAACGAAACGGCGATAACCGCAGGGATGATTATGGACAAGATGCCCGACATAAGCTGTGTGGCAAAAATAATGACCGGCTGAACGGTGGCAAGGATGCACATTGCCAAAAACAGCTTTGAGGAGCAGGCGTTTTTCAAAAGGTCGCAGACCGCCGCCGATTCGGGGCCCATATTGGGCGCAGGTGTGCCGTTGACCGGCTGATACTGCGGTTCGGCAGGGCGAAGCCTCATTCCGCATTTGGGACAAACTTCGCTTCCGTCGGGGATCTCCGACCGACAATAATCACATATCATAGTCAAAGCCTCCTTCAAAGGTTTAGGTATCCTCAACCGCTTCGGCCGAGGGCTCAAAGGTCTCCTTTTTTCGACATTTTGTGAGCATCAAAATGCCAAGTATCGACAAACTTGTACCGTGTGCGACAAAAGCCACCATCACAAAGAACGGTGCGGCTAAAACCTCGGACGCAAAAAGGTATTTCGCAACATCCGAGATTATGGCGTTTATAACAACAAATATAACATTGCCAAGCTCAAACAGACCGCTGATGATAAGCCCTGCGGCACAAACCGTGCTGTTTTTCTTATCCTCGGTGCCGTTAAAATAATGCTTGGCACCCACGGCGGTCATCTGCAACGCCACAGTATGGACAAGGCATAATGACAGCATCGTGGCGATCATGCCAAGGTCCACCTCTTTGGGGAATCGGGCGGTCAGATCCTCATGGCAATCCCACGCAATAACACACACCAAAAGGCCGAATATGATCCATTGCAGAACCGCAACGGCGGTACCGACACGGGACAGAGCCTTAAGGCTGGCCTTTCGCTCGGACAGACCGACCTGATAGCTTATATCAACACGGCGCAGACCGAAGGCGGCTCCCACCGCTTCGGTCATTGCTCTGGCAAAAATGCAAATAACGACCACCAGAGACAAAACGTTCTGCCAATCGACACCGTTCCACTTACTTACAGCCGAAAAAGCAACGGTGAGAAGCATCATACCGACAATGGCCGCAATGGGCGAAAAGGCAACCGCCGAAACGATGGCCAGTATCCTTGCCGCCGAAAACAGCTTCGAATCGGTCATTTTGGTAACGGCGTCATTGGGTACGGGTTGAAGCTTTGGAAGCTCGGTCATTTCGGGAGATCTGTTCTCGTAAGACATAGAATACCTCCTTAATGCGAGGAACGTTGAATATAGATCGGTTACAACAACTATGTAAGCTTTTTGATCGCAATATTACTGAAATCCCCAAATTATTTTGAGGGGTCGATAAACTCGTAGCTTTCCTTGGTGTAGATAACGCCCGAAATGACGGCGAAAATAGTCGAGACCCACAGAACAATGTCGAAAAGTAACATAATAACAGTGCCGACAACATCGGGAACGGCTACTGCCTTTTCGATAAGCGGCAGAATGGACTCGTTAAAGTACATCACGGCGATACCGTAGATAATGGCGATCATCTGGGTGACCGTCTTGGTCTTGCCCCACATATTGGCAGGGATGACCTTCTTGTTTTCGGACGAAACGGCCACCAGGCGGAGCGATGCTATCATAAACTCACGGAAGAGGACGATGAACAGCACCCACTCGATGCCGTAGCCGAAGCCTTTGGCCAAGAAAGCCAAAAAGGCGGCGGTGGTCAGCATTTTGTCGGCCAAGGGGTCGAGGAATTTTCCGAAATTGGTGACGATGCCACGTGCTCTTGCTATCTTACCGTCCAAAAGGTCGGTCAAAGATGCTACAACAAACAGCACCAGCGCAACTATGTAGTGGTGCGGAAATTCGATCATCATGGCCGCCATAAAAAGCGGTGTCATAATAATTCTTGCAACGGTCAGTTTATTGGGCAGATTCATAATACCTCTCCTTCCATTTCTCCAAGCAGGTCGTATTCCAAAGAATCGTTTATCCTTACATTAACAAAGGTTCCTATAACCTGCGGCTCGGTAACGGTGAAGAACACCTTACCGTCGATCTCGGGTGCATCGGCACGGGTACGGCCGAAATAGCACTTGATATAATCATCGTAGCCCTCGATCAGCACCTCCTGCAAAGTGCCGTACTTGGCTTCGTTTTTCTCTATCGCAATGCCGAGCTGGTCATTCATGATTATCTCGGCTCGGTCCACTCGGGTCTGTTGGTCGATCTGATCCTCAAAGGCGGCGGCAGGTGTGCCCTCCTCCTCGGAATAGGCAAAGCATCCGAGGCGATCAAACCTGACTTTCTGCACAAACTCGCAAAGGCTCTGGAACTGCTCCTCGGATTCCCCGGGGAAGCCGGTTATCAGCGTTGTGCGAAGCGTGATATCGGGGATCTTGGCTCTTATCTTTTCGATAAGTGCCTCTAAAGATTCACGGTCGCCCTTGCGATTCATTCGTTTAAGCACCGTGCCGTCACAATGCTGAAGCGGAATATCCAGATAATTTACTATCTTTTCCTCGACCGCCATAATGTCCAACAGCTCGTCGGTGATAAGGTCGGGGTATGTATAAAGCATTCTGACCCAACGAAGCTCCTCAATACGGCAGATGTTTTTGAGCAATGTGGCAAGCTGGGGTGTGCCGTAGATGTCCTCTCCGTAACGGGTGGTATCCTGCGCAACAAGGACTATCTCCTTAACACCCTGCTCGACAAGGTGACCTATTTCAAACAGGATATCGACCATCTGACGGCTTCTGAACCGACCTCGAATCTTTGGAATGGCACAATAGGTACAGCAATTGTCGCATCCTTCGGCTATTTTTACATAAGCGGTATAAGGCGGTGTGGTCAGCAGACGCTCGCCCTCGATCATGAGGTCCTCTTTTTTGCCGTAACGGTTTTCGCAAGCACCGTCATAGGCCTTTTGCACGATATCAACGATATCGTTGTTCCCGGCTAATCCGACCGTAACGTCGACCTCGGGTAACTCGGCCTTTATGTCATCACGGTAACGCTCGGCAAGGCAACCGGTAACGATAAGCGCCTTGCAATTGCCGTCCTTTTTATAGTTTGCGGCCTCTAAAATATTCTCGATAGCCTCTGCCTTGGCATCCTCAATAAATCCGCAGGTGTTGACTATAATAACGTCGGCCTCGGCCTCCTCGGGTGTTATCTCGCACCCTGCATCCTGCAGTTTTTTCAGCATTATCTCGGCATCCACCCGATTTTTCGGGCAACCGAGGCTGACCATTCCTACCTTAATCATCAATAATCCTCGCAATAATCTGTGGGTGTGTCAAATTGGGAAAGCGCTTCCCTTATTTCGGAGTAGCTGTATCCCTTTCGCATCAAGGCGGCGATGACCTTGTCATTCTGCGCCTTGTCACCCAATTTATTTTTGTATTTTCTTTCAATCAGCGTGACTATGGTCCCTATAGGGTCATACTCAGCAACCTCTGCGGCATCGTCGATAAGATCAGCGTCGATGCCCTCAAGTTTCAGCAATTGCTTTGCCATTCTGACCGAGACCTTTTTCTCGTCGATTATCCTCTGCAAACGACGCTTGGCATAGGCCTCGTCATCCAGAAACCGCAGCTCCTCCATTCGGTCGCAGGCGGCTTCGCAGGCATATTCGGGGAAGGCCTTTTTCAGCTTGTCAAAAAGCGTTTTTCTTGAGCAATCCCCACGGGAAAGATACCACAGCGCCCTTGACTTGGCACGCTTTATGTGCGATTCACGCACAAGTGCCGAGATTTCGGCATCGGTAAGCTCTAACCCTGCTTTGAGGTGCTTCATTTCGCAAAGCTCCGAGTCCAAGCTCAAAAGTCCTGCGGCATCGGGGTCGGCACCGTACTCTTTAGGGTCGACCTCGATGTCAAAAACTATGCCTGAAACAAACTTTCTTCTCGGTCTTATTTCAATTATCTTCATTACTCAACGTCTACATCGATGTTGATCTTGGATTTGCGCTTGGGTTTTTCCTCTGCGGCACCCTCCTCGGCGGCAGCGGCGGCCACAACAGCGTCGATCTCGGCGGCCTTTTCGGCGGCGGCCTCCTTGGCCGACTTGCCTACGGTCTGTGCCTGCTCATTGAGCTTTTCACGAATCTTTGCTTCGATCTCGGCGGCAAGCTCGGGATGCTCGCCAAGATAAAGCTTGGCATTATCTCGACCCTGGGCGATCTTTTCATCGTTATAGGATATCCATGCACCCGAACGCTTGACGATATCCAGCTTGATGCCAAGCTCGATTATCTCACCCGGACGGTAGATGCCCTTGCCGTAAAGAATATCAAACTCGGCCGAACGGAACGGAGGTGCGACCTTGTTCTTGACGACCTTGGCCTCGGTCTTGTTACCGATTATCTCACCGCCGACCTTGATGGCATCTCTGCGGCGGATATCAAGACGGACAGAGGCATAGAAACGAAGTGCTCTACCACCCGTGGTGGTTTCGGCACTGCCGTACATAACACCGATCTTATCACGCAACTGGTTGATGAAGATGGCGATACAGTTGGACTTGGAGATTGCGCCTGCGAGCTTACGCAAGGCCTGCGACATAAGTCTTGCGTGAACACCCATGTGAGAGTCGCCCATATCACCCTCGATCTCGGCTCTGGGAACGAGAGCGGCAACCGAGTCGACAACGACAACGTCCAAAGCACCCGAGCGGACAAGTGCCTCGGTAATCTCAAGTGCCTGCTCGCCGGTGTCGGGCTGGGAAACCAGCATAGAGTCGATATCAACGCCCAAAGCGGCGGCATAAACAGGGTCGAGAGCGTGCTCAACGTCGATAAATGCGACCTCGCCGCCCTTTTTCTGTGCCTCTGCGATAACGTGCAGAGCAATGGTGGTCTTACCCGAGGATTCGGGTCCGTATATCTCAACGATACGTCCCTTGGGAAGTCCGCCGATACCGAGTGCGGCATCAAGACCGATGGAGCCGGTCGAGATGTGCTCAACGCTCATATGAGCGTTCTCACCCAGCTTCATAATGGTGCCCTTACCGTAGGTTTTTTCGATCTGCTCCAGCGCTGTGGCTAAAGCCTTCTGCTTATCATCTGCCATTTTAAACTCCTCCAAAATATATGTATTAGGTCAACCTAAAATTTAACCGATTTAAACGACCTATTTGCGGCCGATGACCACTCGGTCCTCACCGCAAAGGTCTTTTTTGCATTGTACATCACGGTACCCTGCATTTTTCATTATTTCCGTAACTTCCTCGCCTTGGTCAAAGCCTATCTCAAAGATCAAATAACCGCCAAGCTCGATACAAGGCTTCCAGGCGGTGGCTATATGGCGGTAGAATCTCAAGCCGTCCTCACCGCCGTCAAGTGCCATCAACGGCTCACACTTGACCTCGGTCTCAAGGCCTTCGACCACCGCTGTTTTAATATACGGCGGATTGCTGACTATCATATCGACCTTCATCTTCGGCGGAGCGCCCAGCACGTCGTAATGCAGGACCTCGGCCTCAATGCCGTTAAGGCGGATATTTTCCTCAAGGTACGGCAACGCATCGTCACTTTTTTCAAAAAAGGTGACCTTGGCACCGCTAAGCTTTGCCAACGCAATTCCGATACAACCGCTTCCCGCACAAAGGTCAAACACACGGTTGCGGCTCGGTTTCAAAAGCGGCAGAGCGGTCTCGACCAGCGTTTCGGTATCCTGCCGAGGGATAAGCACCCCCGGGCCGACCTTAAAGGGCAGTCCGTAAAACTCCCACTCGCCCAAAATATACTGCAACGGCTCGTGCTTCAAGCGAAGCTCGGCCTTGCTTTCGGCCAAAGCCACAAGCTCGGGTGCCACCTTCTGTGACAGCATATAACTGCCGCAAACGGCGTTGACGATCTGAGTTGCCTCAAACCTTGCAGACTCAAATCCGCTGTTTTTAAGCCTTGCGGTAAGCTCGGCTATAAGCTGTTCCTTGGTCACTTGCAACCACAACCCAACTCGTCCGAACCGTCCTCGGGTATGACCTCTTTAACTGCGGCAATTGCAATTTCGATCATATCGTCGTCAGGCTCCTTGGTGGTAAGACGCTGTATCCAAAGACCGGGTGCGGCAATGATGCGGGTGATAAAATTATCGTGTCTGCCGCAGATCTTGATAAGCTCATATCCAAGGCCGCAGGTGAGCGGCAACAAAAGTATTTTTATGGGGACCCAGATGTAGTTTCGGCTGACGATAAAATCGGGCAGCACAACCACCAGCACGCTGCTGATAAGTATGCCCACGGCCAGCATCAAGAACATAAACGAGGTTCCGCATCGGGGATGGAAGCGCTTGAAGCCACGCACATTTTGAACGGTCAGCTCTTTTCCGCTTTCGTAGCAGAATATGGTCTTGTGCTCGGCACCGTGGTACATAAAGACACGCTTGATATCCTTTTCGAGGGCTACAACGGCTATGTAACTCACAAAGATGGCCATCTTCAAAACGCCCTCGATAAGACCCTTGTACATTTTAAGGTCGGCACCTGCAAGATACTCGATGCCCTTAAAGGCCAACGACGGCAGGTACATAAACAGCACCAGCGCAAGTGCCACGCCCAGCACGGCACCGACCGTCATTATAACTCCGGTCAGCACGCTTTCCTTTTTGTCGGGCTCCTTGGGTGCCTCGGCTGTGGGCACTGCTTCGGGCTCGGCGGTTGCGGTCGGAGGCTCGGTCTCGGCGGCTTCTGCGACGGGAGCCTCTGCCGTTTCGGGGACTTCGGTCTTTTGAGGTTCATCCTCAAGATCGGTAAAGCCCGAAATATCGGCCGATTGCATCATGGTCTTATAGCCGATCATCATCGACTCGATGAGATTGACCATTCCGCGTATCAGCGGCCAACCGAAGATACGGCATTTATCCTTTAAATGCTTCTCTTTCACCTCGGAAATATCTATGGTTCCGTCCTTTTTTCTTACGGCCATCGAGGTCTTATGAGGGCCCTTCATCATAATGCCCTCAATAAGCGCCTGACCGCCTATTGATGTCTTTTTTGCCATGGTTTATCCTTTCTGCTCGGGAGGGAAGACTATCTCGGTGACCTCGTCGGGCTGAGCCTTAACGGTGGGCAGAACGACGGTGACCGTTGTTCCCTCGCCCTCGGTGCTTTCCAAGAACATAAGTCCGTTATGGCTTTTTATTATCTCATCAGCAACGGCAAGTCCTATACCCGAACCGCGCACATTGCTGTTGGCTTTAAAGAATTTTTCCTTAACGTGGTTAAGGTCCTTGGCAGGGATGCCGCAACCCGTGTCGCTTATGGTCACACGGATACAGCCCTCCTCGTTAAAGGCCGAAACCACGATATGTCCGCCTGCCTCGGTGTATTTTACGGCGTTGTCGATAACATTGATGAACACCTGCTTGATACGGTCACGGTCGGCCATTATCATTTCGCTGGTCTCGGGCTTAACAAAGGTCAGCGACAGCTTTTGCTGACGTGCGATCTCCTCATACATATCGACCACCGAGCCGACGATGGACAATGGATCGTTCAAAGAGGTTGTAATGGTCAGCTTGCCTGCCTCGATTCGAGAAAAGTCGAGCAGCTCTTCGACAAGACCCGACAGACGGTCGGCCTCGCCCAGCATAACATCGACGCCACGCTTGACTATCTCGTCATCCTCGCCTATCGACATACTGACCGTTTCGCCCCAGCCCTTGATGGCCGTGAGCGGCGTTCTCAGCTCGTGCGAGACCGACGAGATAAAGTCGTTCTTCATTTTGTTGGTATTTTCAAGCTCGGACGCCATATAGTTGATGGTGTCGCAAAGCTCACCTATTTCGTCATTGCGCTTGACCTCAAGGCGGGTCTTAAGGTCGCCCGAGGCGATCTTTCGGGCGGTGGCTGTGACCTCACGCACGGGGCGTACCAGCGAGCGCACGAAATATGCACCCGTGAAGCTCGAGAACCCAAGCGTCAAAAGGCCGACAAGGATGGCTATCACCAAGAACAGCACATAGCTGTCGATGACCTCCTCCATAGACACCAGCACACGGTAATAGCCGTTAAAGCCGAAGCCCAGATCGGGCAACGGATTGGTTATGGCCAGCACCTTTTCGCCGTTATCGTTATTGCCGTACCACCAGGCCTCACCGTTGGTCTCTTTGGCCTCGGCGTAGTCGGTTGCGACCTCGGCCACACCGGGAGAAGCAAAGCCGTTGGTGGTGACCAGCATATTATCATCCGAGTCAAAGATCTGTACCTCGACCTTATCACGGTATTGGAAGGTCTGTGCATAGCGGCGAGCCGCAGCAGGATATCCCCTTTCGTCGGTCATAGCCAGCACGTTGATGTTTTTGACATACTCCGACGATGCATCAATTACCGAATTGCGGTAATAGTTGAACATAAAAACGCCGACAAGTATCTCACAAACAAGGATGATAAGAAAGTCCAACGCTAAAACGTTCATTATCCATCGCCTCGTTATACTGTGCAATCTGATATCGGTCTCCACGGTCTCACCACCTTTGTTTAAAAAATGAACAGTTAAAAATGAATGATGAAGAATGAATAATTGCGGTGTTCGCTTTGCGAACTTTTTAATTTGTCGGCGCAGCCGACACATCAATTATTCATTATTCATTTTTCAATATTCATTCTTCACTCTTTGTTCGTGCACCACTTATAGCCCATGCCCCACACGGTAACAAGGTGCTTCGGTGTGGAGGGCTCGTCCTCGATCTTCATTCTCAGTCGGCGGATGTTGACGTCGACTATCTTTTCCTCACCGAAATAGCTTTCGCCCCACACACGGGTCAGAATGTCGTTTCGGTCAAGCGGAGTATCGGGATTGGTGAACAGATACTCGATTATCTGGAACTCAACCTGCGTAAGCTCAATATCCTTATCGTTCTTGGTTAGGGTACGGCGGCGCATATTGAGTACAAATTCACCGTGGCGTATCTCCTCCGAAACGGCGGGGACACCGGTGCTGATAAGCTCGATTCGGCGGTAGAGCGAGTCCACACGTGCGTTGAGCTCGGTGGGGCTGAACGGCTTGGTGATATAATCGTCGGCACCTATCATAAGTCCGCTGACCTTATCCATCTCCTGCGTGCGAGCCGTCAGCATAATGATTCCGAGCCTGGGAGAGCGGCGGCGCAGTTCCTTGCAAAGCTGGAAGCCGTCCATTCCCGGCATAGAGATGTCCAGAAGAGCAATATCAAAGCCAATGCGGTCGTTATCGAATATCTCGAGCGCTTCCTCGCCCGAGCCTGCCTCGACCGTTTCGTATCCCACACGCTTGAGGTTGATGACCTCAAACTCACGGATGTTCTGCTCGTCCTCAACGATGAGTATTCTTTTCAATGGTATTCTCCTTTCGGTGTCACTTGATGTATGCCGCTGCGTCGGCGGTGATAAGATTGAAATTGTTTTTCAAAAATTCGATACCGGGATTTAAAGCGCTGCTGCCGAATCGCACCACAAAAGCCTCTTCAAGGCTGCGACTGATCTCGCTGTAGCCGTCAAGTCCCGATTTTCCGTTTTCCCAATCGGCTAAAGGCACGGCTCGGATCCTTAATATCTCCTCACCAAGCTCCAGCATAAGCGGATCCCAACGGTAAAACGCCCTTTCCTTTTCCGAAAGGCGGCGCTCGACCGCAACGGCGTTGACCCAGTTGGGCGGAATGTTGAAATAATAACCGTCGGTATAATTGATGACGGTGTGGAATATCGGCTTAAATATAACGCCGTCAAAGCTGTTCCACACGGTCATATATGCGCTGTCATCCTCCGACGAGGTCGAAACGGTGGGTATCTTATAGGCAAGCGGTATGTCGATCGAGCCGTCGCCGTCGTAGTCGACCGAGCGGACCGACGACACACGCAGCGTGTTGACGTTTTCCATATTGGACATATAGGGCACGGCGCTGACCAGCTGATCGTCCTTGATGCGAAGCACCTCGGTTATCATGCCGGTCGCCTTGTCGGCATCAATGAACAATGCCGTCTCACCCGTGGTCAGCTTGGAAAGCATCGGCGGATAATAGGCCGTGACGGTTCCGTCGAGCCGACAGGTGCTTTTTTCGGAAAGGCCGTCGTCACCCAACGACAGCAGGGTTGCGGTGGACAGCTTCTTTTCGGGGTCAAGATACACCGCAACTATCTCAAAAATTCCGTCGGAATCAAAATCGCAGGTGGTGTAGACCGAGTAGACCTCGTTGGTCAGCTCGTCCAGCTCGCCCGAATCGATATCGTAGACCGAAAGGCGCTTGTTGTTGGCCGAATAGCGTTCCCAATTGACCAATACCTTGGGAGTATCGCTGTTGTCAAGCTTTACAAATTCGATGGACTCAACACCCGAGGCATCGACCTGCATATCGGTGACCGAGACCCAGCGCTCATCTATCCAGCGGATATAGTTTATGTGCATAACGGTGGTCTTGTCGTCGGTCTCGGTGCTGTAGAACGAGAACACGTCGTATTTGCCGTCGGAATTTATGTCCTTGGTGATGATGGCCGAGCGGTATTTGCCCGACGAGGGGTAGACCAGGTCAACATCGTGTCCCACCGAGGCCTCAAGAGTCTTTTGTATCTCATAAAGCTCACCCGAGGGCTTGGGGGGAGCAAGGTTTTCCGAAACGCTGAGACTAAAGCCCGAGCAACCCGACAAAAGGACCAGCAAAACGGTCATAACGACCGCCGCAAAACGTTTTTTCATATATGCACGAGCTCCTTTCTCTCGGCGGAAAATGTACAAAAGGTACACATTACCGCAGTTTATATTTATACACCGTAATTATAACACAAAACTCTACTAATTCCTATAGTTAATTTTAATATTTAACAAAAATTTATTATTTTTTATAGGGCATTTGACAAAGGCTGTCCGAAGCAGGAATGAGTTTTTCGTTTCGAAATTTTGAAAAAATCGCCAAAACGTCCGAAAACGATACTTTTTTATTGACATTGCACGGCGGTTGGAGTATGATGATTTTAAGAAGAAAGGGAGTGGCAGATGTATGGATGTTCATAAAAAGCGTGGCAACCCGATACAGGTGTGCGATGCACTTATCGAGACCATTCCGAACCAGCGGCAGCTTTTGAACATAACCTATTACGGCCGCAGCTCCGACATACATAACCAGAACCTTTACGGCCTGCACACCCATCTGTATACCGAGATCTTCGCCTGCGGCAAGGGCTCGGTGACCATCAGCATACCGCCCCACAGCTATACGCTGAAGGCCGGCGATGTGGCTGTTATTCCGTCCGGTATAATGCATACCAAAACGCACGGCGGCACATCAAGCGGTACGCTTTGGGTGACGGCCGGTGTTTTGTGCACACGGTGTCGGACCGTTGGTGAGGTCGGCACCTTTGCCCGCGCAGCATCTGTTTTGGACAGCGATACCGTGTCCGTTTTCAGCACAAACACCCCGTTTTACGAAATCATCAAAAATGTTGTCCACTGTGACCCCAAGGATATACGCCGCACCGACCTCATTCGCTTTGCAACCGAGCTGTGTCTCCTTGTTTCGGACGGCGAGCAGGTGTCCGACCCCACCTCGGGCGGACGCAGGATTTCCAAGCCCGATATCGACCGCCTTGTCAACCTTGAGATACTGATAAACAGCCGTTACAATGCCAATATATCCAACAAAGAGTTTGCAGATTCGCTGTTTTTGAGTGAGCGCCAGCTTTCACGCTTTGTGAACCGCTATTACGGTGTGCCGTTGCACACGCTGATCAACAACAAGCGTGTCGAGACCGCCGCCGCAATGCTCAAAAGCACCGACGATTCGGTGTCCGATATCGCCGAAACGGTGGGCTTTAACGGAAAAACCGGCTTTTACCGTGAATTTCAAAAGCTGTACAACATGACCCCTTTGCAGTACCGAAAAGAAAACAAGAAATAAAATATAATTTGAGACAATATAGCAACCCACCCCGACCGAGGACAAATCTTGGTCGGGGTGGGGTTATGTTTATTGAATTACAGTTATCTTATGGCTGATAAAGCGATCGAAACGATGTATATACTTAGTCATTACGCAAGTAGTGATAAGTGATGTCGCTTCGCTGTGATGGGTGATGCAATGCGTTCCACTCACGCGCCGAAGGCGTGCATCACGGGCGAAGCCTGCATCACGCACAAAGTGCGCATCACGTTCCGAAGGAACGCATCACTCAAAAAAGATATTTTCGCCGAGTTTGCGTATGAATTCGAACTCTTGCAAAAATGATATATTGCTACGCAATATGATATACGGCGTTGCCGTATGATATACTTGCCTGCGGCAAGCATGATATAATATCCGTTCCTTCATACGCGAAGCGTATATCATCTGCTAAGCAGATATCATAGCGTTAGCTATATCATCCGTGACCGCAGGGAACGGATATCATTGTAAAAAACCTCTTTTGTCCGGTAGACAAAAGAGGTTTTTTACATGGTGACCCGGACGAGAATCGAACTCGTGTTACCGCCGTGAAAGGGCGGTGTCTTGACCGCTTGACCACCGGGCCAAACAAATCCGCACCAGGGTAAGCGCGGATCGTTTTTGGTAGCGGTAGTCGGATTTGAACCAACGACAAATCGGGTATGAACCGAGTGCTCTAGCCAACTGAGCTATACCGCCACATATTAAGTTTTGGGAACTGTGCCACGATATTATAATACGGACAGGTTGATTTGTCAAGAGTTTTTTGAAAAATATTTTTCCGCACCGCCGATAGAGGTGCCTACATCTTAAACGAAGACGGCGTGCGCAGGATTTGCGGACCGTCGGGGACGCAGCCCCTACAAAGGTTGATTTCAGCCTTTCGGGCGCATCGTGATGCGCCCCTACGAGAGATCCCGAGCTCTACCGTAGGGGCGAACTTTGTTCGCCCGCTAAAACAGGCTTTTGCAAAGCAAAAATATTGTTCCCCGCAAAATGTCAATTTGCTCTGTCACGTCGGGCAAGAGCGTGGCGGACGAGGCCAAGCGACAAAAACACCACCGCCGCCGTCAGAAGTGCCGTGTAGTCCTCAAAAACAGCCGTCAAAACAAGTATTGCCGATACAATAAGCCGAGCGGCAAGCTGTATGCCGCTTTTGTTTTTTCTGAAATTTACCGCAAAAAGCACCAAGACTGCAACGGTGCCGACCGCAACCGCCGCAAGCCACACAAAAAACTCGATGCTGTGGTTGAAGCCGAAATCCTTAACTCCAATCGGCACGACCAGCAAAAACGCTGCTGCCGCCGCCGAAAGTGTTACGGTAATATCCAACCAAATATGCCGTGCTTTGTCCTTTTGCCAAACGGTCAGAACCGACGGGAGCAAGGCCAGGACAATAACGGCGACGTGAATGCAGGTTATAAACATATTTTCTCCTTTTTATGTAACAAGAGGCGACTTACTGTCTTGTTTGCAGGGTGTACACTCTGGTTTTGGTGATATCTCCCCAGCCGCCTGCCCAGGATTCCTCTACACAGCGAAGCTTGGGCGGGTCTTTCGGATCGTAATCAGCAAAATAAACGGCATCACCCGTGTTTTCAATGCAGTAACCAACCGCACCGTTATCCGAAACGACCGCAAATTGAGCTTTAAGGTCGAGAATGCTCTCGCTTTCATCCTCCTGGTCGATCCCGTTGTCGCTGTCGGCAACACATAGGAACCTGTAAAAACAATGGAGCTGCCATTTCTGAAGCTCGGCCTCAACCGCACTTAACTCCTCGTCGGACAGCTCGTAACGGTCTAAAAGCACTCCGCTTTTCAGCTCCAGCGTTCCTTCGGATCTTGTTGACACAATTTTGTAGCAGGTCATAAATGCTCCTCCTATTTCATCTTTCGGTATTTTTGAGGCGAGGTGCCCGTGACGGCTTTGAACACACGGCTGAAATAAAACTGATCTTCAAAGCCGACCGCCGTGGCCACCTCGCCAACGCTCATTGAGCTGTTCTGCAAAATGGATTTTGCGTGCGCCACCCTTAAACGGTTGCGATAGTCAACGGGGCTGAGACCCGACCACCGCTTGAACAGCATATGGAAATAGCTTTCGCTGATGCCGCAAAGTTCGGCATAGCGTGAGATGCGCTCGTTTTGGTTCCACTCAACACTCAGAACGTCGATACCCCGTCTGATAGGGTAATACTCCTCGGAGCGCTCGCCGATCCCGGCCATCAAGGCATCCAAAAGGGTGCAGAACTTGGCCATAATGCGAAGCTGATTGTTTCTAACATCGTTGCAGGCCAACGACAGCTCGGCCGCCATCGGCTTGAACTCACCCGTGCGGTCGTGGGTGATTATCCTGAGGCCGCCGTCCTCACACAGCTCGTGGCCCTCTCTGTCCCTCATTTCAAAATTCACGGTGTAGGAATGGAATCTTAAGGAATGATCGACGTTGAAAAAATCGACCTTATAATTGGTACCTTGAGGCGCAAAAATAACATCGCCGCGGTGAGCCTCAAACACGGTACCGTCGGCCGCTTCGAACCGTGCGGTCATATCCGACGTGATCAGAACGATGCCGTTATCGGGTCTCGGTTTGTTCATATAACCGTGGTATTTCGGCTTGAAGCTCCAGCTCTGTCCCGTGGCGTTAATATTGCTGAAAACCGCCCCCGAATAGCCGATATCTTCAAATTTTACATCATTATTCAACCGTTCCACCTCTTTTCGAGCAATTCACTTCTCATTTTTATTATATCTCCCTTGTGTCAATTTGTCCATACTTTTTTGAGGTTGACGGGCAACAAAAAACCGATGCTTTTGTGTCTCGCATCGGTTTTTGTGTCATTCTATATTGTAAATGAATTTTTTGCTGTAGTGCTCCGAGGCTTTGGCAAGCTCCTCGGAAAACTCGGCCGTGCCCATTTCCTCGGCCAAGGTCGGCGTTTCGGAAAACAGATCGGTGCCAAGCCCAAGGCGGTCGCCCTCAACGGTACAGCCCATTGCCGCCAGCGTTGTGGGCATCATATCCATTGCCGAAAACTGTCGGTTTTTGGTGTTTTCGGTCGAAACGGCGGAATTAAGTATACAGTTATACACCGTGCGGACGTAATCGCCCGAAACGTTGCGGGTGATATAGCCCGAATCCATTGTCGGGTGGTCGCCGCATATAACAACGGTGGTGTTTTCGTAAAACGGCTGAGCCTTCAGCCACTCGATAAAGCCGCTCAATTGACGGTCGGCGCACGAAATGACATTCTGATACTGCTCGGGGTACTCGTTTTCGCAGTATTCGCACATATATCCGCCGATGTGGTGGGTATCCACCGTCAGCATAGTGAAGGCAAACGGTTTGTCCTCTTTGGAAATTTTTGAAAGCTCCCGACGGGCGTATTCGTAAAGGTATTTGTCCTCCATGCCCCACCAGGCGTAGTAGCCCTCGGGGATGATGCCGTCGGTCTGTGCCGTGAAATAATCGTAGATCTTATCAACGCCGTGGGTATTGTAATACACCGCACGGTTGGCAAAGGTGGCATCCGACCCCACCATAAGGGTCTGATAATAGCCGTTTTGCTTTAAAATGTTCATTATCGAGTTGGCACCGGGCAGGAAGGAATCCTTGCCATAGGTGTTATCGGCCATACCGACCGGCACCTTTAAGGGGATGCCTGCCGTGTGGGCAACCATTGCGCCTGCCGTCCAGGTCGTGCCCGAAACGGCCGAATATCCGCCGACACCGGAGCTTGTGGAAAAGTTGACGTTATCCTGTGCCAATCCGTAAAGTCCCGGCATCAGCTCCTCTTTAGAGGCACCGCCGTGGGCTTCGGAAAAATAGGTGGTCTCCAACGATTCGACAAAAATGTATATAAGGTTACGTTTTTCTTCGGGAAATTCGACCTTTACCGACAAGGGATCGACATATTTTTCCTCAAAAATGACCGATTGCTCGGTCTGGCGGCTGAAATACTCAAAAAATCGGACACTTATGCCGCCCGAAATGACCAGCGCAACCGACAAGACTGAAATCAACACATACCGCACGGCACGTGAAAACGGGTAAAGGCAAAGCTTTAAACGGCCGAAAAGTGTCAGCACCAGCCTTCTTTTGGAGGTGAAAAACACCACCGCCGACACGGCCAGCCAAAGACCCACGGCCGGCAAAAGACCGTCCACCAGATAGTCACCGATAAGGCCCGATTGAACGCCGTTGAGTCCCGACAAAAGGGTGAACATTATGGATTCAAAGCCGAGGTCACCGTAGGTATTGATGTACCATCTTGCGGCAAAATACAGTATGAACGCCAGCAGCAGCACTACCGACAGCACAACAGACAGCGTTATGTGCAGCGCCGAGCGTTTTGGCTTTTTGGACTTGTTTTCTTCACTCATTGCCGTCTTTATCCTTTGTGTTTTCGTCATTCTGCTTTTGCTCCATTTCCACCTTGGCATAGCGTGAAACAAAAGCACACACGATACCGCTGACAATGGCGGCAGGAAGCGCCATCACAAGGTAGCGAATGGCGATCTCGGGCACGACCTCGGCACCGGGGAGTGCGATAAGCTCGTTTGAGGTGTGCGAAACAAACTTTTTGACCAAAAACACAAACAGATTTATGACCGTGGCGTTAAAGCAGAAGCGGTAGACCCAGCCCTTTATCCCAAGCTTACGTTTGGTGAGCGCCTCATAGATCCAGACCGCCAGCACGGCAGGGAAAAACAGGCAGATAAAAAGAATCATCTTAAAAACCTCTTTTTGAAAAATTGAACATTCACTCATTTGTGACAAGGTTAATATACAACATTTACCTTTTTCTGTCAAGGGTCACCCCTTTGCCTTGAGGCTAAAAAACCGCCGCAGGTCAGACCTTACGGCGGTTTTGTTGCGGTTGGAGCTTTATTTAACGGTCAGGAATTTTCGGCAATGCTTTGGGCGGTGTAAAGCTCGTAATAACGGCCCTTTTTCCGGAGCAGCTCCTCGTGGGTGCCGAATTCGGCGATTCCGCCGTCGGCAATAAACATTATGCAATCGCAATTTTGAATCGTGGACAGACGGTGGGCAACGATGAAGCTGGTACGCCCCTCCATCAGCTTATCCACAGCCCTTTGCAGAAGCTGTTCTGTCTTGGCATCAACGCTGGAGGTCGCCTCGTCAAGCACCAATATCCTTGGATTTCTGACAAGGGTCCTTGCCAAGGAGATCAACTGCTTTTGACCCTGCGACAGACCGCT
>JAFQCR010000012.1 GCA_017416345.1 Clostridia bacterium | reverse complement strand
GCATCATAAAGCGTCAAAGCCACCCGATACGCGTCAGCGTTATCGGGTGGCTTTTTCTTTTCTGCTACTAAAATTTTTCTTTTTAAGGTGCTTCGCAGTTTCGTAAAGGCAGAAAATTTCTTGGATTGAAGCCACAAAACGCAGAAAGGCTGTCGCCTTTCGAGGCTTTTGGCAAGAATACAAGGAATTTTTATTGAGAAACAAATACTTCCTTATGCGACGTGGGCGAAGGAACTTGAGGTTTTGATTTTACCAGAGCCAAACGGCCGAGACCAAAAAGGTGAAGACGACCGCCGAAATCGAAATACCGAAACAGATAAAACTGAATGTCAGCGACTTTTTTTGATGCAGCTTGTAGGCGATAACGGCCGAAATGACCGTCAGTATGAAAGAAATGAGCAATGGAATCGCAAAGATAACAAGATAGAAATAGCCGGAAATATGCCACAGCTCCCACAGCCCCAAAAGGTTGAACAGAAAGAAAGGCAACGCCACCAACCAGTTCAAAACCGTGAAAATAACGTTCGCAATAAACAGACCCTTGTATTCCTTCATATCCGACCCTCCACTACTTAAATCTTACACTTTAATTTTAATGGATTGCGGCCCCGTTGTCAACAAGTATCTTTTGAAGCTTCTCAATATCGACCTCTTTAACACCGCAGTTGTCCTGCTTTGCGGCGGCGATAGCCGAGCCTGCCGCCTGACCCAGAGTGCAAACGATGGGCATTATGCGGATAGAGGCCTGCGCCTCGTGGTCGCAAGACACACAGCGGCCTGCAACCAACAGATTTTCGGAATCTTTGGGGATAAGCGAACGGTAGGGGATCTCGTAAAATTCGCCCTGTCCGAAAAAATGGTGGCTTGTACCCGAGCCTTCGGGATTGTGGATGTCGATATCGTAGTTGCCCAAAGCAATAGAATCGTCGAAACGGCAAAGGTTCAACAGATCCTGCCCCGTCAAAACATACTCACCGTCGATCATACGGCTCTCACGGGTACCTATCTCGCAAGCCGTTGACACGACCTGAGCGTTTTTGCAGCAATCAAAGGTTCTGAAAAACTCGAGCATCTCAAAGACCTGCTCCCTTGCCTCAAGCTCGGCCTTGGTGACATCGAACATATCGGTGGGATCAAGCTTTATGACACGGGTGGTGTTAAGGTGCAGAACGTCGTCGATAAGGGTGTGGAACGGCAGAATGTTCTCTCTTGGGTTGCGGATCTTGCCTTTCCTTTGCCACTCAAGATAACGCTCCTGCATCTCTTTGCGGTAGATCTTGTAAAACTCGTCAACGTCAACACCTGCCATTCTGAAGCAAAGCGTCATAGGCTGGCAAAGGTTATCGCCCTCACGGCCGACTTTGAACGGGAAGCCCGTCATGGAAATAAGGTTGGCGTCTCCTGTGGCATCGATAAAGTAATCGGCCTCAAGCTCTAAGGTCTGACCACGTCCGACCACCGTAACACTCTTTATGCGGTTGCCCTCACGCACGGCACCGCAAACGGTAGCGTTGAAAAGCAGCTCGACCCCTGCCTCAACAGCCATACGGTTCAAAATGAGCTTCAAATACTCGTTATCAAAGCGTGTACCGTTTTCATTGGTTCGGCCTGCTTCACGAAGCTTGTCGACTATCTCCTTAAAAATGCCTTCGCTCAAATATTTGTATATGGGTTTGCCCTCGTCATCCTGACCCATAACGGCACGGTAGGGCATAAACGGCGTTACAAGCCCCGTGTTTGCGGCACCAGACAGGGCGTTGGTGCGTTCAATCAGCAGGGTCTTTACACCCTCACGTGCGGCGGCGACGGCGGCACCAAAGCCTGCAAAGCCTCCGCCAACAACTATAAGCTCATACTTCTTCATAAAAAACACTCCTTTATTTTGAATTGTGATTAACTTTTTCATATATGTAATTTCTTCCTTGCACACCTTTTGCGGTTCGACACAAGGATAAAATAAATAATAAATAAGTTCCGAGAGAATCGCACGAAAGCATACCCTTTGCCACAAATTTGTGATATAATAAACTCAACGCAAAGTTGAGAATGGTTCGTTTTTAAGTCGCTACTTATTTTGTGATATTGGTGTTAGAATATAATCACGGTACCGAAATATTCTATTTGGAGGTTATATCATGTCATCAACAATGGGACAGATCATCAAAGATCTACGTAAGAAAAGCGGTTTTACACAGGAGGAGCTTGCTGAACGGCTTGGAGTTACTTATCAAGCTGTCTCAAAATGGGAAAATAATACAGGAATGCCGGACATTTCGCAGGTCGTTCCGCTTGCTTCAATATTCGGAGTTAGTACAGACATGTTGTTTGGTATTGCCGACACGACCGAAAATGAAGAAGCTTGGAAAATCGTTCAGCATGCCAACAGCCTAGAAAAATACGGTGAGATTGAAACGTATTTAAACGCGTATGATGCTTTACTTAACGGACTAAAGAAATATCCTAACAATCTGATTATTATGATCAATTGTATGAACCTTGGAATTTCGCTCTCCCTTGCGGAAAACGGGTGGATTTATGCCAAAGAACGGGCAAAAGAAATTGCCTCTGAAACAATTCGTCAAGCGAATTTCGTTATAGCAAATTCTAAAAATATCACCGATATATTATCGGCTCGTCAGATATTGGTTTTTCTGTATTGCAATCAAGGAAAATTCGATCTGGCAACAAGTGAGGCAAGAAACTTTCCTCCGCGTGCCGATTTGACCTTATATTCAAATATGGCGATCGTTAATGAATATATGAATAACAACGAAAGAACCGCAACATATCTATGTTCTAATATCGACTATACGCTACAGGCACTTGAAAATGATATTGCACGTCTTGGCAAAGCATACTACAACGACGGCAAATATACGGATGCTATCGCTGTATATGAAACATTTTTTGAGATTATGAGCGCAATATTTAAAAACGAGACACCTCTTCCTTATCACGATTTTGATTCGGGTGATTGCTATCTGCTATTGGCAGAAGCATATCTTGCAATCGGTGAAACATCACAGGCAATGAATGCTGTAGAAAAATCAGTTATGTATTATATTGATCTTTACAACACATATGAGGGAAATAAAATAATTCACCGAAGCAATATCAAATCACCTGTCGTAAGAGGAACTGAATTGATCACTTCATTGCCAAAGGAGATTATAAAGAAGAAGTTATTTTATAAATTATCTAAAAATGAAATTCAAACCTTGAAGCAAGAGACCCGATTTCTTGAATTGTTGGATATTGTAAATAATCTATCGTAATATTTTTTAAATAGTCAATATATGCTGTGATTCGCGCGAGATATATACAAGGTGTCCACATAACTTTATTGTAACACACTGTCGCTCTAAAAATCTTTATCTATATACGCAAATATCTTGAACAAAAGATACTTTTATGTTATAATTTTGGCAAAGAGGTGAAATAAATGCAAGAATTTATACATCTTTCCAAACTGCTGAACACCTATAACTCGTTAAATAAGTTCTTGGTCAGCGTGACCGACCTTTCGGGAATTATGTCGCACCCATTGCTTGATATCCCCTTGCGTGAGCGATATCACACAAAAAAATTCTGCGACATTGCCAAAAGCACCGCCAATGGATACCGACACTGTCGCCGTTGCCGCCGATTTGCCGACCGCAAGGCCATAAAAACGGGCGAGCTTTTTTGCGGATACTGTGTCCACGGTCTTTATGAGATCGGTCTGCCGGTCGTGGTGGGTGGCAAAGTTCTAGCCGTTGTTTATGTTGGAAATCTTATGCCCGACAAGGCTTTTGCGACCGAAAAAGCTGAAAAAACCTGCCAAAAAACAGGTGTTGACCCAAAAATTTTGACAGCCGAGCTTGAAGACGCCCAACCCGTGACCGACCTTCAGACCTATATCGACATAGCCGAGACGGTCAGCAGTTATATAAAGCTTGTGTTCAAGACCTTTCCGCAGGACCTTGGCGGCAACGCCCATTGGGTCATCCGTGAAATGAAGATGTATGCACGGGAAAACTTCCGCAACCCGATAAAGCTGTCTGACCGAGCCAAGCATTATGGCTTTAATGAAAAATACATCGGCAGACTTTTTAAAAGCACTACCGATGTATCGTTTTCGAATTATGTAAACCGATTAAGGCTGAATCACGCCAAAAACCTGCTGTTAAGCACCGAAAAAAGCATTATTGAGGTGGCTTTGGACAGCGGTTTTGAAAATGTGACCTATTTTAACCGATGCTTTAAACGGGAATTGGGGCTTACCCCCACCGAATTTCGCCGTCAGAGACCCATGGACTGATAAATAAGATTGCGCAATGCTTTGTGATGCACCTCATAAATATCACCATGGTTCATGATATGCTCAACATATACTATCGTCACGTGATTTTCAGGGTCGATCAAAACATACGACCCTGCAGCACCGTCCCAACCAAACTCACCGACCGCAGAATGTGACTCGGCAGCTTTCGGGTCAAGCAAGGTCCTCACGCCAAGTCCGTAGCCGTAGCCGTTCCTTGCTTTGGGCGACTGGCGCTGAAATTCCTCGGTGACCCCTTGGGTCAATTGGTTGGTTCTCATAAGGTCGATGGTTTCGGGCTTAAGCACACGGTAGCCGTTTTCCGCAATACCGCCGTTGGCCAGAGCATCGACCATTTTAATATACTGCTCGGCATTGCCGAAAAGCCCTGCTCCACCAGAGTCGTAGTTATCGGTCAGCCTCAACCAATTTATCTTGGGGCCCAAAGTGATGGGCTTTGAGCCGTCCTCACGGTATTCGACCCTCCACTTGTCGGCAATTCTTGACTGCTGCTCAGGAGTAGGATGAAAGCCCATATCGGTGATGCCGATGGGGTCGAGCAGCTCGTCCTTTACAAAATCACGGAATTTCTTGCCCGAAACTACCTCAACCACGGCGGCCACGATATCGTGACCGAAGCCGTAGCAATATTTTGAACCGGGCTGAAAAAGCAACGGACGCTTGCTGAACGCATTGACTACCTCGACAGTCGATGCGTTTTTGTTTTTAATAAGCTCCTGCATTTCGGGATAGCGGTTAAAATCGTAATTAAACCCACCCGTCATGGACATAAGGCAACGAACGGTAAGCGGTGAAGTAAGATCAACAGTGCCGTCACCGTCCTGCACCTTGAGGCTTTTAAATTCGGGCAGATAGGTGCCGACCGGCTCGTCAAGGTCAATAAGTCCACGCTCGACAAGGCGCAAGGCCGCCGTCATTGTGTAGACCTTTGTCATTGAGAACAGCCAAAAAAGGTCGTCGTATCGGGCAATCCTTTGCTTTGCGGCATCGGAATATCCTGCGATATGGCGAAAAACCTCTTTGCCGTCCTTTCGGACGATAAGCTGTGCCTCGGGCACACCGTTTTCGACAAGTGCATCTATTCTTTTGCGAAGTGCATCAAAGTTCATAATATCACCCTAAATTTATGTGTCCCTCTTGGAGCATTTTCTGTGCGGCAAGCATTATGCCCACCTTGGCCGAATGGAAATTGAGACCGCCCTGCATCCAAACCGCAAACGGCTCGCGCAACGGTGCATCGGCCGAAAGCTCGATCGAAGCGCCCAAGGTAAACGCACCTGCGGCCATAATGACCTGACTGTCGTAGCCGGGCATATCTCCCGGCTCGGGTGCGGCAAAGGAATCAACGGGCGAACCGCTCTGCAGACCGCGGCAGAAGGCAATCAGCGCCTCGGAATTGCCGCATTTTACGGTCTGGATTATATCGGCACGTGGCTCACTCGAAGACGGTGTGACCTCAAAGCCGAGGGTCTCAAACAACGATGCCGTAAACACGGCGGTCTTGACGGCTTCACCGACCACGTGCGGTGCGCTGAAAAGCCCCATAAACAGTTCCCTTGTGTGACCTAAAGTTGCACCGACTTCAAGACCTACACCGGGTGCCGTAAGCCGATAGCCGCACTTTTCGACCAAGTCGGCACGACCTGCAATATAACCGCCCGTGGGCGCAATTCCGCCACCGGGATTCTTTATAAGCGAGCCTGCGATAAGGTCGGCACCGACCTCCAACGGCTCTCTTTTTTCGACAAATTCGCCATAGCAGTTGTCCACCAGCACCAATGTCTCGGGCGAAAGCCTTTTAACAAGCCGTGCCATCTGACCGATGGTGTCGACCGAAAGGCTTGGACGAAGACTATAGCCACGTGAGCGCTGTATGTAGGCCACCTTGTATTTTTTGGACTGTATTCTTTCCTCAATAGCCGCCATATCGGGCGTACCGTCAGACTTTAAGTCGACCTGCTCGTAATTCACGCCGAAATCCTTTAGCGACCCGTCAACATGACAGTCGATTCCCAGCACTCCTATCAGCGTGTCGTAAGGACGACCCGTTAGGCACAGCATAGTGTCGCCCGGGCGCAAAACGCCAAACAGCATAACGTTTAGAGTATGCGTACCCGATGCAAAGCTGTGGCGGAAAATTGAAGCCTCGGCACCCATACAATCGGCAAAGACCTGCTCCAAGGTGTCCCTGCCACGGTCGTTATAGCCGTAGCCCGTGGAGGCCGCAAAATGCGACTCGGCAACGCCATTTTTGATGAATGCCGACAACACCTTTTGCTGGTTATACTCGGCAATACTGTCAATTCTGTCAAAGCTCTCACGAGCGCTCAAAAGTGCCTTTTCGGCGGCCTCGTTCAAGCGCTCATCAATTTTGAAAAATGCCATTTTGAAAATCTCCTAATACATTAAGACGGCAATCCTGCCGACCTTTTTAAATCCGTTTTTTATGTAAAAACCGCCCGCATTTTGTGTGGCAGCAAACACCCGACAGCTTGGGTGTTTTTTTCTTATGTTGCTCAAAAGTGTTTTGAGTGCTTTGGTTCCCCTGCCCTTTTTGCGGTCAGACTTGCCAACGGCAACACCCGTGATGAGTGCATTTTGGTCAGTGACAAAGCCTGCCACTGCCACAGCACCGTCACAAAGAGCAAGATCTGCCGCACCGTGGTTGAAGCGCACGCAAAGATCGGTGTACCAAGGGTCAAACGGCGGCAAAACGATATCGCCGTCCTCGCCCATTTTCAGCACATGATACACGTCCGATATCCTGCCGTGACCGTCACCGTCGGTTATTTCGACCGCATCGGTCAGCTCATAAAGGTCAGAGTATTGCTTTTCCTCACAATGCAGAGCATCGGCCGTTACCGAGTCACAAAACACGGTTCCGGAAAGGAACGAAAAATAGGAATCTAACTCCTCAATATCGGCTTTGCCACATAGCTCCAACGAAAACGAACCGTCCATTCCGCCAAATATAGCCGTAATTTGACCGTCAACCGTCTGGGTGAAAATGTCTATCCCAACACTGTCACGGTAAGCGCTCAAAAGCGCATTTATCCGTGCCGTTACCACGTTTTCGGGCAAGCCTTCGGGTAGTTTTTCTATTCGCTCGATCACTCGATCTCACCCGATGCCATTTTCATTATCATAGCCTTGGCAAGGTCACGCACGGCCTTGACGTCCGAAACCGATGCCACACACGATGCCGAGTGAATATATCGGCAGGGTACCGAAAGGGTTATTGTTTTAACGCCGTCGCCCGTCTGGTGAATTCCTGCGGCGTTATTTCCGCCCGAAACGTAGGACTTGACCTGGCAGGGAATGTTCTTTTCCTTTGCGGTTTCAAGAACCTTGTCAAACAGATCCTTATTGTAAAGTGTGCCACGGTCCATAAACAAGGCGGCCGCACCTTTACCCACATAGCAAACCTTTTTATCGTCGGGCACGCCTGCAATATCGGCGGCGGTGGTCGATTCAAGAACCACGGCGTAGTCGGGATCGACCGCAAAGGTTGCCGTTCTTGCACCGTGACCTATCTCCTCCATTACCGAGAAAACGGCATAAAAATCATACTCGGGATCGCTATTGATAATATCAACAAGCCCCCAACAGCCCACACGGTCGTCAAGCGCTTTGGATATCACAAGGTCGCCGAGCTGTTCATACGGCTCGTCGAACACGGCGCAGTCACCGAGGCCGACCTTAGCCGAAGCCTCCTCAAACGACTTTGCACCAATGTCGATATAAAGTGCTTCCTCTTCGGGGAACTTGCTCTTTTCATCGGCCGACAGCATGTGCACCGGCTTGGTGCTGATAACACCAACGGTGCCGTTAGAAAACACGACACGGCGGGCAAGCATAACGCTTTCGCTTATGCTGCCGACAGCGGTGAATTTAAGCATACCGCCCGAGGTAATATAGGTCACGATGAAGCCGACCTCATCCATGTGAGCATCGGCCATAACCTTTTTGACGGCCCTTTTCTTGCCCTTGACCTTGGCGATGATGCTGCCTAAAGCATCCACCTTGACCTCGGCCTTATCCTTGATTTTTTCGATTATATAGCTTCGGACGGCTTCCTCCCTGCCCGAAACCCCGTGAAGCTCACACAGAGCCTTGAGTTGTTCCATATTTTTCTCCATAGTATAAGAAATATTGTCATTCTGAGCGAATGCGAAGAATCTTAAATTACAGGATTCTTCGTCGTTTCACTCCTCAGAATGACATCTTTTTATTATTTTGAAAGTATATACGTCGACAGTATGGTTGCCACCGACTCGACATCGGCCAGATCGACCACCTCAACGGGCGTGTGCATATTGCGAAGCGGTATTGATAAAAGACCCGTCGGCACACCTTGACGTGTCAGCGCAATATGGTCGGCATTGGTAGCGGTCTTGCCGCCCATGACCTCATACTGGAATTTTGCACCGCTTTTCACAGCGGCAGATTTCAGCGCATCGGTAACGTTTTTTGCCAAAAGCGGCGATACTCCAAGCATTGCACCGTCACCCAAAACACCTGTCTTTTCGGGTTCGATGTCGGGTGCGTTACCGAAGCTGACGTCGACCGCAACAGCTTCATCGGGGTCGACCGAGAACGCACGTGTTTTGGCGCCCGAGCCGTTTATCTCCTCGGCATCGCTCAACAAAAATACGACGTTGCAGGGCAGTTCCTTACCGCTCAAAGTTTTGGCGCAACGAATAAGTGCGGCACAGCCTGCACGGTTGTCCAAGGATTTTCCCGTAACGCAGGTGCCCGACAGATCGCTGAACGACTGTCTGAAGGTCACACGGTCGCCGACCGAAATAACCTCGGAAGCCTTTTCACCAAGCCCCGTGTCGATATACATATCTTCAATGTTTTTGGCCTTGTCAACATTGCCGAGATGCGTCGGCGTACTGCAAAACGCACCCGTAACCGTGCGCTTGCCGTGGATGTTGACCCTCATTGCGGCCAACATTCTGCGGTCAATACCACCAACATTGGCCACACGCAAAAATCCCTTTTTGATGGCTGTCACCACCATACCGATCTGGTCGATATGGGCATCCAGCATAACGGTATAGTCGCTTTTGCCCTTCATTTCACCGACGAGATTGTTGCCCTCGCGGCGGACAGAAGCGTATTTTTTTAAGTGCTGCTCGGCAACCTCAAGGGCATCCAAAATGCCTCCAAGACCGTCAGCCTCTGAAAGCTCTTTTAACAACTGTTTTAAATCTGACATAATTACTCCGTTAAAGTTTTTCTACGAGTTCCTTGAAGTGCTTGCCACGTGCGACAAAGTTGGGGTAGGCATCAAAGCTGGCGCAGGCAGGGCTTAATGCCACGGTGTCCCCCGGTGCGGCCATTTCGTGAGCAACCATTACGGCCTCCTCAAAATTCTTGACACGCACTATCTTCGGGTTGCCGACCGTGTAATTGGGATCGGCCTTGACGGCGGCCTCTATCTTATCGGCGGTAGGGCCGTTTAAGATCAACAGCTTGACCTTATCCACCACGTAGGGTGCCATCGGTTCAAACGGAATATGCTTGTCATATCCGCCCGCAAGCAGAATAAGCTTATCCTTGAAGGCCTTGAGGCAGGCAATGGTACGTGTGGGGCTGGAAGCGATGGAGTCGTTATAATACTTAACGCCCTCAACCTCACGCACAAACTCGATTCGGTGCTCAACGCCCTTGAAATCGTGTGCCACCTTGACGATGCTGTCGGCACCGACGTAACCCCAGACCGCCGAAATTGCGGCGAGGTAGTTTTCGACGTTGTGGTCACCGACAATGGCAATATCGTCCTTGTGAAGCAACGGTACCGAAATGCCACGGTATGACAGATTGAGATAGCCGTCCTTTGAAAGCCATGCACCGTTTTTGACCGGATTATTCATAGAAAAATACATCTTCTGGCCACGGACATCGTCTGAAAAGCCTTTAGTGATGTCGTTATCAATATTAAGAACGGTACGTGAAAAAGCATTTTGATGAAGCAGAATATTCTTCTTTGCACCGACGTATTCGTCCATATCCTTGTGAACATCGAGGTGGTTGGGTGCAACGTTGGTGACAACAGCAACATCGGGGCCTTTACGCATCGAGATAAGCTGGAATGACGACAGCTCAACAACCACAAAATCGTCCTCGGTGATGTTTTCGATCTCGGGCAGAAGCGGAGTGCCGATATTACCGCCGACAAACACCTTCTTGCCCTCGGCCTTAAGCATTTCGGAAACGAGGGTCGTGGTGGTGGTCTTGCCGTCAGAGCCTGTTATGGCAAAGATGGTTGCGGGGCAAAGGTCAAAGAAGACCTCCATCTCGCTGGTGACGGCGATGCCGTTGGCTCTTGCCTTTTTAAGCTCGGGTAGGTCAAACTGCATACCGGGGGTACGGAATATCATATCGACCTCAAGATTTTCAAGGTAATCCGAGCCCAAACGCAGCTCGGCTCCCTCCGCTTCGAGAGTATCGGCCAAAGCACCGATCTGGTCACGGCTTCGGCGGTCGCAGGCCACGACACGTGCGCCCATCTTCAAAAATTTCTCAATAAGCGGCGTGTTGCTGACACCGATACCGCACATTGCGATACGCTTTCCGCTGATCTGTTGAAAAAACTGCTTGCAGTCCATAATTCACGACTCCTTTATGTAGATGTTTTGCGGTCACATTACATTTGCATATACATATTTATTATACTTTTTCTCCGCCCAAATATCAATACATATAAACAAAAATTATGAATTTCGGCGCAAAAAAAGCCCGACCAAGATTCTTTTCGGAATCTCGGTCGGGTAATGATCAGTTAAACCGTATCGGTCAAGCAACAATTACTGTGCGGGTGCAAAGTCGTTGTAGCTGTAGGAGACCTCATCGGTAAATACCTTTTCGCCACCAACAACTGCATACAAAGCAACGGTCATCTTGGTGTTGCAGAGAGATTTCTCAACGCCTTCCTTGGTAAGACCGGTGAGGATCATCTGATAATCATATGTGGTTCTGCCGTAAGCATCGGTAGAAACAGCGTAAATGATCTCATCCATACCGTCTGCCATAACCTTAGCGGAAACAGCAATGTTGTTGGCAGTCTCGACGTACTCAGCAAGGCTCATGCCGTTCAATGCTGCGGTGGGAACTGCGTAGAAACCGATCTCAGTAGCGGAGGCTCTGAAGTCCTCGGTAATCTTAGCCTTGAAACGGATACCTGCAGAAACATACTCTGCGCCGGTGCCGCTTGCTGCACGGGTAGAAACAGCTACCATGTCCTTCTCGGGAGTGAGAGACATATCGGTAATGGTGATCTTGTCGATAACAATAGTAGATGTTACGGTGTGGTCATTATGTCCTCTGTAAAGGAGGGTCTCAACAGGCTCGCCTGCAGTGTTGCTATAAGTGCCGTTTGTGATGACCTTAGAGATAACACCGGGCTCTTCGGTAGCGGTCACTGTAGCACCAAAGATGCCAGCACCCTGACGGAAATAGCCGGTACCGTATCTCTCACCGGGGATCATCTGAATGGTTGCCGACTCTGCGCCCTCACCTGCAATAGCAATGGAGTTGTAATAGAAGTTTACAAGGAACTTCTGACCTGCGGGGAACTTGTAACCGTCGGTAGCAGGTGCATCGTAAGCAGGAATACGGAATCCGCCGCCGGAGTTGGCAGCAACGGTTATGGTTCCGTTATGGTTGTGAGTAACAGCGGTGCCGTACTTTTCGTTACCCGTGGTATACAACTCAACAGCGTTGAAGTTATCAAGGATAACGGTGGGGTACTTTGCGTAAACCATAGCATTTGCAGAAATTGCGGGAGCAGCAGGATATGCATCGATCACCTCTTCACAGGTAGGAGCATCAGACCAGCCGATGAACTTCTCGCCCATGGCAACATTCTCAGCATTTGCACCGTCCTTGGTTATAGAGGTGCCTGCATAAGCATAGGTCAAAGAGATCTCGCCGTTGTCATTCATTACGTATACGCCGCTGTTTTCGTTGGACTTGGTAACGCTGATGACCTGAATGGAATCAAGTGCAATGTGTGCGCCGGGGCCGCCAAGAGCAATAGTGATAGGTGCACCGCTGGCGGTAGCGGTCATCTGATAGGTTGCATAGAAATACTGCCACTCGGAGCTGACAGAGGTCTGCTCCATGCTGTACTGATACAGGCAGTTTGCGGCGGTGGTGGAATCACGGCCGAAACCGATGGAAGCCTTACCGTTGTCACCAAGCTTCAATACCTTATACTTGATAGCAAAGGTATAGTAGGACTTGCGGTTGGCAAGCGGTGCTATGCTGCCGTCGCTTTTCTTGGTTGCAACGATAACATTATCACCCTCGTGATAATACTGCTTGCCATTAGTTACTGTAAGGTCAGCGCCCTTATCGGTAACAACAAAAACGTTCTCACCGTCTTCGTTGACGAACGAATCGGTCATATCAGAGGTCATGTACTGTGTGTTGGTGAAATACTCGGTGTTTGCCGTGCCTTCTTCGGTGAAGAGCCAATCGAAGTTATATGTACCCGACTTAACATCGTTTGCAGCAGTTTCGGTTACGATGTTGATGTTCTTGACGTAACCTTTGAATGTGCCGTAGTAGGTGAGGTACATGTAAGGCAGAGCCTGATCGGCTACGCCTGCAACCTTACCCTTCTGCTCGGATGCGGTAAAGGTCATCGAAGCAGAGTGCCACTTGCCGTCACCGGCAAATTTTGCGCTAATACCCGAGTTTGTAGTGGTGAGCTGTACCTTCGAATAATTGGCGGCGTAGGCAGACTGTGCACCGTAGCACAAAGCAAAGTCGTTGAGCTTGGTTACCGAAGTGAAATAATAATCAAAGGTAACGGTGTAGGTGGTGCCTGCTACGGGTTCCCACTTCTTGGTGTTGTCCTCGGGATCGGCCAACTCAAAGTTGGGACGGTCATTCCTTGCATCAAGAGGCAGAACCTTTTCGCCGGTGCCGGTGGGATCGTCGGTAATTTCACCGCGGGAAATAACGGTAACACCGAGGTCATTGGGGGTAACTTCTTCTGCAGAAACAGAAGTGATAGCAACTGTGCAGAGAGATGCAAGCATTAAAACTGCTAAAAGAATACTTAATACTTTTTTCATAAATATCTTCCTCATTTCACTAAAATATTTTGGCTTGAATTTACCAAAAATGTACTGACCCTACATTTCATAAAGGTAATATCAGTCATCCGCCGACATATGTACAAAATCGGCGGAACACCTTATTTATATAATAATCACAAAACTGCTGTTTGTCAAGAGAATGTGGCTCATAAATGCTATATTTTTGAATTATTCCAAGTAGTATGTTGCATTGCTGTTACGGTAGCTCTCCCGACACTTGGCCGATGGCATTCGCAACGGCAAGGTCCGATGCTGCTGTTTGTTATTCGTCAAAGTTTTTAAAAGTATTTCAAAAAAAATTAATAAACCGTTTGCAAAGTCCCGTTTTTGGGACTTGATGTATGCTAAAATGTAGATACAAGGTTGAAAAAAGCCTTGACAAATCAACTCAAACGTGCTAAAATATAGATACCGAACAAACGTTCGGTTGAAAAGGAGAAACAATTATGTTTGGATTTATGTTACAGACCATTCTTGAAATTGCCGTAGCCACCTTTATCATCTGGGGGCTTTTTAACGAGAAAACTCTTATAAAATTTGAGGATCGCATCATTGCCGCTTTGAAGAAAAAATTCAAAGCCTCACGTTCAAAGCGCAACGTTTACCGTCACGAAGCACGCCGTCACGGCAATGACCGAACCTGCGCGTAAATTACCAATTTCCCATCACCTTATTCTTATTTTATTACACGTGCAAAGCCGAAGGCGTTATATGCCCTCGGCTTTGTGCGTTTTTTCTGTTTTAACATATATTGATAATCAATGCGGGCTCATGCTCTGTGCAGTCTTCTCCCGCCTTATAACCCCACTGACGCAACAGAAGTCCGTCAAGCGTCACACGGTTCTTGCAGATATTCACCGAATCGGTAACGTTCACAGCTACATCATCCAGCAGGCATTGCACCCAAACCGATACGCCTTTAGGAACATCTACGGGAAACTCCAGGGTTAATGATTTATAGTAACCGAACACTCCGACGGTGGTTTTGAGAGTTTTAGGATAAACCGTAATGTCGGCAGGCGCAATCACGTGCTTGTTTGGGTCAACGTTTCTGCGAAGCGTAGATACCGCCAAAACATCCTTTTCCGGATGACCGCACGCAAGCACAATCGGCTTTAAGCCGTCGGCTTTGACCTTCGGCAGCTTTGTTCCTCGTGCCGCCGACATAGGTACGGTCAGTGAAAACGTCTTCCACCGGCAATCAGTCCACCACGACGGTTCATAATCGAAACGCAGTGAATCAATCACATTTTCATCAGAGGTAACATACTCACCTTGCAAAGCGGAAAACGGTGGGCAAATGCGTTGCCAGCGCAGCGCCGCCACAGTTTCAAGGCTGTATTTCATTACGCCGAGATTAAATCCCATTCCAACTGCTACAAGAGGCTGACTTTCAACGTTTACAAAGCCCTTCGCACCGCAGCGCATACGGCTGAAATCAGCTTTTTTCAAAAGCGCGTTTGCGCGGCAATATGTAGATATGTCGTCAAACGGTTTCATGACATCATATGTACGGAAAAAGTCTGAATACTCAAACCTCTCACACATTTGGGCAGTTCTTGGGTGATCCGGACCGGTCGGGCTGTCAAAAAACGGTCCATGCTCGTATGCGTGCTCTATTAAAAGTCCCGGTGCGCATTTTCTTACACATTCGGTCATCATTTCACGGTAGCCCGGAGTCGCACTGTCTCTTCCCCAGTCGACCTTCCAGTAACGCACGCCGGCCGAATGACTGAGTTTCGCCTTCTCCTCCCAATACGCACGGTCATCTTCAATGCTATTCAGCTTGGGCTGTCCGCTGTGCTGCGGAGATATCCAAAGTCCGAGTCCGCAGTATCCCATTTCCTTTATGCGACAGCTTAATTCGCAAAGACGCTGCTCAGGTGTGTTTCCGAGGCAGGCGAATTTTTCCGCATCCGGCTCACATAGGCCAAACAACACTCGGCTTGCAGAAGCGTCTGTGCCCATAGGTACATCCCAACCGTCGTCCAACAGGAATATCAATCCGCTTCGGTACTCGGCGGAAAACGGATGATAAATGTCCTCGCGAAATACCGTCTGACCGCTGAGTGCGTTCCGCTGACGTTCCGGAACATTGTTTCCCGGGATATTCAGTTGTACCGCTGCTACTTGCTGAAGCGCCCATGTGCAAAGATAATTGCCGTTTTCCGTTGCCTTTTCAGGTATAAAATTGACTTTAATAAGATCGGCGGCACTCTTGTCGGTCAGCTGTTGCGCTGAAAAATCACCGCTTGCCGGATTAGCGGCTACGGCGGAAGCTTTTTCGCGTCCACTGAGCAGCTTGTCAAGCGACACACCAAGGGCGTCGGCAAGTTTCGGCAAAAGGGTCGCACGCGGCTGAGAACTGCCGTTTTCCCACCGTGAGACTGCCTTGTCACTTACGCCGAGCATATTGCCCAATTCTTTTTGAGAAAGGTGCTTTGACAGTCTTAAGCTGTATACCATGTTACCAAATACATAACTTTTCAAAGAAATCAACTCCTTTTAATAAAGTATACGGCACTTACTTCAAAGAGTCAACGAAAGAGCCGCTTGCAAACTCTCGCAAAAGTAGAGTTTTTTACCAACCGCAAAGGTTAGCCCTTTGCATTGCGCCAACCGTCTTTTCCTTTACCGCTTTATAATTTTCTCCGAGTGATTTTATAACAGCCTCAACACGTGCCCGTTCGGTCTCGCCGTTAATGGTGCAACGGCTTTCTGATATCGGCACATTTTGCGTTTTGGCAACGTGGATAACGTCACGCTCGTCGGTCAAGCACAACGGACGGATCACCGTTATCTCCTTTTCCTGCATTTCGGTCACGGGACTGAAACAGCCCAAGGTGCCGTTATTCAAAAGATTCATATAAAAAGTGGCCGCCGCATCGTCAAGATGATGCCCCAGCGCCACCTTATTACAGCCAAAGCGCTTGGCCGCCTCGTACAATGCACCTTTACGCATCCTCGAGCAAAGACTGCACGGGTTGTCCTCTTGTCGGCGTTTGAAAACTATCTCCCATATATCGGTCGGCTCGATTTTGTAGTCGATCCCCTTTTGGGTCAAAAAATCGGATATTGCGGAGAAATCACCGTCAGAACCCTCAAACCGTTGGTCGACCGTAATGCCAACCACCTCGAAATGTTTTGGATAAAACTCCGACAACGCCTGCAGGGCAAGCAACAGCACAAGCGAGTCCTTTCCGCCCGAAACACCTACGGCAATACGGTCACCCTCGGCTATCATTTCATATTGCTGAACCGCCTTACGCACGGTTTTGAGTATTTTTTGCATTTTGCACCTCAAAATTTTCAGTTATTTACAATTTATTCTACCATATTGGATGAATATATGCTATAATAATTTTACAAACACTTGAAAGGATGTCAAAATGCACGAGCTTATAAGACTTATAAAGCACCGCAAGATAAAAGCTTTGTTTATGGCCAAGACCCACAACACCTTTATCCAGTTTTTCCGCTACCTTTTTGTCGGCGGATTTGCCAGCGTGGTTGACTGGGGCGCACTTTGGCTTTTTTATGATATTTTAGGCATTTGGGAATACATTGCCATTGCGCTGGCCTTCCTTTGCGGTCTGTTTGTGAATTACATACTTTCAAATCATTTTGTGTTTACCGGCATTGCCAAGGACAAAAAGCACACCTCAAAATTCCCCGTGTATTTTGTGACGGGTGTTATAGGTCTTGTGTTCACCGAGCTGTTTATGCTATTGTTTGACGGTGTGTTCGGTATGCATTATATGCTGGCCAAGATAATCACCACGGCGGTTGTTTTTATCTGGAACTTCGGTTCAAAAAAGATCATCCTTTACAGAAAGCGTGACGACGAGTGAAAAGAGTAATTGTTATCGGCGCAGGCCCTGCAGGTATCACCGCCGCTTATGAGCTGTCCAAAAAAGGCGGCTTTGAGATAACCGTTTTAGAAGCTACCGACCGTATCGGAGGCATTTCGCAAACGGTAAAATACAACGGCAACCGAATGGACATTGGCGGTCACCGCTTTTTCTCAAAAGACAGCCGTGTGACCGATTGGTGGCAGGAGCTTTTGCCATTGCAGGGTGCACCTTCCAAGGATGATATAGCCTTTGATCGCAAAAAGGATTTTGCCGAGGGCGGTCCCGACCCCGAAACCACCGACGAGGTTATGCTCCTTCGTGACAGGATTTCAAGAATATACTATAAAAACCACTTTTTTGACTACCCTGTGACCCTGAAGTGGGACACCATCAAAAATATGGGCTTTATCACCACCGTGAAGGCCGGTTTTTCGTATCTCGGAGCAAAGATCCGCAAGCGACCCGAGGATTCGCTTGAGAATTTTTACATCAACCGCTTCGGCAAGGTGCTGTACTCGATGTTTTTTGAGGGCTACACCGAAAAGCTTTGGGGCAGACATCCGAGTGAGATCTCGGCCGATTGGGGCGCACAGCGTGTCAAGGGTCTGTCGATAACCGCCGTAATACGCGATATGTTCCGCAAAATATTTGGCAAATCCAAAAAGGCAACCGAAACCTCGCTTATCGAAAGCTTTTCCTACCCCAAATACGGACCCGGTCAGCTTTGGGAGCTTGCTTTAAGCAAGGCCAAGGGAAACGGAGTCAAGGTGCAGATGAACTGCAAGGTTACCGATTTTGAGGTTGTTGACGGACAGATAAAGGCCGTGATCTACACCGACGAAAACGGTGAGAGCCAAACTGTGGGATGTGACACCGTTATTTCCACAATGCCGATAAACGAGCTTGTAAACGGCCTTGGCGATAACGTGCCCGAAAATATAAAAGTTGCCGCAAAGGGTCTCCCGTTCCGTGATTTTATGACGGTAGGTCTGCTGCTTAAAAAGACCAATCTTAAAAACAAGACCGACTACAAGACATTGGGCAACATTGTGCCAGACTGTTGGATATACGTGCAGGATACCTCGGTAAAATTGGGTCGTATCCAGGTATTCAACAACTGGTCGCCCTACCTTGTAAGCGATCCCGAGCACACCGTCTGGGTGGGACTTGAATATTTCTGCCGTGAGGGTGACGGAATATGGAGTATGTCGGACGAGGATGCTATCGAGTTTGCTGTAAGCGAGCTTGTGAAAATGGGTATTATCGACCGTGACGATGTGCTGGACAGCCACCGTGAGCTTATCAAAAAGGCATATCCCGCTTATTTTGACACCTACTCCGAGATGGACAGTATTATAAGCCACCTTAACACCTACGAAAATCTTTTCTGCATAGGCCGAAACGGTCAGCACCGCTACAATAATATGGATCACTCGATGGCCACCGCCTTTGAAGCCGTGAACAACATCGTAAACGGCACAAACGACAAGACCAACATCTGGAACGTCAACACCGAAAAGGAATACCACGAGGAAAAGAAATAATATCCCAAAAAATCCAACTGAAATTACTACAATATATAATTATGTATAAGCAAAGAAAACCGACACGGCTAAAGGATTACAATTACAGTAGCAACGGAAGATATTTTGTCACAATATTCGTCCAAGATCGCAAACAACTACTGGGGCAAATTGTAGGGGACGGCGTCCTCGACGTCCCTAAGGTTGAGTTGTCCCGTTTTGGTATAATAGCGGAAAAATATATCGTCTCAATGAATGAAACTTATGAAAAAATACATGTGAGCGATTATGTTATAATGCCTAATCATATACATCTGATTATTGGTGTACTCGGGCACGGGACGTCGAGGACGGCGTCCCCTACAAACGAAGCGATTCCGCGTTTTGTTTCCACTTTCAAACGATTCTGTAACAAAGAATACGGACAAAACATTTGGCAACGGTCATATAATGACCATATCATCCGAAACGACTTGGATTATAAAAAGTATTATTCTTACATACAGAAAAATCCTTTTACTTGGGCAAAAGATGAATTTTATATAGAAAAGCCATCCTACTGACAAAAGTCAGTAGGATGGCTCGTTTTTTTATTCTTGCTTTTATTTCTTTGCGGCAATTGCCTGCTTTGCCTTTTCAACAATATCCTTAGCTCTGAGGCCAAAGATACCAAGCAGGTCATTTGCAGGGCCAGACATACCAAAGGTGTCCTGAACACCGACCTTGATAACGGGAACAGCATCGTAAACGGCACAAACGACAAGACCAACATCTGGAACGTCAACACCGAAAAGGAATACCACGAGGAAAAGAAATGATTAAAGCCACGTACTCAAAGTTGAGTACGTGGCTTTTTGTTATGCTTCTATTTTCTTTTTGAATGATTTACCGTTGAGGCAGATCCATCTCAAAAGCTCGGGCACAAGCTCGGGATCGAATTTTTCGACCCTTCTGGCTTGGGCGAAGGTCTCAAAGCTCAGATCTCCGTCATAGCCGATCTCTTTCATCGAGTTGCAGAAATAATTCCAATCGATAACACCTGTAAACGGCATCAGATGGGCGTCGGTAACTGCATCATTATCGTGAACGTGCAACGCCTTGATGCGGTTGCCCACAGTTTTAATATAGCTTCTGAAATTCTTGCGGAGCAATGACAGATGACCCGTGTCAAGACACAGACCGAACACTTCCCTGCCTGCCTTTTGGTTTAAGGTATCGATATACTTCACGGCCTCATGCGGATTTGAGCAGCAACCCTCTATAAGGCAACCCTTTGACGAAAACAAATTCTCAAGGCAAACCGTGACATTATGCTTCAAAAGTGTCGGGATAAGCGACTCATACAGCTTGATATTGACCGCTTCGATGCTTTCGGGAGTGTTTTCAGAATCAAATTCGGCAAGCGAAACACCATGAATAACAAGATACTTACAGCCAACAGCATCGCACAGCTCGATACAACGCTTCTGAATTTCGATCATTTCGTCCAGCACCTCGGGGTGCTCGGGAGTCCACGAAGGAAACGGTGCATGAGCCTGCGAAATTTCAAGACCGTTTTTCTTGATCTCGTCAATTTTCGGTTTATAATAAGCCAGCACCTCATCCAACGGCTTTTCAAAAATAGTGTTGCCACAAATTGTGCCGTTTCTGATGTGTGAACCCGGAGCGTCGTTGTTGATGTTCCAGTCGATACCCTCAAAGCCTGCTTCGGCGATCATTTTATAGCCCTTTTCCACACCGAAAAATTCAACAATACCGCCATCCTGAACACTGATCTTCATAACACTTTCTCCCTTTCTTGTTGCATTCAAAGCACAAAAAGGAGAACAGCTTTCCTGTCCTCCTTTTTTGAAGTAAATTATTTCTTTGCGGCAATGGCCTGCTTTGCCTTTTCGACAATATCCTTAGCTCTGAGGCCAAAGATACCAAGCAGGTCGTTTGCAGGACCGGACATGCCGAAGGTGTCCTGAACACCGACCTTGATAACGGGTACGGGGCACTCCTCACAAACGACCTCAGCTACTGCAGAGCCAAGACCACCGATAACCGAATGCTCCTCTGCGGTAACGATGGCACCGGTCTCCTTTGCGGCCTTGACAATGATGTCACGGTCGATAGGCTTGATGGTGGCCATATTGACGATACGTGCCGAAATACCCTCTGCAGCCAAGAGGTCATAAGCCTCCATAGCCTCTTTGACCATAAGTCCGGTTGCGATAATTGTAACATCGGTACCGGCCTTAAGCTCAACACCCTTGCCGATCTCAAACTTGTAATCGTCACCAAAAACAACGGGAACAGCAAGACGTCCGAATCGCATATAAACGGGACCGTCCAGCTCGGCGGCGGCCAAAACTGCCTGCCTTGCCTCGGTGGCATCGGCAGGGTTAATGATGGTCATACCGGGGATGGTTCTCATAAGCGCAATATCCTCACAGCACTGGTGTGTTGCGCCGTCCTCACCGACCGAGATACCTGCATGAGTAGCGCCGATCTTAACGTTGAGGTGGGGATAACCGATAGAGTTTCTGACCTGCTCAAAGGCACGGCCTGCGGCAAACATAGCAAACGAGCTTGCGAACACCAGCTTTCCGGTTGCGGCAAAGCCTGCGGCAACGCTCATCATATTCTGTTCAGCAATACCGCAGTTGTAGAACATTTCGGGATGAGCCTTTTTAAAGGTGCCGGTCTTGGTTGCGGCGGCAAGGTCAGCATCGAAAACAACAAAATCCTGTCTCTTTTCAGCGAGCTCGCAAAGGGCGGCACCGTATGCGTCTCTGGTAGCAATATTCTTAACTTCAGCCATTTTCTCTTCCTCCGATCATTAAAGTGCGGCGATCTTCGCATCAAGCTCTTTGAGAGCTTCTGCGGCCTGCTCGTCGTTAGGGCCTGCTCCGTGCCAGTTGACCTGGTTTTCCATAAAGGAAACATCCTTGCCCTTGACGGTGTTGGCAATGATGGCGGTCGGCTTGTCGGTGCAAGCCTCGGCGGCGGCAACTGCGGCCTCGATCTGATCAAAATCGTGACCGTCGATCACGATAACATTCCAATTGAAGGCCTCAAACTTCTTGTCGAGCGGCAGAGGTGAGTTGACCTCATCCAAGGTACCGTCGATCTGGAGGTTGTTAAGGTCGGCAAAAACGGTGAGGTTATTGAGCTTCTTATGAGCGGCAAACATTGCGGCCTCCCAAACCTGACCCTCCTCCGATTCACCGTCACCGATAATGGCGTATACACGGTAGTCATCACCAAAATGCTTGGCCGACAAAGCCATGCCTGCGGCGGCCGAAATGCCCTGACCGAGAGAGCCCGAGGACATATCAACACCGGGGATGTGCTTTTTATCAGGATGTCCCTGGAGCATTGCATAAGGCTTACGGAGCTTCTTGATCTCATCGGTGGAGAAGAAACCGCGCACTGCCAGAACACCGTAAAGTGCAGGTGCGGCGTGTCCCTTTGAAAGGACAAGGCGGTCACGGTCGGCCTTATCGGGATCCTTGGGGTCGATGTTCATCTTATCGAAATACAAATAGGTCAGTATTTCGGTGCAAGAAAGCGATCCGCCCGGGTGACCCGATTTGGCACAGTTGGTGCCGATGATGATCTGCTTTTTGGCCTCAAGAGAATACTTCTTGAGTGTGGATTTCCTCTGCTCGTTCATTTTGAACCTCCTGAAAATATCTTATATTTCTTTTAACTTTGCTAAATATGAAGTGAAATATTGCGGTATTTCACTTGAAAACTCCATATATTCACCCGTAGTAGGATGAACGAAACCGATAAGTCCTGCGTGAAGACATTGACCACAAAGCTCGGTTATCACCTTTTTGGGGCCGTAGACAGGATCGCCTGCCAACGGATGCCCTATTGACGCCATATGTACCCTTATCTGATGCGTTCTGCCCGTTTCAAGGCGGAATTTCATAAAGGTGAAGCCCTCAAACCGCTTCAAAACCTCATAATGGGTGACCGCAGGCTTGGAATTGACATAGACCACCGCCATTCTCTGACGGTTTTTGGGGTCTCGGCCAATAGGAGCGTTGACCGTACCCGTATCGTCCTTAACGTTGCCGTAGACCACGGCACGGTACTCACGGGTGAAGCTATGCTCCTTTATCTGCTCGGCAAGGGCGTTATGCGCCTTATCGTTCTTAGCGACTATCAAAAGACCGCTTGTGTCCTTATCGATTCGGTGAACGATACCGGGGCGCAACACTCCGTTTATACCCGAAAGCCTGCCCTTACAATGAAACAGCAGTGCATTGACCAGCGTACCGTCGGGGTTGCCGGGCGCAGGATGCACCACCATACCCTTGGGCTTGTTGACGACCAACAGGTCGTCATCCTCATACACTATGTCAAGCGGAATGTCCTGCGGCAAAGCCTCCGGTTCCGCAAGATCGGGCATTTGAACCTCAACGTTATTTCCTACCGTCAGCTTGGCGCTTTTTTTGGCAACCTTGCCGTTGATCTTGACCAGTCCTTGGTCGATAATATCGGCAGCCAACGACCTTGAGATATCGCAAGCGGCCGACACAAAGGCATCAAGCCTTGCGCCGCTTTGCTCGCAGATAAAGGTCTTAATTTCCATCGGTTTCCTCTTTTTGAGAGGCTCCGTCGGGCTCGTCCGTTTCCTCGGCGCTTATCTTGTCGATAGCGTTTTTACGGCGTACATCCTTGACAAAATCAATGATAAAGTACAGCACGATAAGCCCCGCTCCGACACAGACCGCTATATCGGCCACGTTGAACACGGGAAAATCGAAGAAGCCGAACTCCAGAAAATCAACAACGCTACCGCCACGGAAGATACGGTCGATAAGGTTGCCTGCACCGCCGCCGACCACCAGGCAAAGCGCCCAGAACATCAGCTTGCTGTCAAAGGTCTTGCGTATCAGCATTGCGATACAGATTATCATTATGACGCAGGTAACGGTGACCAAAAACCAGGTCTGACCCTGGAACATTCCGAATGCCGCACCCGTGTTGGGCGGGATGCGGTTGAAATTTATCAGCCCGGGGATTATGTTTATGACCTCATTCGGGTCCATGTGGACCGTCACGAGATACTTGGTCAGCTGGTCGATTCCCACGACCAGCAGACCGCAAATTATGGCTAAAACAGCAGACATAATTACTCCTGAAATATTATTTTACGATGGCACGGCAACGTGCGCAAAGGGTGGAATGCTCTGCGTCCTCACCGACGGTCTCGGAGAAGCTCCAGCAGCGCTCACACTTTTCGCCCTTGGCGTGGGTAACGGTCACACCGATACCGCTGTCGCCCTTATGCTCGCCGCCCTCACCCTCGACGATCTCAACCGACGAAACGATGAATACGGTGGCCAAAATATCCTCGCAGGACTTCAAGAATGCGAGGCTGTCACCCGTTGCATAAACGGTGACGGCACCCTCAAGCGATGCGCCGATGACCTTGGCGGTACGTGCGACCTCCAAAGCCTTCTTGACATCGTCACGGATGGCGTGGATCTTCTCCCAACGAGCAATAAAGTCATTGTCGACCTTGCCCGAAGCTACGGGGAAGTCATTAAGAACAACGTTTCTCACATCGTCCGATGCGTAGTGAGGCATAAACTTCCAGATCTCGTCCGAGGTGAAGGACAAAATGGGAGCGATAAGACGGGTCAGAGTGTGCAGTACCTTATAAATAGTGGTCTGTGCGGCACGGCGGGTCTCGGAATCCTTGCCCTCAACATAAAGTCTGTCCTTGGCGGCATCGAGGTAGAAGTTGGACATATCAAGAACACAGAAGTTGTGGATTGCGTGGAAAATGAGGTGATATTCGAAGTTCTCGTAAGCCTCACGGCACTCTGCAACAAGCTGGTCGAGACGCATCAAAGCAAACTTGTCCATCTCGTGGAGCTTGCAATCTGGGACCGAATCCTTATCGGGATCAAAGTCGCTGATACAGCCCAAGATAAATCTTGCGGTGTTGCGGATCTTTCTGTAGATTTCTGAAAGCTGCTTCAAGATATCCTTGGAAATACGGATATCGGCATGATAGTCGGACGAAGCGACCCACAAACGGAGAATATCGGCACCGTACTGGCTTACGATATCATCGGGGTTGATGGTGTTGCCGATAGACTTGGACATCTTCTTGCCCTCGCCGTCAACGACCCAACCGTGGGTAACAACGCACTTATAAGGGGTCTTGCCGTAAGCTGCAACGCTTGTCAACAGCGACGACTGGAACCAACCACGGTACTGGTCGGCACCCTCCAGATAAAGGTCGGCAGGGCTGGACAGCTCTTCACGCTCGTCCATAACGGCGGCATGAGAAACACCCGAGTCGAACCAAACGTCCATAATATCGGTTTCCTTCTTGAACGAGGTGCAACCGCAGGCACACTTAAAGCCTTCAGGCATTAAATCCTTGGCGTCCTTGGCATACCAGGCATCGGCACCCTCGGCACGGAAGATCTCAACAACCTTGGCGATGGTTTCGGGAGTGATGGCTTCCTTACCGCACTCCTCACAGTAGAAGATCGGAATGGGAACACCCCAGGTACGCTGACGGGAGATACACCAGTCAGAACGGTCCTTGATCATGCCCGAAATGCGGTCTTCACCCCAACCGGGAATCCACTTGACCTTCTTGATCTCTTCAAGCGCCTTATCGGCAAAGGCAGAGATAGAGCAGAACCACTGCTCGGTGGCTCTGAAGAGAATGGGCTGCTTACAACGCCAGCAATGGGGATACTGGTGGATGATCTTTTCAAGTGCGAACAGATGACCTGTTTCGTCAAGTTTAATAGCGATAGCCTTGTTGGCCTGCTCGGTGGTAAGACCTGCGAACTCACCTGCGTCGGCAGTCATAATTCCCTTATGGTCAACGGGAACGACCATTCCGACCTCGGGGTAGTTACGGCAGACCTCAAAGTCATCAACACCGTGACCGGGAGCGGTATGAACACATCCGGTACCGCTTTCCAGAGTAACGTGGTTACCTACGATAACCAACGAGGTGCGGTCGATAAACGGATGAGCGCACTTCATATACTCAAGCTCGGAGCCCTTGATGGTGCCGAGCAGCTCATATTCCTCGATCTTGGCGGCCTTGAATGCAGAGGGTGCAAGCTCGGTAGCCATTACGTAATACTCGCCGTTAGCCTTGAACACACCGTACTCATAATCGGGACCTACGCAGATCGCAAGGTTTGCAGGCAGGGTCCAGGTAGTAGTGGTCCAGATAACAAAATATGTCTTGCACTGCTCTGCGCCAAGTGCTGCGAGCTTGCCGAACTCCTCGGTGATCTCGAACTTGACGTAGATAGAATGGCAAGGATCCTCGGCATACTCGATCTCGGCCTCGGCTAAAGCGGTCTGACACTCGGGGCACCAGTAAACCGGCTTGAGACCCTTGTAGATATAGCCCTTTTCGGCCATTTTGCCGAAGATCTCAACCTGCTTTGCAACGTAGGCAGGCTTCAGGGTGATATACGGATCGGCCCAGTTGCCCAAAATACCAAGACGTTCAAACTGCTTTCTCTGGTCGTCAACAAAGCCCAAAGCAAAGTCACGGCAGATCTTGCGAAGCTCCAAAGCCGAAACTTTGGCGGTAGAGCCTACGCCTACCTTCTTACGAGCTTTAAGCTCGGTGGGCAGACCGTGGGTATCGTAACCGGGAACATAAGGAGCCTTAAATCCGGTCATATTCTTATAGCGAAGAACAAAATCCTTCAAAGACTTGTTCAAAGCGGTACCCATATGGATAACGCCGTTGGCATACGGAGGGCCGTCGTGCAGAATGTAGGAGGGCTTGCCCTCGTTCTTCTTCATAAGCTCGCCGTAGATGTCATTATCCTGCCATTCCTTCAAAGCCTCGGGCTCACGGGTGGGCAGACCTGCTCTCATGGGAAATTCGGTTTGGGGCAGGTTCAAAGTCTGGTTGTAATCCATTTTAAAATCTCCAATCTGTCTCTCGGGAAAATTTTTTACCAAAATATATTTGCCTTTTTAACGGCACATTCTCACGGCACACCTTTCGGCACACCGTGAGAAGTTTTTTACTTGATTATTTTTTCTTGCGACGGAAGAAAAGTCTCGGCTCGTCGTCATCATCATCATCGTCGTCGTCATCATCGACAAAGCTGATGTGACCCTTAGGCTTGGACTGATCTTCGGTTGCGGGAGGCGCAACGAAGGGAACGGCCTCCTCCTCGGGCTCGGCCACCTCAACGGTTACCGAAGCCGAACCGTCAAAGCTGAGCTGTGCCTCTTCGGCAACCTCAACATCGGCGGCGGGAGCAACCACCACGGGTGCTTCCTCAACGGGTGCAGGTGCTTCGGGAATTACGGGTGCGATCGGCTCTGCAACGGGCTCTGCAACGGGTGCAGGCTCCTCAACCACAACAGGCTCAGCGGCCTTTTCAGCCTGCTCCTTGGCAAGTCTTGCCTCAACGGCGGCCTTCAAAAGCTCTGCGGGATCGCTGAAATCGACCGAAAGCACAGCCTTTGAGCGCTCAATATTAAACGGAATATCATCGGGCAACTGATTTATCAGTTCAAGCAACGCCGACATCTGTGCGGCGGCCTTCTTTCTGAAATCGGCGATCTCGATCTTCATACGGTCGTAAAGCTTCTGCTCAAGCTCAACGCTCTCCTTGGCCTCGGCAACGATACGCTCGGCCTCCTTCATAGCCTCGGCTATGATCTTGGCGGCCTCGGTCTCGGCGGTGCTGCCCAAAAGAACAGCCTTGCTTTCGGCATCGGCCAAGATCTCACGAGCCTTCACGCCTGCCTCGTTGAGCCGGACGTTGGCATCATTGATGATACCCTCGGCATTGGCCTTGGCCTCGTCAATGACCTGCTCGGCAACACGCTGTGCATTTACCAGAACGCTCTGGATGCCTGCGGTGGACAAAGCGGCCTCGGGTGCTCTTTTGCTGAGCTCCTGCAGCTTGCGCTCGGCCTCGTTCTTCTGCTTCATAAGTATTTCGATCTGCGAAGCGACCTCTTCAAGGAACAGTTCAACGTCACTCTGCTTGTATCCGCCCATGGGAGATTTCTGAAACTCCATATCACGGATCTGTTCAGGTGTTTTCATAATAATTCCTCCGATAAATTAGTTGTATTTTCGGTAATCTAAAGCAATTCTGCCTTTTTTCGTAGTTCGGTCGGTACTGTCTATGACAAATTTACCGATTCGGCGCACCGTTAAGGTATCGCCGTTTTTTATTTCGGCCGTGGGTTTTTGAACCTCAAGTCCGTTGACCGCAACAAACCCCGTGCTTATAAGCTCTGCAGCCTTACTGCGTGAGCAATTACCCACCTCGGCCACAACGCAATCCACCCTTAATGATGCCACCGTGCCGTGAAGCTCAATAAATCCACCCGTTTCGGGCAGTCCCTCGCTGTCATCACGGACTATCTCGACACCGGCCGATGCGATCTTGTCAACATACGCCATAATGTGAGGTGCTACCGAGTCGATAACAAAGACGGTACAGTCCCCGTCTCCGACAAAAATGTCGCCCACGGTATCACGCTCGATGCCTGCCGACATAAATGCACCCAAAATATCACGGTGCTGCAGTTTTCGTGTGCTTTTGTTGTTGATCAAAAGCCGCACAATAGGAAACTGCTGTGTCTGGGGCTCGCACCAATCGGGGAACACACCAAAGCACACCCGCTCACACCCTTCGGCACCGCCAAAGAGCATATATTTCGCATTTTCACGGCGTGCTACTGTAACAGCCAGAGCCGCACCCGAAAAGTCCAGAAATCCCACAAATTTCGGAGCACTGCGAAGCTCACATTGCCGCACACAGTCAGCCAGTCTGGCCTCAAGAATGTTGCGTTCTTTTTGATCCATTAAAGGTAGCTTCCTGCTCCCTCAAGCTCGTCCATAAGCAGCTCGCCCATCACATCAACATTATGAGGAGTGATGATGTAGGTGCTGTTGGCAACCTTCTTGATCCTGCCGCCGTGGGCATAAGCGGTACCGCTCAAAAAGTCAAGCAGTCTGCGCTGGGTCTCACGGTTGGCGACCTCAAGATTCAAAACTACGGTTCTGCCGTCAGCAAGATGATCGGCAATTGCAGGTGCATCCTCAAAGCGCTCGGGCTTTACCAATGCAACCTGAAGCTGGGAACCCATTTTAGGCTGAGGTGCCGATTTGGATTTACGGTCGCTGGGGAACTGGGTGGTCTTGTCTCGGTCGTAAGAACGTCCGCTGCCGGAAGAATAATAGTCGTTACCCGAGGGTACGTCCTTTGCGGGGGTCTCGGGTGCGGTATCCTCGTATCCCTCGTCCTCATCGGTAGCAGTTACGATGTCCTTGATCTTGTCCCAAAAGCTCATTTTAAAATCTCCTTAAATTAAGATTATTTATTGTAATTTCTCGGTCCGAAAAGTGAGGTTCCGATACGCACGATATTAGCACCGTGCATAATGGCTTCCTCAAAATCTCCGGACATTCCCATTGAAAGATATACCATACTTACATTATCCACTTTTTTGGCCTCAATGTCAATAAACAGTTTGCTTAAAATTGCAAAATATTGACGAAGTTCTTGCACATTTTCACAAATTGGGGGTATACACATCAAGCCTTTGACCTTTACGTTGGTCATTTTGGCAATTTCACGCACCGCCGACTCAACTTCCGACACCGAAAAACCCGATTTGCTTTCCTCGTTTCCGACGTTGACCTCGAGCAGAATATCCATGACCTTGCCTCTTTTTTGGCAAAGCTTGTTGATCTCGGTCGCAAGCTTGAGTGAGTGCACCGACTGTATCATTTCAACCTCGTCCACAATATCCTTGACCTTGTTGGTCTGCAGGTGGCCGATAAAGTGGCGGTGTGCCGAGGGCAGCAGTCCGTCCTTTTTGGACAGTAGCTCCTGCACACGGTTTTCACCGATATGATCGACACCCGATTCTATTGCGTGGTTGATAACGGCGGTCGGCACCGTCTTGGTAGCGGCCAGCATTATGACCTCTTTTGGGTCACGTCCTGCTTTTTTGCAGGCTTCGGCAATGCGGCGCTTTATATCCTCATAGTTCTCGTCGAACCATTGGCATTTGAGAATTTCCTCATTCGATAATTTTTCCGTCATACAAATTCTTTCCCTTTACGATTATCTCGTCATAAATGCGGAGTACCTTTTTCTCGGAGGCCTCACGCTTGACTATGGAGTAGTTTTCTCCGCTCCAGATGACCTCTATCGGCACAAACTTGACCTGCGAGGCCAGCAGCACGTAAACACCCTTCTGACCGTCCAGCATACGGATGGCACGGTTATCCACCTTAAGACCCTCATACCGCTCATATACCACCGTAATGTCGATATTACGTATCTGTGCCAGCTCGTGGTTCATGGTGTCGCAGGCAAAGACCGCAACGGCCTCCTTGCCTACCGATTGCTTGTTGATATATTTTACCGTGGCGGTAAGTTCGGGCACCGACGGTAACGATGTCATCAGTGTTACCTTGCTGTCCTCTTTTAAATTCAGCGATTCCGAAAACGGCAGGGTTACGGCTATGAACCACTCATAATCGCTGACAATTTTGCAGACCGCATTTTCGGAGACCGATGACGGCTTGACGTTTTTCAGTTCCTCGGCAGTCAACGAACCCATATTGTCGACCGAAAGCGACTCCTCATACCCGTCAACGGTGTAGATAACGTATCCCGATTCGGGCGAAATAACAGCGCCACCCGAGGCTCCCACCTCGGCCTTGAGTCCGTCACGCTCGGCCTTAAGACGTGACAAAAGAGCATTGAAATCGGTGGCCTGACCCGTTATTATCTGGCGTCTGGCCATATTTTCAAGCAGAATGTCATAGTATTCGGTCGGTGTGACCCTGCCGCCCTGAGTATACTCGGTTATCTTGGACAAAGCCGTATGGATATTGTCATTCACCGAGCTTAAGTCTGCGGCGTTAAGGTCGTTATAGGTCTGTATTTTTTCAAGTGTGGCTATGCGCTTGTCAAGCTGTTCGATCCTTATACGGTTATCGGCCGCCATTGAGTTGGAATACACCGTTGCAATGGTGCCGCCCTTGGAAACACGTCCTCCGTCCGACACCTCGTAGCTCAAAAAGCCGTTGACCGTGTCCTCTATGACCGTTTCGTTACGCACGACAAAGCCAACGGTATCATAGCCCTTGTAGGATGAATGTGCATACACCGTGTCGGTCGTGACCGGCGCAATAAGGCCCGAATATATCTGTGCTATAACAAACACCGCAATAAATCCAACGGCTATCCACTTTAAAACGCTGACTACCTTCGGGCTCATCCACACTTACATCCTTTCTTTTATGATCTTCTCTGCCTCACCCACAATATCGGGCGTTTCATCGGCAAAGATCCAATTAATATTCTGATTGCGGCGGAACCACGTAAGCTGGCGCTTTGCGTACCGCCTTGTTTCAGTTTTGAGATTTTCCACCGCCGTTTCAAGCGGTATTTCGCCCTTCAGATACGGGAAAAATTCCTTGTGCCCGATAGCCTGCACCGATGTGGCACCGCCACCGTTTCTGAATGCCGCTTCGGCCTCCTTCAAAAGGCCGTTTTCCAGCATAATATCAACACGGCGGTTTATCCTGTCATACAAAAGCGCACGGTCACGGTAGGTTATGCCTATGAAAAGCGTGTCGTACCGCTCACCGCCCTGCTTTGATTCGGCATCAAGCTGTGATTTCGGCTTGCCGTGAAGCTCAAATATCTCCAGCGCACGAATTATCCTCTTGCGGTCGTTTATGTGATATTTTGCCGCTGTTTCGGGGTCGACTTGGGACAGTCTTGAAAGCAGGGCTTCAACACCCTTTTCATCGGCCTCGGCTTCAAGTTTTTGACGTATCTCGGCCGAATCCTCATCCGAAAAGCTCACTCCCGACACCAGCGTGTCAACATAAAGTCCCGTGCCGCCGACGATTATCGGCATTTTGCCGCGACTTATAATATCCTCGATCTTTTCGACCGCCAACGTTACAAAATCGGCCACCGAATATTTCTGCTCGGGCGACAAAAACGACACCAGATGGTGCGGCACACCGTTTGTCTCTTCCGCCGTTGGTGCTGCCGAGGCTATGGGCATATTGTTATACACCTGCATGGAATCGCAGGAGATGACCTCGCCGTCAAGCAATTTTGCAATGCCCACACCGAGTGCGGTCTTACCCGATGCAGTCGGTCCTACAACGGCTATTATTTTAGGTTTTTCAAGGCACATTACTGTATCCTTCCAAACTGTTTTTCAATCTCTCGTTTTTTCAACTCCATCGCCACGGGACGGCCGTGGGGACAGTACATTATTTCCTTTGAGCCAAGCACGGCCTCGGCCAGCGCTTTAAGCTCCTCGGGCGAGGAAAGGTTGCCTGCCTTGACTGCGGCACGGCAGGACACCGTTTCGTAAATACGCTCAAGTCGCTCGACCTCAACGGCGTTTTTGTCGGCAAGGTTGGCGGCAAGCTCGGACACAAGCCCCTCAACGCTCTCCCCTGCCAATGCCGACGGTACCGAGCGAACCAACACGGTGCTGTCTCCGAAATCCTCTATCTCAAAGCCTGCTTTTATGAGCAGTTCGACATTTTCGGTAATAACGGTGTACTCATCCTTGCGCAAAACTACCTGCAGGGGTGCCAACAGCATCTGCGGATTGCTTTCGGCCTCGGAGCGCAGACGGTTGAACAGCATCCGCTCATGTGCGGCGTGCTTATCGATCAAAAACAGACTTTCTTCCTTACGCACGATGATATAGGTCTTAAAGGCCTCACCAATGTACTCTATATCGGCGGTCATTTCCTCGGCCGCTTCTTGGGCTAAGGTAGCTTCAACCGTCGGTTGCACCGCAACAGGTACAGCCTCCTCGGATTTCAAAAGCGTTTCGGGTGCGGTCACGCTTTCGGTCGGGAGCACGACGGCCTCAACCGCTTCGGGTGCCTTTTTTTCGGGCATCTCAACCGGCCTTGTCACGGTCTCGGGCTCTGATGAAATCACGGTCTCGATCGCCGGCTCGGGAACTTTTTCGGGGTTATCATCCCATGGGAAGAAGCTTTTCTTGGTCTCCTCGGCAGGCTTTAAGACCACGGGAACCTCACGCTTGAAGCCGTCCACGGGACGGTTGGTTGAAAAGGTCAGGCGATCCTTGTTTCTTTCAGCCTCGGTTATGATCTTTGTGTATGTGGAAATAGGGTCTTCCTTTTTCTTTTCAAGACCCGGTAAAACGGTCTGGCGGAATTCATCGGCCGACATTCTGGTCTGACCCGTGCGCTTCGGCAGGGTCATTTCGGGACGTTGGTCGCCCTTGGCCAGCGCATTTTTGATGCTGAACATAACACAGTCAAAAATGCGGCGCTCGTCCGAGAACCTGACCTCGGTCTTGGCAGGGTGCACGTTGATGTCCACCGCACCGTAAGGCACCGTCAGGTGCAGTACAGCGGCAGGAAAACGTCCCACCATTGCCATATTTTTATAAGCGGCATCCAAAGCCGCCGCAACGGTTCCCGAGCGGACATAACGGCCGTTCAAGAACACAAACTGCGAATTCTTTTTGGGTTTGCAGGCGGTCGGCACGCAGGTATAGCCCGACACCTTGATCCCGCCCATCTCACCCTCAACGGGGATAAGCGTAGAGGCAAAATCACGGCCGCAAACAGCATATATTGCCGACAACAGCTTACCGTCACCCGGGGTGACGAAGGCGTTTTTGCCGTCACGGATAAATTTAAACGAAATTTCGGGATGCGACAGCGCAATATGGTCCAGAATGGCGGCCACCGAGTTGCCCTCGGCAACATCCTTTTTGAGGAATTTCATTCTGGCAGGCGTGTTGAAAAACAGGTCACGCACGATTATCGTGGTACCGTCGGGACAGCCTGCATCGTTTACGGTGACCTCGTTTGAGCCCTCGGACGAATAGGCCGTACCAATCTCGCTATCTTTTGTTTTGGTCAGCATATCCACACGTGATACCGACGAAATTGCCGCCAGCGCCTCACCTCTGAAGCCCAGGGTGGCAATGCTGTTAAGGTCGTTTTCGGTGCTGACCTTGCTGGTTGCGTGGCGTTTGAATGCGGTGGTAACATCCTCACGGGCAATACCGCAGCCGTTATCGGTGACACGCATAAAGGTAACGCCGCCGTTTTTGATCTCGACCGTTATCATGGTAGAGCCTGCATCTATTGAGTTTTCAACCAGCTCCTTGATGACCGACGACGGACGCTCGACCACCTCGCCTGCGGCGATAAGCTCGGCAACCTGCTTGGGTAAAACGTTGATAACAGCCATTTACGGCGACCTCCTTTGTAAAAATTTTAAAGTTAATTAATCGTCAAACGACGAAATGAGCAACTGCTCAAACTCCTTGACCATAGGCTTTACAGCGCTCTTTTTCTCCTTATAACCGAACAGCGAGAACACGCCGAAGGTCGAGATAAGCAAAAGCGGAACATAAAGCACGAGATGAATAAGCTCCTTCATTTCAAACTTGAAGTAGACTATCAAAGCGGCCGCCAAGGGTACAAGGAAGCACACGATGGACAAAAATCTTGTGTACCAGTTGATAAAACGGTCGTAAACAAAGGCGTATTCGATCCTTGTGCCGCCGTCCTCGGTCTCGGTGACCTCGACCAGCATACAGTAGCTCTCGTAAACATCGTTCTTACGGTCGGAAATTTTGTATTCTATCTTAAAAATCCCCGTCTCACGGTTGACACTTCCCGAAAGGGTGGTATTGTCCTCCGAGCTGAGCGCTTTTTCAAAGGTATCCAGCACCTCGTCATACGGGAGGTCCAAAAGTGCGTGCTTTTTCTTGCCGATAAGCTTGTATCTTCCACCTATTTTCATAGTTCTCACCTTGCCTTACTTTATTTCTTTGGCCTTCTGAACAAAGCCGTTCAGCGCCGTCATACACTCAATGGGTGTGAGCGTGTTGATATCAAGTAATTTAAGCTCCTCTAAAAGCTGTTTTGCACCGTGCAGCTCAAAGGTTATCTGTGCATCGGCCTCATCTGCCGAAAACTTCGGAGTAGACGGTGCACCCTCGGTCTCAAGCGTTAAAAGTATCTCCTTAGCACGCTCGATAACGACGTTTGGAATACCCGAAAGCTTGGCGACCTCTACACCGTAGCTGTCATCGGCACCACCTCGGACGATACGCCTTAAGAAGGTTATATCGTCGCCACGCTTTTTGACGGCAATGTTATAGTTCTTGACGCCCTGAAGTTGATCCTCCAAAGCGGTCAGCTCGTGGTAATGGGTTGCAAACAGCGTTTTTGCACCGATCTTTTTCTTGTCACACACAAACTCCAGCACGGCACGTGCGATCGCCATACCGTCATAGGTCGAGGTGCCTCGGCCTATCTCGTCCAGGATCAGAAGACTCTTGGAGGTTGCATTTTTGAGAATGTGAGCCACCTCGCTCATCTCTACCATAAAGGTCGACTGACCCGAGGAAAGATCATCAGACGCACCGACACGAGTGAAAATGGCATCGGTGATGGAAATATCGGCCGAGGTTGCAGGGACAAATGAACCGATCTGTGCCATAAGCACGATGATGGCCACCTGACGCATATAGGTCGATTTACCTGCCATATTGGGACCCGTGATGATGGCACAACGGTTGTTACCGTTATCCAGCACGGTATCATTGGGAACAAACGGCATTGAGCCCAAAGCCTCAACAACGGGATGACGGCCGTCAACAATGTTAAGCGCACCCGTAGTGTTGAGTGTGGGTCGGCAGTAGTTGTTTTTGACCGCCACCTCGGCAAACGAGGTAAGAACGTCGATAAGTGCCAGCGCATCGGCCGTTTTCTGCACTCTGGGCAGAGCATCGGCAACAGTCTTGCGGATGCCGTCAAAGATTTGGAACTCTAGCTGTGCGCCGTGCTCTCTGGCACCCAGCACACGGGCTTCGATATTCTTGAGCTCGTCGGTAATAAAACGCTCACAGTTGGTGAGTGTCTGCTTTCTTATGTAGTTATCGGGCACCATATCCTTGAAGGAATTGGTGACCTCGATATAATATCCGAAGACCTTATTGTATCTTACCTTCAAGGTCTTGATACCGGTCTTTTCACGCTCCGAGGCTTCGATGTTGGCAATGATCTCCTTGCCGCCCGTAAGGTCGGAACGTAACATGTCGACCTCGGGATTATAACCCTCACGGATGATACCGCCCTCACGAACCGAAAACGGCGGCTCATCGACGATAGCACGGTCGATAAGGTCACACAGATCCTCCATCGGGTCGATGTCGGCATTGGCACCCGTCAGTATTCTTGAACGGCAGGATAAGAGCTGTTGCTTTATGGCAGGCAGGCTTTTCATAGTGTAGCAGAGTGAACGGAGTTCCCTGCCGCCTGCAGTACCGTAAACTATCCTTGTCATAAGGCGTTCAACATCGTGAACACCGGCCAAAAGTTCTCTTATCTCACCTGTCAAAACTGTGTTTCCGACCAGCTCGTCCACACCGTTGTAACGGGTCTCAAGCGCCATTCTGTCCATCAGCGGCTTTGATATCCAACTTCTTATCAGTCGCTTACCCATAGCCGTTTTGGTCTTATCCAGCACCCACAAAAGTGAGCCTTTTTTCTCTTTGTTACGCATGGTCTCGCAAAGCTCGAGATTACGCATTGCGGTAACATCGACACGCATAAACTGATTGTCGGAGTAGATATTGACCTCCGAAATGCGCTCCATACCGCTCATCTGGGTCTTTTCAAGGTAGTCAAGCGTTGCACCCAGCACCCTTACCGCCAACGAGCCTGCGACCAGACCCTTTTCGGCAACCGACGACACCTTGAAATGGTTGCAGACGGCAATCTCTGCAATACCGCCGTCAAACCGCTCCTCATCTATCATGGAAACACAGCATTGCAGACGCTCACGGATAAAGGAGGCGATCTCCTTGCGCTCGACAATGGCGTTGACCGTGACGATCTCCTTGGGGTTAAAGCGGCCAAGCTCACCGATAACACGGCTTGCGGCATCGGCACCCGTTATCTCGGTCACGCTGACGGCACCCGTGGATGCATCAACAAAGCAGATTCCGTATTCCTTTTTGGTGAAATACACCGTGGCAAGGTAGTTGTTGCGTGATTCATCCAGCATACTGTCCTCTAAAACGGTACCGGGAGTGATAACACGCACAATGTCACGGCGGACAAGTCCCTTTGCGGTTGCAGGGTCCTCGGTCTGCTCGCAAATGGCAACACGGTAGCCCTTTTCGATAAGTCTTGCAACATAAGCCTCATAGCTGTGGTAAGGAACACCGCACATCGGCGCTCTTTCCTCTAATCCGCATTCCTTACCCGTAAGCACTATTTCAAGCTCACGGGAGGCGGTTACTGCGTCATCAAAAAACAGCTCGTAAAAGTCACCTACTCTGAAAAACAGAAGGGTATCCTTATTCTGTTCCTTTATCTCAAGATACTGGCGCATCATGGGCGACAGTTCAGCCATTTGTTTCACCTCAAAAGTTTAAATTTTAAAAGTCTTAGTGGCAACCGCCGCAGGTGGCACAGCTTCCGGTGCAGCCGCTGGCAGGCTCACAGGTCATAGGGTCTTCACCCTCGATCGAAAGATCGATAATTCCGTTTACTCTCTGCATAACGGCGTCAAAATCGGCCTTGGCCTTGTTGAACTCCATCATGGTGTCGTTGCACATGATCTTGCCGTAAAGCTGACGGATAGTTACATTGAACTCCCTGATCTTCTCAGCGTCACGGTCGGCCTCTTCCTTTTGGAACTCATTGTCGACCTGCATACGTGCAAGATTGAACTCGCCAACCAATTTTTGAAGCTCGGGGTCGGCATCGTTGGCCTTTCTGGCCTCCAAATATCTCTTATATCTTTCGTCCTGCTGTAATACAGCACCCAACTGTCTTGCGGCTTCAATAATATCCATTTTGATTTCTCCTTCAATTTAAATTATATTTCCGTGAAGTACACCGTCAAATTCGGTTATCTTCGCATTGACAAAATTCCCTAAAAGTGCCCCGTCACCCTTGACCCTCACAACAAGGTTTTCGGATGAACGACCGACCAAAACGTCACCGTCTGTTTCCTCGATAAGCAACCTTACCGTGCGGCCGATGACCTGCTCGTTAAGCCCCCTCGATATTTCCTCCTGCACGGCCAAAAGCTCGGCAAATCGGCGTGACTTGTCGGCCTTACTTTCAGGGTCGGGCATCTTCTCGGCAGGGGTGCCCGGTCGGGGTGAAAAGATAAAGGTGAACAGCGAATAGTACCTGACCTTTTTGATAAGCTCAAGCGTTTCTCTGAAGTCCTCCTCGGTCTCCCCGGGGAAGCCGACGATAATATCGCTGGTCAGCTGCAGCTCGGGCATCAAGGACTTGGCCTTTTCGATAAGCCCCATGTAATGCTCGGCGGTGTAGCGGCGGTTCATTTTTTCAAGCACACGGCTTGAACCGCATTGCACGGGAAGGTGCAGATGCTTTTCAACCTTTTCGCATTCAGCCATTGCCTTTAAGAGCTCCTCGGAGCAATCCTTGGGATGCGAGGTCATAAACCTTATTCTGAAATCGCCCTCGATGGCGTTTATCTCACGCAGCAGCTCGGCAAAGGTCATTTTGTGCTTGCAGTTTTTGCCGTAGGAATTAACGTTTTGTCCCAACAGCATTATTTCCTTTGCGCCGCCTTTTATGATCTCTCTTGCCTCGGCAATAACGTCCTCGGGCTCACGGGAATACTCCCTTCCCCTTACATACGGCACGATGCAATAGGTGCAGAAATTGTTACAGCCCTGCATTATGGGCAACCACGCCTTGAAGGTGCCGTCACGGTGGACGGGAATGCCTTCAAAAATGCCGCTGTCATCGGCAGGGTTTTCAAAAACACGCTTGCCCGTGGTCATTTTGCGATAAACAAATTCGGGGAACCTATGACGCACCTGCGTACCGAAAAGTATGTCCACATAAGGATAGCTTTTCTTTATTTTTGCGGCAACACTTTCCTGCTGTGCCATACATCCGCACATACAGATGAGCATCCCGGGACGCTGACGCTTGTTGGCCTTTAAAATGCCGACATTACCGAACACCCTCGTCTGGGCATGCTCACGCACGGCGCAGGTGTTGTAAAGCACAAGATCGGCCTCGTTAAGCTCATCGGTAAAGCCGTAGCCCATCATTTCAAGATAGCCTTTTAAGTGCTCCGAATCGCTGACGTTTTGCTGACATCCGTAAGTGTGAACAAAGGCCAGAGGCTTATGTGTATATTTAGCCGAAACCAGCTCTCTTACTCGCTCGGCATACCCGAACTGTGCGGCCAATTCCTGCTCTTTTTCGGTCTCAAAAACAGAGTTTTCCAACTTAAAAATCTCCCAAAAGGTATACTTATCCATATTCTATTAGATTATACTATAAAACGGCTCTCATTGCAAGTATTTCATTGCGAAGTTGAGAAAATATTAAGAAAAAAAGAAAACGTGTACTGCAGATGTGAGCGGTTATCTGCAATACACGTCCCTGTTCGGCGGCAGCTTTGAACTATAGCGTCATTGAGGTCAAGGCGCCGCCAACAAGACCCTTATGCGACGGTTGATCAGTAAGACCGCCGCATATTTGCAACGTCACGTGACGTTGCAAATGGAATGATATCATACTTCGCCAAAATTTGCAAGTTATTTTTTACAAAATCTTACACGTTACGTGTATTTGCAATTTTTTGTGATAAAAACATTGTATTTTTCGTCATTTCCCCAAATTTAACTAATAAAATTAACCTGTAACATATTAAAACTCATTAAAGAATACCTATCACGGCACAAAAAAACACCGCAATGCGATTTTCGCATTGCGGTGTTTGAATCTGAACTATCAGCCCTGAGGCCACCAAGGTGTGGAAGAAACAACAATAGTACCGCCTTCTGCTGCTAACTTGTCATTCTGACAAAGCTCAACAACCGAAAACTCCGGCTTGGTATATTCCTTCATAGTACTCACCCCTCGAAACGTTATAATACTCAAATAATAATTCTACAAATATCAGAATATCACATTGTAAAACAAATTACAATCACGTTACGTTGCTTTTTGAAAATAATTTCACAAAAACTCCGAATTATAAGTTGCAATCGGAGACGAATCAAAAAAAGCCGATGCGGGCACGTCGCTCACATCGGCTTTGGTTTATTGAATTATCTTCTGCCTCTGAAGCCGGAACGTCCGCCCTCTCTTCTGGGACGGCGCTCACCCTCGTCGGCACCCTCTTCAACGGTCATACCGTCGAGCTCAACAAGAGCATCACGGCGAGAAAGGTTGATTCTGTCACGGTCGTCGATCTCGGTGACCTTGACCTTGATGATATCGCCAACGGATACAACATCCTCAACCTTGGCAACACGCTTAACGTCAAGCTTGCTTACGTGAACAAGACCCTCAACGCCGGGAGCGATCTCAACAAATGCACCGAACTCCATAAGTCTGGTAACGGTACCCTGGTAGAAAGCGCCTACCTCGGGACCCTTAGCAATGATGTCGATAACATCCATAACAGCCTGACCCTTATCGGTATCAAGAGTAGAGATGAATACACGGCCGTCCTCTTCGATGTTGATAACACACTCGAAGAGCTCCTGGAGCTTCTGAATGACCTTGCCCTGCTTGCCGATAACGTCACCGATCTTCTCGGGGTTGATGGTCATAGTGAGCATCTTGGGAGCATACTTGGAGAGCTCTGCTCTGGGCTCTGCAATGCAGGGGAGCATGATTTCATCAAGAATGTTGATTCTTGCATCGTGGGTCTTTTGGAAGGCTTCCTTGATGATCTCGGGAGTAAGACCGTGAACCTTGAGGTCCATCTGGATAGCGGTGATACCCTTCTTGGTACCTGCTACCTTAAAGTCCATATCGCCGTAAAAGTCCTCAAGGCCCTGAATGTCGACCATGGTCATAAACTCACCCTTAACACCCTCGTCACCGGTGATAAGTCCGCAGGAGATACCTGCAACGGGAGCCTTGATGGGAACACCGGCTGCCATAAGCGACAGAGTAGATCCGCAGATAGAACCCTGCGAGGTAGAACCGTTGGAGGAAAGAACCTCGGAAACGACACGGATGGTATAGGGGAACTCGTCAACAGAGGGGATAACGGGCAGCAAAGCACGCTCTGCCAATGCACCGTGGCCGATCTCACGACGGCCGGGACCTCTGGACGGCTTGGTCTCACCTACAGAGTAGGAGGGGAAATTGTAGTGGTGGATGTATCTCTTCTCGACCTCTTCATCAAGACCGTCGAGCTTCTGTGCCTCAGATACGGGAGCAAGGGTGGTGACACTCAAGACCTGAGTCTGGCCACGGGTGAACATACCCGAGCCGTGTACTCTGGGAAGAAGGTCGACCTGTGCGTTCAAAGGACGGATATCGTTGATACCACGGCCGTCAACACGCTTGTGCTCGTCCTTCAGCCATGCACGGACAACGTGCTTCTGAACAAGATACATGATCTCGTCAAGCTTGGCTTCGCATCCCTCAAAACGCTCGTCAAACTTCTCGTGAACAGCGTCATAAATGGGCAACAAAGCAGCATCACGGACGTTCTTATCGTCGGTATCGAGAGCCTTCTTAACATCCTCGATGCAGAACTCCTCGATCTCGGCCATGATTGCGGGATCGGGATCGTTGGAGATGAAATCAAACTTAGGCTTGCCGATCTCTGCGACAATGCCGTTGATGAACTTAACGACCTCCTTGTTGACCTCGTGAGCGGCCATAATAGCGTCAAACATAAGGTCATCGGGGATCTCGTTACCGCCTGCCTCGATCATAGCGACAAGCTCGCCGGTAGAAGCAACGGTTACGTCCATTTCGCTCTTGGCTCTCTGCTCTAAAGTGGGGTTGATGACGATCTCGCCGTCACACAGGCCTACCTTAACACCGCTGATAGGGCCATCCCAGGGGATGTCCGAAATAGCAATGGCGGCAGAAACACCGATCATTGCGGTAACCTCGGGGCTGCAGTCGGGATCGACCGACATAACGGTAGCAACGACCGAGCAATCGTTTCTCATATCCTTGGGGAACAAGGGACGGATGGGACGGTCAATGCAACGTCCGGTGAGGATAGCCTTCTCGGAGGGTCTGGACTCACGGCGCTGGAAAGAGCCGGGGATACGGCCTACGGAGTACATCTTCTCCTCATAGTCGACCGACAGAGGGAAGAAATCAACACCCTCTCTGGGCTTGGCCGAAGCGGTGACGTTACACAAAACTGCGGTGTCACCGTAGGTTGCCATGATAGAAGCGTTGGAAAGACCGCACATCATACCGGTCTCGAGCTTCAGAGGACGGCCTGCAAGAACGGTCTCATAGACCTTGTGGTTGTTGAATTCCATTTTTTTGATCTGACTCATTTTTTACACCTTCCATAAAAATTTTCTTATTTTCACGGGGGTGCCTATTTAGCAATAGATCCAATACCCAAAAAATTTCGGACACTCGATCAACTGCTAAAAACAGCACACGCCCCGTAAATTACCTGTGATTTGTGAGTTTTGATTTACTTTTCAAAAAGCAAATCAAGCCGACCGGAGAACCGGTCGGCTTTTTGTTTGCGGATTACTTACGCAGACCGAGACGAGCTACGATAGAACGGTATCTTTCGATATCCTTCTTCTGAAGGTATGCGAGAAGGTTACGTCTGTGACCAACCATCTTCAAAAGACCGCGACGGCTGTGATGGTCGTGAGTGTTGGCCTTAAGATGCTCGGTAAGCTCGTTGATGCGACGGGTCAGAACAGCGATCTGAACCTCGGGAGAACCGGTGTCGCCCTCGTGAGTTGCGTACTCTGCCATGATCTGGCTCTTTACTTCCTTAGTAAGCATTTCTTTTTCACCCTTTCATAATATTTCGCCGTGAACCGAGCAAACGGTGGTGAAAATCCTAAAAAGGCTTACTCCGTAAACTCAGAAAACGGTAATTTCACGTCGGCTCATACCGACGCTCGAAGATTATACCACAAACTTATCCGTTTGTAAAGTATTTTTTTAAGATTTTTGAAAATCTGTCATTCTGAGCATAGCGAAGAATCTTTGTTTTTAAGATTCTTCGGCCGCAAGCGACCTCAGAATGACATATTGATTTTTAAAGAGCGATGCACTTCGAGGGGCAAGCCTCGACGCAGGCACCGCAGGCGGTGCACTTGTCGGGATCGATGCGGGCAAGGTTGTTTTCGATGGTCACAGCGCCGTGCGGACAGACCTTGGCACACTTGGTACAGCCAATGCAGGCAACCTCACAGACCTTACGTGCAACTGCGCCCTTATCCTTATTGGAGCAGACCACCTTGGCATAAGCACGCTCCTTGGGCATCATTTCAATGATGGACTTGGGACAGGCCTTTGCACAGGCGGTACAAGCAGTACACTTATCGGGATCGACCACAGCCTTTCCGTTAATAACGGTGATAGCGCCGTACTGACAAGCCTGCTGGCAGTCACCAAAGCCAAGACAGCCAAAGCTGCAGGCCAAGGTTCCGCCGTACATCATATTGGCGGCCTTGCAGGACGATACGCCCGTGTAGTGCATCTTGTTCTGCACATGGTCGCAAGTTCCGTTACACTTTACGGTGGCGACCATAGGCTCGGTCATTTCAACCGCAACACCCAAGATCTCGCCCAATTTGGCGTTCATTTCGGCACCGCCGGGAGCGCAGGCACCGGGCTTTGCTTCACCCTTGGCCAATGCTTCGGCATAACCGTCACAGCCCGAGTATCCGCAAGCGCCGCAGTTGGCACCGGGAAGCTCGGCACGCAAGGCCTCAACCTTTTCGTCGGTCTTGACGGCCATAAGCACCGAGGCGATAGACAGTCCCAGACCTGCGATAAGACCGATGGCAGAAACGATAATTACAGCAATTAAAATTGGATTCATACCGTTCCCTCCTTAACCGACGATTCCCGCAAAGCCGAGGAATGACAACGACACGATTGCGGCCGAAACCAGCGTTATGGGCAAGCCCTTCAAGGACTCGGGAATGTTACTGGTCTCAAGACGGGTGCGGACACCCGAGAAAATGAACATTGCGAAAAGGAAGCCCAAGCCTGCGCCCAAAGCGTTGAACAAAGCCTCGGGGTAGTTGGTGATACGCTCGTTGGTGAAGTTGAGCATAGTGATACCCAAGACAGCGCAGTTGGTGGTGATGAGCGGCAGATAAACGCCCAACGCTTTGTAAAGCGGAGGAATATACTTTTTAAGCACTATCTCAACCAGCTGAACCAAGGCGGCGATTATCAGAATGAAAACGATGGTCTGCAGATATCCGAGGCCAAAACGGTCAAGGATATAAATTTGAATGGGATAGGTAACGGCGGTTGCAAGCAGCATGACCAACGTTACGGCGATACCCATACTGACGGCGGTGTTGGTCTTTTTGGAAACACCCAAGAACGGACAAATACCCAAAAACTTGGATAAAACCATATTCTCGGTCAAAATTCCGGCGAGCACAATAGTGATAATGTTAGTCCAATTCATTACTGCTCACCTCCGTCGGTCTTTTTATTTTCGTCAGCCGTATCGGTCGGCACATCAGCCTCGGTACGGGTGGTAGCCTCGGGTTCGGGGTCCTTCAAGGTGACGTCCTCAACGGGTGCAGTACCGTCCGAATCGGCCGGCAACGGGTCGGTATCGGGGGTCGACTCGGGAGCGGCCTCGGTAGTGTCGGCACGCTGTACCTCTTCGGCCTCGGTGCGGACGGCAACGTGGGTCACACCGTCACCGCTGACCGTCGTGGTCTCCTCGGTTTCGGCATAGCTCTCCCCTGCTGCTTCGGCAACGTCGGCATTGGTGACAACTCCCCCGTCGGCAGGTGCGGCCTCATCAATGGCGGCCATTTCACAGCCACCGCAGGCCTTGCAGTTACCGCAGCCGAGATTCTTGGCGGGTTTTTTGCCCATTCTCACAGCCAGCTTGTTGGAAAGTGCCACCAGCACACCGAATACAAAGAATCCTCCGGGAGGCAGGATGAATACGACCATAGGAGCAATTGCGCCCTGGGTCACTTCCATACCGAACAAAGTTCCTGCGCCAAAGAGCTCACGGATCATGCCCATAAGCGTCAATGCGGCGGTAAAGCCGATACCCATTCCCACAGCATCAAGAATGGACGGCAGAACGGCATTTTTGGAAGCAAACATTTCGGCACGGGCCAAAATGATGCAGTTTACAACGATAAGCGGCAGGAATATACCCAATGCGCTGTCGATACTCGGCAAAAATGCCTTGACAAGCATCTGAATGATGGTAACAAACGCCGCAATAATGGTGATATACGCAGGTATACGCACCTTATCGGGAATGATATTTCTCAAAAGCGAGATGGCAACGTTTGAACCGATAAGCACCAACGTTGCGGCAACACCCATTCCAATGCCGTTGATAGCGGCGGTGGTGACTGCCAAGGTCGGACAGGTGCCAAGCACCAATCGAAGAACGGGGTTTTCTTTAACGATGCCCTTTGTAAGGATGGACATCTTACCGTTTTCAGCCATTGTTTCCATCCTCCTTTATAACTGCTTCGTAAAGCTTCAAAGCTTCGTTTACGCACTTGGTAACGGCCTTTGAAGAAATTGTAGCGCTGGTGATGGGCGTGATCTCCTGCTTGACGGCAAGCTCACCGCTCTGACCCTTGAACTGCGCCCAGAAATCTTTTTTGGTCACATTCTGACCGAGACCGGGGGTCTCATTGGAGGCGTCAAGCACTTCAATAGCAACCACCTTACCGTCGGTACCGATACCTGTCATAACCTTAACCGCACCGCCGTATCCGTGGGTGGAAACGGTGAAGATATATCCGACAGCCTTTCCGTCGCTTTTAGCGGTGTAATAGACGTGCTCACCGTTTAAAGCAACGGTGTTCTTTTCATAGTCTTCGGCAACTATCACACGACCCATAGCCTTTTGCTCGGCTTCGGCCGCAAGCTTCTCAATGCGATCGGCTGTCAGCTCGTTGGTGAAGGCCAAAGCACCCGTGGATATCGCACAGATAAGCGTGAGGATGACGGTGGTGATAATGATACTCTTTAAGTTTTTCATTTTGCCGCCTCCCATCCAAAGGGCTTGGGTGTGGTGATCTTATTGATGAACGGTACAAAGAGGTTCATCAGAAGTATTGCATACGACACACCCTCGGGCAGATAGCCGAAGTGACGGATAACGAAGGTGATAAGACCGCATCCGATACCGAATATCAGCTTGCCCTTCCAGTTTATGGGGCTGGTCACATAGTCGGTCGCCATAAATACGGCACCGAACAAAAGACCGCCCGAAAGGATCATATATAAGGGGTCCTCACCGAAAATGAATGATATCAGCGCAACGGTGGCCACCATTGAAAGCGGTGTCACGAGCGAGATAACACGGCGTGCGATGAGGTACAGCGCACCAAGGATGATGAGCAGCGAGAAGGTCTCGCCGATACATCCGGGCACCTGACCCATAAACAGCTGACCGTAGGTATAGCTGTCATTGGCAAGCGGAGTTGCAACGGTGTTGACGTCGGTGGCCGAGGTCACAGCGTTTTCAAGACCCAGGGGGTTGATCCAGCTTGTCATTGCGGCAGGGAACGAGACCAACAGCACGATACGTGCGGTAATGGCAGGATTTGCAAAGTTATGACCCAGACCGCCAAACATCATTTTAACGACAACAATAGCCACGATACTGCCGATGGCCGCCATCCAAAGCGGTAACTCAGGCGGTAGGTTGAGTGCCAAAATAAGTCCGGTCACGGCCGCCGAAAAATCTCCGATGGAGTTGGGGCGCTTCATGACCTTACAGCAGACATACTCGGCCAGGACCGCGGTGACCACCGAGGTCAGAATGACCAGAGCGGCATACCATCCAAAGAGGATACAGCCGGCAATTGCGGCCGGCAAAAGCGCAATGATAACATCTATCATTATACCTTTGGAGGAATCCTCATGCTGGATATGGGGTGAATGTGAAACTGATAATTTTTCCATAGCTTTCGGCTCCTCCTTTACTTTTTATTTCTTAATTCGGCCTTGGCCATACGCATTACCTGCGTCAAATGACGTTTGGACGGGCAGACGTACGAGCAGCTTCCGCACTCGATACAATAGTCGGCATAGTGCGCCTTGACGGCCTCAAGATTGCCGATGCGCAGAGCCGACTCTATCTCAAGCGGCTGTAAACGCATTGGGCAGGCCTTGGCACAGCGGCCGCAACGGATGCAGGGGCTCTCCACCCTCTTTTCTGCCTGCTTGCGGTCAAGCACAAGAATTGCGTTGTTCTGCTTCAAGATCGGCATATTGACATCGACAACGGCATTACCCATCATCGGACCGCCGTAGAGGATCTTTCTTGCAGGCGACTTATAACCGCCGCAGAATTCTATAACATCGCTGATAGAGGTTCCGATGGGAACAATGACATTCTGTGCGTTCATAACGGCACCGCCGTCCACGGTCACGGTCTTGGAGACCAGCGGCATACCGGTCTTTATATACTTATTTAGGAACGACACGCTGGTGACGTTCATGACCATACAGCCGACATCCGACGGCAGCTTGCCGAGCGGCAGCTTGCGACCGGTGGCGGTATAGATAAGCACTTTTTCGGCTCCCTGCGGATAACGTGACTTCAGACGCATCAGTCTTACCGAGTTGTCAGCATCCCTTTCATCGGTTGCAACCTTGTAAAGAGCGTGGGTCTTTTCATCGTCCGAAACATCGACACCGACATCCTGGCCGATAACGTTTTCAACAAGCTTGTTCAGCGCCTGAATGGCCTTGGGCTTGTTGTTTTCAACCGCAATAATGACCTGCTTGAATCCAATGAGTTTTTTAAGAAGGTAAACGCCCTCCAAAATATTATCGGTATTCTCAACACATTCACGGTAGTCGGAGGTGATATAAGGCTCACACTCGGCACCGTTGATGATAAGGGTATCGGGCGGATTATCGGGGTTGACGTTAAGCTTTACGTGGGACGGGAAGCCTGCTCCGCCAAGACCTACAAGACCCGAATCTCTGGCGGCCTTGACAAGATCCTCCAAGGTCTCCACCACGGGAGGCTTCAGGTCGGGGTCGGGTGTCATCTGACCGTCCGACTGAATGATGACCGTCTCGGTCGTCTGACCCGACGGCAAAAGCAACGAGCCGAGCCCCGAAACGGTACCCGAAACGCTGGAATGAATGGGTGCGCTGACAAACTTATCGCTGTCGCCTATTTTGGTGCCGACATAGACGGTATCACCCTTTTTGACACACGGCGTACACGGTGCACCGATGTGCTGTTGCATAGGGATTACCACCGTTTCGGGCGGCGGCATCATTACCGATTCCTTTTCGGCGGTGTTTTTTCGGTGAGGCAGATTTGCTCCGCCGCCAATGTCTTTCACAGGGCGCAGAACTTCTTCACTCTTGACCATTTTTGTTCCTCCAAACCGATTTTATATAAATGTTGTTCAACATTTTAACAATCTTTTTATATCGTAACACATTTTGCACCAAAAAACAATATTTTTCGGTGGAAAAATTTAACTATATTGAAAAAAAGACCGAACAGTTTTTGAAAAATGTGTAAAACTGCTCGGTCTTTTACTATTTTTAGTTATAAATTTTGAATTATTCGTCCGCTGTCGGCTTCAAAACCATATTAAAGCCCACAGCACCGCATCAAAAGGTCAAACAGCTTAAGCTCATGCTCATAGGTGTATGGGTTAGCCTTTTCGCCTCGGATATAGCGTGCAAACTCGGCCATCATGGTGTCGTAGCGGTCAAAGCGGTCGGAGGTTTTTATCTCCTGCTTGTCTCTGAACGGCATGACCTCATCTCGAAGCATAGCCTCACGGTACTGTGTCTGAATATCGGTGCTTTCATCGGGATATATCTCAAGCGGTTTGATCTCAATAGTCCCCAATGTTCCCTGAATGACCAGCTGACGGCGGTTGACACCACCTATCTCGGCAGCCGTGGATTTGATGAACGACGAGCCGTTTTTATATTTAAACACAACACAGCCGTAGTCAACAGGCTCGGTCAGGCCGTCCATCCCCGTGCAGGTATTAAGGTTAATTATCTCCAACGGTTCACCCATTATCTGCAACACGAGGTCGATAAGATGGCAGCCCAAAAAGTAGAGCATTCCGCCCTTATGCTTGCCTAGCCATTCACGCTTTTCCTTGGGATGGTGGACGCTCATTTGTGCCTCAACGCTGAAGATCTCGCCAAGCTCGCCGTTTTTGACCTTTTTAAGCGCATCGATAACAACGGGATTGTAGCGGTACATATAGCCCTGCTGAAAAACGGCATTGTGCGACCGAAGTGTGGCAACAAGCTTTTCAAAAGACTCACGGTTTTGCGAACCCGGCTTATCAAGATGCACGTGTATACCCTTTTCGGCAAAAAGTTGTGCATAATAGGTCGCCGATTCCTCCTGCGTTTCAACGGTTACGGCCTCAAGATCATCCATTTGGAGCAGCTCGTCAACGGTATAATGCGGAACGGTTTTGAATATTCCGTTTTCAAAGCGCTCTGCGGCCTTTTCCTCTGGCTCGGCGGCTCCCACCACATCGAAAAACTCCTTGAGGTCGGTAAGACTTCTCAAGGTCTCGCTTGCGTGGTCGTGCATGGTGCCTATCTGTGCAACTTTTATCGGTTTCATAAGATCACCTTGGTTCAAAAGCTTTTATCCACATTATAATAACATAAAAATTTCGGTACAACAAGGTAATATCCTGCAAATCACGGGTAATATTCTATAAAAAAAGGCCTCGGGAAACTGAAGCGAACCCCAAATAGTTCACTTCATAGACCCGAAGCCTTTTTTAAAGTATAAAGTATCAGTCGTTGTAATGAGTCTTGGTGGTGAAGCCGTAATGTCTATCCTTGTAATCGTACTGGATATCCATACCGTCCTTCTGATAAACGGTAACGTCATCTACGTAGTAGCGGCTGGTTTCAGCCCACTCCTTATCGGTAACGTTGTTGATCTGCTCCACGCTAAGGTTATCGCTGCCTGCGATACAGCCAACGATGAGGTATGCGTGCTGATTACGAAGACCGATTCCGATAGGCTGATTGAGGTCATCGATCGGCTTTACCGTCTGGGGCTCGCCGTCAATGTAGAACGAGATGTTGTCATAGGTCCACTCACAGCCGTAGGTGTGGTAGTTGTAGAACAGATCTCCGCCCAGCCAGCTTTCGTCTCCGTCAACATAATCCTGACGTTTGCCATCCTTATAGTTGTACTCTATCTTATAATTGTTTTCCCAGCAGATATCTCCGCCCTGCACTTTAAGTCCCTCCATCTGACCCTTGGTGGTCAACCACGGGAAGCAGTTGCCACGGGTGATGGATGACATACCGAAGCACTCGTTGACGTCGATCTCGGTCCAATAAAGCGAGGTCGCAAACGCAGGACGTGTCCAAAGCGAGGTCCAGAAGGCATCGCCCTTGGGCATTATCTGCGAGATCTCAAAATAGCCGTACTTAAAGGCCATCTTGAACTGTGTGGTCAGCATACTGCCGTAGTAGGCCTCGTCATCCTCTGCGATCTGGGTGACGAACACGCCGTCCTTGACCGAAAGGTTGCTGTAGTCCTTCTTGGCACGCTTGGCCCACTTACCGTTCTGACCGTACTGGTTGTAGTCGTTGTAGTTGTTCCACTTGGTAAGGTCTATTTCGGTGTCGAAGGAATCACGGAAGGTCGCAACATAGGATTCCTTGTTGTTGAGGGTTGCGGCAACGGTTTCGTAATCGGTGATCTTGGAGTTGGCATCGGCCAGCTTCACATCGCCGTTGGCATTGAGCATATTGTAAAACTCAGTAACTGCGGCGGCAACGGAATAGGTGCTTCCGCCGTTGAGGTAGACCTTATCCCCTGCGATCTTGACCGAGACCTTGTCACCCTCGATCATCTTTTCAACACCTTCACGCTTGGCCGAGCCGACGATGATCTCCCGTGCGCCTGCGGTGGGCTGATCTACGTCCTTAACGACCTTGACGTCATAGCCGAACTTATCCAAAAACAGCTTCTGCAGTCTTTCGATCTCAAGCACGGTTATGTAGGAAAGATTGTTATAGGGCTTTACGATAACGTAATCCAAAAGGTCGGTCGCAGAGCCTACCTGAATCTTGGCAAACTTGTCCGAGATCTCGTTTACATAGTTGATGCCGCCCGTAACTGTGGCCGACTTTGCGAAGTTTTCCTTAAAATACTTCACGCCCTCAACGGTTGCCTCATCCGAAAGACCGACGATAACGATAGCCTTGTTTACGGTGGCGATCATAAAGTTTTCGGCGTGAGCACCCTTTTGTCTTAAAAGTTGCTTTGCGATAGCAGACTCGGGACGGTTGGTGTTGCCGATAAGTATCTCGGCATTGTCATCCTGTGCCTCATCGTCGGCAGTATTTTGAGGAGTTATGTTCATCGCCTTCTTAAAATGCTTAAAAAGGTCGGTCGAGGCATCAAACACCGACTGATCGGCCGTTGCGGGACGGATAATGCGGTAGGCCGCCTTTCCGTCGACCACGAAGCTTACGTCTGCGGTATTGATGACGGTGCTTTCATCCACCGAGGAAATACCCGAGGATGCATTGCCGCTGTTGGTGTCCTCTTCATTGCCGCCGCAGGCCGCAAGTCCGAAAACGACCAAAATGCACATCAAAAGTGCCAATATCTTTTTTATATTTTTCATTCAAAGGACCTCCGAATGGTACTGAAAAAGCACGCCGACACAAACCGTATCGTGCCGACGTGCTTCAAGCTTTGATCAGCTATATCAGAACATATCGTCCGGATAATCTGCACCGATCGCACTGATATCGCCCCAAGGATCGGGATTTACGATAATATCGTCGTTGTCGCCGTAAGCAATATCGGTGTTTGGGACAGCCGAAATAACATCAAACTGAGGCTTTACGTAATTTTTCATCGTTATATGTCCTCCTTATCAATAATCGGTGCCTGCAACAAGACCCATTCCGTCATAAACGGCAACGATGTCGTTATAGGTTGCAGCAGACATATCGGAATAGGTGTAAGCGCCGGCAGAATCCTTAACATACATCACGCAGGTGATCTGGGTGTTCTTGAGGTTCTCGCTGAGACCTACAAGTCTTACCTGATAGTCTCTGTATTCCTCGGTCTCATCGTAAATGTTTTGGCCTGCTGCGTAATCGGCAGTACCGATAACAGCATTTTCGGTGTCAACGGTGAGTTCGCCGTCGAGCATTGCGGTAGGCATAAGCACGAAGCCGACCTCGGCAATATCAGCATTCTTAAGCACACGGCCTCTGAAACGAAGACCTGCATTTTCGCCGCTCTTAACGCTGGTTGCGATGGTGTCAAGGCTGACGGTGCCTTCTGCAACAAACTCCGCCTTGATAGCGGTAAGCTTTTCGGCATTAACGTTCCTGAGAACAAACTCAAGACCTGTTCCCTGACCGTCGGCATCGGTGCCGTCCTCAACGTTTACGGGATAATCCATACCGTCTACGGTAGCCATAAGTCCGTTGGCGGCAAGCTTGTAGCCTTCATCGGGAGTAACGCTGATAACGATCTCACCGTTTCTGTCGGCAGATGTAATAAGGCCGTTTTCTGCAGTAACATCGATGATCTTGTCGGTGCCTGCCCAGACCTCTCTTACCTTGCTGTTATACCGGGTAACGGGGATAGTGCAAGCCTTGTCGGCGTACCAGACGCCGGTATGAACATAGCCGTTGAAAAGAACGGTGCCGTCAACCTGCGGGAAATCAGTATCGGTCGTGACATCACCCTCAAGAGTATGAGCAATACCGTTGAAGGTCTCGGTGACCTTGAGCTCCTTAACGGTAACGTCGTTACCGTTACAGCTCATATTGATGCAGAGATAATGATTAGCATTGTAAAGGTTTCCGTCGAAGGTTGCCGTTACGGTCACGTAACCGTCGGTTGCATCAAGGGTTCTCCAAACGTTCAGAGAGTGGGTATGTGCCCAAGCTGTGAAGTTGTTGGCAAGGATAGGATGACCCATACCGATATTAACGGATTTGTGCGGGGCACCTTCATTAAGCTCGACCTTGTAGGTCAGCTCTACGTTGTAGGTGTAGCCGTTCTTGATCTTGAGTGCATTACCGTCCCACTTGCCTGCGTTTGCGGTATCAAGACCGGTATAGAAGCCGAGTCGGTGGTAACCGCCGTTATCGCCGGGGAGGACATCGTAGAACCAGGCATCGCTACCGCCGGTCGCATCCGAGAAGGTCACACCGCCATCATACGTAGCGGTTGCGGTGTTGTAGATACCGGTGGACATAAATGCCGAGCCCTGAGTCCAAAGGCCGTCCTTGTTTGCAAGGAAGCCGTCAATATCAAACTTGTACTCAGTAGTGGTAGTGGGTGCGGCAACTGCATCAAATGTTCTTGCGGCAAGTGCGAATGCACCCTTGCCGGGCATAAAGGTGCTGCCGGGATATGTGGTAAGATACTTCAAAGCCTGATCGGCATAATCGGTATTATTGTGGTAGCCGTTGATCGCGCTGTAGTTTGTGTAGAAATTCTCGGAAACATCATAAGGCTCCCAACGGTAGAATTCCTTATTGACAGAACCGGTGTCGATATTGGGGAGAACAACGCTCTCGTTAGCCGACATAAGGATGGGATCGTAGCCGGGAGCATCTATCGACTGCATCTTGCCGTCGGTGAATGCGTTGGTAAGAGCAAAGCGGATACCGGTCTCATCGTTGGTGGCATCGTAAAGGCGCTTTACCTTAACACTCTCAAAGTCGATCTGGTTGTAGGTACCGTCGGCCACAAACTTATCGTTGGAAATACCGACCTTGAGATAGTTTTTGCCGGTGCCCTTGAACAGCGAGCCGTCAACAAAAACAGTCAAGGTTGCCCAATCGTCCATAACATCGGTGATGATGGCACGGTCGAACAGATAGTTCTGATACGAGGTGGTGTAGTCACCGCTGCGGGTCGCATAGTTGGTTACGCAAACACCGATATAGATCTTGCTTGTAGAGGTATTCATTTCGGAGACCTTGAACTTTACGGAAACGGAATAAAGACCGTCGTTCAAAGCAACAAGACCTGCATAGTTTGTGGGATCGGGGCCAAAACCGTAGTTGACATAAAGGTTAGCATCGGTTTCGGTATCGGGGAAGGTATTTCTTACAGAACCGTTACCGAATTTGCCGTCACTGAATTCTCTTACAGCGGCATTCTGTCTTGCGATATCGGCATCCCAAAGGAAGAAGCCGCGCATCCAGGAGGTTCCTTTGTCTGCATCAAGAGAATAATCGCTGGATCCATAATAACTGTAGTAGTGCAGACCGTTTTCATCAAAATTTGTCTGCTTGCCGCCCGAAGGAAGCTCGGATGAATAGGTCATCCAGTTATTAAGGTCACCACCGTTGCTGCCGTAGGTGGCGTGTGCCTTCATAAATGCAGGCATGGTTGCGTCGGTACCTGTACCCGACTTGAAGTCATAGAACCATTCTTCGATCACAGCCTCGGCTGCAGATGCAGTAAGACTGCCGAGAACGGTCACAAGACCGGTTGCGAGGATAGCTGCGACCATCAGAATACTGACCGCACGTCTGAAAAGCTTTTTCATTTTTAGCACCTCTTAATTGTTGATTTTTTGTTTATATCTTGCCTTTCGGCAATATGCCGCAGCCGCAAAGCCACGGCATATATTGACCTTTATCAGTTCTTGACCTTGCGGAATACATACATTCCGGTAACGGTCAAGGCACCGAGAGCAACGATGAGCATTACCATCATTGCGACGTTGACACCCATAGTATCCTCGCCGGTTGCAACACCGCTGTAGCCCTTGAGGGTCACGGTGAAGTCATCGAAGAATACATTGTTTCCGCCGCCGATCGAGATTCCGGAATACGGAGCCTGTGCGGTGAAGGTGTATTCGATACGGTTCCATTCACCAACGGTCAGATTTTCAAAGTTACATATCTCCTCGGTGGCTCTGGGAGTGTTGGTGCTGGAGGGACTGCTCATATGCATAAAGTTCATAACGACCATCTTGTCGGTGACCTCGACGGGCTTTACATAGAACACCAGAGTGTACTGCTTACCGACGGTAAGAGCCTGCTCGCTGTTACGCATAATGGAGAAGCCTCGTGAGCCTGCGGTAGCGGCATTACGCTGGATAGAGACCTTACCGCTTCTGACATTGGCGGCATCTCCGCCCATGGTCTTGTCATTGAAGATCCAGCCCGAAGAGAAGTTGAGCATCTTGTCAACCTCGGAGTAGTTTTCAAAGCCCTCGTTATACTTGCCGAGCAACCATTGTGCATAGACGGTAATATCGGTTGCACCGAAGGTGGTTGCGGTGAAGGGAGTTGTGAACTCGGCATCGGCAAACCAGCCGCCGAATACATAGCCTTCACACTCAGGGGTAGGCAGAGCGAGCGCCTCGCCCTCATCTCCGCAGATGGGATCGAGCTTGTCGCCCTTACCGGTATCAAAGCGGACGATGTTGCCGTAATAGTTGGCACGTGCCTCGGCAGGAAGCACAGTAACGTCGTCGATCAGAATGACTGCCTTACCGTTAACGTTGATGTTAAGGAAGTTGGCATCGGTAACCTTGGGATCGGAGGTATCGACCTTGGCGATAAACTCAAAGGTCATGGTCTTCCACTCATCTGAGGCGGCTCCGTACTTCTGCTCGCCGCCCTGCTTATCGATGTAATTAGACCAGACAAGCAGCTTGCGCGAGGTACTTACCATAATGGTGCCTTCCTCTTCAACCGAAAGGACCTTATAACGCAGGGTTACGGTATAGTGAACACCGGGCGTGACCTCGTAGTGGTTCCAGTTGCCGTCATTGAGAGACATTCTTCTGTGGGTACCGTACTCGGTAAGAGTATTATCAGCCTCGTAATCCTTTGAGGTCAGCGAATATTTAAGCACTGCGTTGTCACCCTCAAAATCCTGGCTGAAGGTAGCAGAAGAAGTTGTACCGTTGTCGGAGAAGTTAGCCTTATCGAAGGTGAAAACGGTGGGAACTATCTTCCACTTGGCATAAAGCACGATGTCCTTTTCGGGGAAGGTGGTGCCTTCATACTTCCGGGTGAGGTTCTTATCGGTGCACCACTCAACAAACTCATAACCGAAGTTTTCAGGTGTGGGGAGGGTGCCGTGGGTATCACCAACAAAGCCGATGAAGGGGTTGGGAGTGTTCTTGGAGTTATCCTCAAAATAGATGCTTGAAACATCGCCGTTGACGTCGCCGTAGGACTCCTCAATGGTGGCTTCCTTAACGGTGATAACGCCCGCATTGGTGTTTACTGCAAGAGTGGCAATATTGTTGGCGGCAAACTCGTCGGCAACAAAGAAGCAGGTAACGTGTACCCAACCGTTGGTGTCGGCCTTGGAGGTCCAGCTCTTGATAACTCTGGTGGGTCCCCACTTGTATCCGCCGTACTCATCGTTGGCAAGTGATGCAAGACCGATCTGTGTGCCGTTGGCATCAACACCTTCGGCCTTATAGACCATCGAGAACTTATAGGTGTAGCCGTACTTGAAGCGGACATAGTTGCCAGACCAGCCGCCCTTATTATCGGCAAGACCGGTGTAGAAGCCGATACGCTGTGAACCGCTGTAGTCCTTGCCGTTATGCTTCTCGGCCAGCTTATCACCGCCGCCGTTGGAGCGAAAGGACAGACCGTCCTCAGTATATTTCATAGAATATGCAATGGTGTTTTCGGAGCCGATGTTGCCCGATACCATAATACCGTCACCCAAGGTGCGCTTGTTGCGGTACAAATTCTCAAGATCCCACTTGTAAACGGTAGGCTCGTTGGTAGCAGGAGCCTGCTCGGTAACGTAGGTTGCCTCAAAATAACGGATGCGGCCGTAGTTGAGATCGATGACGGTATAATCGTCACCCTTATAGCCTGCAAAGCCGTTGTCCCAAGGCTGCTTTGCGGAAGGATAGTTGTAGCCTACCTTGGCCTTCCACATCTTGAAGTAGCGCTTATCGTTGTCGTTCTTGGGCTCGGGGAGCTTGAAGGTCTGCTCGGGAGCGCCGCCGCCGGAGCCTAAAATATAGGTCTTGCCGTCGATCTCGGCATTATCAATGTTGGTAACACCCTTGGTGTTATCGGCATCGTAGAATCTTGCGCCGAACTCACCGTTGATGGTGTCGTAATAACGCTCGACCGAGATATATTCAAAGTCGACCTGATTATAGGTAGAGCCATCGTGAACATATTTGTCGTTGGCAACACCGATCTTGAGATAGTTGTTGCCGGTGCCCTTGAACTTGGTGCCGTCAACAATAACGGTCAGGGTTGCCCAATCGTCCATAACCTCGGAAACGGTTGCACACTCCAACAGATAACAAGTGGTGGAAAGGCTCCAGTCAGCATTTCCGCTCCAATCGTAATTGGCAACGCCGACACCGATGAAGAGCTTGTTGGTTGCGGCATTCATATCCGATACCTTGAACTTAACGGTCACGGCATAAAGGCCGTCCTTAACGGGAACAAAGCCAGCAGAATTGGCAGGATCGCTCCACATACCGTAGGTTACGTAGAGGTTTGCATCGGTTGCGGTATCGGGGAAGGTGTTTCTCTTGCTTCCGTCACCGAAATTGGCATTGCTGTATGCCTTTACTCCGGCATTCTGACGTGCAACGTCGGCATCCCAAAGATGGAAGCCGCGCATCCAGGAGGTGCCCTTGTCAACGTCAACACCGAAGCCGCTATCCTTATAATAGCTGTAATAATGCAGTCCGTTCTCATCGACATTCGAGACCTTACCGCCTGAAGGAAGATCAGACCTGTAGGTGAATACGTCGTTGAGGTCGTTACCGCCGCTACCCTTGGTGGGGTGCGCCTTCATAAACGCAGGTACGGTACTGTCGGTACCCGTACCCGACTTGAAGTCGTACAACCAGGTTTCGTTGATCACACCCGAATAGTCAAAATCGGTGGCCGAAGCAGGTGCTGCAAAAGCGCAGACGACCAAAGCAGCCAACATCGAAATGACACAAAGCAGGCTGACTGTCTTTCTCATCATTTTTTTCACACTCTACCATTCCTTTCCTGTGTGGGGATCATATCTCAAATGCCAAGGCATTTTTGACCGAATTTTTGTGATACACGGCGATGAAGCCGCCTGTCACTTTATATATATCACTTGTTCTCGCCTTTTTCTTGGCACGGACACCTACCGCTTCTGACACTCAAGCGGTAGGCACCGACCAAAATGTAAAAGGAGAATAAGATAATTTCAGAAATTGAGTATATTATTCCACTTTTGATTCTATCGCACTATAATTATAAACTCTTCGCAAGTGCGAAATATACGAAAAAATTATACTAAATATAACAAATTTTTAACCTTGCCCTTGCAAATGTAAAAAATCTGTGTTACAATTTATGCAAATAGACTAAAAAGGGTGGAAATCAATGGCAATAGAAGGTACGACTAACTGGTATGAAGCACCTTATGTCGAAAACGGCAAGCCCAAGGCCTTCAGATGTATCTACTTCCCCGAAACCAAGGTCAAGGTAGCCAATGCGGGAGGCGTAGCAGCTTATGCTCATTACCACAAATATATCGAGCTGCTTTATATGTACAGCGGCACTCTGAGCGTAAACGTCGACGGCAAAATGTTTAATGTTTCAGCAGGAGAGCTGATAATCATCAACTCGAATGAAGCCCATATGATAAGATCGCTGACCGCCACACGTGAGTACGTTTGTCTACAGTTTGAGCCCGAGATACTGTATGCTGAGGATCCCTCAATGTCGGAGCTGAGCAATTTTTTGCAGAGAATGTTTGAAAAGGACCGCCTGCGTGTTATCGACAAGGCGGCGGTCGATGCCTCCCCCATTCCGTCACTGTTCCACTCGATAATAAACGAATGGCTTGAACGTACACCCGGCAGTGACCTGCTGATGCGCTCCTACTTTATAGGCATCTTCGGTTGGATATACCGTTATTGGCGCACGACCGAGGTAACAGATGAGAGTAACAGCAACAGCCACAGCTTTGTTGATACGGTAAGGTACTATGTAAAAACCAACTATGCCACCGCCACCGAGGCCGAAGCCGCCAAGCGATGCAATTACAGCCTTGGATATTTTTCAAGAAAATTCAATCAGGTGTTCGGTATGTCTTTCAGAGAATATCTGACCAATGTAAGGGTCAAGCAGGCGGTAAAGTTTTTGATATCCAATAATTTGAGCATCACGGCCTGCGCCGAGTATGTCGGCTTTTCATCCACCAGCTATTTTATCAAAAAATTCAAGGAGTATTACGGCAAGTCCCCCAAAAAGTACCTTGCCGAAAAATCGATCGACCAACAAATATAACAAAAAATCTTTCTCAAGAGTAATCTTGGGAAAGATTTTTGTTTTTTTGCTGTCTTATTTGTATTCTGACTGGTTCTTGATGGTGGTCTCGACCAATGCGTTGGCCTTTTTAACGGCATCGTCAACAAGGTTGGAGACCGAGTCGATAGCCGTCTTGGTGCCTGCCGAGGGAGAGGTCCTTGCGCCACGGGTAAACGCATAAGAATTATCGTGACCTATAAGGTTGGCGCAGGCAAAATCAAAGTTGAAATACTTGTTCTCTGCACCTTGATTGATAAGCTCGTAATAGAAGTTGCCCGCATCGATCGAGATGAAGGTAGATTCAAGGTCGTAATTCTTGTAATCGAGCCAATAACGGATAAAGTAGCCTGCGGCATCGGCGTTGGGAGCCTTGGCGCAGATACCGTACATACGGTGGATGGACGAGGTCAGACCCTTGGTTCCGTCCTCCAAGGCAGGCAGATAGGTGTAGCCTATCTTGCTCTGATCCATTCCCACAAAATGTCCCGTGGCCTTAAGTCCGTAAACACCCGTGGTCATAATACCGAGCCGTCCGTTGCAGAACTTTTGGATACTTTCGATAAGGGTGGTGGTCGTAAGTCCCTCGGTACGCAGATCGGCATAGAACTGATAGGTCGAAAGCAGCTCACGGCTGTTGACCATACTCGAGAAGGTGTTTGACTTATAGTTGTAATTAATGAAAGAAGCGCCTGCCGAGCCGCCAAGGATCTCGGGGTCGATATATCCGCCGATGTAATCGTCACCCAGCGCATCGATCTCCTTCATGACCTTTTTCATGGTGTTCCAGGTCCAATTGCCCTCTGCGTAGTAATCGGCAGGGGTCTTGAAGCCGTTTTCTTCGAAGATCGACTTGTTGTAATAAACAAGGTTGGAACCCGACCAAGGCGAATTGAGCGTGTTGAGCAGATAGTAATGGTTACCGATCTTGCCCGTTTCAAGCATCGATCTGTCCCAGATGGGGTCGTTGAGGTCAACGGTGGAAACAAGATCGATAGGTGCGCCTATCTGCAATGTCAGCGGAAAGGACTGATTGTCCTCGCTCGTGACGTAAACGTCGGGAATATCGCCCGAAGCCATTTTGGTCATAAGCGTGTTGACGTATCCGTTCTGCGGAACAAGATAAAGCTCAACGTTGATTCCCGTATCCTTGTGAAAGCTGCCCAAGGGCTTGGCACCCTCGGTGGCGGTATGGTCGATCCAGGTGGCATAGCGCACCGTTACGCCCTTTGAAGATTCGGGGATCTTTGCATACGGGTCATAGTCATCCTCGGAATAAATACCCGAGCCCTGCTCCTGCGAGGGCACCTGAACACTGCCCTGATCGGAGCTTATATCGGCCGAACCGACATCGGAGCTTGTGTCGGCAGTACTGCCGCCGCAACCCACGAACAGGCAAAGCGTCAGACACAGCATCATAACTGCCGCAAGCATACGGACAACAAAATGTTTTGACCTTATCATTTAAGATCCACCCTTTCGTATATTCTTAAGATAATTTAATTATAAGCTCTCCGTTTAAAAAAAATATACGGATTTTTTGCACTTTTTATAGTAATGATTTGACATTTGCCGTTCGACATACAAAACGGGATCGGATTTTTTATATATAATAACAACATTTTAAAATTTGGGCAAAAAATAAACCCGAAGGATGAACCTTCGGGTATGTAGATTGCTTGAATTATTCCTCAGCAATAGCCTCTACGGGGCAACCGTCAGCGCAAGCGCCGCAGCTGATGCACTTGTCTGCATCAATGACGAACTTGTCGTCACCCTCAGCGATAGCCTCTACGGGACACTGAGCTGCACATGCACCACAGCTGATGCACTCATCAGAAATCTTAAATGCCATTGTTCGCACCTCACTTTACGGGAGATTTCAGTTTCCTGATTACAAATCTATTGTAGCACACTTTTTTGAAAATGCAAGTAAAATTATAAAAACATCCTGCATTTTACATTTTTTATATGAAAATGTGCATATTTATTCAATTCCGACCAACTGCTTTTTAAGCAGGACCGTGTCAAGCACGTCAACAACACCGTCACCGTTAAGGTCGGAGGTGTAAATGCAGGTGTTGGTATCGTCATGGCCCGGCCAGGCGGCCACCCTTCTCAAAAGCAGGGCAGCATCCAGCATATCAACGGCTCCGTCGCAGTTGACATCGCCTATAGCGCTTCCGTCGGGCTCATAGCTGACAATAACGACCGTTGTTTCATTTTTAACAAGTATCTCCTGCGAAACAAAAGCCTTATAGCCAAGCAGTTCGAGTGCTTTAGCCTCGGTCATACTGCCGACATAGCCGTTGAGCTTTTCGCCCTTGTAGAAAACGGCATCGTCACCGTGAAGCAGCATATGCATTACGCTGTAGGCCTGAGGTCGGCCTCTCCATACGGCATAAAGCGTTGTATCTCCGTCGGCGGTGTACTTATCGCCTGCAACGTATTCTGCTACGGTGGCGTTGGCTGCGGTCGACCAGCCGAGGAGCTCCTTGTCGCCGTTGGTGACGGTGACCTCGGGGATGACAGCATAGCCGCCATCTAACTTTTCAAAGGTCGAGCTCGAGCCCGTGCCGTTGTTGTGGTCGAGTGTTACGGTGTTGTATACGGCATCGGCAAAGGTGATCTCGGTCGTTGCGGCCGACAAAGCATAGGTCTGACCGCTTGCCAGCTTTTCGGTGCCGATAACGGCGGCCTTGCCCTCATCGGGGAGCATCGTCAAAGCGGCCGTGCCGTTCATAGCGCTATCAACAGTACCGCCCTTGCCTACCTTGACAACGTAGTCCTGCTTGAAGCTGCTGCTCATTTTGGAGCTGTAGGTGCTGTAGGTATCGTTCAAAAACACAAGGGTAGAAAACTCATCGGCAGGATCGGTGTTAAGACGGCTGCCTGCGTTAATAGCCATATAAAAGCTGTTCATCCACGAAAGTCCCGTACCCGAAGCCAGCTTACAGCCGGAATCAATAATAACGGTGGCCGAGCCGATAACACGGCTGGTGCCCGAGGAGGTGCTTTCGTTATAGCATCCGCCATGGATACGGCGGGAAACATCGGCAGTACCGCCGACATAAACAACGGTGTTACCCGTGATGCTTGTGCTTTCACCGCCGCCGAAGATGGCCTCGCAAAGACCGCCGGTCATAGAAATATGAACATCGGCATCCTTATCGTGAACCGTTTTGGTTGCGCTGATAGTGGAAACCTTACCGCCGGTCATATTGATATTGATCTTGCCGCCGACCTCACCGCCGTCACGTCCGGTGCCGGTAAGCACACGTGCGATGGCGTTGCCGCCGTAGTTGATATTGACATCACCGCCGACAGCACCCTTATAGCCGCCGCCATAGATGCGTGCCTGCGCTACGTTGGAGCTCTCGTCGTCGATGTTTTCGCCTGCATTGATATTACCGCCAACGGTAAGGCTGACGTCACCCGTGACGGGATAGTTCTCACCGCCGCCGTAGATGTAATAGTAATATCCGCCGTAGACCTCAAGACGGGTGCTTGCGACCTCTTTACCGTTGCCGCCCGCAAAGATGTTGATGGGAGCATTATCGGCAAAGGTGACGGTCTCGGTTATAACAACGTGTGTACCGTTGGCATAGAACTTGGCGGTAGGCACATTGCTTGACAGAGTCTGATCGAATTTGAGTGTAATATTATCAAAGGTGAACTTGCTTCCGCCGCCGTAAAGGCCCATTCTGGTCTTGGCCGAAAGGTCAAGCAGGGACGATGCGGTCGCGCCCTTGATAACGGTTTCGGATGCCTTGTTTTCACCGCCGAAGGTAAAGGCCACGGTGCTGACGTCAAGCACAACGTTATCGACGATCACTATAGTCAGCTTGCCCGTGTCGGAATTGGTCCAGGCCTTTTGCAATGTGGCAAACGGTGCGGCTTCGCTACCGTCGTTGTCATCACTGCCTGCGGACGAAACGTAGACCGTTTTGCCGTCGGCGGCATTGGCTGTTACAACGCCCAAGGCCGGGATAAACAGCATTGCCACAACGCTGATGCAAATAAATATGCTGAGGAGTTTTCTCATTTTCATTTTTTGGACACCTCCATAATTTTGTTACTGTTTTCATTGTATAATATATATATACTTTTGTCAACCCGTACATATAGCGGCGGTGCGACCGCCTCAACACAAAAAAGACACCGGAGCAACAGTCCTCCGGTGTCTTTAAATTATTCTGCTTCGTTGGCTTCCCAGTTGTGCCAGACGTTCTGAACATCCTCGTTCTCGTCAAGCATATCAAGAAGCTTTTCCATTTTGGCGACCATTTCGGGGTCATCAATGGTCGAAGTGGTTGCAGGAACATAAGCAGCCTCTGCCGAAACAAAGGTGTAGCCCTTTTCGATCAAAGCCTCGCTGACGGCACCGACCGAGTTGGGGTCGGTCGAGATCTCGAAAACATCGCCGTCGAAGGTGAAATCGTCGGCACCTGCATCCAGAGCATCCTCCATGACCTTGTCCTCACTGAGGCCTTCGCCCTCGATAACGATAAGACCCTTGCGCTCGAACATAAAGGTGACCGAGCCCGACTGACCGAGATTACCGCCGCACTTATCAAAGTAGTGGCGCATCTCACCTGCGGTACGGTTGCGGTTGTCGGTCAGGGCCTCGACGATAACGGCGATACCTGCAGGGCCGTAGCCCTCATACATAAGCGACTCATATTCTGCACCGCCGGTCTCACCTGCGGCCTTTTTGATGATACGGTCGATATTATCGTTGGGAACGTTGTTGGCCTTGGCCTTGGCAATAACGTCACGAAGCTTTGAGTTGACGTTGGGGTCGGGGCCGCCTGCCTTAACTACCATAGCAAGCTCACGGCCGATACGGGTGAAGACTTTGGCTCTGGCCTGGTCGGTCTTTTCTTTCTTTCTTTTAATAGTACTCCATTTGGAATGTCCTGACATAATCTTCCCTCCGGAAATCATTTAAAAATCATTACAGGCTATTTTAACACACTTTTTTGTCGGTTTCAAGAGGTAATTTGCGAGTTATTGAGAAATGTAAAAAACATCTAACTCTATTTTTGCGAGAGTCGGCCATGCGGATATTGATTGATTTTGGTTGGCGAAATATTATATAATTACATCAAAGTGAAATTTTCCAGGGGGTAGTGTTATGAACGATTATAAATTCGGCAATATTCTGACCGAACTCAGAAAGGCCAAACACTTATCGCAAAAAGAGCTCGGACATCTTTTGTCGGTCAGCGACAAGGCGGTTTCACGTTGGGAAAACGGCAACGCCAAGCCTCGCGCCTCGATTTTGCCCAAGCTCGCCAAAATTCTGGGTGTTTCGGTGGACAGACTACTTGGCGGTAACGACACGACAACCGTAACTGCCGTAACGCCTGCCAGCGGTGATTTTATTGTTAAAAAACGTCTTGGCTCAAGTGTTCCCGACACCGCCAAGGTCAACTTTATCCCCAAAGAATCCACCCCAAACGGCAACTATCTTTGCACCTGGCATATGCAGGAATCTGCGGCCGATAAGCTTTCATTGACCGCTATCAACGGCACTGTCCGTATGCGTGATGCATTGACCGAACAAAATCTTTTTGATACCGAAGAGTTTTTTCATCCTTATTCGCACGAATACCGCAAGGGATTGATTTTTCTTATTGACGATGGTTGGGATGTGCCGTTTGGCGTCGATGCTTCGGAGCCTATTTTCGGCTTGGTTGAACCCGATAGGGAAAAATTTGCCTCAATGGGCAACACTCCCGAGGAGCGCCTTATTGAAATGAGCCGCAAGGTCAAAGAAATGGGCTATGTCGGTCTTGGACTTTGGATTTCGCCCAACAATCTTAACGCAACTCAACCGTTTTCAATGGATGTGGCCCGTAAGTATTGGGAAGACCGCGCCAAGTGGTGCAACGCCGCCGATGTTCGCTATTGGAAATGCGATTGGGGCACATTCAGTCGCTATCCCGGTTATCGCGAAATGATGACCGAGTGTGTCAGAAAATATGCGCCCAACCTTTTGATTGAGCACGCAAGAGGATTTTTGCCGTTCCACGATATGTCCAACAACCAATGTGTTGTTGATATGTGTAAAGCCTTTGAGTATAGCGATGTTCTGCGAACCTATGATGTTCAACCACCATTTGCCGATGTTGAAACATATTTGCGTGTACATAAATTGCTCACAGGCATTGACAAATCCAAGGTTCGTCACAATGCAAAGGGACTTGTAAATGTCGAAAGTCAGCCCATGGTTGCGGCAGGTCTTTCGATGAACATAGGCATAATGAGCCTTTCTTACGAAACCGAGGCTCTGCTTCGTTGGCAACGCATTTGTCCTCCGTTCGCCGCCACCGAAACCGATTACACCACCTCTGAAGAGATGGTTGTTGACCGATTGAGATTTGATGTTCAGCCGTCGGATTGGCGCAATATTCAATGGTCAGAATTTTCGGTCGAAGTGCCTATGGTTGCTGCAAGAGGAACAAAATTACCAATCGTTACAAGCAATGGTGAAAAACCAATAATTTTGGCAAGCAAGCACCCCACCGAACAAGCTTTGTGTGTTTCGGCACTTCGTCGAAACATCGACCCCAACCGCAATATTGCCGTACCCTGTGATGTCACCATATACCCCGAATCTTTAAAAACAACGGTTGGTGTGTTTGGTATTTACAACTCATTGACCCTTGAATTCCCAAGCCAAGTACCCAAAAGCGCAACAGTATGGTCACAATGTATGTTGGATGATGTATCGGTCAATATCACCGACCACGCCGAGATAAAAGACAACCAAATCACCATCGACGGACTTTTGCTCCGACGGCTTGGACACAAATCAGGCGAAAAATTGCAAGAACACGAGCCTGCATTGATAATCAAAATTTGTTAATTTTGAAATTTGGATGTGTTACGCTGAAAACAGTGATTATTTTGGAGGTAAATATGAAAAAGTTCCTTTCAATAGGCTTATGCTTACTTATGATATTTGGACTTTTAGTTGGTTGCGGTAGCGATTCTGCAACCGACACACAAAGCTCATCAACCGAGGATATTCGCTACGTTAATGCCGATGGTGATGCCCTATACCGCATAATCCAACCGGATGAAAGCAACGTATCTTCATCGGCACAAAAGCTGTTCAAGGCATTCAAGGATATCGGTATCCGTATGACCTCGACCACCGATTGGGAGGACGGCACCGACACTTATGAAATACTTATCGGCAGTACCAACCGAACCGAAACCGCAACGGCCAAAAATATGCTTGCCGACAAAACAGGCTGCCGTTATGAGGACTATATAATTTGCAACATCGGACAAAAGATAGTCATTTATTCACAAAGTGTGAGTGGCATTGAAGCGGCGGTGGATTATTTTATCGCAAACTATGTCAAGGCCGATGGTGTTAAGGGTGGCATTGAGTACACCTTCGCTGATTCGGGTGATTTTGAGAATATCACCGTTAACGGTGTGCCACTCGGAAAATATTGCTTTATAAGACCACATTACAACTCCTCTTATCTTACAGAGGTGGAGATGCAGGCTGTGTCAAACAATATATTGGAGCGCTCAGGCTATTTCCTTGAAATACTCCATGATTCAAAAACTGCGGCAAGTGATCATGAGATAATCGTGGGTAATGCCAATCGTGACGGTGTTGAAACTGTGGATGATCCCGACAAATACATCATCAGAGTCGCAGGAAGCAAGATATATTTAAACGGCGGAAGCGCACACGCTGTTGCGATGGCGGTTACAGAATTCGGCAAACTGCTTAAAGGTAATGTTACCGATACTGTGATAACGGGAAGTTATACCGAAACGGCCGCAAGCTATGACAAGAGCACCTACTACACCAAGACTTGGGGTGACGATTTTGAAGGTGCGGGGCTTGACACCACCAAATGGGGGCAGGTTACCGAAACCGATTCAGCACCCGGTAAAAATGGTAAATTGAGTGTCCGTTCGGGTGACCCGAGAGATGTTTATGTTGCCGACGGTAAATTCACCATTTCCGCCAGAGAGGACGAGAATTATTACTACGGTGGAATGATCTGGACTTCGGGCAAAATGTACTATAAGTACGGTTATCTTGAAATGAGCGCATTATTACCCCATGGTGAAGGCTATTGGGTAGCGCTTTGGACATGGTCTAACGATACCGAAAGTTCCGATGGAACAGGGCCGATTTTAAGCCGTCCCGAGATAGATATTGTTGAAATGTTCGGCAATTCAAAGTATTATGCCGCCAACTGTCACGCATGGCCAACAACCGACGGCGAAAAGCTTGGCTATCAGCACACTTCACTTGATAATACCCACGGCAACGATAAGAAATACACCCTCAAAGATGATGGTAAAGTGTTGGGTGATGATTTCCACACCTACGGCTTCCTTTGGATCGACACCATGATGGGCTTTACCTGTGACGGTGATCTGTACTTTTCTTATGATACCACAACACTTGAGCAGGACACCGAAGCCTTTAATCATATGATGTATATAAGAATCAGTATGGCTAATAACTGGGAAAGTGCGCCGTACGCAGGTGTATTGGGTGACCCTGCCGATTGGGAAAATACAAATAAATACAGTGTTGACTGGATCAATATTTATCAGTGTGATGATGCCGAAAGCATCATGCATTGCGGACCGATGTCAACTCTGAAAAAATAAAAAGCAAATCAAAAAACATCTCAATCATGCTTTGTTTTTCGGAACGTCGAAGGCGCCGTCCCCTACAAGATTCTTCGATAGCGTTCAGAATGACAGAGCCAACTATAAAATTTGTCAGCCTTCCTCGGTAGGGGAAGGCTGACATTACGTAGCAATAACGGATGAGGTGTCATCCTGAGGAGTGCATCCGCCACTACTTTTTCCACAGTTTCAAGGGTTAATTCAATGCTTTTTGAATGTGTCCCGGTAAGTTTATTTTGCACCCCTGCCGAAAACCTCTGTTGCCCTTTGCTCGACCTCAAGCAGTTGCTTGTATTCCAACACATATTTTGCAAAGCCATCAGCGGTTTGCTTTTCAGGGTAAAGGGTGGTCTTTTCGGCGTTTTTGAATACCTTTGCGTTCAAAAAATCCTCAAGGCTTTGCGAGTTATTTGACAAATATGCGGCCAAAACCGCCATTCCGTAAGAGCCGCCCTCACCTGCGGTCTTCATGCAGGTGACCGCCGTACCCAAAGCCGCCGCCATATATTTCTGACCGACTTCGGGCGTTTTGAAGTATCCGCCGTGACCGACGATCGAGTCGATCTGAACGTTTTCCTTTTCCAAAAGCTCCATTCCGATTTTCAGAGTGACCGCAGACGAGTACAGCATCGCACGTAAAAGGTTTGCAAGCGTGAATGCGCCGTCGACCCTTCGTGCAACCAAGGGGACACCCGAATCAAGGTGGGTAACGCCCTCACCTGCCATATAGTTGCAGACCGTCACACCGCCGCAATCGGCATCGCCCAGAAGCGACTTTTGGTACAGCTTGGTGTAAAGCTCGGCCGTGTCGGGCTTTGCTCCGAAAAGAACTGCGACCTCATTAAGCACACTTATCCAGGCATTGCTGTCGTTGGTGCAGTTGTTGCAATGCACCATTGCCACCGCTTTGCCTGCAGGTGTGGTCACAATGTCGATCTCGGGGTAGACCCTGCTCAACGGCTTTTCGAGAACGACCATCGAAAATATCGAGGTGCCTGCCGACACGTTACCCGTTCTTACTCCAACCGCATTGGTGGCGACCATACCCGTTCCCGCATCGCCCTCGGGCGGTGCAAAGGGCGTGCCGACCGCCAGCATATTATCAACGATCTCAGCGCCCTTTTCGGTCAAAGCACCTGCCGTGTCCCCAGCCTTCAAGACCTTGGGCAAAACGTCCTCGGCCGTCCAACCAAAAGCGCACGGTGCTATCAGTTCGTTAAACTTTTTGAGCATTTCCTTGTCGTAGCAAAGGCTTTCGCTGTCGATGGGGAACATTCCCGAGGCTTCGCCGATGCCTATAACGTTTTCACCCGTCAGCAGAAAATGGATATAGCTTGCCAACGTGGTTATGTGAGCAATTCGGCCAACATACTCCTCGTTGTTTAATATCGCCTGATACAAATGCGCAATGCTCCATCTTTGCGGCACGTTGAAACGGAAAAGCTCGGTCAATTCCTCTGCGGCCTTGGCGGTGATGGTGTTTTGCCAGGTCCTGAACGGGGTCAGCAGCTGCCAATTTTCATCAAAGGCAAGGTAACCGTGCATCATGCCCGAAATGCCGACCGCCTTGATGCCTTGCTTATTCCCGATTTCCTTTAAGGCTTCTTTTAAGCCTTTAACGGCCTCGTCAAGCTCATAGGTCCAGATGCCGTTTTCAAATTTCGACTGCCATGTATAGCTGCCGTTGGCTATTGGTCTATAATTTTCATCGATAGCCGTTGCTTTTATCCTTGTAGAGCCAAATTCTATACCCAAATACACCTTAACACCGCCTTAATTTATATTCTGACGATCCTTGCCTCGTCCACTCCGAAAATATAATCTACAGGTTTAACCCATAATCAGCTCCAGATCATCATAGCTCGGGAATTCGGGGTATTCGTCGTCCAAAGTATCGGAATACCAATAGGCTACCGATGAAATATCATCCTGCAAGGGCAGGTATCGGCCGCCGCTGCGCCAACCGAGAGCCTGAATGGTGACCTTTATATCCTCTTTAAAATAAATAGGGTCGGTGATGTGCCAACGGTACATATTGAAGTATCTTTGCGAGTAATAGATGCCGTCGGTACCTCTCACCTTATACATACCTGCATAAGGTGTTGTGAATTCACGGTACTGACCGCCCACGTCAAAGTTATATGCACCGCAGAAATAGTCCTCGGTACCCGTGCCGCAAATTGAGGGGAAATCGGTATCGCCGTCTATGTAAAACTTGATCTCGCCCTCGCCCCACCAGCCGTTGGACTTTACACCCCAATGCATATAAGTGCCGACATAGTGACCGTTGCCCTTGATGTTATCGAGGATGGTGTAGACCTCCTTATAGGGCAGAGGGTTGACCCTTCTGAACTGTGCGTGAAAATAAAGTGAATTTTCGGGGATCACCTTTTCCTCGCAATCGATCTGATAATAAACGTTGCAATCCCTTTCGTCAATGTTTTCAAGCTCGATCCTGAAGCCCTTGAAATACGGCATTTCAAAATAGCAGTTCATACCTCGACCGGGGTTAAAGCACATTGCAAGGCTTGAAAGCTGACGGTACTCGGTATGCTCGGCATTGGCAAAAAAGTCGGAAAGCGGAGCCTCGACCGCAGGATTTTTGTGGCCGTCAAAATAGATGCGCAAGATCAAAAGCCGACCCTTTGCGGCGCTGTCGGTTATCCAGATGTGCTTTATGGCGCCCTGCCCCTTGATGTCGGCCAAAACGGCGGTCTCTTTGCCCTTTAACACAATAAACGGATTGACCTTCCAGCCTTGGCCCAAATCTCTTGCGCAATTGGAAGCCGTGCCCGTCACCGCCATACCGCCCTTACCCTTTTCACCTGTAAGGTTTTCGGGACAGACGGAAAAAGTGCGGATATCCTTTTTGGTGGTAAGATCATTTAACATTTCTATTACTCCAAATTTAAAATTTTAAAAGGTTTCTATTGATATTATATTTGAAATACGCTATCATATAAATGTCATAACTTGACCTTTGTTTAACATTTCTTGCGGTGGTGTATTATGTCAGATATTTTTAACATCAATCCTTATATCCGTGTTGCAATGCATTCGGTTATCCCTCGGCACTACGTAATAAAGCGGCGTATCATCTTCGATTACGAGCTTATCTACATTGCCGACGGTGAATTTACCCTTAAATATGACGGTGTTGACTACAAATGTGAAACAGGGCAGTTTATTTTTCTGCGCCCCGATGTGCCGCACAGCTTCCGCAGCATAAACCGTGACCTTACACAGCCGCATATTCATTTTGACATCACCCACACCGCCGACAGCGAGCGTGTGCCCGTTTCGTTCAAGGACAAACCCGATATGACCGACAAGGAGATCGGCTTTATCCGTGAGGACATTTTCAAAGGTCACCCCAAAACTCCTTATGTCACCTTTTCTGACCCCGAAAGGGTGTTGGAAATATTTTACGAAATAGTCGGGTCGGAGTTATCACCGCTCAATAAGAAGGCCAGGCTCATTCAGATCTTGGATGCGCTGATAAACGACAATTTCCCTAATGCTTTGACGGTCGACACCGCACCCTACCGCATAGAAAAACAGATAAAGGACTACATTGATGCAGGGCAGGGCTTAACGGCACGGCTTGAGGACATTGCCAAGCAATTCAACTACAGCAAGTTTTATCTTGAACGGCGTTTCAAGGAAAAATACGGCGTGGGGCTTATGGCCTACCGCAACGAAAAGCGTTTGCAAAAGGCCAGGGAGCTGCTGCAGACCGCCTCGGTCTCGGCCGTTGCGGCCAAGCTGGGATTTTCCTCGATATACTCTTTTAGCTGAGCCTTCAAAAACCGTTTCGGAGTATCACCAAAGTCTACAAAAACAGCCGAGTGAATTTTAAAATTCACTCGGCTGTTTTGCTTTATATTTTGTTCCTGGTGTTTGCACGGTGGCGTAAAAAGTCCTCAAGAATGATGGTGGCGGCAACGGCATCGACCGTCTCTTTACGTTTTTTGCCACGGACATCGTTGAAATTGAGAGCGGTATGGGCGCTGACGGTGGTGCAACGCTCGTCCCACAGTTCGACGGGTAAGCCCGTAGCCACCCTCAAAGCCTCGGCAGCGGCGGCACACTCCTGCGCCTTAAAGCCCTCGCTGCCGTCCATATTTTTGGGGTAGCCGACCACTATCATTTCGGCACCCAACTCTTTCGCCTTTTCGGCCAATTTTTCGATCAGCCTTTCACGGTTATATTCGGTTATGACGCATTTCGGGAAGGCAAAGCCCTCGCCCTTGTCGCTCAAAGCCACACCCGTACGTGCCGTCCCGACATCAACAGACATAATGTACATAAAGATTCCTCCGTGACGATGTAGGGAGCGACGCCCTCGTCGCTCCTCGGGCGAACACAGTTCGCCCCTACGGTTTAATTTATTATTCTCCAATAATACTTTCGGTTTGCGGTGGGGAAATCGGTTAAAACACCGTGCTCGGGGTCGTAAAACGTTCCCTTAAAATACAGCGACCAATGCCAGCATCTCGGCGTTTCGAGGCTTAAGATGCACACCTCAGGCAGTTGCTCTTTGACATCCGCCTGCCGACGCTCACGGTCGTATTTTATCTCCAATTCATCCAGCGCCGAAAGCATCTGCTTGAGATTTGTCTCACGGTCGGTTCCCGTGAGTTTTACCATTTCGTCAACGCTTTTGGATGACAGCATTGCCAGCACAGCCTGACCGCATTGCAGGTCGGTCGGCTCGTGGATATACTCCACCTTTTGAACCAAAGGCATTATTTGTTTTCCTTCTCTCTTAGGGCTTCAAAAAATCGGCTTAAAACGGCCGAGCATTCCTTTTCACAGATACCTGCCCACACCTCGGGGCGGTGGTTATACGGCAGGTTGAAAAGGTTGACCACCGATTCATCACAGCATGAGCCTGCCTTTTTGTCAAATGCTCCGAAAACCACCTTTTTCAGCCTTGCGTTGATGATGGCACCGGCACACATCGGACACGGTTCGAGCGTGACATACAGTTCACAATCGTCCAGTCTCCAGCGTCCCAGCTTTTCACATGCCGAGCTTATAGCCTCTATTTCGGCGTGACCCAAAGCGTTGCAATGAGTCTCACGGCGGTTTTGTCCCGTGGCGATGATCTCGCCGTTTCTTACAACCACCGCACCGACCGGTATCTCGCCCTTTTTGCCTGCCTTTTCGGCAAGCTTTAGAGCCTCATTCATATAATTCTTCATATACTGATCTTTATCCAGCCCTGTGCCAAAGCAACCTCAAGCGCACAAAGAGCGAAGAAAACGATTATCCAACCCGAGGTACAGAACCAACCAAAATATTTTTTGGTGTTTTCCGAGCGTTCCTTTGAAAGGCTGAAAGCTTTGGAATCGGTCTTAATGAGCATTATGAAGCCGCAGATACCGACAAGCAGAGCCACCGCAAAGTACAACAGCGATATTACCGTGTTGACCATCGGGCTCATTGACGCCGTGGCAAACGACATAACGACCTGCAGGCTGTTATTGAAGCCGTGGATGATGATGGCAGGCAGCATTGAACCCGAATACACCGTTGCATAACCCAGAATCAGACCCACGCCGAAGGCAAACGGTATCTGCTGGAGGTTTCCGTGCAAAAGTGCAAACAGTATAGACGATATCATGACCGCCGCACCGTCGCTGAATTTTTTACGCAAAACACCCAGAACCACGCCTCTTAGCGCAAATTCCTCCAAAAGTGCAGGCAAAATACCTACACACAAAAGCATAAGTAAAAACGATTTCAGGTCGGTGCCGTAGTCCGGCATGCCTCCCTCGACCTTGATCTTGAAAAACTCCTGCAACAGCATTGCAAAGGTGGAGGTGGCGTAGTTGCTCAAGGCACAAACTCCGATACCCGTCATCACAAGGCTTACCGTGAGTGAAGCCGAAATTTTCTTGAACGGCATAAGGTCACGGAATTTTGTGTTGGTCATTTTAACCGTAAAAATGTAAGGCACCGTCAGTAAAAATACCGACAGACCGGCACTGATCAGATAGTTCATATCGGGATCGTTCAAAATTTCAAGCGTACCGATGTATCCGTAGATCGAAAGCAATACCGCCTGGAGTATCAATATAATAACCGTGCTGGCAATAATGAACATACTCACCGGGAAGCCGACAGCGTTTCCTAATCGTCTGACCGACATTTTCTCACGGTAGGTCTCGTCAAACTGCGGCATATTGGGGATCCCGCCATACTGCGGATTTATGGGTTGATATACGTTGCCGCCCACAACAGGCTCGGTCTGCGGTTGCGGCTCATTCTGCGGCTCGGTCTCGGCCGTGAGCTCGGGCTCCTCAAACGGTGTTGCGGGAGTTGCGGCAGGTTCTTTTTGAACATTGTTTTCAGAATTTGCGTCAAATTCGTTCATGGTTTCACCTCATTGTAGAGTGTTGCAGGTCGAAAACTGCTGTTTTTAGTGCATTTTGACCAATTGCAATTTTTAAATATGGTAAAAACAAGCCGTTTTTATAAAATTTGCCTAAAAAATGGCCATATTTTCTACATAACGACTATTGCAATGTAGATAAAAAAGTATTATGATATATACATAATAAAATAAATGTCAAAAATAATCAATGTCTATTTCGTAAATTTTTAATATTTTCGGAGGATTTTTATGTATTCAGTTAAAGAAGTCTATGACCTTATCGGTCAGAAGATGAAGCACAATTTCGGCGTTTTGCCCAACCAGGCATCCGATGAGCTTTTCTATAAGGCATCGGTTCTGGCATTGCTTGACATTATGACCGAGCGCAGAACCAAGTTCAGAGAGGATACCGCCAAGCAGGAAAGCAAGATGGTATACTATCTTTCGATGGAATTTCTGATGGGCCGTTCGCTTAAAAACAACCTTTTCAATATGCAGCTTGACGACACCTTTAAAAAGGCATTGGCCAAGTATGACGTCAAGCTTGACAATCTTTACGAGCTTGAGCCCGATGCAGGCCTCGGAAACGGCGGCTTGGGCAGACTTGCCGCCTGCTTCTTGGACGGTCTTACCACCGGCAGCTACCCCGCAATGGGCTACTGCATAAAGTATGAGTTCGGTATCTTCCGTCAGAAGTTTGTTGACGGCTGGCAGACCGAAATGCCCGACTTTTGGCTTCCCGGCGGCTCGGCCTGGCTTGTCCGCCGTGACACCTCGGCGGTCGACGTCAACTTCGGCGGTCAGATAAAGGAAATGTGGTGCGACACTCACCACAGCGTCACGGTAGAGAATTACGACACCGTAAAGGCCGTGCCTTATGACCTTATGGTTGCAGGTGCCGACGGCCGCAGCGTCAACGTACTCCGTCTGTGGAGCTCGGAGACCCCGTCCATCAACATGGCCGCCTTCAACCACGGCGACTATGTCCGTGCCTTGGAGCATCAGGCTATGGCCGAGGTCATCAGCAAGGTGCTTTACCCCGAGGATAACCACCCCGAAGGCAAATCACTTCGTCTGCGTCAGCAGTATTTCCTTGTATCGGCTTCGATCCAGGACATTCTGCAGAGACATTTGAGAAAATACGGCACCTTGGACAATCTGCCCGAAAAGGCCGCTATCCATATCAACGACACCCACCCTGCTCTGGTAATCCCTGAGCTTATGCGTTATCTGCTTGACGAGTGCGGCTACACCTGGGATAAGGCTTGGGACATTGTGACCCGCACAGCCGCCTACACCAACCACACCATCATGCGTGAGGCTCTGGAGTGCTGGCAGATCGACCTGTTCCGCGGTCTGTTGCCGAGGATCTATCAGATCGTCCAGGAGATCGACAACCGCTTTAGAACACAGATGTGGGAAAAGACCCACGATTCGGACTATGTTGCACGTACCGCCATTATCGAGGACGGTGTTGTCAGAATGGCCAACCTTTGCGTTGCATCCTGCCACAGCGTAAACGGCGTTTCCCGTCTGCACAGTAACATCCTGAAAGATAATCTTTTCAACGACTACTACCGTGTGACCCCCGAAAAGTTCACCAACGTCACCAACGGTATCGCATTCCGCCGTTGGCTGTGCCAGTCCAACCCCGAGCTGACCAAGCTGATCACCGAATGCATCGGTGATAACTTTATTCTTGACAATGCGGCTCTTAAGGAGTTTGAAAAGTTTGCCGACGACAAGGCCGTGCTCGAAAAGTTGGCCGCCGTTAAGCGTGCCAACAAGGAGCGCTTTGCAAAGTTCGTCAAGAAAGAATACAACGTCAGCCTCGACCCCGATTCGATCTTCGATATGCAGGTCAAGCGTCTGCACGAGTATAAGCGTCAGCACCTGAACGCTCTGCACATCATTGCCGATTACCTCTATCTCAAGGAAAACCCCAATGCCGAGTTTACGCCCAAGACCTACATCTTCGGTGCAAAGGCGGCTCCCGGTTACCACCTTGCAAAGGAGATCATTCAGATGATCCACTCCTTGGCCAAGGTCATCGAAAACGACCCCGCAGTCAAGGATAAGATAAAGATATTGTTCGTTGAGGACTACCGTGTCACCATGGCCGAGCTGATGATCCCGTCGGCCGATATTTCGGAGCAGATTTCGTTGGCTTCGACCGAGGCTTCGGGCACGGGTAATATGAAGCTGATGCTCAACGGTGCCATTACCTTGGGTACCGAGGACGGTGCTAACGTTGAGATACACGAGGCCGTTGGCGATGACAACATCATCATCTTCGGTATGCGCACCCCCGAGGTCCTCAAGATGCGTAACTCCTACGACCCCAACCCCTATTACAACAACAATCCCAAGCTTCGCCGTGCGGTCGATTTCATTTGCAACGGCATCGGAGGACATCAGTTCCCCGCCCTTTCAAATGCACTCCGCAACAGCGACTATTATATGGCATTTGCCGATTTCGCCGACTACTGTGCCGCGCAGGATAAGGCAAGCAAACTGTATATGGAGCGTGACAAGTGGAGCAGAATGTCGCTTGTGAACATTGCCAATGCAGGCATCTTCTCGGCCGACCGTTCGATCTACGACTATGCCACCACCATCTGGAACGCCAAGCCGTTGGATAAGTAATTTTTTGACCCGATACATTACTAATGTGTCGGGTCTTTTTTTAAACAGCTTACAAATTTATTACAAAAATCAACCTTATCTTGACACGGAATATAATGTATAGTAAAATTTATACATCATAACATTATGTCAACTTAACATTTGGGAGTGGTTTTATGTTTAAAGAAATTTCGGCCAAGGAGATAAAGGGCAACCTTATTTCGGCCATTGCCGACGAGTATATGCTCATCACCGCAGGTGACCATGAAAAATACAATATGATGACGGCCTCCTGGGGCTTTGTGGGTGAGATGTGGGGTGCTGATTGCGCCATTGCTCAGGTGCGTCCCCAACGCTACACCATGGAGTTTATCGAAAAGTCGGATCACTTCACCTTGAGCTTTTACGGCGACAACAAGGATATCCACAAAATATGCGGCAGCCGTTCGGGGCGTGACTGCGACAAGACCGCCCTCACGGGGCTTACCCCTGCCTTTGACGGCGATGCCGTTTACTTTGAGGAGGCACGGCTGGTGCTTGTCTGCCGCAAGCAGTACGTGCAGAAAATGGAAAAGGATTGCTTTACCGACGACGCTCCGTTGAAGTGGTATCCGAACGACGATCTCCACTATCAGATCTACGGTAAGATCGAAAAGGTGCTGGTAAAAGACTGATTTCTTTGGGGATGAATAATGAACAGGAAAACAAAAAATAAGCATTTGAAGCCTTACATCACACTTGCAATTGTGGTGATAGCAGCCGTTATTGCGGTGGTCATTGCCGTGACGGTCTATGACGCCTGCCGTGACGGAGACTGTGTGCCGACGGGCGTTCAAAGCACGCTGTCTTCCCTCTTTTTGACCGATGCCGAAAAGCGGGTGAATGCCTTGGAGGAGCTCGAGGTTCCTGATTATGTAAACCAAGATTTCATTGACCCGAGCCGTGCCAGAACCACCGAAAGGCTGACCGACCTTAAGAGCATCGTTATCCACTACACAGGCAACCCCGGCACCACCGCCGAGCAGAATCATCGGTATTTTGACAAAAGTGACACGCTGGTGTGCTCGCATTTTTTGGTAGGGCTTGACGGCGAGATCATCCAATGCATCCCGATGCACGAGCAATCGGCGGCCAGCAACCACCGCAACGTGGACACAATATCCATTGAGATCTGCCATCCCGACAAAACGGGAAAATTTAACCAAGCCACCTACGATTCGGCCGTAAAACTTGCGGCGTGGATATGCAGTAACACCGATCTTAGCGAAAACGACCTCATCCGCCACCACGATATTACGGGTAAGGAGTGTCCGAAATATTTTGTGGATAACCCCGACGAGTGGGAGACCTTCAAAAAAGATGTAAAAAACTTAATAAAATAGCAAAAAGCGGAAGCCAAACGGTTTCCGCTTTTTACTGCCCCGGCAGAATATAAAAATATATTATGGTTTTGCCCGTAGGGGGCGGGATTGAGCTTTAGTGTGCTTACCTTATTATATAGTCCATCGGAGAAACGGCCTTTCCATCCTTGAAAAATTCAAGGTGGAGGTGGCGCTGCTCGACCGATTCACACGGGATGACATCCACAACGCCGAGCTGTGTTGAGCTGTCGACGGCGTTACCTACCTTAACGGCAGGCACGGCGTTAAGACCGCAATATTTGGCTACAATACCGTTGCCGTGGTCGATAACCACCGTTGTGCCGTACATAGCATCCTTGTAAATTTCGATAACAACGCCCTCACCCGATGCGATGACCGGCGTGCCGGCCGAAGCCGCAATGTCAACCGCCTTGTGCAGACGCATATCGTCCATGGTCATGGAATACTGCAGCTCGGTGGCCGAAAAATCCTTCAGAATATCACCCAGCACGGGGTTTACAAAGAAATTTGCCACGGGAGCCGCTGTCTGCTCGGTGCGGTCGGGCTCTTTAGACGACGTGTCCTGCGGCTTGGACGGTGTGGACTCGTCATCGTCAGGCTTATCGGTGCTTTCGGTCTGCGATGCCTGAGGCTTTGAGGTCACACCGATAACACTTGATATATCGGGTTTAGGTGTTGACGTCACCGACTGACCAGAACCTTTTTCGGCGGTCTCAATACGCTTTAAGCCTTCCGCACCCGACCACGCCGCAATACCGATAGCTATAAAGCAAACGCACAGCACCACGTAAAATGCCTTGCCGTTAAGAAATTTTATGAGCTTTGAGCTTGATTTATTCTGAACTTTCATATTTTCCCGTTCCTTTCAAGGCTATTTTTACCTTTCTGACCGTTTTATATTCAAAACTTAAAAGAAAACATTTTATTAACAAACTTTGCCCTAAAAGTTCATTGAGTGTTCATAAAAAATCCACACATAGCACTTTGTCATGGTTTATAATATAAACAGTTCAAGAAAGACGCCGCATCTTTCTTCGAACTATGCTCTACCCTCCTCAAAACAAACCCTCAAAAGTAGAAGGACCGATCGCCGCAGATCGGTCCTTTTACTTTTAATAAAAATTACAAATTATTACAAATTTCGTTTTGGTTTGACATTGGCCGATTTGCTTGGTATACTTTAAGAAGGTGGTTACAATGATGAACAAAAAATCCGATCTTCGCTTTAATGCAACCATATTTACGGCACTTTCGGTCATATATATGGAGATCATATTGAAGCTTTTTACCTGCAACACATTTTTTGATGCAGGTCTTTTACTTATGCCCTTGTTTTCTTTGATTCCTGCACTTTTGTTGGGGTCGGTATGCTCAAGGCTCAAGCCCAACGCTTCAAAATGGATAACGGTGTCGGTTTTGGGTGCTTTGATGATACTTTATTCTGCGCAGATAATCTACCACGGCTTTTTCGGAAGCTATTTTATACTGTACTCGCTGGCCGCAGGCGGTGCGGGTCAGATAACCGGAGAAGGTATGCTGGGATCAACGCTCAAGGCTATTTTAGAGGGCATTCCTGCCGTGCTTTTGCTGGCTGTGCCGATGGTCTTGATGATAATTTTCGGTAAAAAGCGCATCGTCTACCGCCGCCTGAAGTGGCCCAAGGTAGCGCTGATAGCCGCAACGGCCGTCTGCATCCACGTGACCTGCGTTTTGGGTATTTCGCTCACGGGTGAGCTTTCCAAGCTGCAGTCGGGCGAGTTTGACCCCAACCTTGCCGTTGGAAAGTTCGGTCTTTTAAGGACCGAGGTGCTTGACATCAAGTACAACATTTTAGGCTTTGAGCAGAACATTGATTTTGACAAGGAAAAGCCGATAGATACCGTCGCACCCGTCCTGCCGCCCGATGACAATGACGGTGAGGCTGACGAAAAACCGATAGACACCTCGCCCAACGTAATGGACATCGACTTTGAGGCCTTGAACGCCAAGGATCCCAAGTCCTCCGTAAAGGCGATGAACGAGTATTTCTCGTCCCGAACCCCAACCTTGAAAAACGAATACACGGGAATGTATAAGGGCTACAACCTTATCACCATCACGGCCGAGGGCTTTTCGCCCTACGCTGTCCACCCCGAGCTGACCCCGACCCTTTATAAAATGAGTCAGGAGGGCTTTAAATTCACCAATTTCTACACACCCATCTGGGGCGTTTCGACCTCGGACGGTGAATACGCCGCCTGTACAGGGCTGTTGCCCAAATCGGGTGTGTGGAGCTTCTACCGTTCAGGCTCCAACTCAATGCCGTTCACCTTGGGCAATATGTTCCAAAAAATCGGCGTGACCAAGACCTTTGCCTACCACAACCACACGCACGACTACTACCGCCGTGATGTTTCACATCCCAATATGGGCTACAAATACATCGGAATGGGCACGGGAATCGAGGAATACGTTACCAAGCGTTGGCCCGAATCCGACCTTGAGATGATAACCGGCTCGGTTAAGGATTATCTTTCGGACGATCAGCCGTTCCACGCCTATTATATGACGGTCAGCGGCCATTTGCAGTACAGCTTTACGGGTAACTCAATGTCGTCCAAAAACCGTGAGCTGGTCGAGCATCTTGATTGTTCGGACGCCTTGAAGGCCTATTACGCCTGCAACATTGAGTTTGACCGCGCAATGGAAAAGCTGTTGGCCGAGCTTAACGCCGCCGGTGTTGCCGACAAGACGGTCATTGCCATCACGCCCGACCACTACCCTTACGGCCTTGAGGACGATGCAGGCACCGACACCTATGCGGTGTGGCGTGAGCTGTTGGGTCACGATGTTGATAAGATATTCGAGCTTTACGAAAGCAACTTCATCCTTTACTGCCAGGGCACCAAGGACGCTCCCACCGTTGACAAATATTGCTCCTCGGTCGACATTCTGCCCACCATCCTCAATCTGTTCGGCTTTGAGTACGATTCAAGGCTGCTGATGGGAACCGACATTCTCTCCACCTCGGAGTGCGTAGTTCAGTTTCTTGACCGTTCGTTCATCACAAGCGTCGGCAGATACAACGCCGCCACCAAGGAATTTACCCCTCACGAGGGCGTGACCTTTGAATCACCCGAAAAGCAGGAGGAATACGTCAAGAACCTCAAAACCATCGTAAACAATAAATTCAAGATGTCGGCAGGCATTATTGAAAACGATTACTACGGTTATCTGTTCGGAGATTGACCTTAAGACACAACAAAACCCCGATCACTGAAATTCAGCGATCGGGGTTGTTTTTTGTTTAAGATATATTACCAGTTATCGGGAACTTCGCCGCCGTTGAGGTATATCTCAAGGTTGTCCATTGCGTAGGTAACGCTGGATTTCAAGACCTCACCGAGCGGTGTACCGTCGACCCAGGCGGTATAATGGTACATATCATCGGGGCTTTCGGTAAACTCGACCAGCTTGGAGCCGCCCTCAATAAAGTTGAAGCTGATGGCCAGCACGGGCTCGGTTTTTTCGGCCTCGGTGACAAACTCAAGGAGCGAAAGCATCAGTACGCTCTGATACAGATGCTTGAACGACTGGGTGTCCATAACGGATGTGCCAAGCTTGACCTCGGTATCAAAAACATCCTCGTCATCGGGACGGGCGGTATGCTTGATATCGAAGCGGTAGCTTCCCGATTTGACCTTCATATCGAGGCTTTTCAGCGTGTAGATGTCCTCCATAATGAAGTTGGGGTTGAACATCTGGGTAATGTCGTTGGAGGCGTTGATAAGGAACGCAAGGTCGCCCTGATCGATACCGTAGACCTGATCCTTGCCTTCGACCATTGCCGAAAGGCTCTCGGTTCCGTCGTTACGGGCTCCGCCGATGATAAGCTTCAGACGGTAGTCCTTGATCTTGACCTCAACGATGCACTTCGGCTTGTCAAGTCCGCATTCCTCACGGTCCTTGTCGGTCGCAGAGTAGCTGTAAAGCACCGATGCATCGATTCCGTCACCGATAAGGTTGAGCAGAGTGCCGATAAAGCTGTCGGAAGCGGGACGGCTGTAGGGCAGCTTCATACGGTACGGCATATAGTCGGCCGAAACGCCCTTATTAAGCTCAAATTCATAGGTCTTGCCGCCGAAAACGTCGCCCGTGATCTTGATGGAATCAAATCTTGCAAGCTTTCCGTTTTCATTGAAGTAAGACTTGTTGTCCTCGGTCTTGACGTATGCGGGAACAACGGTGGGATCGGCAAATTCCTTGGTAGAGCAGAAGAAATTTTCCGCGCTGTCGGATGTGATGGCATAGATCGTATCGCTGCGGCTGGACATAAAGTAGTAGCTTTCGCCGTTAGCAACAGCCGAACCGACGGTCAGCATAAGGTCCTCGGTTCCGTCGTTGAACTTGACCACAATGCCTGCGTTCAGCTTGTCGGTCATACCGTAGTATTTGTGGTACTCCTCGGCCGAAGCGAAAGAATTTTCCATCTCACGGAAGGCGCTTATGTTGAGGCAATTTTCGATTGCCTCAAAAATCGCATCCGACACGGTCTTGGACTTGTCAATATCCTTGACCTGCCAGTTGGTATCGTAAAGATATTCCTTTTTGGTCTCGGACGATGTGGTGCCCGACGAGGTTGCCGACGAAGCGGCGGACGAGGCCGTTGAGGAGGTCGACGAGGTCGTTTCCTTTTTAGGCTCGGCCTTGGTGAAGAACGGAACAGCGGTAAATTCCTCGTATCCGTTCACAAAATGTACCGATTCGATGTTGGTGTCGACCTCGACCTTCTGTCCGTCGATCTCAACAAAGGAATCCTTTACGACATCCTTGTATTTTACGACGGGAATGGTCGATTCCTCGGGCACCGAGGAGGACTCGGTTACGGGGTCCTCGGGCAAAAGTGCCTTTGTTAGAAATATTGAGCCTATTACGGCACCGCAAAGCACCAATGCCACAAGGCATATCAAAAGGCGCTTTACGTTTCCGTTTTTGGTAGGCTTTTTGGTGTCATAAACGTGCTTGACAAATATGGTAGAGCCCTGCTCCTGCGTTTGATGCCCTGCGTTTTCAGCCTTGGGTTCGGTGTTTTCGGTTTTGGGCTCGGTCACATTTGTCGGCTCGGTGTTTACATCCTTTTCGGGTCTTTCTATCATTTTCTTCTTCTCCAGATCCATATAAAGATACCGACACCAACCAGAATTACGGGAACCGCACCCATAAAGATCCACTTGATAGCGGTGGTCTTGGCGGCAGTCACGCTTGCACGGTAGCTCTGGGTCTCGATCTTCTTGGGGACAAAGTTGAAGGGAGACTCGGTGTTGCCGGTAGCCTCGTTAAAGGTATCAAGTACAAGATTAAGGTTGCCGAAGTTGTTGTTGCTGAAATCCTCGGATATCATCTCGGACGAAGCAAAAGCAACGATATAGCTGGTCTTGAACTTGTTTTCGACCGTTTTGGTATCCTGCGACAAGAGCGCAACAACAAACTTGTCCTTCTGTGCATCGGAGGGGACGCTCCATTCCTTAACATCGGCATCCGGCGGCATAACGGTGGTCATACCAAAGCTGCCGGTATTCATCAGAGCCTCGGTCTCACGGATGTAGGTGGCGGTAGTGCTGTCCTGCCAGAGCTGCTTCATATAGACCATATTGCTGCCTGCATAAAATTTGCCCAAAGAGTCAGCGCTCTTGGTGATATCGGACTCGGCCGATTCGAGCACTATCATAGTAGGTTCGCCGCTGGCGTGGAAGCCGTCATCGGTCTCGTAAAGAATACCGCTTTCAAAACCGATACCCCAGTCACCCAAAAGACCGCAGAGGTTGGTCAGCTTAACGGTGTTTACGCCTGCAAAATAGAACAGCGACTTCTCCTTGTTGCCGTCGTTATCGAGGAAGTCCTCAATAATGGCACGCTCGTCGGCGGTGATATCAGCCTTACAGTTGGCAAGGATGATACCTGCATACTTCTTGTGGTTTTCGGGTGCAAGAAGAATGGACAGCATATCCGAATTGTACTCAACGGCAAAGTTGTTGACCTCCAGCATATTCTGCAAAACCTCCGAAACATCGCCCTCGGAGCTGATGGCGGTAGGTACGAGGAACAAGGGAGTATCGGGCGAGGTTACCTTATATATAGCCGAGGAAAGCACATCCTCGATCTTGTTTTCGGTAATAAAGTAGCCGTAGCCCTGACCGCTGGTAGCGGTGTAGCCGTAAAGCTGGTACATGGGGTTGCCTGCGATCTGCTCGGCCATACCGCTGAGGTCCTCAAGGGTGTAGGTCTCCTTAAAGGGAACTACGGTGCGGCGGGTGACCTCTTTACCGTCAAGGGTAAAGGTGCTGGCCACCAGAATATCACCTATAGTCCAGCTGAAGTCGGTGAACTTATCGGTTATCTCACGGGTCTTGGAATCGTAGGTATCAATAAAACTGACCGAAATATTGCTGTTGTAGCTCTGATACTTTTTCAAAAGCTCAACGCTCTGGGTGTAGTACTGAAGGTTGGCGGAATTGTAATCCACAAAATGCTGGCTTGCGGCAATATAGCCGAGGTCGGCGGTGGTACCGGTGGCCGAGCTGTACTCGGTCTCCTTCAGAGTAACGTAAACATCTATCTTCTGACCGACATTTTTGATGTAGTCAAAGTTCTGATCGCTGATACTGTGCTGTTTGTTGGTGGTAAGGTCGATATCCAAAGGATATTTCTCAGCAAAAACGGTGGAAAGCACCGTCAAAGCCACGATAACAACAATGAATATCACCGACAAAACGACCGAATAAAGTCCTCTTTTAAGAGCGATCGTGTTTTTGAAGCTGTTTGTCTTTTTCATTTAAAACACACCCCTCTCTTAAGAATAACGGCGCTTGTCAAGCACACGGACCGTCAGGAAAATGAATATTGCGGCAAAGCCCAAGAAGAACACCGCATTGGAATAGTCAAGTATACCCTCGCAGAAGGTGTAGTAGCGGCCGGTGAACGATATCCACTCAACCACCTTGGTGACCCATCTTACGTTGATGGTGGAGGCGAAGGAATCCATCATGGAAAGCAGGGATGCAACAGCTACGCTGACAACGACCGAAACAAGCTGGCTTTCGGTGAGCGAGGAAATAAAGATTCCCAGTGCGATAAGCGCCGAGCCGATGAGCGCAACGCCCAAAACATTGCCGATATAGATCAGCCAGTTGACGGTGACGCCCTGGAAGGCAATGATTATCTGGAAAACAAGGGTCATCGAGTAACCCATCATGAAAATTGCAAGAATAGCAAAGAATTTGCCCAAAACAATGGAGTAAAGGCTTACGGGCGAGGTAATGAGCACCTGGTCGACCTTCTGCCTTCTATCCTCACTCATGCTTCTCATGGTGAGTATCGGCGGAATGAGGATGAACACGATCAACGTGGACAAAAACGATGTGAAAACGTAGCTGATGTCGGGACTGCCTGCCTCATAAACATCGGCAAATGCCCAACCGTGCACGATCATCATAACGGCCAGAACTATGTAGCCTATAGGCGTTGTGAAGTATGATTTGAATTCTCTTTTGAATATCGCACTCATTATTCGGCATCTCCCTTCGCATTGTTTTCATCGGTCTCGGGTGCCGCCGCTTCAACAGCAACGGTGTCCTCGGCCGCAGGCTTGTCACCCATAGCAAAATATTTCTTCTGCTCCTCTTCGGACATCTCGGTCAGTCTCAGGAAGACCTGCTCCAGCGAGAGCTCGTTGGACTGCATCAGAAGAATAGGCCACTTACGGTCGGACAGACGCTCGAAAATGGCACGTCTGACATCGTTCTTGCCGTCGGGCTCGATGATATAGTCGTTGGAATTAAGCTCGACCATTCCGACGCAGGTGATGTTCTTGACACCCTGAACAGTGGAGAGCAGCTTTAAAACATCGGTTCTGGGGCCGCCCACACGCACGGTGAGGGTATGGTCATCCGACAGCGATTTTGAAAGGTTGCTGGGGGTGTCGTCGGCAATGATCTTACCGTTGTTGATAACGACGACTCGCTCACATACGGCCTGGATCTCGGACAGAATATGCGAGCTTAAGATAACGGTATGGTTTTTGCCGAGCTCGGTGATAAGGGTGCGGATCTCGATGATCTGCTTGGGGTCGAGACCGACGGTGGGCTCGTCCAGGATCAGAACATCGGGGTTGCCGACCAGAGCCTGTGCAATACCGACACGCTGACGGTAACCCTTTGAAAGGTTCTTGATAAGGCGGTCTTTTACGTGGGAGATCTTTACAAGGCGGCAGATCTCATCGATGTGCGGAGCCTTGGGGAACTTGACCTTTTTGAGGTCGTAGATAAAATAAAGATACTCCTTGACCGTCATATCAAGGTACAGCGGGGGCAATTCGGGCAGATAGCCGATACGCATCTTGGCTTCATTAGGGTTTTCAAGGATATCGTAACCGTCAATGGAAACGCTTCCCGAGGTAGCCGAAAGATAACCCGTGATGATATTCATCGTGGTACTCTTACCGGCACCGTTCTGTCCCAAAAAGCCTAAGATCTCGCCGTCTTGAACGGTGAAACTGACATTATCCACCGCGACGTGCGAACCGTATTTTTTTGATAGGTTCGAGACTTGAATCATAGTGATTCCTCCAAACTTTTATAATCATTCAAATGTATTGTATCAAAAGTCAGACCGCGAAATGTAAACACACGGTAAACAATCGATAGAAACGCACAATAATTGTACCACAAAACCTTTGAATAATAAAGAGTTTTCTTTAAATATACTTAAAAATTTAATAAACCTTGGGACAAATCGTGACAGTTGTTACACAAATATATTGACAAACCCCTCTTTTGTAAGTATTATATATTTGGAATTTTATGTTCCTATTATATTGAATTGGAGAGTTTTAATTAAAATGGACGACCCCGAACCTGATCCCAATACTGTTATTTTTATCCTTTTGTACGTGTTATCCACGCTTGTTTGTATGCTGGTGACCATGGGCACCTCGGCCTTGCGTGACGTAAGCGAAAAGCGTATCCACGATGCCGCAGAAGACGGTGACAAAAAGGCCAAAAAATTGGCCCGACTTATTGACGGCCGACCCAAACCGGCCGACACCTCGGGAATGTACAACGTGCTCTGCTCGATGTTTGCCGTTGTGTCTGCTTTGTTTGCCTTTTTACCCGGTTATGCCGCAAACGGTCTTTTGCCGACGGGTTATTTGAGCAATAACGAATGGCTTTTGAAGGTCATTCTCCCCTGCTTTGTGATAATCCTTGTTGCGGCCGCCGTATTTTCGATAGTCGGCATCCTGCTCCCCCGCCGCATCGGCAAGCAGAACGCCGATTCGGTCGCCTTCAAAATGGCAGGCCTGCTCGGATTCTTCAAGGTGCTTGTGCTTCCCATTTCGTTTATCACCTCGGGCATTGCCAGGATTTTGGTCAAGATCTTCGGCGGTGACCCGCATATTGACGAAGCACCCGTGACCGAGGACGAGATACTTTCCATCCTTGATGAGGGTGAGGAGACCGGTGTTCTTGAAGAGATCGAAAAGGAAATGATCAACAACATTTTCGAGTTCGGCGATCTTACCGCGGGCGAGGTCATGACCCACCGTACATATCTTACGGCGGCCGAGATCAACGACGAGCTGAGCGAGGTCATCGAAAAGGCCATCGACGCAGGCTGTTCGAGAATACCCGTGTACGAGGATGAGTTGGACAATATCAAGGGCGTCCTTTACGTTAAGGATCTTTTGAAATATATCGGCACCGCAATCCCCGACAGTTTAAAGCCGGGCGATATTATGCGTGAGGCCATGTTTATCCCCGAATCCAAAAAGTGCCGTGACCTGTTCACCGAAATGACCGAAAAGCACCTGCAGATGGTCATTGTTTCGGACGAATACGGCGGTGTGGCAGGTATCGTCACGGTTGAGGATCTTATTGAGTCGATCGTCGGCAACATTCAGGACGAATTTGACGATGAGGAGGAAGAGATCGAGCAGATCAGCGAGGATGTTTTCAACATCGACGGTGCTTCGGCCATTGATGAGGTCGCCGAGCTGCTTGACATTGAGTTCCCCGAGGGTGAGTATGATACCATTGCCGGCTATATTATGTCGGTTTTGGGACGTATCCCCGATGCCGACGAGCATCCCATGATCGAGTTTGAAGGCTTCTCCTTCACCGTTGAGGAAATGGACGAGCGAAGGATCGTCCGCATTCTTGCCGAGCGCTTGCCCGAACATGACGAGGATGACGAAAACGCACCCGAAACAGATGATTGATCTCCCGCAAAATGCGGCGGTTGAGCCGCCGCATTTTTTTGATTTTATTACCTTTGAAAGGACTTGTCAGATGATTATTTTTGATCAGACACACAACACCTTTACACTCAACACAAAAAACACAAGCTATCAGATGAAGGTGACCGAGTTCGGACATCTTTTGCACCTTTATTACGGCGAAAAAATTACCGACCGCGATGTGTCATACCTCATTCCCAACGTCATCAGAAGCCACGAATCCAACCCTTCTGAGGTTGGCGCAAACCGTGTTTATTCGCTGTGCGCCTACCCGCAGGAGTTTTCCTCCAACGATGCGGGCGACTACCGCATAAGTTCTATCGAGGTGGTCAACACCGACGGAAGCTATGCCTTTGTGGGCAAGTACCGTTCGCACAAAATTTACAAGGGCAAGTACCGTCTTTCCACCCTACCCACCCTTTTTGCCGCTGACAATGAGGACGTTGAAACGCTTGAGATCGAGCTGCAGGACGAGGTCACGGGCGTTTCGGTCACGTTGTACTACGGCGTTTTTGCAGAAAAGGACGTCATTACCCGTGCCGTCAAGCTGACCAACGGTGACAAAGGTGAGCTTCGTTTGCAAAAAATAATGTCAGCCAGCGTTGATTTTATGACCGACGATTTTGACATTCTGCACTTTTTCGGACACCACTACTACGAGCGCCGACCCGAGCGTCAGCACCTTAACCACGGTGTGTTTGAGATCGGCTCGACCCGTGGCTCTTCGGGACATTTTCACAATCCGTTTGCCGTTTTGTGCGCACCCGAGGCCACCGAAACTAATGGCGATGCCTACGGCTTTCTTTTGATGTACAGCGGTAACTTTGAGCTGTCTGCCGAGGTCGACGGCTATTCGCAAACGAGAGTTGCTCTGGGTATAAACCACAAGCAGTTTGAGTTTAAATTGGCCGTGGGTGAATCGTTTGAGGCCCCCGAGGCCGTGCTGACCTATTCCAAGGACGGCTTCTCAACGCTTTCGCACAATTTCCACAACATTTTCCGCAATAATGCCTGCGACTCAAAATTTGTCAACTCCGAGCGCCCTGTTATTCTTAATAGCTGGGAGCCGTTCCGCTTTACCTTTGACGAGGAAAAGCTTTTAAAGACCGCCGAATTGGGCAAACGCTTGGGTGCCGATCTTTTCGTGCTGGACGACGGTTGGTTCGGTCAGGGCGACTTTGCACGTGACCACGAAAAGGCAGGCTTAGGCGATTGGACCGAGGACCCCAAAAAACTGCCCAACGGCTTAAAGGGACTTGCAGACAAACTTCACGCAATGGGCTTAAAATTCGGTCTTTGGTTTGAGCCCGAAATGGTCAACGAAAGATCCAACCTTTATAAAGCGCATCCCGATTGGTGTCTTAAGGTGCCCGACCGTGCACCCTCAAGAAGCCGCCATCAGCTGTGCCTTGACCTTTCCCGTCCCGATGTTTGCGAGTATCTCATTTCGGCCATAAATGCTGTTTTGGATCAAGGCATTATCGACTATGTAAAATGGGACTACAACCGTTACGTTTGTGACGTTTACAGCACCTACTACCCCCAAGACCGTCAGGGTGAGATCTATCACCGCTACATTTTGGGACTTTACCGCATACTTGACGGCATCGTCAAGACCCATCCCGACATTTTGTTTGAGGGCTGCAGCGGCGGCGGCGGACGCTTTGACGGTGCAATGCTGTGCTACCATCCGCAGATATGGTGCAGTGACAATACCGATGCCCAATCCCGTCTGACCGTGCAGTACGGCACCTCGTTTGCCTACCCCGTAAGCACCATGGGTGCCCACGTTTCGGCCTGCCCCAACAAGAAGACCAAGCGTGTATTTTCTTGGGAAACAAGAGCCGCAGTTGCCATGCACGGCACCTTCGGTTACGAGCTTGACCCTGCAAAAATGACCGACGAAGAGCTTGACGCCTGCTTTAAGCAGACCGAAATCTACCGTAAGAACCAAAGGCTCATCTTCGGCGGTGACTACTACCGTCTGTCGGCACCTAATGACGGCGACATTTTCTCGGCCTGGGAGTTTGTTTCAAAAGATAAGTCAAACGCACTCGTCTTTGCCGTGACCGAGGACATTTCGATTTTGGATAAGAACTATTACGTCCACATCAAGGGTCTTGACCCCGACCGCAACTACAAGGTCAACGGTGACCTTACCCTGAGCGGCAAGGCACTTGACAAGATCGGCCTGCTTATCCCCCACACCGTACCGCCTTTTAGCACGTTTGTTTTCGAACTGACCGCAGAATAAAAAAAAACAGCACCCGAATTCCCATCAAGGAATTCGGGTGTTTTGTTATTTGTTGAAATGCTTTTCGGCTTCAAGCAGGAATACTGCGGCATAGGATGCAAAGCCATGGTTACAGCTTGCCTTGTCGTAGGTGTTTTCCCAAAGGGTACCCGTGCGGTCGGCCATATACTCAAAATAACCGACACACTCTTTTAGCAGTTGTTCAAAAAGTCCGTACCGCCTTAAAAGGTCAAGCCTTAAATAGTTGCCGACAAAGGAGTTGCTCGGCCAGATTTCGGGCCAAAGTCCCTTCTCGCCTCGGTCGGGACCGAAATCGGTAAGTAGTCTTTGCCACAGCTCGGGGTAGGTCTCGGGGGTGGCGATCTCGGTGAAAAATGCGTAGTATTGGCAGGTCTCGGAGCGTTCGCCCGACGATACGGGTCTGCCGTCACGGTAGACCTCGTTATCGGTGAAAAATTCGCCGTTAAAGGAACGCTTGCGGATGACCTCGGCCAATTTTTCGGCCTTTTTCAAAGCGGCCTCGTCTCCGAAAACATTACCTACCGCCCTTAAGACCTTGCAGTAGATCATATTGGACGGGAAGTTGATATCCTGCACAAAATCGTTGGCCTTTGACCACTCGACAAACACCCAATTTTCAAGCTTTTCAAGCAGACCGTCGGCATTTTCAAACTGCTCAAAATATTTCAAAAGTCCGTAGACCCTATCCTTGAACCCAAGCACAAAATCCTTGTCACCCGTACGCTGATAATGATCCTCAAGCTGCAAAATGAACCACATCGCCCAATTGGGAATAAACTGTCCGTTTATCGCATCGGCAGGATAGCACATCGGGATCATACCCTCGGGCAAAAACTCAAAGCTTTTCGGCAGGTTGTAGTTTTCAAGGAAATTCCGTTCGATTCGGTTGTCACCCGTCAGCGCAAGCTCGGTTCGGGCGGTGAAAAAGCTGTCACACAGCCAACCGGCCCTTTCTCTTGTTGGGCAATCCATAAAAATGTCGACCGCATTCTGTTTAAAGGTGTTGACCGCCGCCTTAAAGACCTTTTGAAGCACGGGGTCGGCGGTTCTGTACTCGGCTGTGATAGGCTCACAACAGCAAAGCTCGATGATGTGAGGATTCTTGACCGTAAACTCGCCCTCAACGGCCGAAATCCTCATATATTTGAAGCCAAACGGCTCGGCCGTGGAAAAGCAGTATGAGCCTTCGGTCATATCAAGGCGGACAATATTGGTGCATTGCATGCTCAATGGGTCAACGTCACCGCTCGGACGCAGGGTCTCGTCAACGGTAAAATATAGTGTGCCGCTTTGCTTACATTCGATCTCGGCGGCAATGAAGCCGGTCTGCTCGAAAGGCAGGGAAAGTATCTCAAACTGTCCTTTTTTGAGCGCCGTTTCACCGGAATATTTGCTGATGTCGGGGGTCAGTCGGGTAGTCTGCCACTCCTGAACGTCATCGCTCAAATGCCACTCGAGCTCATCCTCTTTCCAACCGCCAAGCTCGGACTTAAAGCAATCACCCACCCCATAAAGGGAACGGTCCTTGCAGTATTTTTCGGGCTTGACGCCTACAATAAACTCACCGTCGGACATTTTATTTTCAAAACCTATGCGTGACACCTCAAAGGGTGAGATACCCCTCGGCAAAAGTGACTTTTCGGAAAGCTCTTCGACCTCAAACGGCACGGCGTTGCTGCTTTGGCCGCCAACACGCCAGTTGTGGACATCAGGGGTCAGACGGTAGCTTTCGGCGGCGGGACGCTGGTAACTGTAGCGCTGAACACGGCGCACCCTTTCGTCCAAGCGAAAGGCCTTAAAGCCCTCAACACCCGTTGCAGCGACAATATGGCTGTCAACCGACACCTCGGCCTCGATAAAGCCCTCCTGCATCTGACTCGCAAAGCTGTTTATGTAATAGTTTACGACCTCAATGCTCAGGTGATTCTGACCGTTTTTGAGAGGTATTTCAATCTCATCAACACGGAAAAATCCCTTGGCACAGCGTGCAGGTCCGTGAGCGACAAACTCACCGTTCAAAAACACACGGTAAAAACCCGATGTTGCCACCCTTAAAACGCACTTTTCGCCCGAAAGCTTGGTATAAAGTCCCATCGTGACCGTCTTTTCGGTCGAAAGACCTTTGAGCCACACGGGGGTTGCTTTTTCAAAAAATGTATTCATAAAATGCACCTCGTTTTAAGTTAGGTTTATTTTTTTATCTCGATTCCTGCAAATTCATAAGGGTAAAGGGTGGTGTCAAGCACAGCCATATCGCCCTCGATATGACCCTCGCAATTAACAAATCTGACATCCTCAAACTGACAGTTCAGCTTTATTTTAAGACCCTTTACCTTGTCCTCAAACAGGTTCCAAACGCCAAAGGCCAAGAACTCATCATTTTCTTTCAGCAACTCATAAAGGTACGGGTGACTACCCTCGGTGTAGACCGCCAACGGCTTGCCCAGCCAACCGAGATACTGCAATACCTGACGGCGGCGTGCATAGGAGGTCATCCAGCCCATTTTGGCATTTTGGGGGATGGCATCGTCCACATTAAACGGCAACACCATAAAGCGGTGACCTTGGGCATTTTCATAAAGGAACACGCCGTCGATAACCTCATCACCAAATCGGAAACGGGTGATTATTTTAGCATTTTTCTTGTGCTTTATAGTCTTTATATTGACACCCGGGTCAAGACGGACATACTCATCCGATTCAATAAAATATTCCTCGGGCACATCGGCAAGACCCTTACTGCTTTGCGGTGTGAAAACCTCGTAGGCCTCAATACCAACGTCGATTCCTCGATCCATCAGCATTTTGGCCGAGTTAAAGTCGATAATACTGCCGTTTTTCAAAGCGTCAAGCGACACAAACCGTCCGCTTTCCTCGGTCAGAATATTGACACCGTTGCCCGAATAGGCCGTCGGCAACGACAGATGTGTGGGGAATTTGGAGTTGGGGTCGCAAAAATGATTGCACCAGGTACCCACATAGGTCCAATCGCCGTCGTAAAGGTCCTTTTCACGGAATCGGTACTGCTCGTTTAAGGGTCTTAAACCAACCGCTTGTTTGTCGGCAAAAAGTCCCTCGATAGCCTTATAGACCTCGGCATTATCCACCATAGCGTCAATGTAGCCGGTCTCATAATCGGCATCGGAAACATAGTCGAGCATATATTTCAGTATTCCGCTTGACGGTGCGCCAATCCTCAGGATCTGGTCAAAGCACTCAAGCCTTGCCGCAGAGCAGGCAAAACGGGGCCTTGGGTAGGTGTCACCCTCAGTGAATACCTCAACGCCCGAGTCTTTAAACCAATCAAGCTCGGCACGGATGTGCTCGATTATAACACCAAGGCGGTTGCCCCAATACGGTGCGCCCGATGCACGGAAAAACGGCTTGGTGTTGCCTGCTAAAGCCAATGTATTTTCCAAAACGTCGGCACCGCTGACGTCCCAGCGCACACAGGCACACATACCGAGCCTTGTTGCGGGAGATACGGTGTCAAGCTCACGGCGAAGCATTTTGGAAAATTCCAGCATACCGCCGCCCTGCACCTTGAGCCACGCATCACGATAACGGTTTTTGCCACCCGTAAAAGCCTTTTTATAAAACTCGTCGGCGGTCAGCGTTTCGCCGACTTCATCGCACATCAGCTTCATGTGGCGCTCGCACCAGCAGCCTATTGCATGCTGTGAACGGCAGTTCATACGGTAGTCGTCGTCCAGCATTATCATCTTGGCACCGCACTTGGCAATGTTTTTGACCCAATTGGTAAAGTCCTTTTGAAACACGGGGTCAAGCGGACAAAAGCTCTTCATATCGTGCTTATCAAAATGCCTCATTCGGGTATAAGGTGACGGCTCGGTGGTGGGGCTTGAGTCGTGGCCGAAGGTCTCTCCGAGCCACACAAGGGTCTCAAGTCCGTTAGCCTCAAAATACTCGATCAACTCTTTTATTAGCTCGAGATTCCGGGGACTTGAAAATTTATGCTCGATTTCACGGTCAATAGCCAGCGCAATACGGTGCGCACCTGCTCTTTTTAACTCCGAAAGTGTTTTTTCTTTGTTGAAATGGCCGTTGGTGACAATGGTTGGAACCGTTATTTTATACATAAGCACCCTCCTTACAAATTCAGCAAAACGACCGATGCTATACCGACCAAAAGACCGACCGTCTGAAGACGGGTAAGCTGTTCTTTATAAAGCCATTTTGACAAAAAGTAAACTATTATGATACCGCCTGCCGAGATAAGCGGAAACATCATTGATGCATTGAAAACACCGTTCAATATCATAACAAACAGATTGACGGCACCGTTTAAGATTCCGCAAGCACCTGCAGGTATAACAGCGCGCTTCAGATGAGTGAGGGTATCCCTTCGGCTTGTGGCAAGACCGAGTGCGAGCGATGCGGCAAAAGACAGGCCGAGCGCCACCATCATAAATTCATTACTGTAGGTGTCACCAAAGGCCTGCTGACACATTTTTTGAGTGACCGTGCACATACCGTTGCCCACAAAGGCAAGCGCCACAAAAATAAGCCACTTGACCGATATTTTTCCGCCCTCTTGAGGCTTGTTGATAAGAAACAGCGACACGGCCAACAGCACGATTCCTGCGATCAGAAATGCCGATATATCCTCGCCCAACAGCATACCGTAAAAGGTTGGAATTAAAAGCGAATACTTGTTGACAAGTGCGGTCAAAGACATCGTGCCGCAGGTAAGACATAAAAGAGTGAAGATGTTGGCCGCCATATACGACACGGCAAAGCCAATTGAGTATGGCAGGTAGGCCGTATTCCACTCAAAGCCGCCGCTTGTCACAACAAAAAAGATAAGCGCAACAAGGCTGATGATGGCATTGAAAAGATAAACGCCCTTGCCGTCAAACCTTACGGTAAACGGCTTCTTTAAAACGTCCTGCAAAGGAATAAACAGCACAACGGCTGAAAGCATAAGATAATTCATCAAAGCACCTCTTTCACATTAAAACATTTTATTTCAAAAAACACAATAAGCAAATCCCAAAAATCATTAAATTCTTGCAGAAATTCCACGTTCTGTTTTTTGCCAAGATCAAAGTTCTACAAAAGTGTCCCGTCGGATGTGGCCCGAAACGTTGATTGAAAATCGGTTTTATTTTACAATTATTCCGTAGCAGTAATGCTATGTTGCGGAGTACCGCAAAGCCCAACGGTATGAGGTCAGCATAACGCGGACTGTGTGTCGGCATCCGCACAAAATTTGATACGGAGGAATGTTTCATGAACTTCAAAAAAGCAATCACTCTTGTTTTGACCGTTTGCTTGCTTTTGTCTGCAACGTGTGTTTCGGTCGGTGCCGCAGAGGTGCTGGGAACAGCCAGCCCTATGGAGGATCAGACCACCGATATGCCGTTGTATTACACCAACGGCAAAGTTAAAGCGATCTCTTTGGTCGACGATCCCGATTCGGCAACCGTGGCCGAGCACGGAAAGGTCCTTCAGTTTCAGGCAAGCGGAGTCGGAAGACTTACCTTTAGCGGTTTGAAGGTCGAACGCGGCAACACGGGTACCGCCATGGCAGGTAAAAAGTATATCATAAGCTTTGATGCCAAGGCAAACGCCACCGACACCGCCGTGATCTCTATGCTCGGTACTGAGGGCGGTATAACCGGTGCAAGCTACGGCGCAGGCCACACCAACTACATCACCGGCTACAACGGCGGCGCATCCTTTACCCTTTTTGAGGATGACACCTGGAATTCGGCATTCGCAATGTATATTGACGGTGTAAAAGTTGAAAAGAGCGCACGTTTCACCACCAAATATTCGACCTCTTGGCAGAGATTTGTGTTTGTTATCGACACCACCGATATAACCGACAGCTCGGAGGATGCTTATAACTACCTCGCAGCAAGATATTCAAACATATACTTTGCCATCGGTGGTAACGGCTATAACTACGTTTATCTGGACAACCTCACCGTTTCGGTCGTTGACCCCGTGAACGAGGCCGTTGCTCCCGAGACCGTTGCCGACAATGCCGCTTACTCTATCCGCGGTGCAACTGCAGCCGAAGGCGAGAACCTTTACGTTTCGGCAGGTCTGCGCTTCAAGGCCACTGTTGATTCGGCAACCAAGGCAAACGCCGACGAAATCGGTTTTGCCATCATTCCTGCCAAGAACGCCACGGCCGATTGGTACAAGTTTGACGCCGAGGGCAAGTTAACCGGAGGTGCACTTACCGCATCTGCCTACGTTAAGGGCACAAAGGACGTTATCTACGCAATAGACGACGCCACAGGTGCATACACCTACCAGATGATTCTCACAGGCCTCTCCACAAAGGACGGCAAGACCGCATACGGCCAGCGTTTCTCGGCTGTAATGTACATCAAAACAGGTGACTCCTACGAGTACCTCGCTCTTGGCGAGGCATCCTACACCGAGGTCAAGGCCATATATCAGGCATTCGGCCTTGAAGATATGAGCAAATATTGATGGAGGTAAAGGTAATGAAAGAATATCAGAAGCCCGCAGTTTCCGTCATGTCTTTGTTCCAGGAAACCGAGGTTGCCGCCGAATACGGCTACGAAGTCCTTGTCAGCGCTCCTCAGAATGATGATTTCCTCACCTGGGATGAATAATTCTCTCCTCATTAAAGCATCTCTCCGAGGCTCGGCCTCGGGGCGATGCTTTGTTGTTGATACAGTAAAAACTCCACGTTTTGTGGAGTTCTTTGAGCCTTTGAGAAAAGGTGACGGTGATAAAGAACGTCACCTCTCACACTCTTATCTTCAAAAATCCCGAAAATATACCCGACCGAGTACGGGAGGTAGGCCGTATTCCACTTAAAGCCGCCGCTTGTCACAACAAAAAAGATAAGCGCAACAAGGCTGATGATGGCATTGAAAAGATAAACGCCTTTGCCGCCAAAACGTGCAGTAAACGGCTTCTTTAAAACGTCCTGCAAAGGAATAAACAGCACAACGGCTGAAAGCATCAGATAATTCATCAAAGCACCTTACGGTGAGCAAATCGCTTGGGGATAATTCCCTTATATTAAAGCATTATACCAGAGAAATTGCAACACTAAACTCCAAAAAGTCTATAGTTTTTATCAAAAGTTCCACGGCGGGTGGACTTTTGCGAAAAGCGTTCCCTAAACTGTAGTGCATTCAAGCCTTGCAACGAAAAAGTTGATGTGGTAATATAGAAAAAAGACTGTTTTTGAGGTGGTCACAATGCTGAAGCTTAATGGCAAAAATTTTGAGGTCGACATTGATATGACCGAGCATTCGGGAAGAATTTGCGGAGGATCTTTTGGGGAAGTCAAGCTGCTTTCTTCCCCTCTTTTTGAGATGAGGGTCAAAAACCTGTCCGTTGGTGGAAGTAGGCAAATTTCATCGTTCTCACGTTGGGAGCAGGTGTCGGTTTCAAAAAAATTTGACAACTTTGATATCTGCTTCAAAAATCCCGAAGGCTTAAAGGACATTGCCGTTAATATGACAGCAAAATTGTCGGATTTTTGTATACGTTGGTCGGTAGAGGTTGTCAATAATAATGCCGAGCACTCGGTTATGGAGGCCACCTACCCCACTCCCAAAATGACGGCTGAATATCTTGACTATTTTGTACCGCTTAAAGCAGGCGTTGTTATTCCCGATGCCACACGCACGGTGCAACGCTTTGAACGTGTTTATCCGCATTGGGGATACTGTATGCAGTATTTTGCCGTTTACGGGCATAAAAGCGGCATCTACATTGGTATTGAGGACGGCAAGGCCGCCTCAAAACGCTTTACATACGAAGCAGGCAACGGTGAATGCAAGCTGAAGACCGAATTTTTCGGAATCGGTGCCTCACTCCCTGCCAACTCGTTTTCGCTTTGGGGAGAATGTAACTGGCAGTATTTTGAGGGCGATTGGTACGATGCCGCTCTTATCTATGCCGATTTTGTAAAACGCAATGCCGAGTGGCTGCCCGAGATCACCGAAAACGGCCGACCCGACACCCCCGACCGCTTTAAAGAGGTGCCGTTTTGGATATGCGACTATATCCCTAACTCCGAATCGCAAGGCGACAACAAACCCAAAAACATCAGCGCAGGCACAGAAATCTACCCACCTGATTATTGGTACAGGGCACCTATTGAGTTAAAGAATAAATTGGGTGTACCCATGGCATACCACGTTTACAACTGGCACGAGATTCCCTTTAACATTGAATATCCACACTTTTTGCCTGCCCGTCAGGAGTTTTTGGACCACGCACAGGAATTGCGCGACAACGGGGTTTACGTTTTGCCGTATATCAACGCAATCAGTTGGGAAATGAATGATGCCGATGTAGGTTACGAAATGAATTTTTCGAATGAAGGCCACAAGCACGGTATTGTGCAGGAGGACGGCACATTTTTCGTCGCAAAGTATCCGCAATACACCAAAACCGGCAAGGGAAGTCAGCTCGTACCGATATGCGGAAGCTCAAAAAAATGGCACTCTTATTTCGAATATCTGTCCCGTGAGATGGAAAAGACCCTGCCGATCGACGGTATTTATTACGACGAGGTCTCGGCCAACCCGGGTGTGCCCTGCTTTAACAAAGACCACAGTCACCTGCCGGGCGGCGGCAACTTCCGTGTTACGGGCTACAACGAAATGATGAAAAAGATCAACGCCGAAAAACCGAAAGGCAATTTCAATTTTTCGGAATGTAACGCCGAAGCCTTTATGAAAAGCTTTGACGGATTTTTAACCTGGATGTGGGTCGATGCAGGTCAGGTACCTGCCTTCCCTGCCGTGTATGCAGGCTATATCCAGATGATCGGTCGCTGTACCCACGGCGTTAAAAAGGATGATTTTGAGTTTTTCAAATACTGCACCGCCAATAGCTTGACCTACGGACAGCAGATAGGCTGGTACAAAGCCGATATCGTATATTCCGACCGTCATATGGAATTTTTGAAGCCTTGTGTGGATGTCCGCTACAAATACACCAAGCTGTTCAACGGCGGTAGAATGCTTCGCCCTGCCACCGTCCATTGCGGCCTTCCAAAGTTAAAAACAAGTGCAGGATTGTGGTTTGATGGCGAAATCGTGTCCAACCGAATCGCCACGGGCTCGTGGACAATGCGTGACGGCTCCAAGACGGTGATTTTTGCAGTGAATATGGCCGAGACTGCCGCCGATTTCACGTTAGAGTTCAAGGCATCGGAATACGGTATTACCGATAAAAAGCTGCCCGACAGCTTTGCCCTTGACGGCGACATCTGTAAAATTACTGCCACCGCCGACCGCTACGAGGTTAAGGTTTGGGAAATATAAAGCTTAAAGCCTTCCGAGAAAATTCGGAAGGCTTTGTTATTTTTTGGACGGAGAAAAGCCGAACATCCTTTTATACTGCTTGTAAAAGCCAGAATAATCGTTGAAGCCGCACTCCAAAGCGGCCGCCGTTGCAGGTGTGCCGTGCGAAATTTTGTCATAAACACAGAGCAGTTTTTTCTGCAGGCAGTAGCGGTAGACCGAGGTCTGCATATCCTTTTTGAAGCTATGGGAAAGTGACGACGGTGACACGTGGCAGGCCTTGGCCACAGTTTCGATACTGAGCTCCTTTAAAATGTTTTCCTCGATATATCTCAGAGCCGCCGCAGTGACCCCTGAAAGGCTGTTTTGGCTTGAAGCTTTCGGCTCGGCGGACAAAAGCTCGTACAAAATCACCTCTAAAACCGACCTTAAAAGCGGCGCATTTGCTTGCGTTGCGTCCTTGGAGATCGAAACGGCCGTATCAAAAAGATAACGCAGCTTTTCGTTAAATTCAAATATTGCCAAGGCGTTAAGGCGGTCACGGGATGCGGGCAAAAATTCCTCGGTAAAGTTGATAACGCATCGACGGTAGTTGTCCTTATCCTTGCCTATGAGCACCTGATGGTAGGTCTCCTTGGGGATGAAAACGACCGTATCGGGTGCAAGACGTGTGTTGACCGTTTCGCAGATAAGCTCGGCATCGCCGCCCAAAAACAGTATTATCTCAAAAAAAGGATGAAACTCCTTGCCCGACCGACTGCTCGGTCCTTTAGCGTATTTGAAATAAATATCATCGTGTGTAAGTTCATATAAAAAATTCTCTTGCATTTTTATCACCCACAATAATTATATCCCGTTTTGCAAGATTGTCAATGTAATGTGCACAATTTTCCATATATATTGATTAAATTATAAAGTATAATCAAATCAAATAATATTTTTGGAGGTAGAGTATGGACTACGCAAAGCTTGTCCCTTGCAAGGTGGTACGTGATGTTTACAGTTCAAAATATTGGGAAAGCATACGGATTTTTCAAGGGTGTCCTACTATTGCTGTAACCAAAGGCGGCAGAATTTTTGCGGGCTGGTATGCAGGCGGTACAAGAGAACCGCATATGAATAACTATAATCTTTTGATTGTGAGTGACGACGGCGGCGAGACCTGGTCGAAGCCGATAATGGTGATACCAAGCAGCTATGAGTACAATATTCACTCGTTGGACATTCAGTTGTTTTTAGACCCTAATGGCATTTTGCATATTCTTTGGGTGCAGAACAACACCGAAAAAGTGAGTGCAGACCTTGTGAGAATGAGCAAATATATGGGCCCTGCTCAGGTTGACGGTTATCGTTTTGGCGACTTTGTTCATGCTGAGTGGGAAATAACCTGTTCTAATCCCGATGCCGACCTTAAATCTCTTGAATTTACCGAACCAAAATACATTTACAACGGTTTTCTGCGTTGCAAGCCAACCTTTATTGACAACGATAATTGGGTCTGCTTTGCCTATGACCAGATGACCGACACCTACGGTTACAATCTTACCCATGATGGCGGCAAGACCTTCACACGTCATTATTCGGGTAAAAAGCTAAAGACCGATTTTGACGAGACCATGGCATATAAAATGGACGACGGGACCTTGCGTATGCTTGCCCGTTGCGGTGCAGGTTGTCTTGCCGAGTGCTATTCTTATGACAACGGTCTTACCTGGACCGATGCCAAGAATAGCGGAATAGTATCGGCTGACACAAGATTCTTTGTGCAAAAGCTACCATCGGGACGTGTGCTGCTCATCAACAACGATTGCCCAGATGCACGCTCTAATATGACGGTGCAGTTGTCCGAGGACGACGGAAAGACCTGGAAATACAAAAAGTGTATTGACGAGCGAGATGCTGTTTCCTATCCCGATGCCGACTACCATAACGGCAGAATCTATCTTGTTTATGACCGCGGAAGAACAAGCACCAAAGAAATTCTTTTCACCTCCTTCACAGAGGAAGATATTATAAACAACAATGAAATCGTGGTAAGTGTTATGAGTAAACCCCTTCCCACTCCCGACCGAAAGGCCATTATCCAAGCCGTTGAGGATTCAAAATTGGTTGCGATTATCCGCGGCGTGGCCTCTGAAAAGCTTATTCCCATGGCCGAGGCTTTATATAAGGGCGGCATAAGACTTTTGGAAATTACCTATTCGGCAAACGGCTCGACCCCCGACAGCCAAACGGCCGACAGCATTAAGGCTTTGGCCGAGCATTTTAAGGGCAGAATGTTCATCGGTGCAGGTACGGTTTTGACCTTAGAGCAGGTGCGGCTGACCCGTGCGGCAGGCGGTCAGTTCATCATTTCGCCCAATGTGAAAGAGGAGGTCATTCGTGAGACCTGCCGTTTGGGGATGGTTTCAATGCCGGGTGCGTTGACCCCGACCGAAATAGCAAGCGCTCACGAGTTCGGTGCCGATTTTGTCAAGCTGTTCCCCATTTCAGATCTTGGTGCAGGCTATGTGAAGGCGGTCAAAGCACCGCTTTCCAACGTAAAGCTGCTTGCGGTCGGCGGAATCAACGAAAACAATATGGCTGACTACCTGAATGTAGGTGTCTGCGGCTTTGGTATCGGCTCAAATCTGACCGATAAAAAGCTGATCGAAGCCGAGGATTGGGACGGCATCACCCGTCTTGCAGAAAAGTTTGTTAAAGCAGTCAACTAATTCTTTGGAGGATTATTTATGAAGATCACAAAGCTTGAAGTTATAAAGGTCAAACCCCGTTGGATGTTCTTGAAAATGCACACCGATTGCGACATCGTAGGTCTTGGTGAGCCCGTTTTGGAGGGTCATTGCAACGCCGTTGAGGCCGTTATCCGTGAGTTCGAGGAATACCTCATTGGCAAGGACCCCATGCAGATAGAGCACCACGTTCAGGCGCTTTACCGTGGCGGATTTTACCGTGGCGGTCCTTTGATGCTGTCGGCCATCAGCGGTATTGAGCAGGCTATGTGGGACATTAAGGGCAAGTTTTACAACTGTCCCGTTTACGAGCTTTTGGGTGGCAAATGCCGTGAAAAGATAAGAATGTACACCCACATCAAGCGTGCAGGTGTGGCAGGCGAGTTTCCCATTGAGGAAATGCTCTCCATTGCCGACGAGCGCTTGAAGGACGGTTATACTGCGCTGAAATATTCCATAATTCCTCCCTTAAAGGCGGTTGAAAATCCCGAAAACATCAAAAAGCACGTTGAGCGCTTCGCCAAGGTGCGTGAACGCATTGGTGACGGTGTTGACCTTGCCATCGACTTTCACGGACGTGTTGCACCCAGCCTTGCCAATGTGCTTATCGAACAGCTCAAGCCGTATAGCCCTATGTTTATTGAGGAGCCTTGCTTGCCCGAAAACGTTGACTGTATGGTCAACATTGCCCACAAGACCACCGTGCCGATTGCCGCAGGCGAGCGACTTTTCGGTAAATATCAATACCGTGAGCTTATCGAAAAGCAGGCCGTCAGCATAATTCAGCCCGACATTTGTCACGTCGGCGGTATCTTTGAGGGCAGAAAGCTGGCCGCCATGGCCGAAATGTACTATATGACGGTGGCACCGCACAATCCGTTGGGTCCCATTTCGCTTGCATCCTGCATTCAGCTTGATACTGCAATACCCAACTTCCTTGTGCAGGAGCATCCGGGTAACCCCGACAGATCCGACCTTGGTGTTGGCTACATCACCGAGCCGTTTGTCATCAAGAACGGCTACATTGACGTCCCCACAAAGCCGGGTCTTGGTATTGAGCTTGATGAAAAGGCTTTGGCAGATAAGCTTTATGACGGCAAATGGACAACACCCCGTCAGTATTATGAGGACGGAAGCAACGCAGATTGGTGAGGAGGGTACAAAATGAGCAGATCGGTTTTTGTTACAGGTGCATGCTACGGTACGGGGTACACCATTGCCGAGCGCTTTGCCAAGGAAAACTATAACATTTTCATAAGCGGCCGTGATTTTGAAAAGGCCGATGCCGCCGCAAGATCACTTGCCGACAAATACGGTGTATTTGCTAAGGGCTTTTCGACCGTGAGCTTTGATCAGCCCGAGGTCGAGTGCATTTTTGAGGAGATCAAATCACTCGGCTACAGCATTGATACCATTGTCCTCAATGCCGCAAATTTAGGGATCGGTCAGGAAAGCCTTACGGTGGACATTGAGGAATTTGCCGACGTTTACAGGATAAACATCTTGTGGAACTTTATGATGGCAAGAGAGGCCGCCAAGCAGATGAAGGAGCAGAAAAAGGGCTCGATCGTTTTCATTACCTCCAACTCCGCCCTTCGTGTCACCGAAAACCGATGTGCCTATTGCTCCACCAAAAGTGCGATCTTAGCAATGTCAAAGTCGTTTGCGGTGGATTGGGGTAAATACGGCATCCGCTCCAACTGCGTGTTGCCGGGTATGATAAAAACCGAGCGCTGGGAGAAAAACCTCAACAATTGCAAATATTATCTTGCCAACTACACTCCCATTGAAGACATTGCCGATTTTGAGGACATTGCCAATGCGGTGTGGTACTTTGCAAGCGACGCCTCCAAAAACACAACGGGTGCCGAGCTGATAGTTGACGGCGGTATGCTGGCACAGCTTACCCCCAATATCGAAAGAGAACTTTGGAAGGATAATAAATGACAAATTACATAACTGTTGACGGCGGTACGACCAACACTAGGTTGACGCTGGTAAGTGACGGCAGGTGTATTGACACAGTGCGCTACAACGTTGGTGCAAGAGCCAATGCCGATGACAGCACACTACTGAAAAATGCCGTTAAGGAGGGTATTTCTACCCTTTTAGGCCGCAATAATTTAACCGAAAGCGACATCAAAAAAGTACTGGCAAGCGGAATGATAACCTCGGAGCTTGGGCTTTGCAAACTCGACCACATTGTGGCACCTGCCGGCATAAAAGAGCTGCACGACACAATGCACGAAACGGTGTTCCCCGACATTTCGGCAATACCGTTTGTGTTTATCCGAGGAGTGAAACTAAAGGCCAACCGCCTTGAAGCCGCCGATATGATGCGCGGTGAGGAAACCGAGCTTTTTGGACTTTACGATACCTTGAACGGCGTTTACATCCTGCCCGGCTCACACTCCAAGATCATAGAAGTTGATGAAAACGGTAAGATAACGGGCTTTAAAACCGAGCTCACGGGCGAGATGATCGCCGCTTTGTCGCAGAATACGGTTTTGAAAAGCACCGTTGACCTTTCGGTCGAAAAGTATTCGGAGGAATACCTTTTAAAGGGCTACCGATACAGCAACGAGTTTGGCATAAATGAGGCACTTTTCAAGGTGCGAGTGCTCAGCAATCTGATGGGCGCCGACAAGGTGCAGACCTACAGCTTTTTTATGGGAGTTGTGCTGTCTGCTGAAATAAACACGGTGCTGAAAACGAACCCCAAAACAGTGACAGTCGGCGGCAAAAAGCAGATAAAGGAAGCCACCGTCGCCCTGCTTAAGGCCACTACTGATGCAGAGATAATCTCGGTGCCGGACAGTGTGGTCGACTGTTCCTCCGCCCTCGGAGCGGTGCGCATATTTGAGTTTTAATACAAATAAAGAAAGGCCACAGTAACGCTGACGCGTACTGTGGCTTTACTTATATTATGGTTTATGCAGGGCCGCCGCCCCATTCAACAACGGCAAAACCGTTACGCTCAAACGGCGTAAACACCTGCGGTTCGACCTCGGTCGGGTTTTCTAACGCTTTGAAGGACATAAATACCCTCAAAACACTGTCGGGTGTCGGTGACACGGTAAGCTTGGCCAACTCGGTGTAGTTTTCACCTTGGAAGGATATCAGATTATACTCATTCTGCTGTAATATCGGTAGCCAATAGATAATAAACTCATTGGCCTCACGGTCGTTAAGACCTATTTCACGCAAGGTCTTTTCAAGGAAACTTGCCGTATCCTCGCTTTTTACACAAAAGCCTTTTGAAAAATCGGGTTCAAAACGGCTTTCACCTTCCCAGTAAAGGCAGTAATACTCCCTGCCGTCCTTTTGGATAGTGCCGTTGGGGTACACGGTAAGCCCATCCCAACCGTCAGCGTATTCGGGGTAGGTGCAGGTCAATCTGCCATCCAGCTCCAATGCCACATCCACACTCACGGTCTGTTGCGGATACAGATAGATCACGGGCTTGTACAACGTGCTGTTGAGTCTATTGTTCATTTCTACATACTGCAAGGCCTTTTTACTGTCAATAACCTCAAGCTTGGTTATATCCTTTGCATCGGCAGCACGGTAGCAGGCGTTGACGCTGTGCTTCGAGGTCGTGAGCACAACAAAATCACCGAGCTTGCATTTATCGGTAACATCACCCATTATCACAAATTCGGAGCTTCTTGACCCTACGCTCGAAAGATAGGTTATATTTTTATTCTGATCAACAACACGGTAGGCATTATGCGTTCCAAAGCAATCGGATTCACGCACCTCTATCTCAAGAGACCGATCGTTGAAGTCGGGAAAGCCTTTCGGCACCTTGGTGTCTTCCCATTTTTGAAGCATCGGTGGGCTGTCGGTGTCGGCCCCGTCAGAACGCATATTTTCAACCGCCAGCAAGACCGTGCATTCCTTTACCGCTCCGTCAACTATTTGCACACGCAGTTCGTCACCGACCGCAAGCTGTGCGGCGTTTTCCGATTGAAATTTCACGGTCTCACCGTTTGCTTTGGTGAATTTTTCTGCCACGGTGACGGTGATATCTTCCTCCGACACCGATTTGACCGTGCCGATGAAAAAGGCATCATTCGGCTCATTGCAAGCCGAGAATAACAGCAAAAGCAACACCGTACTCAAGAATAATCCCAATACCTTTTTCATAACAGCACCTCTTTCGTAACTTTATATATAAAGTATAACATACAGCCGTTTCCTTGTCAAGGTAAGCGGTGGTTGTAGGTCTGTCGTAGGGGCGATTCACGAATCGCCCACCGCAAGAAGGTTTATCTCTCCTTCCGTCTTGCCTTCGGCAAGCCACCTTCCTCGTCAGAGGAAGGTTCTATACGGACTTTCACGGCCGTCCGCCGTAAGATGGGTATGATATATCATTTGCCGTCTATCGTGGCGGTGTTCTCCTCATCCGTCAGGCCTCGCCCGCCACCTTTCCTTTGCGGGGGCCGTCCCTCTCTGTCTGTTTTGCAGACATCTCTCCCATCCTATGGGAGATTCTCCTGTCGGGGAAGGCAAACCGTAGGGGCGATTCCCGAGTCGCCCGCCGTAAGACGGCTTATCTCTCCTTCCGTCTTGCCTTCGGCAGGCCACCTTCCTCGTCAGAGGAAGGTTCTATACGGACTTTCACGGTCGTCCGCCGTAAGATGGGTATGATATATCATTTGCTGTCTATCATGGCGGTGTTCTCCTCATCCGTCAGGGTTAGTCTCCAAAAGGCAGGAAAACCGGAAAAAGCTCTATGAAAAACGCCCTTGATTTTGTTTTGTGAGGGGTATATAATGGTCCTATCAAGCCTTGGATGTGATAAAAATGAAACTGACATTCCAACAAATCAAAGAATTTGCAACCGGTGCGGTGAGGGTTGAGCAGATAGAGAATTATGTAAACCTCCATCGCTTTACCGAGGAACAACAGCGGTTTTATGAGGGCTACGACCTTGGATTTTTCAAAAAATCCTTTGCCACGGCAGGTGTGAGACTCCGTTTCAAAACCGATAGCACATATCTGAACCTCAAAGCCTTTGTGACAACGGTTTTTGCGTCGACTCGTGGGTATTATTCCTTTGATGTGAAGGTAAACGGCAAATTTATCGGCGCTATCGACAATTACGGTGACGCTGTTTTTGAGGGTAACTATACCAGATACGAATTTCCGTTGGGCGAGGTTGACGGTACTGTGGCTCTGGGTGAGGGCTTCAAGACGGTCGAGGTGTATTTCCCATACACCGTTAAGGTCGATCTGAAAGAGGTCAATCTGTCGGACGGTGCGGTGGTCGAGCCTATGCCTGAACGTCAAAAGCTGCTTTGCTTCGGCGACTCGATAACCCACGGCCACGATTCTACCCGAAACTACCGTCACTATACGGCTCAGCTTGCCGACGCACTCAACCTTGACCTTTATAACAAGGGCATCGGAGGCGAGGTCTTCAAGCCCGAATTGGCAGGTTGCCGAGAGCCTTTCGACCCCAAAATAGTCACGGTTGCCTACGGCACCAACGATTGGTCAAAGCGAAGCCCCGAGGTTTTTGAGCAAAACTGCCGTGAATTTTACAAAACGGTGAGTGAGCTTTACCCCAATACCAAAATTTTCGGCATAACGCCGCCGTGGAACAAGAATTTTGACAACACCGAAAAGGCAATGACCTTCAAAGCGCTTGCCGAGAAAATTGAACAGCTCACAAGCGACCTTGAAAACGTTGCAATAATCCGTGGCGATGACCTTATCCCGCACGATGAAAGCTATTTTGGCGACCTGTTTGTCCACCCCAATAATGACGGCTTCGACTGCTATTTCCAAAACCTTTACGCCGAAATCAAAAAGTACATTTAACAACAAAACCGCCGTGGAGCATTCCACGGCGGTTGGTTATTATTCTACATTTACGATTTTCTTACCCTTGGTTTCGGCATATCTTAATGTCTTTGCCGCTCCGCCGATCTTGTCTTTGACATAAAAGATCACCTCATCTGAACGATCAACCATATACCTGTTTCTAATTTGATAAGCAGCTTTTGGGTGCGCCTTTTCTAAACTGCTGTAGATCTCTACATCATCATAAAATTTATTATAACTTTCACAATTACGGATATATTCGGACTTTGGATATGGTAGAACCAATATTAAACTTATATTGTCACGTAGTTTTTTTGCACGATGTATAACCGATGTGGCTATGCGGTCAAAATCCCCCTCACAACCCACAAGAAAAACTGTGAAATCGTGAGATAACGTAATCTTTTCCACTATTCTTTCGATCGCTTTTTCCACTTCAATCATATTTTCAATCAATCTGTGTCCAAACAAACTTACAGTATATACTTCTATCATACGACCCACCCCTATTTAGTTCTATGGTAGATAATTCTACCATAGACGCTTAATTTTATCAAGTTTTATGTTTATAATATCTACCATAGAATGGGTGGTGTTATGATGGGAGATTCAAAATTGTTAGTTGAAATGGGAATGAGAATTGCTCTTCACAGAAAACTTTTGCACCTTTCGCAAGAACAGTTGGCTGAAAAAGCAGACGTTTCTCCTCAGTTGCTCTCGACTGCTGAAAGAGGCGTTAAAGCCTTGCGACCCGAAAACTTGCTTAAAATCAGTCGTGCACTCAATGTTACCGCCGACTATCTTTTGACCGGAACATCCACAGAAGAGAACATGGCTTTTACATCTGAAAAACTTTCTCAACTCCCACCTGAAAAGGTTAGAATAATTGAAAAAATCCTGCTTGATTGTATTGAATTAGTCAGCGAATAAGCAAAACCGCCGCAGTTTTCACTGCGGCGGTTGGTTTTTGCATTGAAATATTACTTCTTATCACCCATTGTGAGGACAAGAACGGCTTTTTGGGCGTGCAGACGGTTTTCGGCCTCGTCGAAGATCTCGTCGGCGTGCTTTTCAAAGGTCTCGGCGGTGATCTCCTCACCACGGTGGGCAGGCAGGCAATGCATGACCATTGCATCCTTATGGGCAAGCGACATAAACTCCTCGTTGACCTGGTAGGACTTAAAGACCTTTTCACGCTCGGCCTTTTCCTCCTCCTGACCCATAGAGGCCCAGACATCGGTATAAACGGCGTCGGCATCCTTGACAGCGGCGGCAATATCGTCGGTGCAGGTGAACTTGCCGTTTGCGGCAGCCCACTTCATGATGTCGGCATCGGGCTCGTAGCCCTTGGGGCAAGCAACTGCAACCTCCATACCGCTCTTGATACCGCCAACGATAAGCGAGTTGGCCATATTGTTACCGTCACCGACAAAGGTGAGCTTCAGACCCTGCAAAGCACCCTTGTGCTCACGGATGGTCATAAGGTCGGCCAACACCTGGCAGGGGTGGCAATAGTCGGTCAGACCGTTGATTATGGGGATGGAACCGTATTTGGCAAGATCCTCAACCTCTTGTTGAGCAAAGGTGCGGATCATAATACCGTCAAGGTAACGGGAAAGCACACGTGCAGTATCCTCAACGGGCTCACCACGGCCGATCTGAAGGTCACGTGAGCTTAAAAACATAGCCTGACCGCCCAAATGATACATACCGGTCTCAAACGAAACACGGGTACGGGTGGACGACTTCTGGAAGATCATGCCTAGGGTCTTACCCTTCAAATAACGGTGGTCAACACCGTGCTTCTGGTCGTATTTAAGCTGATCGGCAAGGTTTAAAACCTCTTCTATCTCGGCGGGTGTAAGGTCGCCCAATTTCAAAAGATGCTTCATTTTGTCAAAACCTCCTGCAAAATTTCAAGTGCTTTATCCAACTGTTCGTAGGTAATATTCAACGGCGGCAGCATACGGAGCTTAGTCTTGGCGGTGAGTATCAGCACACCCTTTTCAAGGCAGGCGACCGCCAGCTCCTTAGCCGGCTTTGCGGTCTCAATACCAATCATAAGTCCAAGTCCCGAAACCGACTTTACGCCGTCCATTTTAAGCAGCTTTGTTTTTGTATATTCGGCCTTTTCGGTGACCTCTTTGAGAAGCTTTTCGTCAATTCTCTCAACGATGGACACAGCACCTGCGCAGACCGCAGGATTACCTCCAAAGGTTGAGCCGTGATCGCCGGCTCCCAAGGTAAATTCAACCTTTTCACCCATAAGACAAGCGCCTATCGGCAGTCCGCCGCCAAGACCCTTGGCCGTTGTGATGATGTCAGGTTTAAGTCCGAAATGCTCTGAAGCAAAGTATTTGCCCGTTCTGCCGTTGCCGGTCTGAACCTCATCGGCAATGATGAGAAAGCCGTGCTTTTCGGCGGCCGACTTGATGCAATCGACAAAAGCTTGCTCCAACGCATTAACTCCGCCCTCACCCTGCACAAGCTCGATCATAACGGCGGCGGTATCGTCGCCCACTGCACTTAAAAGTGCCTCGCAATCGTTGGCGGGTACAAACTCGAAACCGTCGGTAAAAGGACCGAAATCCTTGTGAAAAACGTCCTGACCCGTGGCCGAAAGCGTTGTGACGGTTCGACCGTGGAAGGAGTTGACCAGAGTGATTATCTTGCCGGTGTTACCTTCGTGATTATCTGAGTAATATTTTCTGGCAAGCTTTATGGCGCACTCGTTAGCCTCGGCACCCGAGTTCCCGAAGAACACCTTTTTCATGCCCGATTTTTTGCACAGAAGCTCGGCCAATTTTGCGCACGGCTCGGTGTAATACAAATTTGATGTGTGCTGAATCAACCCTAACTGTGCGATAACGGCATTCTTCCATTCCTCGTCGGCGGCACCGAAGGTGTTGACCGCAATACCGCTTCCGAGATCAATGTATTCCTTGCCGTTTATGTCGTAAAGATATGCGCCGTTGCCCTTGACAAGCTCGACATCAAACCTGCCGTAGGTGTTGGCAACATACTGTTTATCCTTTTCCTTAAAGCTTAACATTTTATCAACCCACAAACATAGTACCGATACCTTCATCGGTCAGAGTTTCGATCAAAATTGCGTGAGGGATACGTCCGTCAATGATAAAGACCTTCTGAACTCCCTGGCGGATGGCATCGATACAGCATTCCACCTTGGGAATCATACCGCCCTGGATGATTCCGTTGCGGATAAGCAGGGTGGCCTCGCTGACGTTGATCTTTTTAATAAGCGAATCGGGATCATCCTTATCCCTCATAAGACCTGCTATATCGGTCATGGAAATAAAGCTTTCGGCCTTTAATTCGCCTGCAATTCTTGCGGCGGCAGTATCGGCATTGATGTTGTAAACGTTGCCCTCAGCATCACAACCAACGGTTGAAATAACGGGGATATATCCTTTCTCCAAAAGGTCGAGAATGGGGGTCGTATCAACGTTGGTGATCTCACCGACATAGCCGTGGACGTCGTCTAGTCTTTCGGCACAAATCATCTGTCCGTCAAGTCCGCAAAGGCCGACAGCCTTGCCGCCGACGGTGCCGATAAGGTTTACAAGATCCTTATTGGTCTTGCCTGCAAGCACCATCTGGACGATCTCGACCGTCTCGGCATCGGTAACACGAAGTCCGTCTACAAAAACCGATTCCTTGCCGATCTTTTTGAGCATTCCCGAAATTTCGGGACCGCCGCCGTGCACCAGCACGACCTTGACGCCGATAAGCGACATCAGCACGATATCGTGCATAACAGCCGACTTCAGCTCGTCATCTATCATGGCATTGCCGCCGTATTTTACCACGACGATCTTGCCCGAATATTTTTGAATATAAGGCAGAGCCTCGGTTAAAATTTGGGCTCTTTGAGCGTTATTTATTTCCATCGTTTTTCCTTCCTGTCTATGCATTTATAGCCTCCCAATTTGGCACCGATATGCCTCCCTTGTCAAAGGGAGGGGGACCAACGCAAAGCGTTGGTGGAGGGATTCAGTGAAGAATTTTTGAATCCTCCCGTCACGGCTTACGCCGTGCCACCCTCCTTTAACAAGGAGGGCTTTTAACAGCCATAATTTATCGGTTATAATCAGGTTCTGTAGTCACCGTTGATCTTGACGTAATCGTAGGTCAGATCGCAACCCCAGGCGGTGGCGGCAGCATCGCCCGAATCGAGGGTGATGAGTATCTGAATTTCTTCCTCGAGCAAGATCTCTTTAGCAATTTCCTCGCTGAAATCAACGCCTGCACCGTTGCGGCAGACCTCAATGGTGCCGGCCTTTGACTTGAACGAAACGCCGACCTTATTTACATCGAGCTCGGCACCGCTGTAGCCTATGGCACACAGCACTCTGCCCCAGTTGGCATCGGCACCGAAGATGGCGGCCTTTAAAAGCGACGAGCAAGCAACCGACTTGGCAACGGTCTTGGCAACAGCCTTGGTTGCGGCACCGCTGACGGTGACCTCCATAAGTCTTGTTGCGCCTTCGCCGTCACGTGCGATCATTCTGCAAAGGTAAGAGGTCACGGCAAACAAAGCCTCTTTGAAGGCCTTGCAATCCTCACTGTCAACGCTGTCGATAACCTTGTTTTCGGCCATACCGTTGGCCAAAACACAGCACATATCATTGGTCGAGGTATCGCCGTCGACACTTACCATATTAAAGGAATCCTCAACGTCGGCTTTGAGCACGGCGTGCAAAACCTCGGGGGTGATGGCAACATCGGAGGTGATGAAAACCAGCATGGTGGCCATATTGGGATGGATCATTCCCGAGCCCTTGGCAATACCGCCGATGGTGCATTCCTTACCGCCGATATTGAACTTATATGCGATCTCCTTGACACGGGTGTCGGTGGTCATAATTCCCTCTGCGGCACGAAGCGAGCCGTCATAGGTAAGGTCGTTGACCAAAGCCTCCATACCGTTGGCAATGGGTGCAAGGTCCAAGGGCTGACCGATAACACCGGTGGAAGCAACCACAACGTCGGTTGCATCAATACCTGTAAACTGTTCACAGAGACTGCACATTGCCTCGGCAATTTCAATTCCGTTAGCATTGCAGGTGTTGGCGTTACCGCTGTTGCAGATAACAGCTTGAGCGTAACCGTCGGCAATATTTTCTTTTGTTACGGTTATGGGAGCACCCTTTACAAGATTGGTGGTGTAGGTTGCGGCTGCGGCCGCCTTGACGTCACTCACAATAAGCGAAAGATCTCTTTTGGTCTTGTTCTTTCTGATTCCGCAATGAATACCTGCGGCCTTAAATCCTTTTGCGGCACAAATTCCGCCGTTCACTTTTTCCATTTCTGACACCTTACCCTTTCTTAAAGGTCAAGTCCTTCGGCCTCGTCGAAGCCGAGCATTATGTTCATACACTGGACAGCGGCACCCGAAGCACCCTTGCCCAAATTATCAAATCTTGCCGATACGGTGAAACGCTCCTCGTTGCCGGTGACAAAGATCTGCATCTTGTCCTTGCCGCTGAGATTGTTGGAGCCCAGCATTGCGGCTTTTTCACCGTTAATATCGCTGATGTCAATAAACTGCTTGCCTGAATACTTATTTATGTAAGCCTGCTTTACCGCCTCAATACCGCCGTTGACCTGGCTTTTAAAGAACGGCACGGTTACCAGCATTCCGCTGTAGTAATCATCAACTATGGGTGAGAAGACCGGTTTGTTTTGAAGTTTTGAAATTGCCGCCATTTCGGGCAGATGCTTGTGCGACTGCGACAAAGCATATATCCTGGCGCTAAAAAGCTCGTCGCCCTTATCTTCGCCCTCATATTCGGCGATCATCTTCTTACCGCCGCCCGAGTAACCCGTCAAGGAAAAGCAGGTCACAAGTGCATCGTGTGATAAAACCCCTGCCTCGGTCAAGGGAGCAATAAGTGCGTTAAAGCCGCTTGCGTGACAACCGGGGACGGCCACCCTCTTGGCGGTGGGCAGAGCCTTGGCCAGGCTGTCATACAGCTCGGGAAAGCCGTAGACCCAATCGGGGTTGGTTCGGTGTGCCGTTGAGGTATCGATAACACGGACGTTTTCGTTTTCGATCATCGAGACCGCCTCGATAGCCGCCGCATCGGGCAGGCAAAGGAAGGCAACGTCGCAGGCGTTGAGGTACTTCTTTCGCTCATCGGGGTCCTTTCGGAGCTCCTCGGGGATGAGCATAAGCTCAATATCCTTTCGGCCGCTTAAGCGGTCGATTATTCTCAAGCCCGTCGTGCCTTCACGACCGTCAATAAACACCTTAAACATACGGCACCTCCGTAAAATTTTCCATAAAAAACAGTATGGCATTTTAATAGTAATAATTATACACCAAAAATGAATAAAATCAAGTCTTTTTTGCAAATTTATGTATAATGCCAAAAACCCGTGTTTTTTGGTCTGATATATGTAAAAAAGCAACAAAAACGGATGAATTCGACCTCCCTGCCCGATGTTTCAGGCAAGGATACGCTTGGTATTTGTATACACTTTATAGCATAAATATACATTTTTATGTATATTCGGCGTAAAAGCCGCCGCTATATTTTAATACTTAACGACGATTAAGTCAAGAAAAATTATATAATAATACTTTAAAATGGGTCCATTCTTGTAAAAAATATGTAAACACCGAATGACGCCGGTTTACTTTTTTGAATCAAGATGCTATAATAAGCCCAAACAAGCGCAAGACAGATCGAAATTTTCTTCGGAGGAATATATGTTACCGATGCAACCGCTCAGAAGCTACGGCACGGCACGTGTGCCCCAGCCGTCATTTTCCGAGATAAAATTTGCCGCAAAAAGCGCTCTCAAAAACCGTTGGGGTGAGTCTATTGCCGTCTCGACCGTGATGATGATAACCTTTTTGCTGAATATCGTTATGGAGGAAGCACTCAAGACCATTTTCAAGGTCGATGTTGTGTGGACCCTGCTCGACCCTGCCAATATCCCTACCCACAGCATAATAGCCAGCGCCTCAATAACCGTGTTTTCGGTTTTGTTCAGCCTTTTGGTGACCATTCCGTTGCTTTTCGGAACGATACGCTGGTTCTGGCTGGTGACCGGAGGTCAGGATCCTGCCGTTGGCGAGGTGTTTTACTGTTTTTCCAACGCCAAGGTGTTTTTAAGGTCGATGGGACTGTCGGTAGGGCTGTTTTTAAGGGTAGTCGTTGGCGTAGTACTCTGTTTTTTACCTTATATAATAGTTTCGATGCTCACCGACCCGTATTTTTACGTATCGTTTGACCTCCCCATGCCGTCGTGGATGGCAAGCCTTATCCCCATAAAGCCCATCATTGAGCTTATCAGCCTTCTGCTCTTACTTTTGTGGTTTTCGATATATGCGCTTTACTATGCCGTTATGCTCGTCGAGCCCAATCTTTCAGGCAACGGCATTTTGAAAAAAGCCGCCGTCCTTTCTCGTTCGTACCGTGTGAGATTTGTCGGCTTCACCCTGAGCTTTTTAGGATGGTTTGCCTTGGGTCTTGCCGTTCTGCCGCTATTGTTCGTCATCCCGTTTTACATTGCATCGCTGTGCATCTACGGACGTGAGATCTACCGCTCGGCACAGCGAGGTCCTTCGGGCGCTTCGGTACCCAACGGCAATTTCTGACCTGCCGTAAACACCGCCACCGCCGCACTCACAGCCGACAAAATGAACCTTGCATCGGTCATGGCGGACGGCTCTGCCTGCTCGTAAGATTTGTGAGAGCCGACCAAAAAGTCGGACAGAGAACAGTTTAAAATTTTGGAATCGAAACGGTTGCTACCTTGCAAAACGCAGGTGTGCAGCCGTTTTTCATATGTTGTGTGTTCACTTAAAGAACCGTGAAAGCCGAGGTTATGGGTGTAGGTAAAGGCATCGCACAGATAATGCACAAAAACTCCCAGGCTATAAAACCCCAGCCTGCCTGCTGTGAGCTTTTGGGCAGATGACAGAATAAACTTTTGGGCGTTTTGCCAATCGTGACCGAAAAACGGGCGCACAGTAAAACCTCGCAAATACGAAAACGGGTTTATGTCGGGCATAATATTTCCGTCCACAAACGCCGCCTTTTGGGCTACCGAAGCCGTCGGAAAATATCGGTCGCAAAGCCTTATTGCCAATTTGAAATGTGTTTCGGTCTTCATTATTTTCTCACTTTCGTATTTTTGAAAATAGTGTTGACCGTGCCTTACGATTTATTATAATTATTTAATTTTGCTCAAAATTTTTGCCGCTTGCGCCAAAATGCAATACTTTGCTTTGCATATCCGTGCAACATTGTTATTCAAAACTCTAAAACAGTTGACTTTTTGCGTTAATGTGTTACAATGTATTCGTAAAAAATTGGCTTTCTTTTCGGAAAGGAGAAAGATTTATGAAAAAGGTCGTTACATTCGGTGAAGTTATGCTTCGTCTTGCACCTGAGGGTTATCTCCGCTTTGTTCAGGCTGATAGCTTCGGTGCAACTTTCGGCGGCGGTGAGGCCAACGTTGCAGTTTCTCTCTGCAATTTCGGCTACGATGCCGCATTTGTCACCAAGCTCCCCAAGCACGAGATCGGTCAGATGGCCGTAAACTCGCTCAGAAAGTTTGGTGTTGATACCTCCAAGATCACCCGCGGCGGTGAAAGAGTCGGTATCTACTTCCTTGAAAAGGGTGCTTCTCAGCGTCCCTCCAAGGTCGTTTATGACCGTGCATACTCTGCTATAGCCCAGGCTACCGTTGAGGATTTTGACTGGAACGCAATTTTTGAAGGCGTTGAGTGGTTCCACTTTACCGGCATCACCCCCGCTTTGGGCGACAATGTTGCCGCTATCTGCCTCGAAGCCTGCAAGGCCGCAAAGGCACGCAACATCAAGGTCTCCTGCGACCTTAACTACCGCAAGAAGCTCTGGACCCGTGAAAAGGCAGGTCAGGTCATGGCCGAGCTTATGCCCTACGTTGACGTTTGCATCGCCAACGAGGAGGATGCTTCCGACGTATTCGGCATCAAGGCCGCCGATACCGACGTTACCAGCGGTAAGGTCAACCACGACGGCTACAAGGATGTTGCACGTCAGCTCAAGGAGCGCTTTGGCTTTGAGTATGTTGCTATCACCCTCCGCAGCTCCATTTCGGCCAACGATAACGATTGGGCCGCAATGCTTTACGACGGCAAAGAGTGCTACTTCAGCCGCCAGTACAGAATGCACATCGTCGACCGTGTCGGCGGCGGTGACAGCTTCGGCGCAGGTCTTATCTACTCCATGCTTGAGGGCAAGTCGGCACAGGATACTATTGAGTTTGCCGTTGCCGCAAGCTGCTTGAAGCACTCGGTCGAGGGCGACTACAATATGATGAGTGTCGCTGAGGTCGAGAGCCTCGCCGGCGGTAACGCCAGCGGACGTGTTCAGAGATAAGCGATAATTGTTGAACATAAAATGGGGAGTCGGATCCGTAAATGGGTCCAACTCCCCTGTTTTTTATTACTGCCGCATTGATTTTTCGGCAATAATAATGTATACTATTTTTAAATATTATTGGAGGCTTTAGATGTTTTATATTGATTGGACATATATAGTTTTGGTTCTGCCGTTTATGATCTTGTCGCTTGTGGCAAGTGCAAAGGTAAATTCCTCGTTCAAAAGGTATTCCGAGGTATACTCCAAGCGTGGGCTTTCGGCGGTGGATGCCGCAAGAAGAGTGCTGCAGGCTAACGGAGTTACCGATGTTGCCATTGAGCAGGTGTCGGGGCATCTGACCGACCATTTTGACCCCAAGGCCAATGTTATCCGACTGTCGGACAGCGTTTACGGCAGTACCTCGGTGGCAGCAATCGGTGTTGCCTGCCACGAGGCAGGTCACGCAGTTCAGCACGCTGTGGGTTATGTTCCCGTGAAAGTCCGCACCGCCATCGTGCCGATAACCAACATCGGCTCCAAGCTGTCGATACCGCTTATTTTCATCGGCATTGCGCTGTCCTACCTTGGCGAGTTTTACAGCTATATTGCCTATTTGGGCGTTGCTTTGTTTTCGCTTTGCGTTATCTTCCAGCTTGTCACCCTGCCGACCGAGTTCAACGCCAGCCGCCGAGCCATAAAAGCTCTGTCAGAAAACGGTATTTTAGACGAGCAGGAGCTTAAAGGTGCCAAAAAGGTGCTCTCTGCCGCCGCTATGACCTATGTTGCGGCATTGGCCGTGGCAGTAATGCAGCTTTTGCGCCTGCTTATCATCGTCGGCAACACCCGCAGACGGCGATAAGCGTTTTGACAGATGTACAATGTGGCATTAAAATGAGCGATATGTCATATAAATGTCCTGCCCAAAGGGAGTTTTTAAAAATCACACCAAACAATTATAACCAAATACCCCCGACGTTCACTAATGTGAGCATCGGGGGTATTTTTTATTGATTCAGCTTATGTATTATCAGTCAACTGCAACGGCACCGGTCATAAGGTCGTTGAGGTGGTTGATACGGTCAGCATTTTCGGGGTGGCTGGAGGCAAGAGCCGCAAACACGCCCTGTGCGCTGCGCTCGGTTCCGAAGCTGTCCAAAACCTCGCAAAGCTGGTATGCGTAGCCGCACTGGTATGCATACTGGTCGGCACGGTACTCGTTCTTACGGCTGGAGTGCATACAGAGCCAAACGCCGATCTGGTTCCAGATCCTCATAAGCCATACAAGGATAAAGTCGGCAATGATACGTGCAAGGCCGATGAAGATGGAGGCGATAACGCCGCCCCAGCTTTCGCTGAAGATCGCGGTAAGGAACTCACCGAACCACATTACGATGTTGGCAATAACACGGATGATGGTGAAGATAACGGTGACGATAAGGTTACCGACCGAAACGACCAGAATGGTGTCGGTGTCCTTATGTGCAAGGTGGCCGAACTCGTGGCTCAGAACGCCCTTGATCTGCTCGTCGTTGTAGTAGTTGAGCAAGCCGCGGGTGATGCAGACCGTTTTACGTCCGGTTGCAAATGCGTTGGGCTCCTCGTCCTCCGACATAAACATCTTGATACCGTCGGGCAGCTCGGGATTCAGACCCTTGGCCTTGGCATATACCTCATTGAACAGAGGCTCCATACGTGCCAGCACATCGGGATCCTTTATCTTCTTACAGCTGGTCTGCAGACGAAGGATCCATTCACCGATGGGCGAAAGAGCGATGACCATCGACAAAGCGTAGATGCCGATACCGAGCAAAGCGCCCACCCAATCGGTAAATCCGCCGCTGAACAAAAAGGCGATCAGCACAATGTTCAGCACGAGCCAGATTATCACTCCTATATTATTTTTCTTAAACAGGTTTTTGAAAAAGTCTAAAATATACATACTTTTCCTCCTCAAAGTTTTCCTTGATTATACACCACCCAAAGTCAACAGTCAACAAAAACTGCCAACTTTAGAAAAATGAGCTAAAACTTACGACCCGAGCCTCGGTGACTTGAACCGCCGAAGCCTCCCCGTCCGCCCGAAAATCCTCCGAAACCACCGCTTCTGCCGGGACGTCCCGAATTGTTGTTTTTCGGTCGCTCTCTGCGAGTGACGTTGCGGTAAAGGAACGAATCATAGCTGACGGTGACCTGCATACTGCCGGGCACCACATACTCAGCCGCACGGTCGTTACTGCGTACCGATTTGAGCTTCGACTTCATAACGGTGACCGTTATGAAGGCCACGATGACACCGAGCACAACTGCAATGACCGCCATATACGGCCAATCGGACTTTAAGTCGAACTCATACTCAAGCTCGAACTCTTCATCGTAGTCATAATTATAATCATCATCGTAGTCGTAATCATAGGGGGGATAATAATTTGAGGAAATATTTTCCGAAGGGGCGTTTATGTAGCCCAAAAACTCGGCCTCACATCGGTCGGCAAAGGTAACGCAGGCCGCATAATAATTGCCGCTCGACAGATCGTCCATCATCAGATCAAGGATACCCTCGGCCTCGTATTCGGTGATAGCTTTTTGAGCGTCATCCACACAGTCGATGTAAACATCCCTGGTTTCAAGCGAAATTACCAATATCGCCGCCGAGCGTCGATGCTCCATTACCACGCACATATCGTCATAAAAATTTTCGGTAAAACCTGCCACGGTGTAGCCGTCAAGGTCGTCGGTCACGCAGATCAGCACGTCCATTTCGGTTTCTGTGCTGATGCTGTCAAGTCGGTCGCTGAGCGTTTGCTGGTATTCATCGGGTATTGCGTCCGACGCCGAATCGGTCACACGGGAATACACCGAATAGGCCGAAGCCGCAGGCACAAGACACAGCAAAAGCGCCGTTAAAATAAGTGCAAATATTTTCTTCATCATGCCGCACCTCCGAAAAGGAACAGCAGCATCAGAAGAAATGCTCCTGCCGCAACCGAGCCTGCAATAAAGCTGAACCACCGCCAATAAGCGCCCTTATCCAGCGGCAGGTCACCGACTATCTTGCCCGTCTGACCGTTGACCGCAAAGGTGAATTTTTGGCCGTTCCACTCGGTATTGAGCAACCACACGGGATACAGAGCGTACTTCACGCATCGGTCATTGAAACCGACCCTTGAATGTTCGAGTTGAACGGTCGTGTAGCCCTGAACGGTACTGCTGAAGCAGTCCTCGGTGCTTCTTTTGATGCGTTGGTTGACCCTTGGCTCACACGTAGCAGACAAAACGTCGTACTTATCAGCAAGATAACCCGAAAGATAGGCCGTTTCAAAGCTGACCGCCTCGGAGAAATCGTAAGGCTCAAGCGATTCCATCAGCACATCGGGCATTTTGGAGGATGCGTCGGCAGGGATATGGCTGAAGCCGAGATTTCCGCCACGGACGACCGAATAATGGCTGGTTTCGGTGTAGTTATACCGACTGTCCGACCAGCATCGCACCTTGGTGGTGCGGAAGCGCATATCGGTGCAGACATCGGCATCAAACAGCCAGAACGGGACATAAATTCCCTTTATTTCATTCACGGTGGCTTCTTTTTTAAACAGTTTCGGCAACAGACGTTTGCCCTTGAAATGCTCTGACAGTCTCGTCTTGGCGGCATTTTTATCCAACTTGAAGGGAATAACGTAATCGGGCTTTAAAACGCCCGAAAGCCGTCCCGACATTACCACGGGGTTGCCGCAGTAGGGACAGCTTGTGGCGGCGGTGTTGGCATCGGCCACTATCTCACCGCCGCAGGAATCACACACATAAACGCCCAATCCGTCGCCGTCGTCATCGTGCCATTCGTCCTGCGTAGCCTCGCCCCAATCGATATCATCGTCTGAGACCGAGGCCTGCTCATCATTGTATCTTCTGACCGATTCGACATCAAATTCCGACTCACAGTATTCGCAACGCATATTCTGCGTGTTGCTGTTAAACTGCAGGGAAGCGCCGCAGTTGGGACATTTGAATTCAATGTTGGTTTGCATCGGTTACTCCTTATCAGGTGATATCCGATTCATCAAAGCGGTCGCCGCACTCGGGACAGAATTTGGGAGGATTCTTGGGATCCTCGGGCTGCCAGCCGCACTTGTCGCAACGGTAAAGCGGTGCGTTTTGCGGCTTGGGTTTTCCGCAATCATGGCAGAATTTACCCATATTCTGCACTCCGCAGGAGCACACCCAGCCTGCCAAAGGCTTGGGCTCACCGCACTCGGAACAGAATTTTGTGGTGTTTACCTTACCGCATTGGCAGGTCCAGCCGTTAGAGGGAGCAGCCACTCCCGATTCCTTGTTTTTAGCCCCCATTTCATAAAGTCCCCGGGCGTTCATTCCGTTGCCGGCGTTCATGGCCATACCCATTCCGATAAAGCCGTTCATAGCGCCTGCTTCGTTGTTGGCGGCACCCTTCAAAGCCTCGGCCTGAGCCTCGGTAAGGGTTGCGGCAGCCATAGAAGGATCACGCAGAATGGCGGTACGCTGTGCCTGCTTGATAAGCTCGGCATCATCGGGTGAAAGTGTGATGGGGTTGAGTGCAATGGAGACCACCGAAATACCGCGGAGCTCTCCCCACTTTGCGGTCAAGGCCTCGTTCATAAGCTCGGCAAGCTTTTCGGCGTGACCGGGCAGAGCGTTGGGTCTGACCTCCATATCGGATATCTTGGAAAATGCCGGCTGTAAGGCGCTGATAAACTCGGTCTTGAGCTGGCTGTCGATCTCGCTTCTGGTGTAGCTGTGCTCGATGTTGCCGCACACGTTGGTGTAGAACAGCATTGGGTCGGAGATCTTGTAGGAGAAAAGACCGTTACAGCGCACCGAAACGTCGATATCAAGACCGATATTGCGATCAACAACACGGAACGGAATGGGATTGGCCGTACCGAACTTGTTTTCAACGATCTCCTTGATGTTGAAGTAGTAAACACGCTGATCCTTGCCGGTGTCACCGCCGAAAGCAAAACGGCGGCCGATGGTCTTGAAGGTATTGAGGATGCTCTTACCCAGCGGACCCTCAAAGATCGAAGGCTCGGTCGAGGAATCGTAGATAAACTCACCGGGCTCGGCCGAAAGCTCGACCACCTTGCCCTGGTCGACGATCATCATACACTGACCGTCATTAACAGCTATGACCGAACCGTTGGAGATGATGTTGTCGCTTGCTTTGGTATTGGACGAGCGTCCCGAAACCTTTTTCTGACCCTTCACGGCCAGAACATTAACGTCGATGGAATCGCAATAGAAGTATTCCTTCCATTGATCGGCCAGAACACCGCCGATAGCACCGGTACCTGCTTTAATAAGTCCCATATAAATACCCCTTTCGGAAAATAAGATTTAACAGTTCAACTGTAATTATATATTAACATAAAAATTTTTAAATGTCTACAAGGGGATGCTTTTTATCACAAAAAAGTAATAATGGGAATTTAACGCAAAGCAAGATTGAAAAACGTAACCGCACCGTTTGCGGCCTTTCGTGACAGCGTTCACCTCATCCGTCACCTGCGGTGACACCTTCCCCTCAAAGGGGAAGGCAAAACGGGTGGCTCTCGCCACCCGTCTCTTATGCTTTTTAGTTTCAAGGCTTAACACAATACCAAAATAGTTATTATCTTGGGAATCACTCTGCCGTGGTGCTGTCAGAGCTGTCAAGCAGCTTATTGCTTTCTTGCATCAGTTCTTCAAGCCACTTAAACCTATGATGGTTATTCTTGTAGAGGTTATCGACTATAGATTCCCATTGTGCCGGCACATCAAGATCAAGAGGATCTAAATGAATCACAGAATTAATTATCTTCTTGTCGTGGTAACATTCATTTTCTTCATCATATTCAAGAAACAAAAGATAAAAATTGCCCTCGGTATAAGTATCGGTGAAATCATAATCACTAAGCTTCCCCTTAACCACTATCTGTGCTATGGGTACAGGGCCTTGAAGTTCTCCTTTGATTGAATCAAGCGGAACAAATATGAATTCCGCATTTTCACCGTTTCTTTGAGCTCCGAGATTGAATGCGATCATTATATGCGTAGCTTCAGCACATTGTTCAGCGTCTGAAGGCGGACTCGGAAAACAATTACTGATTATATCCTGGTTTGAAGACGTGCCGTTTTGATTCGAACCGTTTGCTGTCTTGTTATCCTTTTGGCAAGCACACACAAACACAAAAATAATTGCCAAAGCAAAAGATACAATACGCTTATTCACTTTCTTCCTCCAATTCTTGATAACTCTCTGCCAATTGGTAGACCTTTCTGATAAAATACAGTTCGTTTGTTGATAATAATGTCGGAGAATCTTTATTAGAACTCGGATACATTATATCACCTTTTGAACTCGAATGCCCACTATAGCCTAATGCATGCCCTAGTTCATGCCGTGCAACTACCGAATAATGATCATAAGTTTCAATCTGCACATCACCGTAAGGGCTAATGTATATAACCGCTGAATGTATTTGTTTGAAAATCTTTGAGTTCTGGTCATGTTGATAATAGAATTTATTAGTGTAACTTTCATCTATTGTTCCACCTAGTGAACCATCCAGCACCGTTATTCTTCCAGTGCTGTTGATAGCGTCATCAGTTCCAACGTAGCATATAATATTAGCATCGTTTTCATTTTCGACCTCGAGCACCTGTATAGTCGGTAAAACACTATCCCAATAATTAATTGCCTCTGTCATAGCAGTGGTTGCGTAGGTAGCTTCCTGACCGGTTGCATCTAACACCTTAACGTATACATTAACCACATCCTGCGCCCAATATCCGACGGAGTGGCTTACTGAATTCCAAATGGTAAAGACATCTATCATTTCGTCCGGTAGTGCAGGCCAAACAAGGACCCTTACAGCATCAAATGTTTGACCTGTCACCTTATGGGTGCACTGTATAAACGTAGGATGTTCGTCACCGGCAGTGACGCCTGTTATCACTCCGGTGGCATGGTTTAATGAGAACTCAGATATTGTTTTCTCTGCGGTCGAAGGTTCTCCAACACTTATTGTATACATAAAATCGCTGGGGTCGCACCAAAGCGTATTGGTAACAACCGGAGCAAACAGCATAGATGCAGAGTGGCCAACCATAACATCTACGTTTGAAAAAAAAGCATCATCGGTCAGCTGCCGATACTCATAACCGCTCGCATTACCATACGAAGCTGTGCTGACAATTCGCCATGTGTATCCGGTGCTGTCACTTCCAATGGAACTCTCAAACCCCAATATACTGCCATTGTCATAAAAATACTTGCCGTTATAACGGTTTCTTAACGCAACTCCGCCACCCACATCACTACGAACCGCCAGATCCCAAATAAACTCATCCGAAATATTACCGGAGACCGATGCAATTGTACAAGATGAACCACTCACCGTGAGATAGGTGTTGCGGAACACATTTTTAATAGTATACCCGCCATCATATTTAGTCAACATCCATTTTCCATGAGAATCCATTAACTCTATTGTATTGGATGCATTTGCAAGCATTGATGCGTATTCAAATATAAACTTACCCGAACCTTTATTGTTGATATAGTATTCGCCATTATCCAAATGTTGAGGATACGAATCAACAATATATGTCTTTGGACTTGCGTGCAAAGTATATTTGCTGCCGTTGGGCAGTACGGCTTCTGCTGATACCGAATAATCTCCCGGTGTAAAGCTTGCCCAATCCCCCATACTGCAGCTGAAGCCGTAGTTGCCGGTGCCGTAGCCTGCGTCCTTGACATCGGAACGGTAAATGCTTGCAGGGCCCACGGTGCGCCAGCTTTGGTTTGTGCCGGTCTTGGTAATGGTCAGCACAACGTCCAGGGTCTCGCTCGGGTGGTTACTGCACCACACCCAGCCGTTTATGACCGAGGAATTTACAAAGCCCAACCAACCGTATGCCGTGTGGGTGACATTGCTTGTATAGTTTATCTTAAGGCTCGGCTTGTTAGACGCACGGTTATATGAAGCAAACGTCTTATACAACGCACTGCTTCCGTTTTCAACACTGTCGTCAGCCTTGAGGATTATTCCTTTTGCGTGAGGATAAAATCCCGATTTCCAAAGCCTTACCGCCTTGGTTATGTTGATACTGTAGCGGTGGTTGGGGCTGACAGCCGTTCCGTTGGAATAGCTCACACTGACCGAGCCTCCGCTTATAGGCGTATACAGGTTAGGATTTGTATTGCTCCAATTTGCGGTCGATTCGTTCCAGTCATTACCCATAAACATGGCAGCATTTACCGTCATAGCCGTGGTCTCACACATAAGATCACGTATCTCGATATATGCGCTGTCTATAGTGCAGTTGCTCGGTATTGAGTTAAGATTCAACCCCGGGAATTTCATCAGAGTGCGTGAAATTCCATAGGTATTGCGCTTGCCCACATAAAGCGAACCGCTTGTGCCGCTTGAGCCCGAGTTCTGATTCAGCGTGACATCCTGAATAGCGCTTGCACCGTTGCCGTCATAGGTTATCTCAATGGTCGGGTCGATGCGGATGGGGTATTTTGTCTTTTCATCCTTGAGATATTCCGCATCAATGTGAATAGTTACAATATACTGCTGATCTTCTCTGACCGTTGTGTGGGTCATAGAG